>NZ_CP109131.1:4800000-5469818 GCF_035917995.1 Streptosporangium sp. NBC_01755 | reverse complement strand
TCATCGTCGTAGGGGCCGATGACCGCGAGGGACATCGGGCGGTTGAGGACGTCCGCCGCGACCTCGCTGATCTCCTCCGAGGTCACCGCGTCGATCCTGCCGAGCAGGTCGTCGACCGAGAGCAGCTCGTCGAAGACCAGTTCGCCCTTGCCGATCCTGGACATCCGGGAGCCGGTGTCCTCCAGGCCGAGCACGAGACCGCCGCGCATCTGCCCCTTGCCCCGGACGATCTCCTCCTCGGTGATGCCGTCGGCGATCACGCGGAGCACCTCCTCGCGGCAGATCTTCAGCACGTCGTCGATCTTCGACGGCAGGCAGCCGACGTAGATGCCGAACTGGCCGGTGTCCGCGAGGGCGGAGGTGTAGGAGTAGGCCGAGTAGGCGAGGCCCCTCTTCTCCCTGATCTCCTGGAACAGCCGCGACGACATGCCACCGCCGAGCGCCGCGTTGAGCACGCCGAGCGCGAAGCGGCGCTCGTCGGTGCGGGTCAGCGCGGTCGTACCCAGGACCAGGTTGGCCTGCTCGGTCGGCCGGTGCACCACCCGCGTACCCGAGCGGGTCTCGACACCGGGCCCCGACACGCGCGGAGGCACCGGCGAGGCGTCCCCGCCCAGTGCCCCCGCCCGCTCGTAGGCCGCGGCGACCAGGGCCACGACCTGCTCGTGGTCGACGTTGCCCGCCACCGACACCACCGTGTGGGTGGGCAGGTAGTAGCGCCGGTAGTACTCGGCGATCCGGTCGCGGGTGACCGCGGTGATCGAGTCGACGGTGCCGAGGATCGGCCTGCCGACGGGCGTGTCGCCGTACAGCTCGGTGGAGAACTGCTCGTGCACCACGTCGGAGGGGTCGTCGTCGTGCATGGCGATCTCCTCCAGGATCACGCCACGCTCGGCCTCGACGTCCTCGTCGGTGATGAGCGAGGAGGTCACCACGTCGGCGAGCACGTCGATCGCCACCCGCAGGTCCTCGTCGAGGACCCGCGCGTAGTAGCAGGTGTACTCCTTGGCGGTGAAGGCGTTGATCTCGCCGCCGATGCCCTCGATGGCCGCGGAGATCTCCAGCGCGTCCCGTGTGGGGGTCCCCTTGAACAGCAGGTGCTCAAGGAAGTGGGAGGAGCCCATGTGCTGGGGGGACTCGTCTCTCGATCCGATGCCGACCCACATGCCGACCGCGACGGAACGCACGGTCGGCATGGACTCGGTCACCACCCGGAGCCCACCGGGGAGGACGGTGCGCTTCACGACCCCGGCGCCGTCCTTGCCGGGGTGCAGAGTGGTGGTGATCACGAGTTGCGGTCTTCCCCTCCACCGCGGTTGCCGCCACCACCACTGCTGCTGCGGGTGCGGGTGCGGCGGGGCCGCTCCTCGCGCGGCCGGTCGTCGGCGGGTGCCTCAGCGGGCGGGGCCGCCGAGGTGTCGGAGTCGCCGGCCTCCGCCTTGGCCGCGGCCTCCTTCTCGATGACCTCGACGGGCACCAGGGAGAGCTTGCCGCGCGAGTCGATCTCGGCGATCTCCACCTGGACCTTCTCGCCGACGTTCATGACGTCCTCGACGTTCTCGATGCGCTTGCCGCCGTGCAGCTTGCGGATCTGGGAGACGTGCAGGAGGCCGTCCTTGCCCGGCATGAGGGAGACGAAGGCGCCGAAGGCGGCGATCTTGACGACCGTGCCCAGGTAGCGCTCGCCGACCTCCGGCATGTGCGGGTTCGCGATGGCGTTGATCGCCGACCTGGCCGCCTCGGCGGACGGGCCGTCGGTGGCGCCGATGTAGATGGTTCCGTCGTCCTCGAGGGTGATCTCGGCGCCGGTGTCGTCCTGGATCTGGTTGATCATCTTGCCCTTCGGGCCGATGACCTCTCCGATCTTGTCCACCGGGATCTTGATCGTGATGATGCGCGGGGCCGTGACGTTCATCTCCGCCGGGGAGTCGATGGCCTCCTGCATCACGTCGATGATGGCCAGACGAGCGCCCTTGGCCTGCTTCAGCGCGGCCGCCAGCACGGAGGCCGGAATGCCGTCCAGCTTGGTGTCGAGCTGGAGCGCGGTGATGACGTCCTTGGTGCCGGCGACCTTGAAGTCCATGTCGCCCATGGCGTCCTCGGCCCCGAGGATGTCGGTCAGCGTGACGTACTGGTCGCCCTCGTTGATGAGGCCCATCGCGATGCCCGCGACGATGCCCTTGAGCGGGACACCCGCGTCGAGCAGCGCCATCGTCGAGGCGCACACCGACCCCATGGAGGTCGAGCCGTTGGAACCCAGCGCCTCGGAGACCTGGCGGATCGCGTACGGGAACTCCTCGCGCAGCGGCAGGACGGGCAGCAGCGCCCGCTCGGCGAGCGCGCCGTGGCCGATCTCGCGCCGCTTGGGAGAGCCCACCCGGCCGGTCTCGCCGGTGGAGTAGGGCGGGAAGTTGTAGTTGTGCATGTAGCGCTTGGTGCGCTCGGGGTTGAGCGTGTCGATCATCTGCTCCATGCGGAGCATGTTGAGGGTGGTGATGCCCAGGATCTGGGTCTCGCCACGCTCGAACAGGGCCGAGCCGTGCACCCGGGGCACGACGTGGACCTCGGCACTGAGCTGCCTGATGTCCTTGACGCCGCGGCCGTCGATACGGACGCCCTCGGCGATGACGCGCTCACGCATGAGCTTCTTGGTCAGCGACCGGAACGCGGCGCCGATCTCCTTCTCGCGGCCCTCGAAGTCGGGTCCGACCTTCTCCAGCGCCAGGGCCTTGACCCGGTCGAGCTCGGCCTCGCGCTCCTGCTTGCCCGCGATGGTCAGCGCGGCGGCGAGCTCGCTCTTGACCGCGCCGGTCACGGCCTCCAGGACGTCGTCCTGGTAGTCGAGGAAGAGCGGGTACTCGGCGGTCTCCTTGGCGGCGACCTTCGCGATCTTGGCCTGTGCCTCGCAGAGCACCTTGATGAACGGCTTGGAAGCCTCCAGGCCCTGCGCCACGGTCTCCTCGGTCGGCGCCACGGCTCCCTCGCCGACGAGCCTGAGCGTGTCACGGGTGGACTCGGCCTCGACCATCATGATCGCGACGTCGCCGTCGTCGAGCACGCGGCCCGCGACCACCATGTCGAAGGTGGCGTTCGCCAGCTCGGAGTTGGTCGGGAAGGCGACCCACTGGCCCTCGATCAGCGCGACGCGGACGCCGCCGATCGGGCCGGAGAACGGCAGCCCCGCCAGCTGGGTGGAGAGGGACGCGGCGTTGATCGCGACGACGTCGTACAGGTGCTCGGGGTGGAGCGCCATGATGGTGGCGACCACCTGGATCTCGTTGCGCAGGCCCTTGACGAACGAGGGGCGCAGCGGCCGGTCGATCAGGCGGCAGGTGAGGATGGCGTCCTCGGAGGGACGGCCCTCACGCCGGAAGAACGAGCCGGGAATGCGGCCCGCGGCGTACATTCGCTCCTCGACGTCCACCGTGAGGGGGAAGAAGTCGAGGTTCTCCTTGGGATTCTTGGACGCGGTGGTCGCGGAGAGGACCATCGTGTCGTCATCGAGGTAGACGACGGCGGAACCCGCCGCCTGGCGCGCGAGCCGCCCGGTCTCGAACCGGATGGTACGCGTGCCGAATGAGCCGTTGTCGATAACGGCTTCGCTGCTGTGGACACCCTCCACGGGGACCTCCTTGTGGGTCGGTCGCCCGCGTCCGGCCAGACGCACGTGTCGCGCCTGGTTCGTCGTGTTTGCCGGCTCCCCGTAGGTGCAGCGCCGGTCTTCGATCGAAGCGCCCGGTTCCGTATGGCTTGTGCCAAGATGACCGGGGGCCACTACCGAGGACCGGCCCTCCGACGCCGTGGGGCGCGCTTGCTTGCGGACGCGGGGCACTGTCTCGGCTATTCAGTTTGCTCACTGGGACGGCGTCTTCATGGCGCGACGCGCCGACACCGAGCCATATGAGATGAGGGAGCGGCGCGAGGCCGCTCCCTCATGACTCTATCGGCGCAGGCCGAGCCGCTCGATGAGCGAACGGTAGCGCGCGATGTCCTTGCTCTGCAGGTACTTCAGCAGCCGGCGGCGGCGGCCGACGAGCAGCAGCAGACCGCGACGGCTGTGGTGGTCGTGCTTGTGCATCTTCAGGTGCTCGGTGAGCTCGCTGATGCGCTTGCTCAGCAACGCGATCTGCACCTCGGGGGAACCGGTGTCGGTCTCACCCTTGGCGTAGTCACCGATGATCTGCTTCTTTGCGGCGGTGTCGAGCGACACTTCTCTCCTTGAACCTCTACGGGCACGCGCAGTTCCGACTCCCCGAACGACCGTGCGTGCCTACAGTCGCCGTGGCGAGATCAGCGCCGGGATCGTGAGAACACGGTTACAGAGCTGACATGCCAGGCTACCACCGGCCTCGTCGCCCCCGCACATCATGCGGCAGCCCCATGAATCCGGCCCCCGTGGACCGCCTGGACGGCGTGTCGGCTCACGAGAGCCACGCGTGGCTCGGCGGGACGACGGGTTCGGCGAGTTCAGCGGGACGGCGGGTTCGGCGGGCGCTCGAACGGGCCATACGGCCCCTGTGGCGAGGAGCGCGCGGGAGAGATCAGCCCGTCAGGCGCCGTACCTCGTCCACGTCCGCCCGGATCTGCTCGACGAGCGCCGCGATCGAGTCGAACCTGGTGTTGCCGCGAAGCCTCGGCCCGAAGTCGACGGCCACATGCGCACCGTAGAGGTCGAGATCGTCACGGTCGAGCGCGTACGCCTCGACGGTGCGGGGCACGCCCTCGAAGGTCGGGTTGGTACCCACGGAGATCGCCGCGGGCCAGCGCTCGCCGCCGTACACGGCGGGCAGGTTGCCGGTCTCGACGCCCTGCAGCCAACCGGCGTAGACGCCGTCGGCGGGGATCGCGGTGAACTCCGGCGACTCCAGGTTGGCCGTCGGGAAACCGAGCTGCCGGCCGCGCTGGTAGCCGCGGACCACCACGCCCTCGACCCGGTGCGGGCGGCCGAGCGTCAGCCTGACCGCCTCCATGTCACCGGAGGTGATCTGCTCGCGGATCAGCGTGGAGGAGATCGTCTCACCATCGCTGACCAGCGGGACCGCCTCGGCCACGAAGTCGTACTTCTCGCCGAGGGTGCGCAGTGTCTCCACGTCACCGGAGGCCTTGTGGCCGAAGCGGAAGTTCTCCCCCACCACGACCCCGGCGGCGTGCAACCGGTCGACGAGCACGGTCTGCACGAACTCGTCGGGGCTCATCCGGGAGAACTCCAGCGTGAACGGCAGGACGCACACCGCGTCGACGCCCAGCCCGGCGAGAAGCTCGGTGCGGTGCCTGGCCGTCGTCAGCCTCGGAGGATGCGTGCCGGGCCGCACCACCTCCTCCGGATGCGGGTCGAAGGTCACCACCACCGAGGGCACCGCAAGATCCGCGGCCATCGCGACGGCTCTGGCCACCATCTGCTGATGCCCGCGGTGAACGCCGTCGAAGACGCCGATCGTGACGACGGACCTGCCCCAGTTCTCGGGCACGTCGTCCAATCCGTGCCAACCTCGCACCGCAGCCTCTTCCCCTTGTAGCGGATCGACCCCTAAAGCCTGCCATGCTCCCCGGTCATCTCTCCAACCGGGGAGCGTATCGGAAAGTGACAGGCCACCTGACGTCCGCCGACGAGGCTCGGCGCGGGACGTTCGGTACGGCACCGCTCCTGGGCGATCGGGCAGCGGGGGTGGAAGGAACAGCCGGTGGGCCGGTCGATCGGGCTGGGCACGTCGCCGGTCAGCACGACACGCTCGCGGCGTGGCGCTCCCGACCCGTCGTCGATCTCCGGAACCGCCGAGAGCAGCGCGTGGGTGTAGGGGTGGGCGGGGGCGGCGTACAGCGCCTCGGCCTCGGCCACCTCGACGATCTCCCCGAGGTACATCACCGCGATCCGGTCCGACACGTGCCGCACCACGCCGAGGTCGTGCGCGATGAAGACGTAGGTGAGCCCGAGCTCCTCCTGGAGATCGGCGAAGAGGTTGAGCACCTGCGCCTGCACCGACACGTCGAGCGCGGAGACCGGCTCGTCGGCCACCACGAGCTTGGGCGACAGGGCGATGGCCCTGGCGATGCCGATCCGCTGGCGCTGGCCACCGGAGAACTCGTGCGGGTAGCGGTCCAGGTGGCTCTTGGCCAGGCCGACCAGGTCGAACAGCTCACCGACCCGGTTCCTGATCGCGCCGGCGTCGCCGTACCCGTGGATCCTGAGCGGCTCCGCGACGGCGTCACCGGCCGTGCGGCGCGGGTTGAGCGAGGCGTAGGGGTCCTGGAAGACGAGCTGCAAATCCTTGCGGACCGGGCGGAGGCCGCGCCGGGACAGGCCGGTGATGTCCTGCCCGTCGAACTCCACCCGGCCCGCGGTGACATCGGTCAGCCGGACCAGGCAGCGGCCGAGCGTGGACTTGCCACACCCGGACTCACCGACCACGCCGAGGGTCTCCCCGGCGCGGACCTCCAGCGAGACCCCGTTGACGGCCTGTACGCCCCGGCCTCCACGCGCCCTGAAGTGCTTGACCACGTTGGTGGCCCTGAGCAGGGCGTTCATCGTCGTGTCCGTTGTGTTCACGGGTCGCTCAACGCTCCTCATCCGCCGCGAGGGCGGTCTGTCGTGCCGGGGACGCCACCAGGCCGTCGCGGTCGCCGCGACGGATCCGCTCCCTGCCCTCCCGGGGCAGCAGGCAGGCGTCGAGGTGGCCGGCCACGCCGACGAGCGGGGGGACCTCGTCGCAGGCGTGGTGGCGGTGGACGCAGCGGTCGGCGAAGGGGCAGCCGCCGCCCGAGGCGCCGGGGGCGCCCGGGATCGTGGGCAGCCGCCGGACGCGCGGGCCGCCCACCCGGGGCACCGAGTCGAGCAGGCCCCAGGTGTAGGGGTGGCGGGGGGCGTGGAAGACCTTTCCGCGGGGACCGCGCTCGACCGCGCGCCCGCCGTACATGACCAAGACCTCGTCGGCGATCTCCGAGACCACGCCCATGTCGTGGGTGATCATGACGATCGCCGAGCCGTGGTCGGTGCGCAGGCGGCGCATCAGGTCGAGGATCTGCGCCTGGGTGGTGACGTCGAGCGCGGTGGTGGGCTCGTCGGCGATCAGCAGCCCGGGGTTGCACGACAGCGCCATGGCGATGACCACGCGCTGGCGCATGCCGCCGGAGAACTCGTGCGGGTAGGAGTCCACCCGCTTGCCGGGGGCCGGGATGCCGACCTCGTCGAGCAGCTTGACCGCGCGGTCGCGGGCCTGCCTCTTCGAGATCCTCTCGTGGGCGCGGATCTGCTCGGCGATCTGCCAGCCGACCGTGTAGACGGGGGTGAGGGCGGTCATCGGGTCCTGGAAGATCATGGCGATCTCCCGCCCCCGGACGGCCCGCATCTCCTTGTCCTTCAGCGACAGCAGGTCACGGCCACGGAAGATCACACTTCCAGAAATTTCGGCATTAGGGGTACGGATCAGCCGGAGCACGCCGAGCATCGACACGCTCTTGCCCGAGCCCGACTCCCCCACGATGCCCAGCACCTCGCCGGGCCGTACGGAGAAGGACAGCCCGTCGACGGCCGTGAACCGGCCCCTGCCGGTGCGGAAGCGCACCCGCAGGTCGTCGACTTCGAGAAGCGGTTGGTCAGGCACGGCGCACCCTAGGGTCGAGCCGGGCGTACAGGACGTCCACCACGGCGTTGGCCAGTACGACGAAGAAGGCGGCGTAGAGGACCGTGCCCATGATCACGGGCAGGTCGAGGTTCTGCAGCGCCTGGTAGGTGAGTTTGCCGATGCCCGGCAGGCCGAAGACCACCTCGGTGAGCAACGCCGCGCCCCCGACGAGGGCGCCGAAGTCCAGGCCGAACAGCGACACGATCGGGATCAGCGAGCAGCGCAGCGCGTGCCTGATCAGGATGCGCCACTCGGACAGGCCCTTGGCGCGGGCGGTGCGCACGTAGTCCTCGTTCAGCGCCTGGATCAGCTCGCCGCGCAGCAGCCTGGCGTAGATCCCGGCGTACAGCAGGGCCAGGGTGAGCCAGGGCAGCAGCAGGTGCAGCGCCCACTGTCCAGGGCTCTGCGAGAGCGGGACGTAGCCGAGCGGCGGGACCCAGGAGAAGACCGAGTCGTGCAGTTCCTTCTGGGTGATGAGGTTGACCACCTCGCCCAGCCAGTAGACCGGCAGCGAGACGCCGAAGACGCCGAGCAGCATGACCAGCGGGTCGACCACCGTGCCGCGCATGGCGCCGGCGAGGGTGCCCATCGCCACGCCCAGCACCATCCAGATCACCGCCGCGCCGGCGACGAGCGAGAGCGTGACCGGGACCGCGGCCATGATCTGCGGGATCACCAGCGTGCCCCGGTTGACGAACGAGGTGAGGTCCTGGGTGACGAACAGGTGCTTCATCATCATCAGGTACTGCACGGGCAGCGGCTGGTCGAAGCCGAACGACGCGCGCACCTGCTCCAGCGTGGCCGGGTCGGCGTTCTTGCCCGCGATGCGTGCCGCCGGGTCCACGCCCGGCGTGGCGAAGAAGATCAGGAAGACCAGCACGCTGATCGCGAAGAGGACGAGCAGCGCGGCACCGAAGCGCCGCAGGATGTAGCCGATCATCAGGCGCCTCCCCGCAGCCGGGCGTTCGGGTCGAGCGCGTCGCGCACGCCGTCGCCGAAGACGTTGAGCACGACCGCGGTCAGCGCGACGAACAGCCCCGCGGCGATAGTGATCATCGGCCGGGTGTAGAGCAGGGCGAGGCCGTCGTTGATGATCGTGCCCCAGCTCGCGTCGGGCGACTGGACACCGACCGACAGGAACGACAGCGCCGACTCGGTGAGCATGCTGAGCGCCGTCATCAGCGGCAGGAACACCACCACTGTGGGCAGGATGTTCGGCAGCACCTCACGGCGCATGATCCGCAGGTCGCTCGCGCCCAGGCCGACGGCGGCGTGCAGGAACTCCTTGTCGCGCAGCGCCATCACCTGGCCCCGCAGTGGCCGGGCCACGTAGGGGACGTAGATGATCGCGATGATGACGATCGGCAGTGCGAGGCTGCCCGCGTCGATGTGGACCGGCCCCAGGTGCAGGCCGCTGGTGAGCAGCACCACCGACAGGCAGATGGCCAGCAGGTAGACCGGGAAGGCCCAGATCACGTCGAAGAACCGGGAGAGCACGGCGTCGATCCAGCCGCCGAAATAGCCGGCGACCACGCCGAGCACGGTGGCCAGCGCACAGCAGAGCAGCGCCGCGGAGACGCCGATCAGCAGGCTGTTGCGCCCGCCGTACAGGAGCCTGGCCATGACGTCGCGGCCCTGGTTGTCCGCCCCGAGCAGGTAGTGGCCGGGGTCGCCGGTCGGGCCGATCGGGGTGACGCCCAGACCGAGGCCCTCGGTGCTCTGCTGGAGGACCTGGACCTCCTGGCCGTCCACGACCGTGGTGCCGGAGATGTTGGAGACGAACGGGTCGGTGTGCGCGATCGAACCCGCGTAGACCGGGGCCAGCAGGCAGACGAGCACGATGAGGAGCAGTCCGGCTCCGGCGATCATCGCCGAGCGGTTGCGCAGGATCCGGACGGCGGCCTGCCGCCACGGGCCGGCACCGGGCCGGACCGTGGCGGCGACCGCGGGGATGGTCTCCGCCCCGCTCATCGTGCTCACCTACTTGACCCAGAGCTGGGAGATGAGCATGAAGAACTGCTTGTGGAACTGGTAGTTGCCGACCCTGCTGGAGACGAAGTCGACCTGCTTGGGGGTGAACAGCGGGATGATCGGGCTTGCCTTGGTCAGGTCGCGGTCGATCTCGCCCCACTTGGCGTTCGCGGCGTTCTTGTCGGTCCGGTCCAGCGTCATGGCCTCGGCCATCCGGGCGTCGATGTCCTTGTCGCAGAAGCCGGAGATGTTGATGCTGGAGTCGCTGCCCGGGCGGAAGGACGCGCAGGACAGCAGCACGTTCAGGAAGTCCGAGGCGGCGGGGTAGTCGGCGTACCACTGGGAGACGCTGGCCTGGACCTTGTTCTTGTCGTTCTGGATGTAGGTGAAGTGGATGTTCGTCGAGATGACCTTGAGCTTGGCCTGGTAGCCGATCTGCTCCAGGGTGCTGCGGACGTACTCGCCGATCTGCTTGCTCACGTCGTCGTCGGCGACGACCAGGGAGACCTCCTGGCCCGCGGTGCCCGACTGCTGGACGAGTTCCCTGGCCTTGGCCAGGTCCTGCTTGGGGAAGTCACAGAAGTCGGCGTGACCGGGGATGCCGGGCGGCAGGAGTGAGCAGGCGGGCTGGGCCACGTTGGCCCCGCCGAACATCTTCACCACGGCCTGGCGGTCGATCGCCCAGTTGAGCGCCTGACGGGCCTCGGGCTTGTCGAACGGGGCGAGGTTGACGTTGAGCGGGAGGTACCAGAAGGCCGAGAGCTGGTTCACGTGCGCCTGGGAGGCGTACTTGGTGCCGATCTCGCTGAGCCGATCGGCGGGCAGCGGGTCGAAGACCCAGTCGGCCTGGCCGTTCTGGACAGCGGTGACCGCGGCCTCGGCGGTGAGGCCGTAGGAGTAGACGATCTCGTCCGGGTACCCCTGCGGCTGCGCCTCGCGCGACCACTCGGTGAAGTTGGGGTTGCGGACGAGCTTGAGCTCCTTGTTGGGGTCGTAGGAGGCCGCCGTGTAGGGCCCGGTGCCGCCGATCGGCTTGGTGCCCTGGTCCTTGTCCGGGGTGTCCTTCGGCAGCACCGCCGCGTGCGGCAGCGCGAGCTTGAGCGGGAACTCCGAGTCCGGCTCGACCAGGTTGATCGTGACCGTGTTCTTGGCCTTGTCGGCGACCACGCCCGCCTCGAGCGTGCAGCCCTTCGGCTTCTTGACGCAGTCTTCGGCGCCGACGATCCCGGCGTAGAAGGTGCCGGAGGTCGGCCCGGAGACCTTGTAGATCCGCTCGAAGGAGGCCACCACGTCGTCGACGGTGACCTCGCCGCCGCCGGCGAACCTCACGCCCTTGCGGAGGGTGAAGGTGTAGGACCTGCCGTCCTGACTGACCTGGGGCATGGCCTCGGCCAGGTCCGGGACCAGGTCGTAGGAGGCCTCGCCACCGACCTTCTTGAAGGCCAGCAGGCCGTCGTACATGGCCTGGAAGACCTGCCAGTTGCCGTTGCTGTAGTTGATGTGCGGGTCGAGCGTGCCGTCGCCGGCCTTGGCCTGCAGGCGGAGCGTGCCGCCCTTGTGCTGCTCCTGGAAGCCCGCTGAGCCCGCCTGGGAGGATCCGGCCGGGCCGGCCTGCCCTGCGGACCCGGCCGGGGCGGAGGCGCCGGAACAAGCGGCGACGGACAGGGCGAGCAGGGCCGCGCCCGCTGCGATCGGGATGTTGCGCTTCATGGGGGTCCTAGTCCGTGGAGTCGAGGAATGAGCCGACCACCTGCAGGAAGAGCTCCTCTTCCTCGATGTGCGGCATGTGACTGGAGTGCTCGAAGATCTGCCATCGGACGTCGGGGATGTGGTCCGCGAAGGGCTGCACGGTGCGAGGGGTGGCCTCGTCGTGCCGCCCGGAGACGAGCAGGGTGGGCGCGGTCACCTGGTGCAGCCTGTCGACCACCGACCAGTCCCGCAGGCTGCCGACGACGTGGAACTCGGTCGGCCCGTTCATCGTGTGGTACACGGTCGGGTCCTCCGCGGTCTTGGCGTCGCTGGCCAGGACCTCCGGCGGGTTGGGAACGATCATGCAGACGTGGCGGGCGTTGAACACCTTCTCCGCCGCGCGGTACTCGGGGCTGCCGGTGGTCCCGGCGGCCTCGTGCTCGCGGAGCGTCCGCTCGACCTCGGCCGGAAGCTCGGCGCGCAGCCGGTCGCACTCCTCGCGCCAGAGCCCCATCGAGGCGGGCGAGTCGGCGATGACCAGCCCCTTGAGGCCCTCGGGCCGGAGTACCGCGTGCTCGGCGGCCAGCATGCCGCCCCACGACTGGCCGATCAGGTGGTATCCGCCGGCGATGCCGAGATGGGTCAGCAGGTTGTCCAGTTCGGCGAGGAAGAGCTCGACCGTCCAGAAGTCGGCGCCGCGATCGGGCAGGTGGGTGGAGAGCCCCACACCGAGCTGGTCGTAGTGGACGACCGCCCGGTCCTGCTCGGCCAGCCGCGCCATACGCAGGGTGTAGTCGTGGGCGGCGCCGGGGCCGCCGTGCAGCACGACGAGGGGGGCTTTGCCCGCGTTCAGGTCTCCCGTGACGCGGTACCAGGTATGCCAGTCCTTGAAGGGGGCCAGGCCCTGGGTGGTCGGTTCGGGGATCGCCACCGCAGTCCTCCATACAACAAGTGGGCATATGCCACTAGATGAGCCGAATGTCCATGTCGTGGACATCATATGGATTAATGGCCTGAACACAATACCTTTTTTGGAATCGTAAGGTTGTGTAACGTGCCGGGTGTGTACCCCGACGCGACGTCCCCCGGCACCGACGATCTCTCCCGCATGCTGGGCCAGGTGCTGGGCGACGCCACCCAGTCCTCCGTGCTCAGCCCCGTCAGGGTGCAGTCGGTGGCCACCGAGGTGGCCGATCGGCTGATGACCGCCGTCGCGATAGGCGACTACCTGCCCGGCGAACGCCTCCCCGGAGAACGCGAGCTGGCCACGATCCTCGACGTGAGCCGCGCGACGGTCCGCGAGGCCATCGGCCGGCTCCAGGCGGTGGGCATCGTGGAGATCAAGCGCGGCCGGACCGGCGGGGCCTACGTCAGGACGAGCTGGACCGAGGCCACGGCCTCCGCCGTGCGCCGCACGCTCCTGCCCCGCTGGCCCGAGCTGGAGCAGCTGTTCGACCTGCGCTGCCTGGTGGAGGGGCTGGTCGCGCGGACCGCCGCACTCCGCCGTACGGACGAGGACCTGTCGGCCATGCGCGTGGCGCTGGACGGCTACGCGACGGCCGGCACGCTGGGCCAGGAACAGGCGGCCGACGCGGCCTTCCACGGCGCCATACTGGCCGCGACGGCCAACCCGAAGATCAGCGCGCTCAGCCGGGACCTGCTGACGCGGGTGAGCCTCGGATTCCCCGTCGAACCGTACGGGGAGGACGATCCCGATGATTACCAGCGGGCGCTGACCGAGCACCGGAAGATCTACGAGGCCATCGCGGCCGGCGACGCCGAGCGGGCAGGCTCCCTGTCGGAGCAGCACTTCGCCCTGACCTCCGACATGATGCGCGCCATGCTCGAACGCGCCCAGGAACGGGCCTCCGGATAGCCCGCACCCGCCCGGCGACCAGATCCCGGGCAGCCCCGTCCCCCCCGGCGACCGATCCCCGGACAGCCCCGGCCCACCCGGCGACCGATCCCCGGACAGCCCCGGCCCCGTTCGGAGACCGGTTTCCCGGACAGGACCGTCCGGGAAGCCGCGGTCCAGGCTAGGGGCGGGTCTCCAGATAGCCGATCAGCGTGCGGACCATCGCACCGGTCGCGCCCACCGGGCCCAGGTCGGTGGGCTTGTCCAGGTAGGCGGTCGTGGCGAAGTCCAGGTGGGCCCAGGGCAGGCCGGCGGTGAACGGCCGCAGGAACAGCGCGGCGATCGTCGCGTCGGCCAGATTGCCGCCCTCGTTCTTCGCGTCGGCCACCTCGGAGGCGAGCCTGTCGGCGTACGGCTCCCAGAGCGGCAGCTCCCACATCGGCTCACCGGCCCGTGAACCGGCCGCGATCAGCTCGCCGACCAGCCCCCGGTCACTGCCGATCACCCCGGTGATGTCCTCACCGAGCGCGTGCATCACCGAGTAGGTCAGCGTGGCCGCGTCGATCAGCACGTCGGGAGAGCTCTCGGCCAGGTAGGCGAGCGCGTCGGCCAGTACCAGACGGCCCTCGCTGTCGGTGTCGGTCACCTCGGTGGTCCGCCCGTTGCGGTGCCTGAGCACGTCCCCGGGCCGGGTGGCGGAGCCGCTGACCATGTTCTCGGCCGCGGGCACCACGGCGGTGACCCCCACCGGCAGCCCCAGCCTGGCGGCGGCCTGGACGACCGCGAGCATGGTCGCCCCACCCGCCATGTCACACTTCATGGTGGACATCGCCCCGAGGCCCTTGATGGCGAGACCGCCGGAGTCGAAGGTGATGCCCTTGCCCACGAGGCCGACCGTGCCGCTCGCGCCGTCACCGGGGTGGCTCACCTCGATCAGGCAGGGCGGGTTCGCGCTGGCCGCGCCGACGCCGAGGATGCCGCCGAAGCCGCCCTCGCGGAGCGCACCGGTCTCCAGCACCCGCACGCCCAGCCCGCACGCCCCGGCCATCTCCCGCGCCCGCTCGGCCAGATCCATCGGGACCAGGTCACCGGCCGGGGTGTTGACCAGGTCGCGGGCGAACGTCACCGCGTCGGCGACGATCCCGGCCCGCACGACCCCCGCGGGGTTCTCAGCCGCCAGGATGATCAGTTCGCGTACGGCATGCCCGGATGGCTCGCTCTTGTAGCCGTCGAACCGGTAACCGCCCAGCCGCACGCCCTCGATGACCGCCTGGGCGTGGGGGAAGGCGATGGCCACGGTGGGGAACTCGGCGAGCCGTGGCGCGACGCGGCCCACCGCCCGCCGTACCGCGTGCTCGCCGTCGTCGGTGCCGAGCCCGACCAGCAGGACCGCGGCCGCGCGGAAGACGTCGCCGTCCCGGCGCGGCAGCAGCAGGTCCTGACCGGCCCTGCCGGTGAACCTGACCTGGCCGAACACGCCGCCGAGGCCGAGCCCGGGGTCGTGCCCCTCGCGCACCGGCAGGACGAGCAGGTCCGCGGCGATCTCGGCGGCGGGCAGGGAGGAGAGGGACACCTCCATGAGACGACTCCTAACAGGACTAAATGGTTCGGTTCACGAACCTTAAAGCACTGCCAGGTCACGCGGGTCACCGGGTCACCGGGTCAGGAGACGAACACCGCCAGTGACCTGGTGATCTTGTCGTGCTCCTCGACCAGTGCCAGCAGGGTGCCGTCCGGGCCGAACACGCCGATCGGCCCCTTGCCCAGCCCCAGCGAGGGCAGCCGCCCGCCGTGCGAGACGGTGCTCGCATCCTCGGCGGTCACGTCGC
This sequence comes from Streptosporangium sp. NBC_01755, assembly GCF_035917995.1. Classification (NCBI taxonomy): domain Bacteria; kingdom Bacillati; phylum Actinomycetota; class Actinomycetes; order Streptosporangiales; family Streptosporangiaceae; genus Streptosporangium; species Streptosporangium sp. NBC_01755. The sequence continues at coordinate 5,454,858 of NZ_CP109131.1, read as the reverse complement.
GGCGAGGGAAGGCCGCCGCGACCGCGTCGGCCATCGGCAGGATCGAGCACTCGGCGGAGAGCTGCTCGACGGTGCGCGCCATCGACAGGTCGTAGGGCCCCACGCGGGTGCGGCGCAGGTAGGTCAGGTGGCCGCCGACGCCCAGATCGGCCCCCAGGTCACGGGCCAGCGCGCGGATGTAGGTGCCGCTGGAGCAGGTCACCGAGACGTCGACGTCGATCAGGTCGCCGTCGCGGCGGATGCCGATGATCTCGAAGCCCGACACGGTCACCGGGCGCGCCTTCAGCTCGACCTCCTCCCCCGCCCTGGCTCGCTTGTAGGCTCGCTCGCCGTTCACCTTGATGGCGCTGACCTGCGGCGGGATCTGCATGATCGGGCCGGTCAGTGCGGCGACCCCCTTTCGGACGTCCTCCTCGGCGACACCCGCCGCCGACGCGGTCGCGATGATCTCCCCCTCGGCGTCGTCGGTGTTGGTGGCCTGGCCGAGGCGGATCGTGGCATCGTAGCCCTTCTCGGTGAGCGCGAGGTGGCCGAGCAGGCGGGTGGCCTTCTCGACGCCGACCACCAGCACGCCGGTGGCCATCGGATCGAGGGTGCCCGCGTGGCCGACCTTGCGGGTGCCCGCGATGCCGCGGAGCTTGGCCACGACATCGTGCGAGGTCCACTCGGCGGGCTTGTCGACGATGATCAGGCCGCTCGGCGGCGGGGTGCGCTTGGCGCGAGCCGTGCTCAATGGGATTCCTTTGACAGACGTGCCAGGAGAGTTCTACAGCAGTGCCCGGAGACTGGCGATCGTCTCCTCGACGGGCAGGTGGGAGGTGAAACCCGCCGCCCTGGCGTGCCCGCCGCCGCCCAGTTCGGCGCAGACGCGCGAGACGTCCACCCCTCCCTTGGACCGCGTCGAGACCTGCCAGGCACCCTCGTCGTCCTCCTTGAGGATCGCGGCGACGTCCGCCTCGTCGGTGCGCCGGACCACGTCGATGATCCCCTCCACCTCGTCGTACGGCAGCCCGTGCGCGGCCCGGTCTGCCCGGGTGACGAACGTCCAGACCAGGCCACCGCCCACCTCCGGCTCCAGCCGGACCCTGTCCAGCGCGGTACCGAGCACCTTCAGGTAGCCGAACGGGGAGCGGTCCCACAGCTCGCGGGCGAGTTCCTCGGGGTCAAGCCCGCATGCCACCAGCCGGGCGGCCATGGCATGCGCCCGCGGGGTGGTGGAGGAGTGCCGAAACGAGCCGGTGTCGGTGACGAGCCCGACGTACAGGCAGGTCGCGATGTCCCTGTCGATCGGCAGGCCGAGCCTGTGGATCAGCTCCTCGGCGAGCACGGCGGTGGCGGCGGCGCCGGGGTCGACCAGGTTGAGCGTGCCGAACCCGGTGTTGGACGGATGGTGGTCCAGCACGATCAGCTCTCGCGCCCCGGCCGCGTTTCCGGCCAGGGTGCCAAGGCGCTCAACGGTGGGGAGGTCGAAGGTGACCATCACCTCGGGTACGGCGGGATAGTGCGCGGGGTCGATCAGCAGGTCCTGCCCCGGCAGGAAGCGGAGCAGCCTGGGCACGTGGAAGCTCCGGTCGCCGAAGGACGCGGTGACCCGCTTGCCCGCCGCGCGCAGCGCGAGCCCGACGCCCAGCATGGAGCCGAGCGCGTCACCGTCGGGCGAGACATGGCAGGCCAGCGCGACCTCGTCCGCGGCCGAGATGATCCGGGCGGCCCGGTCCCAGTCCTGACCGGGCACCGGGCCGTCGTCACGCGGGTCGGGCGTCACGTCGCGGAATATCCCGCGCGCTCCGAGGATTCGTCCTCTTCGTCCTCGGAGTCGCCGGCCCTGTCCTCGGGCTTGCGGTAAGGGTCGGCGTCCCCCGCGTGCAGAGCCCCCTCGGCCCGCTTGGCGATCTCCACGTCCCTGGCCTTCGCCTCGGCGAGCAGGTCCTCCAGATGACGGGCGGTGTCAGGGAGCGGGTCGTGGGTGAACGTCAGCGTCGGCGTGTGGCGCAGACCCGTCTGGCGGCCCACCTCCGAGCGGATGAGCCCCTTGGCGCTCTCCAGCGCCAGTGCGGAGTCGGCCCGCTCGGCCTCCGAGCCGAAAACGGTGTAGAACACCGTGGCCTCACTCAGGTCGTTGGTGATCCGTGTGTCCGTCACGGTCACGAACCCCAGCCTGGGGTCCTTGATCCGGCGCTCCAGCATCTCCGCCACGATCTGCTGGATCCGGTCGGCGATCTTGCGTGCTCGCGCGGCGTCCATAGCTCCCCCCTTCTTGTGGGGACGGCCGGAGCGGGAGGGGTGCTTCCGCCACCGGCCGTCCCCCCATCTAGTCCTCGTCCTCGTTGTAGAGCCGGTGTCTGGCGGACAGCAACTCGATCTCCGGCCGGAAGGCGATCAGCCGCTCGCAGTCGTCCAGCACCGCACCGCAGTTGGCGGCGCTGGCGGAGACGACCGCGATCCCGATCTCGGTACGGCGATGCAGATCAAGATGACCGGTCTCCGCGACTGCCACACCCGGGAAGCGTCGCTGCACCTCGGCGACGATGGGACGCACCACCGAGCGCTTCTGCTTCAGCGAGTGGACCTCGCCGAGCAGGATGTCCAATGTCAGGGCACCTACATACATAGTGGATCACTCGCCACGGTCGTCACCGTGCCATCGGGAGGGACGGACCGCCCGCCGACGCCCCCAAGGGGGCGACCGGCGGGACGGTCCTCCTGCCTGTCCGAGGCATCAGGCGCGCGGCTTCTCCCGCATCTCGAAGGTCTCGATGACGTCATCGATCTTGATGTCGCTGTAGCCGACACCGATACCGCACTCGAACCCTTCACGCACCTCGGTCGCGTCGTCCTTGAAGCGGCGCAGCGAGGAGACGGTGAGGTTGTCGGAGATGACGACCCCGCCGCGGATGATACGGGCCTTGCTGTTGCGGACGATCGTGCCCGAGCGGACCAGAGCACCGGCGATGTTGCCGATCTTCGGCACCTTGAAGACCTCGCGGACTTCGGCGGTGCCCATCTGGACCTCTTCGAACTCCGGCTTGAGCATGCCCTTGAGGGCCGCCTCGATCTCCTCGATCGCCTGGTAGATGACCGAGTAGTAGCGGATGTCGACGCCCTCGCGCTCGGCCAGATCGCGCGCCCTGACCTCGGGACGCACGTTGAAGCCGATGATGACCGCGTTGTCGTCGGCGACCGCCAGGTTGACGTCGTACTCGGTGATCGCACCGACGGCGCGGTGGAGCACCCGCAGGCGCACCTCGTCGCCGACGTCGATCTTGAGCAGCGCGTCCTCCAGAGCCTCGACGGAACCGGAGACGTCACCCTTGATGATGAGCTTGAGCTCGTCGACCTGGCCCTTCTCCATCTCGCTGAAGAGCTCTTCGAGGGTGCGGCGACGGCCGGACTTGGCCATGTCCGCGATGCGCTTGCGCGCCGCGCGCTGCTGGGCGATCTGGCGTGCCATCCGGTCGTCGGTGACGACGATGAAGTTGTCACCGGCGCCCGGCACCGCGGTCAGACCGAGGACCGCCACCGGGCGGGACGGGTCGGCCTCCTGAATCGCCTCGCCCTTGTCGTCGAGCATCGCCCGGACGCGTCCGAAGGCCTCGCCACAGACGATCGAGTCGCCGACCCGGAGCGTGCCGCGCTGGACCAGCACGGTCGCGACCGGGCCGCGGCCCTTGTCGAGGTGGGCCTCGATGGCGACGCCCTGCGCGTCCATCGTGTCGTTGGCCCGCAGGTCGAGCTCGGCGTCCGCGGTGAGCAGGATGGCCTCGAGAAGGTTCTCGATGCCGGTCCCGTTCTTGGCGGAGATGTCGACGAACATCGTGGTGCCGCCGTACTCCTCGGCGACCAGGCCGTACTCGGTGAGCTGGGCGCGCACCTTGCTCGGGTCCGCCCCCTCCTTGTCGACCTTGTTGACCGCGACGACGATCGGCACGTCGGCCGCCTGGGCGTGGTTGAGCGCCTCGATGGTCTGCGGCTTCACGCCGTCGTCGGCCGCGACGACCAGGACGGCGATGTCGGTCACCTTGGCACCTCGGGCACGCATGGCGGTGAACGCCTCGTGACCCGGGGTGTCGATGAAGGTGATCTTCCGATCCTCGCCCTCGTGCTCGGTGGCGATCTGGTAGGCACCGATGTGCTGGGTGATGCCACCCGCCTCCTGCGCCACCTCGTTGGTGTTGCGGATGGCGTCGAGCAGCTTGGTCTTACCGTGGTCGACGTGACCCATGACGGTCACCACCGGCGGGCGCGCGACCAGGTCGGACTCGTCGCCCTCGTCCTCGCCGAACTCGATGTCGAAGGTCTCCAGGAGCTCGCGGTCCTCCTCCTCCGGGCTGACCACAAGCAGGTTGTAGTCGAGCTCGGCGGCCAGAAGCTGGAGCGTCTCCTCGTTGACCGACTGCGTGGCGGTCACCATCTCGCCCAGGTGCAGCATGATCTGCACCAGGGACGCCGGGATCGCACCGATCTTGTCGGCGAAGTCCGACAGGGAGGCGCCGCGCGACAGGCGGATCGTCTGCCCGTTGCCGCGAGGAGCCTGCACGCCGCCGATCGCCGGGGCCTGCATGTTGTCGAACTCTTGACGCCGCTGGCGCTTGGACTTGCGACCGCGGGTCGGGCGTCCTCCGGGACGGCCGAACGCGCCCGCGGTGCCTCCACCGCGGCCACGGCCACCGCCACCGGGACGGCCGGCGAAACCGCCGCCACCGCCGCCACCGGGACCACCGGTTCCGGTACCGGGACGACCGGCGCCGCCACCGCCACCCGGACGGCCGGCGAAACCGCCGCCGCCACCGGGACGACCGGCACCGCCACCGGGACGGCCCGCGCCGCCACCGGGACGACCGGCACCCGCACCGCCACCGGGGCGGCCTGCGCCGCCACCGGGACCGGCGGGCCGGCCCTGCGGCATCATCATCGGGCTGGGACGCGGACCACCGGGACGCGGACCACCGGGGCCACCGGCACCGCCACCGGGACGCGGGCCACCCGCGCCGGGACCCGGACGCGGACCGGCCGCACCGGGCGGACCGGAACGGGCGCCGGGCGGACGGGGACCGGCGCTGTCGCGACCCTCGCGGGGACCGCGATCCTCGCGGGGACCGGGACGCGGCCCTCTGTCGCCGGGGCCGCCCTCACGGCCGGGGCCGCCTCCGTGGCCACCGGGACCGCCGGGACGCGGCGGACGGGCCTGGCCCATGCCGCTGGCGTTCGACGAGAACGGGTTGTTACCGGGGCGCGGACCACGCGGGCCCGGACGCGGACCCGGCTTGGGCGCACCCGCGCCGGCACCGGACCTGGGGCCCGAGGGCGCTCCTCCGGGACCACCCGAGGGACGGCCCTCCGGACGGCCCTCCGGACGCCCCTCGGGGCGCGCCGCGGGACCAGGGCGCGGAGCGGGCCGCGGACCCGGCTTGGGGCCGGAGGCCGCCGGACGGCCGCTGTCGCGGGGCGCCTCGAAGCGCGGCGCCTGCACCTGCGGCGGCTGCTGCCGCGGCGGCTGCGGGGGCTGCGCCTGCTGGGGCTCCGGCTGGGGAACGACCGGCGGGGCCTGCGGCGCGGGAGCCGCCGGACGAGCCGGCATGGGACCCGGTCGCGGTCCCGGCCGAGGGGCCGGTCCCGGCTTGGGGATGGATGTCGACGCCGAAGGGGCGCCGTTTGGCTGGCCGTCACCCGGCCGAGGTGCCGCATGAGGCGGCCTGGGGCCTCTGCCCCTGTCGGACGAACCCTTACTGGGGCCGCCCAGCGCTTCTGTGAGCCTGCGGACTACCGGTGCTTCGATAGTCGAGGACGCCGAACGCACGAACTCGCCCATCTCCTGGAGCTTGGCCATGACGACCTTGCTCTCCACACCGAACTCCTTGGCGAGCTCGTATACCCGGACCTTCGCCACTGCACTCCCTTGTCTTGGCCCGGGAGGCGGTGCCGCCGGACCGTCGTTACGTTGACGTACTCATCGCCGCATGCTCATCAGGCGCTCATAGCTATCTGACCAGCCCATCAAATCGGCGTCCTACATGACAGTCGGTAACCATTTCACCCGATCCTTTCAGCCTGTTGCTCTTCCAGGTGGCCACGCAGCCGCGACAGGTCGAGCGGAACCGCGACGCGAAACGCGCGCGGAAACGCTCGGCGACGCTCTGCGAGTTCGAGACAGCTCAGGGTGGGATGCAGTGAAGCACCACGCCCCTGGAGCCGTCTTCGCAGGTCAGGGAGTATAACGCCCTCGACCACCACCAGGCGGAGCAGCTCGGAGGAAACCGTGCGAACCCGGCACCCCACACATGTTCTCAGTGGGACAGCCTGGCCACCATATTCCAGCTTACCGTGTGGGCGCATCTGCGGAACCTGCCGCGTCCCCCGGCTGGGTGTCGGGACGGATGTCGATGCGCCAGCCGGTGAGGCGATTGGCCAGTCGGGCGTTCTGCCCCTCCTTGCCGATGGCGAGGGAGAGCTGGTAGTCCGGCACGGTCACCCGCGCGGCACGGCCGTCGAAGTCGATCACCTCTACGTGAGAAACGCGGGCCGGCGACAGGGCATTCCCCACGAACTCCGCGGGATCCTCCGACCAGTCGATGATGTCGATCTTCTCACCGTGCAACTCGGTCATCACGTTGCGCACGCGCGAGCCCATCGGCCCGATGCAGGCGCCCTTGGCGTTCACCCCCGGGCGCCGCGAGCGGACCGCGAGCTTGGTGCGGTGACCGGCCTCGCGGGCGATGGCGGCGATCTCGACCGTGCCGTCGGCGATCTCCGGCACCTCCAGGGCGAAGAGCTTCTTCACCAGGCCTGGGTGGGTGCGCGACAGGGTCACCGAGGGGCCCTTGTGCCCCTTCTTGACCTGGACCACGTAACAGCGGATCCGTTCGCCGTGGACGTACTCCTCACCCGGGACCTGCTCGCTGTGCGGCAGCACCGCCTCGATCTTGCCCAGGTCGACCAGGACCACCCTCGGGTCCTTGCCCTGCTGGATGACGCCCGCCACCAGCTCGCCCTCGCGGCTGGCGAACTCGCCAAAGTTGATCTCGTCCTCCGCGTCACGGAGCTGCTGCAGGATGACCTGCTTGGCGGTGGTCGCGGCGATGCGGCTGAAGTTGCCCGGGGTGTCGTCGAACTCCCTGAGCACCTCCCCGCTCTCGTCGTCGAGTTCGGCGGCGAAGATGGTCACGTGCCCGGACTTGCGGTCGAGCTCGGCGCGCGCCTTGGCCGCCGCGCCCTCGCTCCGGAAATATGCGATCAGCAGCGCGTCCTCGATCGCCTTGACGACCAGGTCGAAGGAGATGTCCTTCTCCCGCTCCAGGCTGCGCAGGACGCTCATGTCGATGTCCACGAGGCTTCCCCCTTAGCCCTCGTCGCCGTCTTCGCCGTCGTCTTCGGCGTCGTCGAGCCGGCGGAATTCCACCTGAACCCGTCCTCGGGTCAGGTCCTCATAGTCGATGCGGCGCGGCGCGCCGTCGACGTCCAGCTCCACGCCGGTCTCGTCGGTGGCGACGATCCGGCCCTCCACGGCGGTGCCGTCCCGCAGGTCGGCCTTGACCAGCCTCCGCACCGCGCGGCGCCAGTGGCGCGGCTCGGTGAGCGGACGGTCGACTCCCGGAGAGGAGACCTCCAGCACGTACGGGGTGGTTCCCATCGCGTCGTCGGCGTCCAGCGTCGCCGAGACCGCGAGGCTGACCTCCGCGACGTCGTCGAGGCTCACGCCGCCGTCACGGTCGACGACGACACGCAACAGCCGCCGCTTGCCCGCGGGGGTGACCGTGACGTCCTCCAAGTCGAGCCCCTCGGCTCCGACGACAGGTTCCAGAAGCTTGATCAGGCGGTCGCGGGATGTGGCGCTGCCCATGCCGACCTCCCATTGTCACGATCTCAGCCGGGCGGACCTCGCCCATGCGATTAACCAGCCTATCCACACCAGGGCGTGGAAACAGCGCCACTCGGTGTGGCGGAGCCGCCCGAGAAGCGAGGTGAGTGCCATTATTCCAAGCCCGTACGATGCTAGGAGCGTCAGCTGTCGACACAGAACCGGAGGTCGTCCGTGCGTTCCGTCTCCCGGCGCGCCCTGCTGCGGGGCGGCGCTCTAGGGGCGGCGGCCGTGACCGTCGCGGGATGCGCCGCCGAGAAACGGGTGCCTCCGGTGGCCGAGCGTCCCGATCCCGAGACCGTGCTCCTGCGGGAGCTGATCGCCGGCAAGGAGCGGGCAGTGGCCCTGTACGCCTCGGCCGCCTCGGCCAGGCTCGCGCCCTTCAGGCAGCGGCACGAGGCCCATCTGGCCGAGCTTCGCCGCCGCCTCCCGCCCGGCGCCGTCTCCGGCTCCGCGACGCCCACGCCCTCGCCCTCACCCACGCCATCCGGCGGCGCGTCCGCGGGCGGCAAGGCGTCGGTACGGGCCCTTCGCGATCTGGAGCGCAGGGCGGCGGCGCTCCGTACCCGCCAGGTCGAGGGGGCCTCGCCCCCGCTGGCCCAGCTGATCGCGTCCATCGGCGCCTGCGAGGCCGCGCACGCCCTGGCCCTGTCGAGATCACTGTGAGGGCCGGCCAGGGGCTCGGCGCGGCGCTGGCGGCCGAGCACGCCGCCGTGTACGCGTACGGGGTCATCGGGGCCAGGAGCACGGGCAGGTTGCGCACCGAGATGACGGCGGCCTACAACGCCCACCGCGCCCGCCGTGACCGGCTCCGCGCCACGATCATCACCATGGGCGGCACCCCGGCCGAGCCGACCGCGGCCTACGAGCTCCCGGTCACGCCGTCCACGGCGGCGCAGGCGGTGGAGCTGGCCGTGCTGGTCGAGCGGAGGGTGACCGGCGCCTATCTGGAACTGGCGGCCTCCGCCGACACGGCGCTGCGCAAGATGGCCGCGCTGGCCATGCAGGAGTGCGTCACCCGCTCCTACGACCTGCGCCCGGAGATCGACACCTTCCCCGGCATGCCGCCCGCGCCCGCCGCCTCCCCCAGCACCTCACCCACCGTCTCCCCCACGGCGACCGCCACCGAGTGACTTTCACGGCCAGGGCTGGTCAACGCGGGGCTTCAAAGCGCGTTACCGCGCCTCAAGCCCCCTCCTTCAGGAGGGGGTCGTTGACCGATGGCCGCTTTCCCGGAGTAAGGATTTCCCGGAGTGACGGGCTGGTCGGCGCGGTATCGACGCCCGACGACGGTGACTGTTCAGGTGCCCTTTCCTCGTGAGGTTGGGCGTGGCATGGGCATGATCGGACTCATGGGATGATCTTCGGGTGATTCCGGCTGAGGGCGAGCGTCCGTCATACGGCGAGCTTGCCGCTTTGGTCGTGACGCTGACCGCCCGGCTGGATGTGCTGGAAGCGCGGGTCGTCGAGTTGGAGGCGGAAAACGCCCAGCTCAAAGCGGAGAACGCGGAGTTGCGGGCTGAGAATGCCGAGCTGCGGCGGCAGGTAGGGCGAAACTCGCGTAATTCCTCGCAACCTCCGTCGGCCGATGGCCTGGCCAAGCCACCGCCCAAGTCGATGCGGGGTAGGAGCGGACGTCGCCCCGGTAAGCAGCCCGGCACGTCGGGGACGGCGTTGATGCAGGTGGACTGCCCGACATGGACGGTGCCGCACCTTCCATCTGCGTGTGGCGGGTGTGGCGGGGACCTGACCGATGCAACCCCGGCGGGCGTTGCGGTGATTCGGCAGGTTTTCGACATCCCCGAGGTCAAGGCCGAGGTCACCGCGCATAAGTTGCACGCCCTGGCCTGTGGCGGTTGCGGGACGGTGACCCGTGCTGCGGCTCCGGCGTTCGCCACGGCCCCGGCGGTATACGGGCCACGGGTGAGCGCGCTGGCCGCCTACCTGTCCGCCCAGCACCACATCCCGGTTGGGCGGGTCGCCGAAGTCCTCGCCGATCTGGCCGGGATCGAGGTGTCGACCGGGTGGATCAGCGACACGGTCACGAAGGTGGCCCAGGTCCTGGCGCCGGTCAACGCACGGATCCGTGACGCGATCGCCGCTGCGAGCGTCGCGCACTTCGATGAGAGCGTCACCCGCGTGGGCGGCAGGAACCACTGGCTGCACGTGGCCGCCACACCTGCGCTGACCGCCTACCACATCGACGCCCACGGGCGCGGCACCGAGTCGATCACCGCGTTCGGGATCCTTCCCCGCTTCACCGGCGTGGCCGTCCACGACGCCTACCGCTCCTACCAGGCATTCGAGGGCTGCACGCACGCCTTGTGCAATGCGCACATCGTCCGGGAGGCCGCCGGGATCGGCGAGTACGACCTTCGCGCGCGGGCCGATGGCTGGGCTGAGGCGCTGGTGCTGTTACTCGGTGACGGATACCGGTGGGTGGCCGCCTGGCGAGACAAAGGGCATGACCGCCTGCCGGACTTCAAGCTGAAGGACCTGTCCCAGCGCTTCGACGACCTGGTGGAACGAGCGTTGACCGCGCATTCCCCACGCGGAACGGGCAAGCAGAGCCCTGCACGTAACCTGGCGCTACGCCTGCGAACCCGAAAGAGTGAGGTGCTGCGGTTCGCCACCGACTTCACTGTGGCGTACTCCAACAACGTCGCGGAGCAGGCCATCCGTATGATCAAGACGAAGACCAAGGTCAGCGGTGGTTTTCGCACGCTCAAGGGCGCCCAGACTTTCCTGGCCATCCGCGGCTACATCTCCACCGTCCGAAAGAACGGTCTCCGCGCCGCTCACGCGCTGCACGACGCGCTGCTCGGCAATCCCTGGATGCCCGCACTCACGCGATGACCTGAATAGTCACCGACGACGGTCTCCGCGTTCATGAGATGAGATTCAAAACCGCTTTCGAGCATGTTTGTACGGTGCCTGCCGGGTAGCTGAATCTCCGTGAAACCGCCTAAGGAGGAGCAATGGGCTGGGGATATCGGAAATCCATGAAGTTCGGTCCGTTCCGTCTTAACCTCTCGCGGAGTGGAGTGGGTCACAGCTGGGGAAACCGCGCCTTCAGGGTCACCAGGACGGCAGATGGGCGCCGCACGCTGAGCGTCAACCTGCCCGGCGGTTTCCACTGGCGCAAGACGCTCGGCAGCGGTGCGCGTCGCTGACGGCGTTTCCCGGGAACCGTTCGCGAACGCCGGTCGTTCTTCTGACACGGCACGAGGCTCGGGGAGAGAACAATGGGCTGGGGATACAGAAAGTCAATCAAAATCGGTCCCTTCCGGATCGACCTGTCTCCACGAGGGGTCGGCCACAGCTTCGGCAATCGCAGATTCCACGTCGCGAGAACTCCCGACGGCCGCAAACACGTGACCATCAACCTGCCCGGCGGATTCCACGTGAGCAGGACGATCGGCCGGAGTTCCCGTTACCGCCGCTACTGAGACGGGGCCACAGACGGGAAGGAGCGGCCCACCCGCCGCGGGTGGGCCGCTCCTTCACATGCGTGGTGGCGCGGGACGAGATCGTCGCCTCCCGGCCCGCGGGTTCACTCCTGGCAGGCCGCCACGACGCGGTCTGCCGCCTCGGCGAGCGGGATCTCCTCCTTGGCGCCGGTGGCTCGGTCGCGCAGCTCCACGACGCCCTGGGTGAGGCCTCGGCCGACGATCAGGATCGTCGGCATGCCGAGCAGCTCGGCGTCCTTGAACTTCACCCCCGGCGAGACACCGGGGCGGTCGTCCACCAGGACGCGCAGGCCGCGGCCCGCCAGCTCCTCGGCGATCCGGAGGGCGGCCTCGATCTGACCGTCCTTGCCGGTGCCCACGATGTGGACGTCGGCAGGGGCGATCTCGCGGGGCCAGAGAAGACCGAGCTCGTCGTGCCGCTGCTCGGCCAGCACCGCCACGGCACGGGAGACGCCGATGCCGTAGGAGCCCATGGTGATGCGGACCGGCTTGCCGTCGGGGCCGAGGGCGTCGAGCTTCGCGGCGTCGGCGTACTTGCGGCCGAGCTGGAAGATGTGGCCGATCTCGATACCGCGGTCGATGGAGAGGCCGGAGCCGCAGACCGGGCAGGCGTCGCCCGCGCGGACCTCGGCGGCCTCGATGGTGCCGTCGGCGACGAAGTCACGGCCCGCGACGACGTCCGCGGCGTGCTTGCCCGGCTCGTTGGCGCCGGTCACCCAGGCGCTGCCGTCGACCACGCGGGGGTCGACGAGGTAGCGGATGCCGAGATCCTTGAGGACCTGCGGGCCGATGTAGCCGCGGACCAGGCCGGGGTGTCTGGCGAAGTCCTCGGCCTCGAAGATGGCGGGCTCGCCGGGGGCCAGGGAGGCCTCCAGCCGCTTGAAGTCGACCTCGCGGTCTCCGGGCACGCCGACGACCAGGGTCTCGGTCTTGCCCGAGCCGGGGACGGTCACCTTCACCACGATGTTCTTGAGCGTCCGGGCGGCGGTGATGCCGAGGCCGTGGTGCTCGTTGACGTGGTTGACCAGCGACTCGATGGTCGGGGTGCCGGGGGTGTCGAGCACCCGCATGGCGGGACGCTCGCCGGCGCCCTCGGCGGCCGGGGCGGGGGTGACGACGGCCTCCGCGTTGGCCGCGTAGCCGCAGGCGTGGCAGGCCACGAAGGTGTCCTCGCCGGTGGCCGCGGGGGCGAGGAACTCCTCGGAGGCCGACCCGCCCATCGCACCTGACGTGGCGAAACAGATCTTGTAGGAGATGCCGAGCCTGTCGAAGGTCTTGATGTAGGTCTCGCGGTGGCGCTCGTAGGAGTGCTTGAGACCCTCGTCGTCGAGGTCGAAGGAGTAGGAGTCCTTCATGACGAACTCGCGCCCGCGCAGGATGCCGGCCCGAGGCCGGGCCTCGTCGCGATATTTCGTCTGGATCTGGTAGAGGGTCACCGGATAGTCCTTGTAGGAGGAGTACTCCCCCTTGACCATGTCGGTGAACATCTCCTCGTGGGTGGGACCGAGCAGGTAGTCGGCCCCCTTGCGGTCCTTGAGGCGGAAGAGCGTGTCCCCGTACTCGGTCCAGCGGCCGGTCGCCTCGTAGTACTCACGGGGCAGGAGAGCGGGGAAGAGCACCTCCTGGCCGCCCATGCGGTTCATCTCCTCGCGCACGACGCGCGTGACGTTCTCCAGGACCGTCTTGCCGAGTGGCAGCCAGGAGTAGACGCCGGGGGCGACGCGGCGGACGTAACCGGCGCGGACGAGCAGCTTGTGGCTCGGCACTTCCGCGTCTGCCGGGTCGTCCCTCAGCGTTCGAAGAAACAGCGACGACATGCGCAGCAGCACGGCTACTCCTAGCTAGTGGGGATCGATGCTCTACAGGCTATCGAGTCCGGCAAGCCGATTGTCTGCCGTCGACCGCTTCAGAGCCCGGTGAGGAAGACGAAGTGGAAGGCCCCGAAGGCCAGCGCGACCAGTGTGGAGCAGATCCGGTCACACCTGCGGGCCAGTGCGATCAGCATCCCCGCCGCGAGCGCGGCCACGACCACCGTTCCCCACGGCCAGAAGCCGGGAACGTACTCGGGGCCGCCGGGCACCATCTTGTCGATGCCTTCGAACAGGGACAGCCCGGCCGCCCCTCCGGCCGCGAGACCTCCCCAGCGGTCGGGGCGCTTGGCCAGGTAGGAGAAGACCCCGATCGCCACGAGGTTGACGAGCGTGAGGTTCATCGTGGCGACGTCGTCACCGAGCCTGGTGAACGAGTCCTCCGGCTCGAAGAGGGTGGCGGCCAGCACCGAGAGCAGCGGCCCGAACGCGGCGAGCATGCTGGAGAGCACCGCCCAGCCGAAACCGGCCGCGGTCCGCCCCACGACGACGACGAGGAGGATGTACGCGCACGAGTTGTAGATGGCGTAAGGCAGGTCGGGCCCGTAGGCCAGCAGCGCTCCGACGCCACCCAACAGCATCCCCACGAAGAGCGAGAGGACCATGTGCCGGAGAATGGCGCGATCCCGCCGGTCCCCCGCGACGAAGTCAAGCGTGTAGTTGCGTTCCACCGAAGCCACCGATCCCCCGATCACATGTACTCGTGGCCACCGGCAGTATATCTGACCTGTGCTAACGTCCAGGGCAAGGTAAATTTCACAAGACAAGCGATCGCTTGGTTATAGTGTTGCCGTGAGTCCTTTCCCGAGCGTTTCCCCAAGCCTTTCCGAGGAGCGTGTGGGGCTCCGTGACGCCGTCCGCTCCTTCCTCTCCCGGCACCCGGACGCCCCCTGGGGCCGGTTCGCCGCCGAGCTGGGCGTGGCCGGCCTGGCGGTCGGCGAGGAGTACGGCGGCGCGGGCTGCGGCATGGTCGAGGCGGCCGTCGTGTGCGAGGAGGTCGGCCGCGTCCTGTCGCCCCACCCCTATCTGCAGACCGCGGTACCGGCCGTGGAGGCGATCACTAAGGACCTTCAGACTGGCCCGGCGGGCACCGGTACTACAGAATCGCGTTATGACAGCCAGTGCCCTGGGAGGCGATATGTCGCTGCGAGTCGCGATCGTGGGGTCGGGGCCGGCCGGGATCTACACGGCCGAGGCCCTGAGGAAACAGGCCACCGTGCCCCTGCGGGTGGACGTGCTGGAGCGGCTGCCGACCCCGTACGGGCTGGTGCGCTACGGGGTGGCCCCCGACCACACCTCGATCAAGTCGATAGCGGGCTACCTGCGCGGCGTGCTGGAACTTCCTGACGTGCGGTTCCTCGGCGGTGTCGAGTTCGGCAAGGATGTCGGCGTCACCGATCTGCTCGACTGCTACGACGCCGTGGTCTACTGCACCGGCGCGATGGTGGACCGGCGGATGGGCATACCCGGCGAGGACCTGCCGGGCAGCGTGGCCGCCACCGACTTCGTCAACTGGTATTGCGGCCACCCCGACGTGCCGGGCGACCGCTTCGTCCTCGACAGCCCCGAGGTCGCGGTGATCGGCGTGGGGAACGTTGCGGTCGACGTGGTGCGCATCCTGGCCAAGACCGCCGACGAGCTGCGCGCCACCGACGTGCCACAGGAGGCGCTCGACCGGCTGGCCGCCAGCGAGGTGAAGGCCATCCACATGGTCGGCCGCCGGGGACCCGAGCACGCCAAGTTCACCCTGAAGGAGCTCAGGGAGCTGGGCGAGCTGACCAACGCGGACGTGCGGGTGCGGCCCGAGGAGAGCGTCGCGGACGTCTCGGCGGCGTCCCGGCAGATCAGGGGCAACGTCGAGGTCCTGCAGAGCTGGGCGGCCCGCGGCCTGACGGGCCGTCCCCGGCGGCTGGACGTGCGGTTCTGGATGCGCCCGGTGGAGATCCTCGGCGAGGGGCGGGTGGAGGCGCTCAAGCTGGAGCGAACCCGGCTGGTGGAGGGCCGGGTGGTCGGCACCGGCGAGTTCGAGACCCTCCCGGTCGGCATGGTGCTGCGCTCGGTCGGCTACCAGAGCGTGCCGCTGCCCGGCGTTCCCTTCTCCGAGGCCACCATGACCGTGCCGAACGAGGCGGGCCGGGTCCGCGACCGCGAGTACGTGGCGGGCTGGCTCAAGCGTGGTCCCAGCGGTGTGATCGGCACCAACAAGTCCGACGCCGCCGAGACGGTCCACACCCTTCTCGCCGATCTCGCCGGCCACGAACCGGTACGCCGCACGGACCCGGACGACCTCCTCGCCTCCCGGGGCGTCTCACCGATCACCTACGAGCACTGGCTGTCCATCGAGGCCGCCGAGGCGGCACTGGCCAGGTCCCTCGACCGGGGCGAGCGGGTGAAACTCCTCGGACTCGCCGCCATGCTCACCGCCTGCGGCCGTCAATGACGCGGCCGCGGCCACGCCCGGAGAACCGGGGCGTGGCCGCGGCCAGGGCGCTGTTCGCGCTATTCGCCGTTCCCGCTCTCGGTGCCGCCCTGCTCGCCACCCGGACCGTCGGGGCCCTGCCCCTCCGCCGGGCCCTGCGGGTCGACGCCGCCGTCACCGCCGTCACCGCCACTACCGCCGTTACCGCCGCCGTTCTGCGGCGCGCAGGAGATCGTGAAGTTCGCCTTCTTGGAGACGACCTTGCGCGGGCTCAGCACCTGAAGCGCCTGCCAGCCCTTCAGGTTGCCGCGGAAGGTGGCGCGATCCTTCAGGATCTTCGTCCCGTTCACCTTGACGGTCTTCACCGCGCTCTTGGAGCCGTCGCCCCTGAGCCAGCGGTAGGCCACCACGGTGGGCCCGCTTACCTTGATCTTCGCCGTGAAGCCGACGGTCACCGGGCACTTGCCGGCGTGCTTGGCCGGGCTCGCCTTCACCGACACGGCCACCTTGGGCTTCGCGGGCGCGGACGCCGCGGCGGCCGGAGACGCCTGCGTCATCAGCAGTACGGCCAGCAGGGACCCGGCCAGCGCGGAGAGCCCCTTGAGTCTGTTCATGTCATCCCATCGACGAGTGATCGAACTGCGGTGGCAAAGTTTAGCCATGGTGACTTGTGCTCCGGTTGGGACCGGCTGAGTCCGCTGGTCAGCATGGGGCGGCGGTGACGGCGATGACGGCGATGACGGTAGTGACGGCGGTGATCAGCGGCGATCGGTGGCGATCGGCGATCATCTGCGGTGATCGGCGGCGAGGAGCTGGGGCTAAGGTGCGTTCAAAACGGCGCGTCCGGTTCGAACCGGCACGTCCATACCGGCACGTCCATACCGGCACGTCCATACCGGCACGTCCCCGGCGTCCATACCGGCACGTCCTCAAAGGAGCATCAGCATGCGCGTCACGCTCGCCGACCCGTCCGCACTGATCCCGGGCTTCGAGCGGACTCATCGCGAGCAGTCCGCGCTGTACCCGTACGGGCCGGTCGGGTGGCAGCCGGTGCACACGGTCTACGTCCCCGCGGACCGGTTCGACGCCGGGACGGTGCGGGCGTGGGGTGACGCCGCGCTGGAGCTGATGCGGCGGCACCTGCCGGAGGGCGACCTGGCCGCGATCCTCGGCGTGGACGGGGACGTCGCCGGAGCCGTCCACGGCAGGGTGCTCGCCAAACTCGGTGAGGAGCCCGTCGAGGACCTGCGCGTCGACTTCGAGGACGGGTACGGGCCGCGTCCCGAGGAGGAGGACGGCCACACCCGCGGCGCCGCCGAGGCGCTCGCGGCCATGCACATGGCTGGAACACTCCCTCGCCGCTGGGGGCTACGGGTGAAGTCGTTCGCCGACGGTGACCCGGTCCGCTCCCTCAGGACGCTGGACGGCTTCCTCACCGGCGTGGTCGAGCGGGTCGGGCACCTGCCCGAGGGATTCGTGGTCACCTTCCCGAAGGTGCTGATGAGGGCCTATCTCCACCAGTTCGCCGACTGCCTGCGAGCGCTGGAGGACGGGCTGGGCCTTCGTGAGGGCACGCTCCGGTTCGAGATCCAGGTGGAGGCGCCGCAGACGGTGCGCTTCCTCGACTCCGGCCTGGTCGCCTCCCTGCGGGGCAGGCTGGCCGCGGCGCACTTCGGCGTCTTCGACTACACGGCGAGCTGCGCCCTGCCCCCGCACGAGCAGCGGCTGGACCATCCCGCCTGTGACCACGCCCGGCACGTCATGCAGACGGTCTTCGCCGGGACCGGCGTGGAACTTTCGGACGGCTCGCTGGCGGCCTCTCCCGCCTCGGATGACCGGCGGGCCGTGCAGGAGCTGTGGCGGCGCCACGCGGAGCTGGTCGGGCACTCCCTGGGCCACGGCTTCTACCAGGGCTGGGACATGCACCCGTCACACCTGGTCAGCCGGTACGCGACGGTCTATGCCTTCCACCTGTCCCGCTACCGGGAGTACGCCCATCGGGTGCGTGCCTGGCGGGAGCGGCGCGAGGCGGGCGAGGGCGTGATGGACGAGCCCGCCACGATCAAGACCATGACCGCCGCCCTGCGCCGTGCCGACCTGGCCCTGGACCCCACCCCGGCTCCGTCGACGCCCTGACCTCGATCGCCGGTCCGCCCGGCCGGCGGTGACGCCTGATCGGGGCGACCCGGCAGCGGCTCCCTGCGCGCCTCAGTCGACCAGGGCGCGCCACTCGCGGACCCTGCGGGTGTCGACCGGGTCCGACCAGGACGCCCGCACGGCGCTGCCGACATGGAAGGCCCGCACGCCGTACTCCATCAGTGCCCCGACATGGCCCGGCCTCAGCCCGCCCCCGGCCATGATCAGCGGGCCGTCGCCGGCCTCGCACCGGGCCTTGAGCAGCGGCAGCCCGTCCGCCACGCCACCGGGCGCGCCAGAGGTGAGCACGGTGGCGAGGTTGGGCAGCAGCCGGACGGCACGCCAGCTCGCCTGGATGTCGGCCGCATGGTCCACCGCCCGGTGGAAGGTCCAGGGCAGCGGCGCGACCGCGTGGATGAGTACCTCGGTGGCGGCCAGGTCGACCACCCCCGCCCGATCGAGGAACCCGAACACGAACCCGGCCGCGCCCGCGTCGGTGAGTGCCCTGGCCTGGCGGCTCAGGGCCTTCAGCGACTCGGGCGTGGCCAGGAACGAGGCCTCGCCGCGCAGCATCACCATCTGCGGCAGCGCGCACTCCTTGGAGATCGCCGCGACCGTCTCCGGCGCCGGGGTGAGCCCGCCTACGGCCATATCGGCGACGACCTCCAGGCGATCGGCGCCACCGGCTTCGGCCGCGACGGCATCACGCACGTCAAGCGTGATCACCTCAAGCAAGGATCCGGTCATGAATGGAGGCTATCGGATGGGTTTGCCCTGAGATCGCCGTGGTTCAGACATGCTCGGGGACGGATGACCCTCGCCGGTCCGAGAAGGGCAGCGCGAGACCTGATCCGTGGGCGCGCAGGCCACCCGGCCGCTGGAACAGGGCGCCGGAGGCGCGATGCGACAGGTCGACCGTGCGGAGGTGCGCGAAACGCTGCCCCCGATAGTAGTCCTGAAGTCTTGAGTTGTCCTTGGAGCAGTCAAGCCTGAGCCATCTTCTCCCCAGGGCCAGGACCCGCAGGCCCGCCCAGTCCAGCAGCACCTCTCCCAGCCCCCGGCCGACGTGGGCGCGCGCCACGGCCAGTTTGTGGACGTAGAGCGCCGAACCGGGCTCGTCCTGCGGAGCCCAGAACTCGGGGTCGGCGTGAGTGTCCAGGGCGAGGGTGGCGGCGAGCCCGTTCTCCCCGTCCAGCAGGTACATGACGCCCTCGCCGATCAGCGGGGTGATGCGCTCGGCGGGAAAGCCGGCGGCGGGCCACTGCCGCACGCCGCGGCGGTTCAGCCACCCGGCGGTCTCGGCGAGGAGCGCGAGCACCTCGTCCAGATCACCGTCCGTGGCCCTGCGCAGCGTGAACGGGCGCGCGGTGGTGGGACTGGCGGTGTTCGAGTGCATGGTTCATCCCTTCGTTGCGTTCGGTACGCGAGTTAACACGGAGCGTGACCGCACGATGGCGCACGGCACCCGTGTCGGGCTAGGCGGATGCCTAGGGGCTTGGGGCGAGCGGCGAGGAGACGCCGGCTGGTGCGACAGGCACAAGAGGCGCAGCAGGCGCAAGAGGCGCAAGAAGCATGAGAAGCGCAGGCGGGAGAGGCGCAGGCGGGAGGGCGACGAGCGGGGGGACCTCGGGCGAGACTGCCGGGACCGGGGAAGACACGGACCGGAGGGCGCCGAACGGGAGGAGCACGGGCGGGTGGGGAAGGCGGGACCCGGCCGCCCGGCGGACGCGGCCCGGTGGTCGCCCGCGACGCGAGCGGGGCGGAGGCCGGCCCGTCAGGGCGGTTACGGAGATGTCAACGGCTTTCCAGCTCGTACCTGATCAGGTGCTTGTCCGCGGGCAGTACCGACACCGCCACGCGCACGGGGGTGTCCTCCTCGTCGTAACCGACCCGGATGTAGACGACGACCGGCGTGCCGAGCTGGAGCTGGAGCCGCTCGGTCTCCGCGCTGTTGGGCATCCGCGCCCAGATGTCGTCCACCATCCGCACCTGCCGGTGGCCGAGCTCCTCGAGAACCTTGTTGGCCCCGCGCCTGATGTCGCCGGGGCGGGTGATCTCGGAGTCGGCGACCAGGGCCAGCGGAAAGTAGGAGTCGTTGGTGTTGTAGGGCTGGCCGTCCACGAAGCGCAGCCTGCGGCGGACCACGGCGAGCTCGTCGTCCGAGAGCTCCAGCCTGCTGGCGATCTCCTCGGCCGGTTGCACGATCGAGACCTCGATCTCCTGGCTCGGCGCGCGCCCCTCCTGCGAGACCGCCCAGGCGAAGGCCTCCAGGGTCTCCTCACGCCGCGGCTGCAGCTCGCGCTGGGGGTGCATGAGCAGCGGGCGGCGCTCCCGCACGACGGTGCCCCTGCGGGGGGTGCGGGTGACCAGGCCCTCGTTCACAAGCTCGCCGAGAGCGAGCCGCACGGTGTTCCGGCTCACCTGGTGCACGATCATGAGCTCCGCCTCGGTCGGCAGCTGATCCCCTGGTCCGAGCGCACCGGAGTAGATGGTCCTCCTCAGATCGGAGGCCACCAGTTGATACAGCGTTGACCGCGCCATTAAGTCCCCTTTGTGCCAACAAAACTAGACGATCTGGTTCTAGTGGGGAACAGCCCCTTGACCCGACCTCCCGAGACCCGCATTATCCAATCGTTGGTACAAATCCATCGAAAGGTCAGCGAGGGGGTGGAGGCCGGTGCTGTCGGTCCGTGCGGATACGCCGCATCTGCCCTGGTGCGACCCCAGCGAGGCAACACGTTTACTGCGCTACGCGTTGCACCGCCAGGGATTCACCCACACCTACCAGAGCAACGGGCGCGGGATGTCCGTGCTCTCGGTGCTGACCGATCTAACCGTCTGGTGCAAGAACGGGCTTTTTGTCTGGAACGAGGATGGCGTTCAGTCCTCGCATCCGGCCGAAGACCCGGTCGGGGCGGCACGCCTCATCTCGCGGCACTACCGGCGGCCCATGCCTGACGACGATCTCGCGGTGGAGGAGGCGGGCCACCGGGTCCGCGCCTTCGCCGACACAGACTCCGCGCGCGACTAGCCGGCGGAGGACCCCACCCCTCGCCGGGGTCCTCCGCCATCGCGCCGGAGCGGAACGCGTCCTGGCGGGTCCCCCACGCCCGCCAGGGCGCGCTCCCCATCTCCGGAGCGCGGCCCGGCGGGACGGGACCCGCCGGGCCGCTACCGTGGCGCGACCATGACGGCGATCCTCAGCCGAGCGGGCACCAGTCGATCGGCGAGAGCTCCTCGTCCACCACCCTGGGGCACGCCCGGACGGCCAGACCCGCGACCGGCGGCTCCGCACCGCGCCAGTTGCCGTACATGACGCACACCGGCGCCTCGTCCAGCCGCACCATCACCACCGTGTACGGCTCGCTCACCCCGGCCAGGAAGGGCTGGTGGCTGACGATCCAGCTCTCGACGCGACCGGCGGGGGCGATGGGCTCCCAGTGCCACTCGCGGGTCCTGCAGCGGTGACAGTAGGCGCGGGCGGGGAAGCGCGGCGTGGCGCAGGAGTCGCATCTCTGGAGCACGAACTCCCCTCCGGCGGTCCGCTTCCACCACTCCGCCGAGTCACGATAGACCGGCGCCGGACCGAGGGCGGCGGGCACGGGCCGAGCTGAGTGGGGTCAAGCCGCTCGCGGTGCCCTGCGACGTCACCTCCGAGGCCGAGGTGCGCGCCATGTTCGACGCGGTGACCGAGGCGCACGGGCGGGTGGACGTGGTGGTCAACAACGCGGGCCTGGGCGGTACGGCGCGACTGGTGGAGATGACCGACGAGTAGTGGGACGCCGTCCTGGGAGTGCCCCTCACCGGCACGATGCGCTGTACCAGGGCCGCCCTGCGGCTGATGGTCCTCCAGGGTTCCGGAGTGATCGTCAACAACCCCTCGGTGATCGGCTGGCGCGCCCAGGAGGGCCAGTCGCACTACGCGGCCGCCAAGGCCGGGGTGATGGCCCTGACCAGGTGCGCCGCCCTGGAGGCCGCCCCGCACGGCATCCGGAGTCAACGCGGTGGCCCCCTCTCTGGTCATGCACCCCTTCCTGGCTAAGGTCACCACCGACGAACTGCTCACCGAGCTGACCTCCCGCGAGTCCTTCGGCCGCTCGGCGGAACCGTGGGAGGTGGCCAACGTGATCGTCTTCCTGGCGAGCGAGTACTCCACGTACATGACCGGCGAGGTCGTCTCGGTCTCCAACCGGCACCCTTAGCCGGGTCGTACGACGTACGCGGAGGGTGCGCTTCCCCGAGGCTCCCCGACTGCGGGACGCGATGCGGGACGCCCGGGACTTCTACTTCGACTCGATCAGCCAGGTCCACATGGACCGCTGGCCCCAGGGCCGGTCGGTGCTGCTCAGGGACGCCGCGAGCGAAGAAGGCGAGTATCGGGGCACCACTGCCGCATACTCCAGCTTTCCCGCACAACCTTGGCGAGACTGAGAATTTTTCCCTATTTGCCGGTATGTAGATGCAGGAAGTCAGCAGATCCGGGACAACCAACAGCTCTGGCCATGACGACAAGCAAACACCGTACAGCAAAACCAACAAAACGGTAATTCACCGCGAACTTGGATTTTCCAAGCCTCGATGCCTGGAATCCACCCACGCTCCCCACCTACTCCGGCTATCCTCCCTCAGGCTCATCGAGTTCAAAACTCGTCAGGCGTATCGAAGCGAGGCCCACGGAGGGGTACTTGGAGATCTGGGAGCGTTCGTCGATTCGTTTCATGCTCAATGCGAAGCTCGACGAACTTCACGGTGAAGGGTTCGAGGATTTCTTCCATGAAGTTATGCATGTTCTGAACCCTGGCTTCCTAAATGTCCGAACCGCTGGACGTCTCGGCGACCAAGGGGCGGACGGCCTTCTCCTGATCGGGAAGAAGCTGTACGCGTGCTACGCGCCACAGACCGTCGCTCCCTCTAAGATCGCCCGCAAGTTCCGGACCGACCTCGCCAAGGCCATCGCGAAGCGCGATGGCGAGTTCGGCACCTTCGTCTTCGTACACAACGACCGCAGAGGCATACATCCCGAGTTGACATCGCTACTCGCGACCGCACGCAACGATCATCCCGAACTTTTTTTCGAGAACTTCGGCCGGCGGCACTTCTATACCGAACTCTGCAGGATGGAGAAGTGGCAGGTCGAGGACTTCCTTGGCCCGTTTCCCGCAGAGCCGGTGGTTGTCAGCGTCGTGCTTGAGGAGCTGATCCCGCTCCTGGATCACCTCGCCGAATACCGACGCCCCCTCGAAGACCTACCGGCCATCCCCAGACCTCCGCTCAAGAAAATGGAATACAACGGGTTCTCCTGGGATATTCAGCATCGCATGAAGCTCGCTCTGTCCTACGTCAACCACGTGGAGGACTACTACCGGAGCAGGCTCGATCCCAACGAGAGGGACGAGGTCGCGGCGGGCTTTCGCGAGCACTACGAGATGATCGCCCAGACGTGTGAGGACTCCGACAACATCCTCTGGCGGCTTGAGCGACACGTTCTCGGCAATGCCTCGCAACAATCCCCTATGGAACTGAACGCGCTCGTTGTCCTGATGTACTTCTTCGGTGAATGTGAGATCTTCAAGGTGCCGCCCACGGGTTGGGTCCCGGAGGCCGAGATGGGAGTGACCACGTGATCGTGCCGACCAAAGGGGTCGCTCCCCAGCGCGCCCTGCTGGCTGTGGGGGCTCAGATCGTGATGGCCACCGGGCGTCAGCCCGTGACCGTCACCCAGGCCTGGCGCCGCCTGTTGACCTGGCGCGAGGACAACGACCATCGGGCGCCCCTGACGTTCTGGTGGTTCGCTCTCGCGCTCGACCTGCTCTACGCCCTGGGCCTGGTCGAGCTTGAACAGGACATGTTGATTTTCCGGGCTCGTGACAATGCTGCGTAGCCTGACCTCTGACGACGACAGGTTCCGGACGATCCACTTTGGGGCGGGGCTGAACCTCCTGGTCGCCGAACGCACCGACGCCTCCACCGACACCGACAGTCGCAACGGTGCCGGCAAGTCGAGCATGGTCGAGTTACTGCATTTTCTGCTGGGTGCCCGCAACGAACCCAAGGCGGTCTGGGCCGGCGAGAAGCTCCGCGACCACACATTCAGGCTGAAACTTGACTGGCCGGGCCGGCCGGAGCCCTTGACGGTGACGCGCTCGGCGACACGGCCGAACAGAGTGACACTCGATCCGGACATAACACGGAGGTCCCCCAGGGTCCTGTTCGAACACGCCGCCGAGGTGTCGACGAAAGACTGGCAGTGGGCGATGGAACGGGATCTCTACAGGGTCGACTCCGAAGGAGCGGAAGTCAGCGGCCGGACGCTGTTGTCATTCGCGATCCGCCGTGTCGATGCAGGAGGCTTTCTTGAGCCCACCAGGACATTCGCCCAGCAGTCGCCTCACGACGCGATGGTCAACCTGTGCCATCTCTTCGGCCTGGACGTCGGCCTGGCAGCACGGTATCGCCTCCTGTCCAATCAGGAGGCCACGAGAAAGAAGCTCGTCGAAGCCGCGAAAGATCCTGTCTGGGGGAAAATCGTCGGCCGTTCCGCCGAACTCCGAGGGGAAATCGGCGCCATAGAACAGCGGGTGAGCGAACTTGAGCGCCAGATCGCGAGTTTTCAGGTCGTCCCCGAATACGAGAACATTCGCCGGGAGGCCGACGAGCTCGATCGGCGCATCCGGTCAATCCGGGCATCCGAAGCGGTAGACCGACGCAACCTTCAGGACATGGAACAGTCCGTCGACGAGGTAGCCGAGCCGGATGACCGGTATCTAGAATCGGCCTACAAGCAGTTGAACCTGATTCTCGGCCAGGAGGTGCGCCGCCGGTTCGACGATGTGCGCGCCTTCCACGAGACCGTGGTCCGAAACCGTGAGAAGCAGTTACACGAGGAGATATCCCGGCTCCGTCGACTTCTGGAGGAGCGCACCCGGACGCGCGCGCGACTCGGCGAGCGACAAGCCGCCCTCCTGCATACGCTGAACTCGGGTGGCGCGCTTGACGCGCTCAACTCCCTGCAATATGCCCTGGCTCGCGAACAGGCGCATCTTGAGTCTCTCCGTCACCGGTTCCAGGCCGCGCAGGCGCTCGAGGCGAGCCGACGGGAGATCGAGGCGAAACGCCTTGAGCTCGAACAGGAGATGGTGACCGACCTTGAGGACCGGGACACCATCACTTTCGAAGCGAGCAGCCTTTTCAACACGTACGCCCGGCGCCTGTACGGAGACGGGAAAAACCCCTATCTGACCTTCAGCCCGGGTAAGCAGCGAATGCAGATCGAGCCCAAGATCGAGGACGACGGGAGCAGGGGAATCCATAACATGGTGATCTTCTGCTTCGACCTGACCGCCGCCGTCATCGCCCACCGTGCCGGCCGGGGTCCGGACTTCCTTGTTCACGACAGCCATCTGTACGACGGTGTGGACGAACGTCAGGTGGCACGAGCCCTCCAGTTGGCGGCCGAGGTTACCAAGACCGAGCGGATGCAATACATCGTCACCATGAACTCCGACGATCTGAACAAGGCGGTTTCAATGGGGTTCGACGCGAATCCTCACATCATCGAGCCTCATCTGACCGACCAGCCGGATGGCGGACTGTTCGGCTTCAGATTTTAACGGTCACTCCCCGTTCTGGATCGACCCCTATCCGTCATGTCAAATTCGTCGGGGCCGCCCTGGCGGCTCTGGCTTCCGACCGAGAGTCAGCCCGGGGTGCTCCGCGACACGAGTTCGGGGCACCGAGGAAGACCGTCTTCGCGACATCGGACGCCGCGAAGACGATCCTCCGGAATGGTGACCTTCAGACCGCCTCAGGAGTGGTCACCCTGGGAACGCCGCCGGAACGGTTACCTCAGACCCGCGTCCAGGGCGGTGGTCAGGGTGCCGGTGTCACCGGACATCTCCCAGACCATCGCGCCGAGCAGGCCCTTGCTCCGGAGCCACGCGGTCTTCTTCCCGATCAACCAGACCTCGTCGAAGGTCCACGACTGACCGCCGTTGCCGGTGTAGCAGTAGGTCGCCACCGACTGCTCGTCGTGTCTCACCGTGCATCCCGGCACGGAGGCCAGCAGGTTGGCGTACCCGCGAGTGCCCGCCTCGTCCGGGAACTGCCCCGGCGCCGCACCGGTGGCCGCCTGCCACTCGCCGAACCTTCCGCCGTCGGCGACGCCCTGCCAGCCTCGGCCGTAGTACGCGAGACCGATGGTTATCTTGCGCGGGTTCACCCCCGCCTGGAGATAGACGTCGACCGTGTTCTCGACGCTGAAGTGGAACGGGTACGGGTACGGGTCCTCGGCGTCGGCGTACAGGTTGCCCTGGTGTCCGGCCCGGTTGGGCTCCCAGGAGTTGTCGCTGCCCGCGCCGTGGAAGTCGTAGCCCTGGACGTTGAAGATGTCCAGGGACCTGGCGACCTCGGGCAGGTCCCACCCGGCGGCGATCTTCGCCGGGTCGGCGGGGGTGAAGGCGGTGAGCTGGTAGCGCTTACCGGTCTCCTGGGTCAGCGCGTCGAGCTGCCTGCGGAACTCGGCGATCAGCAGCGTGTTGTTCGCCTTGTCGTTCGGGCCGATGTGGTTGCCCGCGTGCCCCTCCGCGCCCGGCCACTCCCAGTCCAGGTCGATGCCGTCGAAGATCCCGGCGGCGCTGCCGGGGCCGCCCGCGCCGTTGTAGACCGGCAGGTTCCCCTTGATGTACGTGTCGATGCAGGAGCTCACGAACTTCTTGCGCGCCGCGTCGGTGGCCGCCACGTCGGAGAAGTACTTCGAGTACGTCCAGCCGCCGAGCGAGATCAGCACCTTGAGGTTCGGGTACTTCGCCTTGAGCTTGCGGAGCTGGTTGTAGTTGCCGCGCAGCTTCTCCCAGCCGTAGCCGGCGACGCCGTCCACCGACTGCGCAGCGCTCATCGGCCTGCCGTAGTCGGCGTCCGCATCGCCGGCGGTCGCCCTGGTTCGGGTCCTGCGGGTTGGCCGCGGTGCCCTTGGTGACGCCCTGCAGGCACGTCAGGTTCACCGGGTCGATGTTGCCGAAGGCGTAGTTGAGGTGGGTCAGCTTCGCGGCGGCACCGGTCGTGTCCAGGTTGCGCACGAAGTACTGGCGGCCGTAGATGCCCCACTGGACGAAGTAGCCGATCCTGGCGTATCCGCTGCCGATGATGTCCGTCGGTGCTCACCTTCAGCGCGGTGCTCGCCGCCGACATGTTGTCGTACAGGTCGCGGGCCTTCACGGTGAAGGTGTACTCGGTGGACGGCGACAGCCCGCTCACCGTGGCGGAGGTGCCGGTCACCGTCGCGGCCAGGGCCGCGCCGGTGTAGACCTCGTATCCGGCGATGCCCTTGTTGTCGGTCGAGGCGTCCCAGGTGAGCGAGACGGTCTTGGTGGTCTTGACCGGTGAGCGCAGGTTGCCGGGCGCGCCGGGCGGCGTGTCGGCGGCGCCGTCGCACCTGACGTCGTTGATCCTGCAGTTCTCCGGCTCTGCGGACGCGCTGCTGAGCGTGAACGCGGGGCTGTACGGCTCGGTGGTACCGCGTGCCGCCACGGTCGTGTTGTAGTGGGCCGGGCTCAGCGTGACCTGGCGCCCGCTCTGGTTCAGCGATCCGTTCTGCGCGGCGCTCGCGGTGACCCCGGCGGGCAGGTCGAAGGTGATCGACCAGCCGGTGACCTGAGTGGTGCCGGGGTTGCTCACCACGAACTTCAGGCCACCGACGGCGGGCGGCGGTCAGTCGGAGTGGCCGGCAGCAGGCGCGAACCGCACAGGAAACAGACCTGGCCATTGGTGCGTTCCAGATCTGTGATGTTTCGGAACTGGCGGAGTTTCGGTCGTACGCCCTAGCGTGCGGACCATGACCATCGATGGGCGCTCGGCGCACATTCTCGACGTCCTGATCACCGAGTTCGGCGATTCCATGAAGCGCGACCCCGCGGCCTTCCGGCGCAAGTTCCGGAAAATGGCCGCCTCGCCCTTCGCCTTCTACCGAGGCAGCGCCTGCCTGTTCTACGCGGACATGACCGGCGAATTCGCCGACGACGCGTTCCTGGACGACCAGACCAGGCGGGTCTGGATCCACGGCGACCTGCACGCCGAGAACTTCGGCACCTACATGAACGCCTCGGGCGTGCTGGTCTTCAACGTCAACGACTTCGACGAGGCCTTTGTCGGACCGTACATCTGGGACCTGCGGCGCTTCTCGGCCAGCATCGCGCTCATCGGATACGCCAAGGCGCTGTCCGACGACGTCATCACCGCCCTGGTGACCGAGTTCGCCGGCGCCTACCTCACCGAGCTGGCCGGCATCTCGGAGGGCGGGGACGACGCGATCGGCTCGCTGACCCTGGAGACCACCACCGGCGTGCTGCACCGGGTGCTGCAGCACGCCCGGCTGAACACCCGGGTGGCGCTGCTGGAGACGGAGACCACCATCGAGAACTTCGACCGCAGGTTCGCCCTCATGGACGGCCGCTACCCGGTCGACGAGGAGACCCGGCAACTGGTGGAGGCGGCCTTCCAGGACTACCTGACGACCCTTCCCACCGTCTCGACGGTCCAGCACAAGATCAAGGACTTCGCGCTCCGCACCGGCATCGGGATCGGCTCGGCCGGGCTGCCCTCGTACAACATGCTGCTTGAGGGTCACACCCAGGCCCTGGAGAACGACGTCATCCTCTACATGAAGCAGGCCCAGGTCCCGGCCGTGGCGCGGCACGTCACAGACGAGAAGGTGCACGGCTACTTCAAGCACCAGGGCCACCGCACCGCCGAGTCGCAGCGGGCCCTGCAGGCGTACGCCGACCCGTGGCTCGGCTACACCACGCTGAACGGCGTCGGCCAGATGGTCGCCGAGGTCTCCCCCTACACCGCCGACCTGGACTGGGGCGACGTCAACGAGCCGGACGAGCTCTCCTCGGTCATCCGTGACCTGGGCCGGGCGGTGGCCAGGATGCACTCGGTGGCCGACGACGAGTCCAGCCACGACCTGGTCGACTTCTCCACCGAGGACGCGATCGTGGCCGTGATCGACGGCGACGTCGAGGGCTTCACCCGCACCCTGGTCGGCTTCGCGCACGCCTACGGGGCGCGGGCCAGGGCCGACCACGGGCTCTTCGTCGACCTGTTCAGGAACGGTCTCCTCCCCGGCCTCTGAGATCGGCTTCCCAACCCGGCCCCCGGGCCCTGCCTCCGAGACCGGCCCCTGTGATCGGTCTCGGAAGGCGGGCTCCGGGAACGTCCTCGGTGAACGCCCTTCGGGAACGTCCTCCGTGAACGCCCTTCGGGAACGTCCTCCGTGAACGTCCTCCGTGAACGTCCTTCGGGAACGTCCTCCGTGAACGTCCTTCGGGAAGGACCGTGCCCGGGTGCGGTCCGCCTCACTTCACAGTCGCTCCGCCCCCGTTTCCGCCTCCGCCTCGTACCGGGCGGAGCGGGCCTCAGCGTGGTGGCAGGCGACCTGGGCCCCGGCCGAGGACGGCAGGACGGGCAGTTCCCCGGACGCGCACAGCCCGTCGACCCCCGCCTCGGCCGCCGCGCCCGAGGCCAGGGTCTGGCAGCGCGGGTGGAAGCGGCAGCCAGCCGGGATCCGGGTGGGATCCGGCGGCTCGCCGCCCAGCACGACGGGCGACGGCGACTCGGGCAGGACCGACAGCAGTGCCTGGGTGTACGGGTGCGAGGGCGAGGTGAGGATCCGCTCCACCGGCCCCGACTCGACGATCCTGCCGAGGTACATCACCGCGACCCGGTCGGCGATGTTCCAGGCCAGCCCGAGGTCGTGGGTGACGACCAGGGCCGACAGGCCCAGCTCCGCGCGGAGGCGGAGCAGCAGGGCGAGGATCTCGCCGCGTACCGACGCGTCCAGCGAGGCCACCGGCTCGTCGGCGACCAGCACCCTGGGCTCCAGCGCGAGAGCTCCGGCGATGACGACGCGCTGGCGCTGGCCACCGGACAGCTCGTGCGGGTGCCGGTCGAAGAAGCGCTCGGGAGGACGCAGCCCGGCCCTCGACAGGGCCAAGGCGACCAGGTCGCCCTCGCCGGGCAGCCGGTGGATGCGCGGCCCCTCGGCCACCGCCTCGTAGACGGTGTGCCGTGGGTTGAGCGATCCGGTGGGGTCCTGGAGCACGAGTTGCACCTCGCGCCGGTGGGCCCGCAGTGCCCGCGAGGAGTAGGTCAGCGGGGCCCCGCCGTAGCGAACCGATCCCGAGGTGGGCCGCTCCAGACCGAGCAGGGTCCTGGCCAGCGTCGTCTTGCCGCAGCCCGACTCGCCGACCAGCGCGACGATCTCCCCCTCGCCCACCGTGAGGTTCACCCCGTCCACCGCGCGGGCTCGGCGTCCGCGCGAGACGAACTCCACCCGCACCTCCCGTGCTTCGAGCAGGGTCATCGGGTCTCCTCCCCGACGTGGACGCACGCGGCGGTGTGCGGCGCTCCGGTACGGTCACCCGCGGCCCGCAACTCGACCGGCTCCGACGCGCACGAGGCGAGCGAGACCGGACAGCGGGGGTGGAAGGAGCAGCCCGCGGGCAGGTGCGCGGGGTCGGGCGGATCACCGCCCAGTCCTCTGGGCGCCATCCTGGAGGCGGGGTCGCCGACGGTGGGGAACGCCTCGGCCAGCGCCCTGCTGTAGGGGTGTCGCCCGCCGGTGAAGACCTCGCGCGCGGGACCGGACTCGACCACCCGGCCCGCGTACATGACCGCCAGCCGGTCACACGTCGCCGCCAGGACCGACAGGTCGTGGGAGATCATGATGAGGCCGATCCCGTGCTCGGCGATGAGCGAGCGGATCAGCGAGAGCACCTGCGCCTGGATCATCACGTCCAGCGCGGTGGTCGGCTCGTCGGCGACGATCAGGCGGGGTGAGCAGGCGAGCGCCATGGCGATCATCACGCGCTGGCGCTGCCCGCCGGAGAGCTCGTGCGGGTAGCCCCGCGCCCGCCAGGCGGGCAGGCCGACCTGCTCCAGCAACTCCGCCACCCTGCGCCGCGCCTCGGCCCCGGTCGCCATGCCGTGCACCCGCAGCGGCTCGGCGATCTGGTCGCCGATCCGGCGCACCGGGTTCAGCGCGTGCTGGGCCCCCTGGAAGACCAGCGAGGCCGACGCCCACCGGACCGCGCGCAACCGCCCCCAGCTCATCGTCAGGACGTCCTCGCCGTCCAGCAGGATCTCCCCGGACACCGACGCGTCCCTGGGCAGCAACCGCAGCAGGGACATGGCCAGCGTCGACTTGCCCGACCCCGACTCCCCCGCCACACCGAGGGCTTCGCCGGACGCCAGGCCGAGCGAGACACCCCGCACGGCGGGCACGTCCCCGGCCGCGCCCCGGTAGGTCACCGCCAGGTCGCGCAGTTCGAGCAGGGTCACGAGGCTCCCCTCAGCCGCGGGTCGAGTACGGTCTCCAGGTCGCGCAGTTCGAGCAGGGTCACAAGGCTCCCCTCAGCCGCGGGTTGAGTACGGTCTCCAGGGCGCGCCCGCAGAGGGTGAACGCCAGGACCACCGCCACGATGCACAGGCCGGGCGGCAGCACGTACCACCAGGCTCCCGAGGTGGCCGCGCCCCAGTCGTAGGAGCCGCGCAGCATGCCGCCCCACGACACCTGGCCGGAGCCCGCGCCGAGAAAGGCGAGAGTGGACTCGGTGACAATGGCACCGGCCACCATGAGCGTGGTGTTGGCCAGGACCAGCGGCGCGACGTTCGGCAGCACGTGCCGGGTCATCACGTGCCAGTGCCCGGCGCCCAGTGCCCTGGACCTCTCGATGTACGGCCTGGCCTCGACCGCCAGCGTCTGTGCCCGGATCAGCCTCGCCGTGGACGCCCAGGAGGTCACCCCGATCGCCAGGATGATCGTGGACGGGCCGCCGCCGAGGATGGCCGCGAGCACCATGGCCAGGACCAGCGACGGCAGCACCAGGAACCAGTCGGTGACGCGCATCAGCACGGCGGCGATCCAGCCCCTGAAGTGCCCGGCCGCGATGCCGAACACCGTGCCGATCACCATGCTGAGCAGCGCCGACATGAATCCGATAAGCAGCGAGACCCGCGCGCCCCACAGGAGCATGAGCAGGACCGAGCGGCCGGACTCGTCGGTGCCGAGCGGGAAGTCCGTGCTCGGCGGCGCCATCCTGGCCCCCGTCGCCTTCGTCACGTCCATCCCGGACGGGTCGGTGACCAGCGGCGTGAGCAGGGCCGCCAGGACGGCGACCAGCAGGATCACCGCCCCGTACAGCCCTGCTCGCTGCCTGGTGTACCGGCGGCGGAGCCGCGCCAGAGCGGCGCGGCGGCGGGTGCGGGCCACCGCGCTCATGTCGCTCAAGCCGACCTCACTCTCGGGTCCAGGACGTGGTAGACCACGTCGGCCAGCGTGTTCATGACGATCACCGCGACGCAGACGAGCATGAAGGTGCCCTGCATCACCGCGTAGTCGGGTCCCCTGATCGCCTCGACGAACAGCAGCCCGAGGCCGGGCCAGGAGTAGACGAACTCCACCGAGACCGCGCCGCCGACCACGAACCCGATCTGCATGAACACCAGGGTCACCGTCGGCAGCAGCGCGTTCGGCACCGCGTGGCGGCGCCGGACGGCATCGTCGCGCAGGCCCTTGGCGCGGGCGGTGGTCACGTAGTCCTGGCCGATCTCGTCGAGGAGCGAGGAGCGCATGACCAGCAGGTACTGCGCGTAGACGACGGCGACCAGGGTGAGGCAGGGCAGCACCAGGTGATGGGCGACGTGCAGCAGGTAGAGCGGCCCGTCGGGGGCGTCGACGTCCTGCATGCCCCGGGTGGGGAACAGGCCGGGTATCGGGCCGATCCCCGCGGCGAGGACCATGAGCAGCAGCAGTCCCAGCCAGAAGGTCGGCACCGACCACAGGGTCAGCGCGGTCCCGGTGGAGAGGCGGTCGAACCGGCCGCCGTGGTGCCAGGCGGCCCTGGTGCCCTGCCACATGCCCAGGCCGACCGCGACGGCCAGCCCGGTGCCCACCAGCAGCAGCGTCGGCCCCACCCGCTCGCCGATGAGCCCGGCGACCGGCCTGCGGTACTCGTACGAGGTGCCCAGGTCCAGCCGGAGGGTCCGGCCCACGAAGTCCAGGAACTGCGCGCCCAGCGGCCGGTCCAGACCCATCTGCCGTCTGAGCAGGGCGAGCTGTTCGGGGGTCACCGGCACGTCGCGGGTGTAGGCGATGGTGGGGTCGCCGGGGATCAGGCGGAACAGGAAGAACGTGGCGACGATCACCAGTCCGATGCTGAGCAGTGCCCCGCCGAGCTTGACCAGCGCGTAGCGCGCCACGGCCCGGCGGGCAACGCCCTCCCCGGTGTCGTCCCTCATCTCCTGCGGTGCTGTGAGCATCGGCCGCTACTCGCGGTCGTCGGCGGAGGCGCGGCGGCGGCGCAGGAGGATGATCCCGGCGCCGAGAACCAGCACGACGGCCGCCGCGACGGCCACCGCGGTGCCGATTCCCGAACCGCTTCCGGCCGGGGTGGCGGCGCGCTCCACCGCACGCAGCGAGTAGACCGGCCAGTAGCCGCTTCCGCCGTACAGGATGCCGTTGTCCTCGGGGATCGGGGTGATGGAGGCGATCCGGTCCTTGCGGTAGCCCTCCAGATTGTTGGGGTAGTAGAGCGCGACGACGGGGGCCTCGGTGTAGAGCCGCTCCTGCATCTGCTTGATCAGCTTGACCCGGGCGGCCCGATCGAGTTCGGCCAGCTGCGCCTGGTAGAGCCGCTCGAACTCCTTGTCACAGAAGAACGACTCGGTGCCGCCGCCCTGACCGCTCGCGGTGGGCCTGCGGCTGCACAGGTGGGTGGCCAGGACCTCCTCCGGGTCCGGGTTGACGGACCAGCCGCTGATCGCGATGTCGTAGAGCGCCGTGCTACCCGTCTCCTCGGTGAACTTGTTGGAGTCGAGCCTGCGGGTGGTGAGCTGGATGCCGATCTCCTTCAGCCAGCCGGTGAGGAACTGGGCGAGCTTGTCCTCGACGGGCTCGTCGGTGTGGATGCTGAAGCGCATCTCCAGCTTGCGCCCGCCGTCGGGCATGGTGCGGATCCCGTCGGCGCCCTTGGCGTAGCCGGCCTCGTCGAGGATGCGGTTGGCCTCCTCCAGGTCGAAGGTGACGGCTTTGTCGCCCTCGGCCTTCCAGAAGAACTCCTGGTACATCGGCGGGATGATCGAGCCGTCCGCCGGTACGGCGAGACCGTTCTGCACCTGCTCGACGAGGGTCTTCTTGTCGATCGCGTGGTGGATGGCCCGGCGGACCCTGACGTCCTTCAGCGCGGGGTGCCCGTCGCCGATCGGCTCGCCGCCGGCCGTCGCGGCGCCCGGGTTGAACTGCAGGTAACCGGCCCTGCGGCCCTGGGTGTTCCACTGCGTGATGTTCGGGTCGCCCGTGAGGGCCCCGAACTGCGGGCCCGCCAACCGGCCGATCCAGTCGA
The DNA here is from genome assembly GCF_035917995.1 of Streptosporangium sp. NBC_01755. Taxonomy (NCBI): domain Bacteria; kingdom Bacillati; phylum Actinomycetota; class Actinomycetes; order Streptosporangiales; family Streptosporangiaceae; genus Streptosporangium; species Streptosporangium sp. NBC_01755. The sequence goes on along the minus strand of NZ_CP109131.1, from coordinate 5,420,713 downwards.
TGTCGCCCTTCTTCAGACCGGCGATCGCCGCCTCGGGGTTCTCGTAGAAGATGACGTGCAACTCGTCGATGCCGGGTGCGCCGCGCCAGTACGACGGGTTGGCCTTGAGCCTCACATAACCGTTCTTCCTGTGCTCGACGGCGATGTAGGGCCCGCTGCCGACGGCGGGGTACGTCTCGTTCTGGTACGTGCCGATGTCCGGGACGCTCTCCCAGACGTGCTTGGGCATGATCGGGATCGGCAGCTCCAGCATCGAGGCCTGGGGCTTCTTCGTTGTGATGACCAGGGTCCGGTCGTCGGGTGCCGTCACGGTGTCGAAGTTCTCGACGGCGGGGCCGTTGGCCGTCTTGGCCCCGTCATCCGTCATGATCTTGTTGAAGGTCCACGCGGCGTCCTGGGCGGTGACGGGCCTGCCGTCCGACCAGGTGGCGCCGGCGCGCATCGTGAAGGTCCAGGTCAGCTTGTCCGGTGAGGTCTCCCACGACTCGGTGAGGTCGGGGCTGGGCTTCAGGGTCTTGGAGTCGGGCACCGTGAGGTAGCCGTACATCCAGCGGTGGATCGACGTCGAGACCACCCGGACCGCCAGGAACGGGTTCATCGAGTCCATGCTCTGCGTCGCGCCCAGCCGGACGATGCTCTTCTCGGTCCGGGGTGCCCGCGCGGCCGTCCCCTGGGACGTCCTCGCGGCAGAGGGGGATGTGTGCGCCACGAGAAGTGTCGCCATCGACAGCGCCAGGCTCATCGCCGCCAGGCGCGCCCCTGCTCTGGCCATGGTGTGCCCCACCTTCGGATCGGTGCTCCATTGACAACGAAGGCACACCATATAAACAGCACGTGTCAACACACGATGGAAGATTGCTTCATTCTTGTTTTTCTTGCCGACATTATTTTTCAGGCCCTTTATCACAAAACGACCCCAGCGGCTCGCCAGGGAGTCGATCACGGTCAACGCGATCGCCCCCGGGCCGTTCGAGTCGAAGATTGATGGCCTTCGCGCTCCAGGACGAGACGATGCGCGCGGCGGTCGCCTCCTACGTCCCGCTGGGCAGGATCGGCCGCCCCGACGACATGGCGGGCACCGCGATCTTCCTGTCCTCGCGCGCCGGCGCCTATCTCACCGGGACCGTGATCCCAGTGGACGGCGGCATCTCCGGCCACGGGTAGCTCCCGGACTCTTCGCCCACGACCGGAGCATCCGCCCCTTCGGTCACAGTTTGCCCCAAAAGCACTATTCATAACGCAAGTGTAAAATTTTACCTCTTGCCATCATTTCTCCCAGATAACAGCTTTACCTCATGCTGAAGCGCTTCAAGGTGATGGCACCGGCCGTTCTGGCCGTCGCCATCGCCCTTCCTGCCGGTGCCGCCCAGTCTCGGTGAGACCGGTCGTGCTGCACTGCGCGACTGGGTCAGTGGCGGCGGCCGATACGTCGGCTGGGCCGGCGGCACCCAGCTGGCCGTCCTGGCCAGTGTCTCCAGCGTGACCCTCACCGAGCCGACCTCGGACATCCCCGGCTCGCTCTTCCGCGCCAACGTGGCCCAGGGGCCGCTGAGCAAGGGCGTCGGGTCGAGCGTCATGCAGTTCACCGAGTACGACCTGGTCATGCGGGCCTCCAACCCGGCGCACGTGGTGTCCTCCTACCCGGCCGCCGACTCGCCCGACTGGTTCATGTCCGGTTTCGCACTGGGCGCCGAGGAGCTCAGCGGGACCGCCGCGACGGTCGACGAGCCGGTGGGCGCCGGCCACGCGGTGCTGTTCGCCGCCGACCCGAACTTCCGCGCCCTCACCGACGGCACGGCGAAGATCCTCGCCAACGCGATCACCGCCGACCTGTCGTCCTCCCGGGCTCGGGCGCTCGCCCCGGCTCCCGACGCCTCCAGGGCCGCGGTGGCCATCCCGGACCGCGAGTCGCCGATCCGCGTCACGATCCCCGCGTCCGACCATGACAAGGTCATCGCGGTGCTGAACGGCTTCGGCGCCACCTGGACCGAGAAGGCCGCCGCCGGCGGTGCCGTCCGGTTCGTCGTGGCCAACCCCGAAGGTCTCGACCTGCACGAACACACCTGGGCACGGAAGCTCCCGGACGCGCTGCGCGCCGCCGGGGTCACCCCGCTCGCGGTGGCAATGCCGCAGTAACCCAACGCGGCGCGCGTCCCTTCGTGGGACGCGCGCCGCTTCCGGTACGTTTTCGCGGTTCTGTTTCCTGCGGCCCTTTTCTCTGTGGGCCTTTTCGCTGCGGGCCTGCTCTCTGCGGGCCTGTTTCAGGGGCCGTCAGATCATCTTGGCCAGGGCGGTCGCCAGGCTGGCGTCGGCGCCGGGCGCGTAGCTCAGGAACAGGTAGGGCTCGGTAAGCTCGATCTCGATGAGGGCCGGGCTGCCGTCGGCCAGCCGGACCAGGTCCACCCGGGCGTAGAGCAGTTCGGGAAACTCGCCGAGCACCCGCTCGGCCAGGGCGAACTGGTCGGGGTCGGGGGTGCGGAGCTCCCCGTGCTCGTTGCCCTGTCCCGGCTTGGTGGCGCTCTCGGTCAGCATCGGGTTACGCCGGACGGCGTGGCTGAACCTGCCGCCGAAGTAGAGCATCGAAGTCTCCCCCTCGCCCTCGACCATGTCCAGGTACGGCTGGATCATCGCGGTCCGGCCGTTGGCGGCCAGCTTGGCGGCGTGTTCCTCGGCCTGTTTGCGGTCCGCGGTCCTGATCGTGTCGCGGGCTCCGGCCGAGATCGAGGGCTTGACCACGTACTCGTCGAGGATCGGGAAGTCGGCGGCCTCGCCTGGTCCGACCCAGTAGGTGGGGATGATCGGGGCCTTCAGGTCACGCAGGTAGACCTTGTCGGTGTTGCGCTCCAGCACGGCGGCCGGGTTGAGCAGCCGGGTGACGGACTCCACCCGGCGGGCCCAGTCCAGGAACTCCGCCCGCCTCGTCACGTAGTCCCAGGTGGTGCGGACCACGACGGCGTCGAACGCGGCCCAGTCGACGCTGGGATCGTCCCATTGGGTGATGTGGCCGGTGATCCCCGCTTCGGCCCAGGCCGCGATGGCGAGCTCCTTCTCGTCGTCGATCTTGTCCGGGTCCGCGAAGGTCACGTACGCCGCAGAGGCGGTCATTGCTTGTCCCCTTGTGTCAGCACCAATCAGACATAGAGCACCTTACCGATAGCCGCGTGCTCGACTGCGGGGTGGCCTCTGTGGATCGTCGCGTTCCCGAGGCTCGGGCTGCACGACTTACGGGCGGGTCGAGTGTGCGCTCCAGCTGTCTCGGTCGCGTTCTCATCGCTCACGACCTATGGGCGAATCGATGTACGCGCTCTGGCTGTCTCGGTCGCGTTCTCATCGCTCACGACTTACGGGCGAATCGATGTACGCGCTCTGGCTGTCTCGGTCGCGTTCTCATCGCTCACGACTTACGGGCGAATCGATGTACGCGCTCCGGTGGGCGGGTGCTCCGGCCGGCCGTCTCAGTCGCTCCCTGGTGGTTCAGGCCTCCGGCCTGCTCGGGCGCGGTGGTTGCGGGCTTTTATACGCCGGCCGGAACACCCACCCACCTCCGCGCCTTCCACCCCGCCGTACCGCGTGCGGACCGTAGTCGCTCACTCTCCGGCCGCCCAGTTGGCTCTCCGATGCTGAAGCTTTCATGGCGAGGCCGCTCAGAACAGGGCGCCGTAGCTGAAGCGTGTCTTTCCGACACAGCGCAGGGTCGATGCCGTAGGGGTTGGCAGGGCATCGGCGAAGTACGAGAAACGCTCGGCCGGGGACCGGCCGAGCGTTCAGGGATTACCTTCACCTCGGATTGCGAAAACCGCTCTTGAGACTGTTCACGAAGGTTTTCCACTGGTCGGAGCCCAGAATCAGGGCCGGGCCGTCCCTGTCTTTTCTGTCGCGTACGCCAAGGTGCCCCTGAGGTAGCATGGCGACCTCGATGCAGTTGTTCTGACCGTCGCTCCGGTTGCTTTTATGCCAGGTCGCACCTGATAGATCGATCTTATTCATAGTTCCTCGCCATGTAAGAGATCAGGTACGGCCTTCGGTGAAACAGCGATGTCACTCCCGGGTTGGCGGGTCAGGACAGATCGCTGAATTTATCGTCTCTCACTCCATCGAGAAAAGCATGCCATTCTCCGGGAGTGAACGTCAGGACTCCACCGTCCGGGTTTTTGGAGTCGCGGACAAGGAAGAGTCGGATCGCGTGGCTCTTGTGGCTGTCGGAGCCGTTGACAACGGCGACCTGGACGCAGTCGGCGCCGTTGGCGCTCAGGCTGCTCGTTCGCCACACGACGTGAGGTTGCTCGGGCATCCGGTGGCTCCTTCCATTGAATCGATGCTCACAGTTCGTCGGCCACGGAAGCAATGAAGGAGAAAGACTCCTCGACCTCGTATGCGGTCGCGCGAAGGTGATCAAACGCAAGTGTATAGCGGTGAACGTCCCTTTCATCTTCCACCCAGAGGTTGCTGGTGAGCGTCTCGACGTACACGACGTCATCGTCATACCGGGCCGGAAAGCTGAGGATGGAGAAGGTTCCTGCCGTTGCGGGATGGGTGCCGGAGGTGAAGGGCAGGACCTGAACGGTGACGTTCGCGGTTCGGCTCAGTTTCATTAGGTGATGGCACTGGGCTCGCATGTCCTCGGGAGAGCCGACCCTGTTTCGCAGGGCGGCTTCGCTCAGGATGATCCAGTAGTCGAGGGGGGATGCTGCTCGGCTGAGGAGTTGCTGGCGGGTCTTGCGTGCCTCCACGCGGCGTTCGACCTCGCCTCGAGGCAGAAGGTCCATGAGTCCGGCGCGGATGACGGAGCGTGCGTACTCGTCAGTTTGGAGCATCCCGGGAATGATCTGCGCCGAGAAGCCGCGAATTGATGCGGCTTCGGCTTCGAGGGCGATGTAGGAGGCGAGTTCGGTGGGCAGGGTGTCGCCGTAGGCGTCCCACCATCCTTTGAGGCGTGCGTTGCGTGCCAGATCGACGAGGGCCTGTCTTCTGTCATCAGGGACCGCGTAGAGGTCGAGAAGTACCTGCAGATCCTTGGGTTGGACGCGTCTGCGGGCGGTTTCGTAGCGGCTGAGCTTGGAGGGGTCCCAGCCCAGCTGTCTGGCCGCCTGGTCGCCGGTGAGACCTGTCACCTCGCGTAGGCGTCGCAACTCACCCGCGAGTCTGCGGGTTCGTATGGTGGCCGGTTGCTCGGCGCTCACGCTGGTTCCCCCTGTGTTGAGATCGCTTCAGTCTGCCGTCACCGAGGGTGGCGGGCAAGCAAGACCAAAGATCTTTTCTGGCATTCATGTTGTCAATATTGCCAATCGTATTGCCAGTCACTTCGAGTTGCCCACATGATGGCGGTGCACCAAGCGTGGATCGGGCCACGCCCCAGGTGAGAGCCCCAGTGCGTCTACACCTGCGATCTCGCAGCGCCACCACGCTGACGATCACACCCGTGGAACCTGCCGTATGTCAGCGAACTCGGGAGCCGAGCCATGGACGTGCGTGATCCGCAACAAGTGCAGTACATCCACCTCGTACGACTCGGCTGGGACCTGCGGGTTCTTGGGGTGGCTACCTCGGTGGTCGTTCCCGCTGCCGGGGCGCCGTTGCTGGAGATCATGTCTCCCAGCGGGGTTCGGGTTCGGATTCAGGTCGCCCGCCGGGCCTGCGGCTGGGTCTTCGTCTGGCGGCCCTGGTGGTCGGTGACCTGGCGGCGTGACTGGATCTGGGCCGAGGCCGACAACGCGGCCGACATGATCGCGTCGGCGGTGACCGCGTGAGCGCGCGGGGACAGGACGGCCCCAGCACGGCGGAGGCGGCGATCAAGCACTGGGACGGGCTTCGGATCGTGGGTCAACGTGACTTTCCCGGCATCGCGCAGTCGTCGGGGGCCGCCCGCAAGTGGGTGCTGGGAATCCTGGACGGTCACGCGACCTCGTTGGGGAACGCTCGTCGTCAACAAGGTCCGAAATTAGGTCAGACTCCACCGGGAGGTGCTTATCAGCATCATCGCGGTCAGTCGTCGAGGTAGCACAGGATGGCCAGCACCCTGCGGCTGTAGCTGGGGTCGCGGGGTAGGTCGAGCTTGTCCATGATGGCGTTGATGTGCTTTTCGACGGTGCTGAGCAACACGTGCAGGCGTTCGGCGATCGCCGCGTTGACGTAGCCCTGCGCGAGGTGTCGCAGCACCTCCGTCTCGCGCCTGCTCAGCCTGCTCAACGGGTCGGCGTGGGTGGTGCGGGCGAGCAGTTGGCGGACCACCTCCGGATCGAAGACCGTGCCGCCGGCGCGTACCCGCTCCAGAGCGTCGCGGCGACCTTGGTGGGGCCGCCTTCCGGACTGTCGACGGTGAACACTCCGTCGAGCGCCAGGACTCGCCTGGCCAGCCCGGAGAGCCCTCCCCCCGAGGGGTCCGCGCCGCCCCTGCCGTCGTCCGAGATCGCCACGCTCACCGTCCGCTCGTCCTCTGTCAGCATGACCAGGATGTCACGGGCTCCCGCGTGCTTGATCGCGTTGGTGATCGCCTCACGGGCGGTGAAGTACAGGGCGGTCTCGACTGCGGAGACGGGCCGGTCGGCCAGCCCGTAGTGCACGGTCACCGGCATGCTCGACCGTTCGGCGATGCCCGCGAGCGCGGCGCGCAGGCCCAGCTCGTCGAGTGCGGTCGGATAGATCCGCCAGGCCACACTGCGTAGCTCGTCGAGGAGCCGACGCGACTCGGTGTAGGCCTGGCCCACCAGCTCGGCGGTCCTGGCCTGGTCGGGGCTGTGCTGGGCACGGCCGAGCAGCATGGCCAGCGCCACCCCCCGTTGCTGCACGCCGTCGTGCAGGTCGCGCTCGATCCTGCGCCGTTCGTCGTCGACGGCCCGGACGATGCCCGCGCGGGTCGCGGTCAGTTCGGCGATGCGCCTGCGCATCAGCTCCTGCCTGCCCGGTCCGAGGAAGTGGTCGGCCAGCCGCCGTGCGACCGCTCCCACGGCGAGGACCCCGAGCGTGACCAGAGCCAGTAGTGCCCCCGCGCTGGTCAGCCCGAGGATTCCGCTGGTGGTGACCAGCTTCACGCCGGGCAGGTTCACCGGCACCGCCTCGGACTCGCCCCAGAGCAGGTCCCACAGTCCCCCGAACAGGAGCAGGCCGCCAAGGAACAGACCCGCCGCGCAGCCGTACCCGCCCAGAACACCCAGGGCGGCGCGAGCGGCGAGAAAGCCGTAGCCGCCGGCCGTCCGCGTCGTGTCGTGGCCCAGCCACCTGGCCAGCCGAGCCCGTTCGAGTGCCACCAGCCGGGCCAGGCCCCGGTCGGCTGCGGGCCGCGTGGCCGCGATCAGGGAAGTCGGCCAGGCCAGGCAGAGGAAGGCCAGCTCGACGACCCCGAGGACCATGCCCACGAGTACCCCCACCAGGGTGCGCGCGATGCGGTTACCTGACACGGCCCGAAGTCTAGGCATCACGCCGGCGCAGCACGACATGGCCGGCCGCCACCGCCACCGCCGTCCATGCCAGCAGCCAGACCAGACCTTCTCCCGCCCCGTAGGGCATCGGGCCGCCGGTCAGGTTGTCGGTGCTGCCCATGAAGGCCAGGCCGGCGAACAACGGCATGCGCAGGGACACCTCCAACGCCGCCGGACCGCCCGCCATCAGCAGCATCAGCGGCAGGCCCATCAGCAGCATGAACACCACGGTCAGGGTGCCCGCCGCGCTGCGCACCGCGGTGCCCACGCCGAGCGTCATCACCGACACCAGGGCAAAGAAGGCACCGACCCTCAGCAGGTCGAGCGCGACCTCGGCGAGCGGCAGCGTCACATGGCCGCCGAACAGGTCGGTGGACAGCACCGTGTAGACGACCGCTGTGGCCACGGCCCCGGACAGCACTCCGGCGGCGAACATCACCGGTCCCACCACCAGCGCCTTCGCGGCAAGCACCCGGCCGCGGATCGGCGTGGCCTGCAACGTGCTCCGGATGCCGCCCGACGCGTATTCCGAGGTGATCGTCAGCATCGCCAGCGCGACCAACGCGAACTGGGCGAACGACGTCGCCGAGATCACCGGCTCGCTCGCCGGAAAGGGGGTTCCGCCGCCCTCGGCACGGAGCATGTTCCTGGCCGTCGCCCCGCCCAGCATCAGCGCGCTCGCCACCATGAGCATCGCCGCACCGGCCAGGCACAGCCAGGTGGAGCGGACCGACCACAGCTTCGTCCACTCCGCGCCGACCGCCTGGCCCAACTCTCTGGTCCGCATGTTCACACTCCCGCTTCCCGTGTTCCGTACTCCACGCTGCTCGCGGTCAGCTCCTGATATGCCTGCTCCAGCGAGGCCTCTCGGGTACGCAGCTCGTGCAGCCGGATGCCCGCCTCGTACGCCAGGTCGCCGACCTGCTCGATCGTGGCACCGGTAGCGACGAGCTCGTTCTCGCCGAGCCGTTCCACCGTGATCCCGGCACCGCTCAGCCGTGCGGACAGGTCGGCCGCGTGCGGGGTGCGGACGACCACGGCGGTCAGGGAGTTGCGTCCGATGACCTCCGCCAGCGGCGCGTCCATGATGAGCCGTCCCCTGCCGATCACCACCAGATGGTCGGCGGTGAGCTGCATCTCGCTCATCAGGTGGCTGGAGACGAACACCGTGCGGCCCTCCTCGGCCAGCGAGCGCATCAGATGGCGCACCCAGCGCACACCGTCGAGGTCCAGGCCGTTGACCGGTTCGTCGAACATCAGCACCTCCGGATCGCCCAGTAACGCGCCCGCGATACCGAGCCGCTGGCTCATGCCCAGCGACAGCCCACCGGCCCGCTTACCCGCCGCATCCGCCATCCCGACCTGCTCCAGGACCTCCGTCACCCGGCTCCGGGCGATGCCGTTGCTGCGTGCCAGCGCCACCAGATGCGCCCGCCCGCTACGCCCGGGATGCAGCGCCCGCGCGTCCAGCATGGCGCCCACCGTCCGCAGCGGGTTCCTGATCTCGCGGTACGGGACGCCGCCGATCAGCGCCGTGCCCGCGGTGGGGTGGTCGAGCCCGAGGATCAGACGCATCGTCGTTGACTTGCCCAACCATCGAATTAGGCACTTCTTTTAGATAGGCTGTGATCAGGCGATCAACCAAGGGGAAGGGGCAAGGGATCATGAGCAACCGAGCGGTTTTGCTGGCGAGGATCAGCGACGCGGAGAAGATCAAGGCCGACGACGGCACGGCCCAGCTCGACACGACCGGCGTTGACGACCAGGTCCAGCGACTCACGGCACTCGCCACCGGCAAGGGATGGACCGTGGCGAAAGTGATCATCGAGAACGACATCAGCGCGTTCAAGCGCCGTATCGTCATGCTTCCCAACGGCCGCAGCGAGATGCGCACGGTACGGCCCGGCTTCCGGGAAGCTCTCGACTACCTCACCAGCGACCGAGCCGACATCCTGGTTGCTCTCGACCTTGACCGCGCCATGCGCGACCCGCGCGACCTCGAAGACCTTATCGACGTGGTGGAGAGCAACCGGCCACGGGTCCGCGCCGAGAGCGTCACGGGATCTTTGCGGCTCAGCAATGACGCCGATGTGACCATGGCGCGTGTGATGGTCGCGATGGCGAACAAGAGCAGTCGTGACACCGCACGGCGCGTCAGTTCCGCCCGTGAACGCCAGGCCGCAGCCGGAGAGTTCGGAGGCGGACGACGCCCCTACGGTTTCGAGGCGGACGGGGTCACCGTACGGCCCGACGAAGCGAAGATCATTAACGGGATGGCCGATGTGGTTCTCCTGCCGACGTTCGGCCAGCCCAAGGGACCGAGCATGAAGAGCATCGCGCGTGATCTGCGAGAGAAGAACGTGCCGACCGCCGACGGCAAGCCATGGCGACCCACCTACGTGCGTGATGTGCTCATGCGCCCCCGTAACGCCGCCCTCATGGTCCACAGGAAAGGCACTGGCCGTAAGACCTACACCCCCGCCGACGTGGTTGGACAGGCCCCATGGGAGCCGATCATCTCTCCGGAGATCTATTGGGCGGTCGTGGCCAAGCTCGCCGACCCCTCTCGCCGGACCAACCCCGGACCCGCTCCCAAGTGGTTGGGCAGCGGAATCTACCGGTGCCCATGTGGTGATGTCTTGCGGGTCCACAGTGCGGGTGACAAGGCCGACCGGCCCGTCTACCGATGCCAGAGCACCGGCAAGGGACACGCCACCTGCCCGCAGGCCGAGCTAGACGACCTGGTCGAGACCCTGGCGATCGTGATCCTTGCCAGAGACGCCGCCGACCTGATCAAAGCGCCGACGACCGACGTGGACGTGCCCGCCCTTCGAGCCGAGGTGATCGCGACGCGTCAGCGCAGGACTCGACTTGTCGAGGACTACGCCGAGGAGGTGATCGAGCGCCCCGAGTACCTCGCAGGGGTGAAGCGCGTCAATGCCAAGATCCAGCGCCTCGAAAGCCGCCTGAATGACGTGACCGACACGTCCCCGCTGGCACCGTTCGCGGGCGTCGAGACCGAGGCCGAGGCCCGCAAGGTCTGGGAAGGTCTGGGCATCGGTGCCCGCCGGGTGATCATCGCGGCGATCATGACCGTTACCGTCCAACTGGTAGGACGCGGCAAGCGCCCGCGCATCACCGAGCGTGTCACTATCGAGCCGGTGAAGCCCGCCATGTCGTGATGATCCCCGCACGCGCGAAGATGCCCCCGCCGAGTCGTTCACCGGCGGGGGCATCCCCGTTTCCTACAGACCGTTACGCAGCGTCAGCGCTACCAGGTCCCGCTGATCTTGTGTCAGCCGAGGCCACCCCTCGACCAGTGCCCTCGCGTACACAACAAGATCATCTTGGGGTTCCGGCGTGCTCCCACCACCGAGCCCCCCACCGTCTCGCCCTGACGACCGTTCCCCGTGCCCACGTCCCGCCGCAGCCGCTACCCCTGCCCCCTAATCTCTTTGACCCGCCCGCCCACCCAGACGGAAAGGTGCCTTCGGCGCGCTCTTCCCGATGCGACTCTCCGCTACCCGCTTGAGACCCGTCCCGCAAGCCAGGCATACACGACTCTTCCCGTTCACCCCCCTTCCCCCCGAATCAACATACGCATATAACGAATAAGCCCCATATCGCGCTCCATGCGGACAACCATTAAAAGCCATTTGGCCAGCCGTAACGCGGCGCTTGATTGGTTCGTCAACACCCAGCGATCCGCCCTCAGCCACTCCCGACACGGCTCCCCGAGTTGCCGAATTAATTCACGGCACGCCAGATCCCAGGTGACACCGACCCGCCGAGCCCTCAGCCCCAGCTCACACCCCACGACGCCCACGCCCCGGATGAGTTGCCGAATTAATTTCAAGTCCCCAACCCAGGTGATCCGCACGACCAGACCGGCCATCCAGACCGGCCACCGAGGCCACAGCACGTCCCGAGTTGGCTCAGAGTTTCTTTACTGATTCAAGGCGCCAGCGCTCCGCGCCGCCGCACCCCGAGCCGCCCGACAAGTTGCCGAATTAATTGGCGACCCTCACGACACCCCGCCTCAGACCGTCCCAGCAAGTTGCCGAATTAATCTTATATAGGTCAAGCAGGCGGCAGCGCTCCGCGCCGCCGCCCGGCGGGGCATGCCCGCCCCCGCCGGACGGACATCGGGACCGGGCATGCGGCCTGGAGGCCGGTCCCGCCCCGCGCCCGCCCAGCGGGAACGGGCAGACCCCGCCGCCCGCCGCACCCAGCTCCCGCCGCACCGAACGCACCCGCCGACCACCAACGCGCAGCCGCCCAGGCCCACGACGACGAGATGACGTACACACGGCCAGTACGTCATTTCGGTGACGTACCGATCACCAGAGCCCTTGAGATTCACCCGCCGGTAAGCCGCTCCGACCACCGGCCCCAACCGCTACGCGGCCCCTACGGGGTCCTTCGGATTGGCGCCGGCCGCTCCGCTCCGTAATGATCATGAAAGGCCCCGCGGACACCATAAAAATGATCTTGACCGCAAAGCCCCCGGCCAGTCACCGCACCGGGGGCCGCACCTCTCTAGCGGGCCAATCGGCTACCTAACAGCCGAACTACCCGATCCCGAACACGTCTCGCGAGTTCCCAACTTCTGATGCATCGGAACTGTTTGCCCAGGGTCCGCACTCACCCTTGCGCCACACGTTGGACACCTTCCACTAGCCATTAGACAACCTCCAGCACGTTGAACTCCGGATGGAAATTCGTCTCCTTCCCATTGGGAAGCGTATACAGGAAGTGAATGTAGCAGTTTGCCCCGCTATGGAACCCGACATTGATTCCATACTTCTGCCCCTTACCCACGAACGGGCGAAGACTCTTGATCTCTCTGTTGCCACTGTTGGTGAGCAGCACGGTTAGATAGCGCTCGACACTTTCGACGTTCAGCTTCCCGCCGGTGATCAGCACATCTACGCCGGGAACCGGCTCAAGCGCCTCACCTTCAATAACCTTCTCGTCTTGCCCGAAGTCCTCACCGCCAGGAGGAGAAGAGCGAACGATTTGAAGCATCACCCGCGCGCCCGTCACAAACTCGATTTGCAAGCCACACGGCTTAGACGTGAACGCGATTTCATCGAACGTGGCAACGCTCTTTATCGAATCGCTCCCACTACCGGTGAGCTGATCTTTCATGAACATCTCAAAGCGTTTGGGGCGCATCGTTCCTTTTCTCCCTGCTGAACCGCTGGCGATGAATGAAGGGTCAGAGTCTACTCCCGCTCATCGTGCGGTCATGAAGCCTCTATCTACCATGGACAGGATCAGGGCATATCCTCATCAGTCCTGATACAGGGTCGTAGACGCTGCTCCTTCCCTCGCATGTGGGGCAATTCGGGTTAGGTACCCAGGCCACCATGATCTCCTTTCGAGTGCTGTGCGTCCCCGAGACAGACGGGACGACGACACGGGTGGGGCTGACACCGCGCCGCCAGCAAGGCGATGCTCGGAAGGTGGGAGGGGCAGCCGCTGTCGACCACCCCTCCCCTTACGTCCCATCCGGCGCCCCGTCCTGAGCACCATCACGCGATGGGAGACACGGGCGAATCACGTCTTCCCCCGTACCTCACACCACCCATGGGGCTCACAACTCCGGCGGACAACGGGGAGATCTCCACGAGCGCCCTCAAAACTCAGGAGACCTCCCCGGCCAGGTGCGACGGCCAATCAGCGTGGGGATGACGCACCGCCGCACCAGCTCTGAAGATCAGCTAGCGGCTAGGACACCACCCGCAATGGCACACGGCGCCAGGGCTGGCGTTCCAACCGTGCCTCAGCCTCCAGATTGCGGGCCAGCTCCGCCAAGGACGCCCCACACCGCACATTGGACAGGCCATGCTCAAGTCCGTAGGACGAGAGGACAACGCGCCGTACGGCATACCAGCCACCCCCCACCGCCTCCGAGATGCTCCAGGTCCGCCCATGGAGCATCACCAACTCCGCCACGCTCACGACCGCTCACCCGACCGAGCGGCGATGATCAGCGCGACCACCTGTTCCGGGTGCTCGCTTCTCACCGTCTGGAGTGCAGGACCTCCACGGACGGCCAGCATGTAAGAGCCCGAGCGCTGCCCCACGGTCACTGTGGCATCGCGCCATCCCTGCGGACCGATCACGGCCAGCTCAGGCGGGTGCCGCTCCACCGACGACCTCACCGGGGGGTCAGGCCACGGTCTGTCACGGTTGACAGACAGTTCCAGATTGATCGTGTTGTGACGGTGGGCGCGGACTCCCTGCTCTAGCAGGAGCTTTTGAACGACGGCCAACGCCCTGTCCTGATTCTCCGCTGCGGCCTCGTCAACAAGAGGCGGGATGCCTCTAGAGTGATCCACAGATCGCACCTCCGATGTGCGGTTTAGGGACCCGTACGGCGTGTCAGCGCCTGCGGGTCTCGCTTTTTCTGTGCTCTCATCACATCGCCGAGAAGCATGCACGGACAGGACGGACTAGAGGAGACTGGAGGAGACAGACAGTCCTCCTACCTCCCAGAGGTAATGCGATGGTTAATGTCCCAACTTGGGCGTTGCGGCTACGTGCCGAACGGCGCAACAGGCTCTGGTCTCAGCGGGACATGGCGCGTGCGCTTACGGAGGCTGCCGACGAGCGCACTCGTGACTACTTGCCAAGGCGAGAGTCCATCGTGCGAATGATCAGAGATTGGGAGGCAGGCAGGCACAAGCCCAAAGATCCCTATCGGCTGCTGTACTGCCGTGTGTTCGACGTAGACGAGGCCGAGCTGTTCCGGAGCGGTGCCACAAGTCTTGCACAGCGCGATCCATCCGCAGAGATCGATCTCAACGAAGACCCGTCGAACGGATATCAGCAGCTCCAGCCTCTGCCAACACCTGTTACCGCGATCCATATGAGTAATGAGAAGCTCAACCCACTCGTACTTGCATGGACTGTGGGAAGGCTTGACCAGCGCATGGACCGGCGTGCTCTACTGCAACTTGCTGCGACCGTCACAGCGAGCGCAGCACTTGACCCAACAGAACGTCTCCTGCGTGCACTCACCGGAGACCACCGACCCGACAGCGTAACTGTGAGCCATCTCGAAGCCCGGACGAGGGGATTCCACCGGCTAGAAGAGCACTTTCCCGCGCATGTCCTGAATCCAGCGCTCATGACCCATCTAGGCGAAGTTAGCGCACTCCTTGAAAGCGGCCCACCTGAGGCTCTACGGCAGCGCCTTGCCGTCACCGTGGGAGAAAGCGCAGTACTCGCTGCCTGGTTCGCTTGGGAGATGAGGGACGCGAAGCGGGCCGCCTCGATCTCACGTCTAGCCGGTTTGGCCGCCAAGCACGGCCACGATCCAGCGATAGCAGCAGTGTGGACGGGATATCGCACCTACATGACCGGAAGCGACAACGCCCATGGTGTACGGCTGGCGGCAAATGCACTTGAACGACTTGGGGACGCTGCCCCGGCAACACAGGCTTGGCTCCTTGCTCGGATGGCCGAAGAAGCCGCATTGGTCGATGACCGGAATACTGCACTAACTGCCATTGCCAGAGCCGACGAGGTTTACGCCGAAGCCGACATTAACGCCCGACCTTGGACATGCTTCCTAGATGCGGCCCGTTTCGCCTCGATGAAACTCGCAGTTTACACCCGTGTGCACCATGAAGAGAAATCCGTCACCGCTTTGGACGCCATCATGACACATCTTGGCCCAGAGCCAGAGATCAAAAAACTATGCGTCGTCAAAGCCGATATGGCCATCGCTCGCATTAGGCTAGGCGATATCAAAGAAGGCGTAGCTTACGCTCGGTCCTCGCTGGCTGCCACCGATGCCATGGCTTCACCGCTTGGTTGGGATCGGCTCGACCAGGTGGCCAAAGAACTCAGAGACTCCCGCGCCACTGCTGCCCGTGAGTTTCGGGCCGAATACATCGCTACCCGGCCAAAGGTGACTCCGCCGTCTCTGACTTAATCCAGGTCAAGTAGTCCGCCAATCCGCCCTCAATTGGGATGGCTATAATTTCTGGCGTCTCATAGGAATGTTCAGCCTTCACCACTGAGATGAGTTCGTCCAGACGATCCTTGCTGGTCTTCATAAGGATCAGGAACTCTTCATCCCGCTGAACCTTGCCCGCCCACCAGTAGACGGAACTGACCGGTCCGGCGATTTGCGCGCACGCCGCCGCACGCCCCTGCACAGCAGCATTACAGATCTTTTCCGCCTCTTCCCGGGTTCCAGCGGTCACGTGTACCTCAAGGTAAGGGGTCATGTGATCAGCTTACGTGTGGCTGCCCTCCTCAGCCATCACCTCAAAATGCCTCCGGCGGGGGCGCTCAGCTCCGGGATGAGGAGGAGCGCGGTGCGCGGGTTTGGTGGTGGCTGAGGTCTGCCTGATCATCCCGTCCGCCACGACCCAGGCAGAGCCCAGCAGCCCGACTCCTACGGATCAAGCCCGTCTGTGACCGATGGCATCCGATGATCGAGGAACGGCGACCAGTGAAGGGACACGCAAAGACGGGCTTGACCCTCCGTCCCCGGCCCGCTGCCGCTTCGCGGTTGGGTCGAGGCAGACGGGATGATCAGGCAAAGGGGAAGACATGCGGGAAGGTGTGCGGTCAGGCTTAAAGCTGGGGCAGACTACCCAAGTCGAAAAGAACTGTCACAATTCGGCGTCGGTCTTGCCCGCCCCGTTCGGCCCGAGGAAGCCGGTGACCATGCCGGGCCTCACCTCCAACGACAGGTCGTCGACGACCATCCGGTCCCCGTAGCGTTTGCATAAACCTTGAAGTCTGATCACGTCGGCCAACGCTAGGCAACCGACGGCCACGGCCACCATGGAGACGAACCGCCGACTTCAATGGCGGGAAACCGTAAAGACCTGTGTCTCGATACGCGCGCCCTCTCAGTCGTCCTCCTCGGAGACGAAGCTCAGGATCTGCTCCACCACGAGATCCGGCCGATCCATCGGCAGTGCGTGCCCCGTCCGGGGCACGATTTCGACCCGGGCGGCCGGTACGAGGCGCGTCACCCCCTCCGCTGTCGTGCGGGACTTGTGCAGGGCGCTACGTGCGGCGAGCAGGCACAGGAAACGGGTCCGCAGGGTCCGCAGGGTGCGCAGCTCGTCGTCGCCGAAGACCAGGGCGTCCGGCAGCCGGCGGCGGTATCGGGCGACCGCCGGAATCAAGCTCATGATCTCTGTCTCCAGGATCGTGCCGTTGGCAACCAGGCGTGCCAGGCGCGGACGGAGTGCGCGAGGAGCCAGACCCGCGAGCGCCCACCCGTAGAACCGCGGCCCGGGTAGCGCGAAACCGGCGGGATCGAGCAGGACAAGGGAGGCGATCCGGCCAGAGGTGTGGAGCCATTCGCGGGCATCTCGGTCATGGCCAAGGTCGGTATGCGCCGCCCCGATCAATCCCGCGAGGCGAGCCGCGGTGACATGCAGGTCCCGCTGATGAGGATGGGTCCGGCACAGTTCGGCGAGCGCGGCTATGTCCGGAGTGAGGCCGGTCAGTAGTTCAGCCGGTGGAGTGTGGCCGTAGGTGCTGGCATGACCAATAACGACATCATGCCAGTGATCCACATCGGCAGTGCTGATAGTGACGCCGAGGTGACTGTCGAGCCCTTTGCGGACATCCTCCAAGGTGATCATTGGGACTGCTGCTGCAAGGCCCAGGAACGTGCGTCGCTTCAACAAGATCTAGCCAGGAATCCCGGCCGTTCAGGGCCAGGAGGAATGGCTTCCCTTCCTGGCCCGGACGCTAGTCCGGGCGGTTCTGGCTCTCGATGTACTCGCTGATGATCTCCAGTGGTGCGCCGCCGCACGAGCCGGCGAAGTACGACGGCGACCACAGGTGACCGTGCATGATGTGCCGGTCGATCCGGCCGGTGAACTCCTTGCGCAGGTAATGCGCCGAGACGCCCTTGAGCCGGTTGACCAGAGTCGAGATCGACAGCTTGGGCGGGTAGTGCACAAGCAGGTGCACATGGTCTTCCTCGCCGTTGAACTCCCGCAGGGCCGCGCCGAGCTGGGCGCACACCTCCCGCATGACCTCCTCGCAGCGGACGAGCATCGCATCGTGAAGGACATCACGCCGATACTTAGTGACGAAGACAAGATGAACATGAAGGTTGTAGACGACGCTACGACCCCTCCTCACATCAGGGTCTGGCTCCCATCGAGGTGACATAGATAAGATGATACCCATCATAAAATCCCAGGGATGAAGCTGGTCGTACAGGTGAAGCTGCTCCCCGACGCCGCCACGGAAGCGGCGCTGCGGGAGACGCTGACCCTGTGCAACCGGGCCGCCAACCACGCATCCCGCCGCGCCTTCGACACCGGCACCAAGAACAAGACCTCCCTTCAGCGCCTCGTCTACGGCGACCTGAAGGCCATGGGCCTGTCCGCGCAGCCCGCCATCCACATCACGCGGAAAGTCGCCGGGGCCTACGCCACCCTGAAGGCCAACCTGAAGGCCGCAAACCACGGCCCGAACGGTTCCACGCGGCGCACCAAGGCCGAGAGCAAACCGATTCGGTTCCGCAAGGACGCCGCGCAGCCCTACGACGACCGGTGCCTGTCCTGGCAGTACGACGCCCGTACGATCTCGATCTGGACCGCGCGCGGACGCTTCGGCCGCATCCCCTTCGCCTGCTCGCCCGAACAGATGAAGTTGCTGACCGCCTACCGCAAGGGCGAGTCCGACCTGGTGTTTCGGGGCGGCTCCTGGTACCTGTACGCCACCTGCGAGGTGCCCGAACCCCAGACCTTCGAGCCCGACGGGTTCCTCGGCGTGGATCTCGGCATCGCCAACATCGCCACCACATCCGATGGCATCGCCCACGCCGGCAAGCACCTGAACCAGGTACGGCACCGCAACCGGCGGCTGCGCCGACGCCTGCAATCCAAGGGCACCAAGGCCGCCAAGAGGCTCCTGCGCAAGATCTCCGGCCGGGAAGCGCGCTTCGCGGCCGACACCAACCACCGCATCTCCAAGACCATCGTGACCGAGGCGCAACGCACCTCGCGCGGCGTCGCCCTGGAAGACCTGGGCGGCATCCGCGCAAGGGTACGGCTCCGCAAGCCCCAGCGGGTCACGCTGCACTCTTGGAGTTTCCACCAGTTCGGCTCCTTCATCGCCTACAAGGCGGCCCGGGCAGGGGTGCCGGTGGTGTACGTGGACCCGGCCCACACCTCGCAGGGGTGCTCGGCATGCGGCCACGTCTCGAAGAGGAACCGGCCCGATCAGGCCACCTTCCGATGCATGTCGTGCGGCTTCGCTGAGCACGCCGACGTGAACGCGGCCCGTAACATCGCCGCGCGCGGTGTCACGGGCTGGGCAGTGAGTCACGCTGCCGACGACGCGGCCTGAACCGTGCACCCCATGCACGGTGAGGAGCTGCAAGCTCGACCCCTCCAGGGCCGAGAAGCTGACCTTGTTACGTCGTCTCTCTGACCACCAGGCGCGGCGTGTAGCGGCTGAGCACGGTCCGGGGCCCGGCCGCACGCTCCCCACGGATGATCTCGTCGACCATGGCGACCAGCTCGCCGGGCGTCGTGGTCGGGTCCACGTGCACACTGGTCAGCCTGGGCCGCATCAGCCCGGCGATGACCAGGTCGTCCGCCCCGACGACCGCGACGTCCTCGGGCACCCGCACCCCGGCGTCTCGCAGCGCGCTGACGACGAGCATCGCGTACTCGTCGTTGTAGGCGAAAACACCGTCCGGTAGGTCGCCCCGCGCGGCGAGGCGCGCCGCCTCGTCCTCGGAGAAGGCCAGGTCGATCCGCTCGGCACCGGGCACGACCTGGCACACGCCGCGCCAGCGGCCGGCGCCCATCTTGTCGATGCCCTGCTCACGCGGCACGACGGCGGCCAGCCTGGTGCGGCCCCGCGACACCAGATGCTCGGCCGCGCAGGCGCCGATGGCCTCCTGGTCGTACAGTGCGACCGGCACGAGCGGTGAAGGACGTTCGGCGCCGAACCCGATGACGGCCTTCACGCCCGAGGCCTTGAGCAGTTCGACCGCCGCCTTGGTGAGCCTCTCCACCTCGACGAGCACGGCGACCGGCCGCAGCTCGGCCCACGACCGCGCGGCGGCGGTGCCCTTCAGCCGGCGCTCGCCGTACTGGATGAGGGTGTAACCGCGCTCACGCAGCTTGTCCTCCATCTCGTCGAGCAGGTCTTGCGCCAGTCTGCCGGTTCTGGCCGGGGAGAGCGGGAGCAGGACCAGGCCGCTGTGCCCGGTGCGCAGCGCTCTGGCGCTGGCGTGCGGGACGTAGCCGAGGCGGGCGGCGGCCTCCCTGACCCGTTCGCGGGTCTCCTCGCCGACCCGTGCGCCGGGGCTGTCGTTGAGCACGTAGGAGACCGTGGCCTGGGAGACTCCCGCAGCGCGCGCCACATCGACGCTGGTCGGCGGCTTCACATGGGAGGTCACGGGTCTCGCTCTCTTGTCTTGGCCTGTCCTCGCATGTTATCAACTGCTTATACGTATAACTTGACCCTGGAGAGAGTTGAATGCAGCTGCACACCCGTGAGTGGGGCCCGTCGGACGGCAAGGTCGCCGTCCTGATCCACGGCATCATGGCCGATTCCCAGTGCTGGTGGCGGGTCGGCCCGCACCTCGCCTCCCTGGGCTACCACGTCATCGCCGTCGACCTGCCGGGACACGGCCGGTCGCCGCGCGCCGAGACGTACTCCCCCGAGCTGTACGCCTCCTCGGTGCTGGAATCCGTGCCCGCCCGTCCCGAACTGGCCATCGGCCACTCGCTCGGCGGGCTGACGCTGGCCGTGGCGGTCGAGCGGCTCAGGCCGGCTCGCGCGATCTACTCGGACCCGGCCTTCCGGCTGCCGCGCATGGAGGGCGGCGCGCCGATGACCGACATGATGGCGCAGCTCAAGTACGCCACCGTCGAGCAGGTCACGGCGATGCACCCCGGCTGGACCGCCGAGGAGAACGCGGTCGAGATCGAGATGCTCAAGCTCTGGGACCCGCGGACCGCGCTGTCCCTGGGCGAGATCGCCGGCTTCGACCACACCCCCGAACCGGTCGTGCCCTCGCTGGTGCAGCTCGCCGACCCGAGCTTCGTCGTCCCCCCCGACCAGGCCAAGGACCTCGAGGCCAGGGGCTTCGAGGTCCGCGTCGTCAAGGGCGCCGAGCACACCATCCACCGGCACCTCTTCGAGGACTTCCTGACCGGCCTCGACGGCTGGATCTGACTAATAGCTCAGCCCGTGCCCGAACGGGTAGAGCGGGTCCTCACTGTCGTACGGCATGTCGGAACGGCTCGCCTCGACCGCGGCCATCGAGCGAGGCAGCTCGTATGGCAGGCGCCCGAGCGGCGACCTGCGTCCGAAGACCACGTCGAGAAAGACCGCGTCGTTCGCGCCGAAATCACCGAGCACGGCGACGGCCCCCTCGGCGATCTCGGGGAAGACGGCGGGCCGTTCCAGGTACACGTCCACGACCGTGTCGGCCTTACTCTGCAACGCGCGCAGCCTGGCGATCTCCGCCTCGGGGAAGGCCAGGTCACCCGCGTGGAAGAACGACTCGAACATGCCGGGACGCGGTTCGTACGGCGCCGCCAGTCGTACGAGCGCGATGTCCGCCTCCTCCGGAGTCGCCACGATCGTCCCGTAACCTGCGGCGGTCTCGGCGTCGACGCCCTCGACGTACATCCTGAGCCCCTCCACCAGCGGCAGCGGGCCGTTCTTGAGCAGGGTGAGCGACGCGCTCTGCGCCTCGACCCCCGCCTGGACGAAGTCGGCGCGGCCGACGATCTCCTCGGCCCGGTCCGGGTCCGCGAACGGGTCGTCGAACAGGCCGAGCACGAATTTCTCGCGCAGCAGGCGGCGTACCGAGACGTCGATGCGCTCCTCGGCGATCTGCCCGCTCCTGACCAGCTCGATGACCAGTTCCGGGCAGGCCTCCCCACCGAACTGGTCGATCCCGGCGTCCAGTGCCTTCTTCGCCCGCTCCAGCGGGGTGAGGTGTTCCACGCCCCAGGCACGGGCGGCCACCGGCTGCCCCATGATCACGTCGTCGGTGAGCAGGCCCCAGTCGGTGCAGACGATGCCGTCGAAGCCGTACCGCTCGCGCAGCAGGCCGGTGATGACATCCTTGTTGAATCCGAACCCGACCTCTTCGTACGGCGTGCCGACCGGCATGCCGTAGTAGGGCATGATCTGCGAGGTCCCCGCCTCGAAGGCGGCCTCGAACGGCTTGAGGTGGTAGTCGAAGTTGCCGCCCGGGTAGACCTGCTCGCGGCCGTACGCGAAGTGCGGGTCCTCGCCGTCCTTCTGCGGGCCGCCGCCGGGGAAGTGCTTGGTCATGCAGGCGACGCTGTCCTTACCGAGGCGTACCCCCTGGAAGCCCCGGATGTATGCCTTGACCAGCCGGGAGGTCAGCTCCGCGTCCTCGCCGAAAGTGGCGTTGGCGCGCGCCCAGCGGGGCTCGGTGGCCAGGTCGATCTGCGGGTGCAGGGCGACCCGGATGCCGACGGCGAGGTACTCCTGCCGGGCGATGTCCGCGAACTTCTCGACCAGGGCCTCGTCGCCGATCGCGGCCAGCCCCGTCGTCTCCGGCCACTGTGAGAACGCTCCCGCCATCATGGCCGCGCCCGGGTTGCTGGAGAAGGAGTGACGCGGGTCGGTGGAGATCGTCACGGGGATGCCGAGCCTGGTCGCCTTCGCCCGCTCCTGTACGGCGTTGCTCCACTCGGCCATCTCGCGCCCCGAGGCGCTGCCGAACAGGTTGAAGTGGTTCATGAGCCGGCCGTCGATCATGTCGGTGGCCGAGGGGATGGGCATGATGTCGCCCATCGTCACCATGGCCTGGAAGAGCAGCCCCGCCTTCTCCTCCAGTGTCATCCTGCCCACGAGGTCGTCGACACGCCGCTCGACGGACAGCTGAGGATCCCGGTAGTCCACGATGCCACCTTTCGTTGATTATACGTATAATCACTCGACTCAAGCATTGTTTCAACACTTCAGACCGAAACGCAACAACACGGCTGGCCGGGGCGATCGCGTTCACCGTGACGCCGTAGCGGCCGAGTTCGGCGGCGGCGACTCGTTTCCCTCCGCCGGGGTGGGCCTCGGTCGGATCAGTTCACGGTCAGCCCCCGGGAGGCGAGGATCAGGGCGGCCTGGGACGGGCTGATGATCGCTCCGCGCAGCGATCGGAGCCGGGTGTCGTCGACCTCGCCGAGGTCCAGGCCGCGCAGGTCTGCCATGGTGAAGACCGTGTCGACGGTGCGGGCGCCGATCATGCGGCAGTCCTCGAACACGGCATTGGTGAAGTCGCAGTTCGACAGGTTGGCCTCGTCGAGGCGGGTGCCCCGCAGGTGGGCGCCTCGGAACGAGCAGCCGATCAGGTCGGCCAGCATCAGGTTGGAACCGTCGAACCGGTAGCCGATGCCCCGGCAACCTGTCAGCACCGCGCCGATCATGCGGCAGCCGGTGAAGACGACGTCGGTGAGCAGTGCCCGCCCGAAGTTCGCGCCCGACAGGTCGACGTCGGTGAAGGTCGCGTCGACGAGTTCGGCGTTCGCGAACCTGAGCCCCGCTCCCCCGCCGCCGGAGAAACGCGCCCCGTCCAGATCCGTACGGCGGAAGTCGGCCCGCTCCAGCACGCATCCCTCGAACGAGGCCCCCACGAGCGGCGCCCCGCTGAAGTCGGTGCCGGTGAGGTCGCACTCCTTGAAGACGTAGGGTCCCTCACCGGTCAGATGCTCGCCGAGGGAGAGCCTCGCCAGATCGACCCCGTTGATCTCCCGCTGGTCCGCCAGCAACCGTGCCACATCCATCCGGCGATTCAAGCAGCCCGCCCCGACAGAATCACCGAGACCGCACGCTCCCCAGAGGGGAGCCGTGTCGGTCGGGCGACGCTCGCGGGCTCCCGCTGATTCACCCGCGCCGTGCGCCGACACCGTACGCCATACGCCGGTGCCAACGCCGTACGCCGACGCCGGAGACGAGCCGTCGGTCAGGCGGTGCCCGGGTCCCCGGCGAGGAGTTCGGCGGCGGCCTGGCCGCAGACGCGGGCGGATCCGTGGGTGGCGATGTGCACGGCGCCGAGGTCGGAGCGGCCGGGCAGGCCCATCTCGACCACGACGGCGTCGGAGCGGGCGGCCAGCAGGTGCCGGAGCGCGTCGGTCTGCCAGGGGTGGCGGTGCGCGTCGCGGACGACGATGACCAGGGGGCGCCCGGCCGCGGTGGCGAGTACGGCCTCGATGGCGCTCCCGGTGGCGGTGGAGGCGTCCAGCCGGGTGACCGTGGTGCCGGGGAGGAGCTTGCCGAGCGGCTCGCCGACACCCCAGGGGGTGTCCTTCTCGATGGCGAGGTTCATCTCGGGGGCGAGTTCGGCGACGTGCGGCGGGGCGGACAGAGGGAAGGCCGCGGTCGCGGAGCGGCGGGTGACCCGCAGCGCGCGCCGGGCCGCGGCCAGGCCGATCGACGCGTCGCCGGAACCACCGGAGGCGGCGCGCGCGGGCGTGTCCCGGTGGGCGGTCGCGGTCCAGCGGGCGAGCTCGCGGACGCGGCGGGCGGCGTCGGCCAGCCGTTCCTCGGAGAGCCTGCCCTCGATCACGGCGTCCGCGATCGCGTCACGGACCGCGATCGCGGTCTCTTCTCCGGCGTGTTCGCCGCCCACACAGATCGCGTCGGCGCCCGCGGCGACGGCGAGGGCCGAGGCACCGCCGATGCCGTACGGGCCGGAGACCGCGGTCATCTCGATGCCGTCGGTGACGATGACGCCTTCGAAGCCCAGCTCGACCCTGAGCAGGTCGTGCAGGACCCGGCGGCTGAGCGTGGCGGCCATCACGGGGTCCAGCGCGGAGACGAGCAGGTGGCCGGTCATGACCGTGCGCACCCCCTTCTCGACGGCCGAGCGGAAGGGCCGCAGCGCCACGTCTCGCAGTTCCCCGGCGGCGGCGGCGACGAGCGGCACACCATGGTGGGAGTCGACCGAGGTGTCGCCGTGGCCGGGGAAGTGCTTGGCGCAGGCCGCCACGCCCGCCGACTGCATGCCCCGGATCCAGGCGACGGTGTGCCGGGCGACAAGGTCGGGGTCCGCGCCGAAGGAGCGCAGACCGATGACCGGGTTGTCAGGGTTGGAGTTCACATCCGCCGAGGGGGCGAAGTTGAGGTTGACGCCCGCCCGGGCCAGGTCGCGTCCGAGGTCGGCGGCGATCTCCTCGGTGAGGCCGGTGTCGTCGACCACGCCGAGGGCGAAGTTGCCCGGCCGGGTGCTCCCGCCGGCCGCCTCCAGGCGGGTGACCTCGCCCGACTCCTCGTCGATGCCGACGAGGACCTGGGGGTTCTCCTCGCGGAGCGCGGCCGTCAGGTCGGCGACCTGGGAGGGGGTGGCGATGTTCCTGGAGAAGAGCACCACCCCGGCCAGCCCCTCACCGAGTCTGCGCCGCACCCAGTCGGGCGGGGTCTTGCCCTCGAAACCGGGAAAGACGACGGTCTCCGCCAGACGGAGCAGCTCTGGGCCGCGCTTCATTCACCACTCCTCGCCTGACGACCGGTCGGCGTCCCATGCCGAAGGCGCGCAGACCCCACGTTGTCCCGAACCTCCGGGGAAAGCGCTCCCACGGCGGCTTGGCGCAAATCTAATAGGAAAGTTTCCTAATTGCTAGTGGGCTGACCATTGGCCTTCGAGTAAAGGTCTACAGGTCTCGACGAGGGTGGGTTGAAGATCGGCCGACGGGGACGGCGGGTGGGGCGGCCTCGCCCGAGGCGGTCAGAGCCGTTCGATGATCGTCACGTTGGCCTGGCCGCCGCCCTCGTCGCCGGCCTGCGGGCCGACGGTGTCGACGCACCCGAACACGACGTCGTCCACGGCCTCCGGGGCCACGCCGGTGCACCCGACAAGCTCGCGGATGACGTGGGCGCCCAGGTCGGCGGGGTGTGCGTCGGCGAGGCCGCCGTTCCTGCGGCCCACCGGGGTACGGACCGCGCCGACGATGTACGCCTCGGTCATGCCTGATCCCTTCGGTGTTCGCCTGACAGCAGGCGTAGCAAGCGCTTGGTTGCAGGCAGGGGATGGAACGAGCTGGCGCGTTCAGGTGAACAAGCGATTGCGCAAGGGCTCATAATGAGAGGCGTGAACACGCGAAAGAACTCCGGCGGCACGACCACGACCTCGGTCAAGCGCCAGGGCGGGACCAAGCGCGCGGCCGCCTCCGGCTCCGCGTCAGAGCGCCGCGACCATCTCGTCAAACTCGCCGCCGAACTCTTCGCCCGCAAGGGCTTCCAGGCGACCACCGTCCGGGAGATCGCCGAAGAGGCCGGCATCCTCTCCGGAAGCCTCTACCACCACTTCGACTCCAAGGAGACGATCGTCGACGAGGTGCTGGCCACCTTCCTCGACGACCTCGTCGGCCGTTACCGCGCCGCCCTCGAACAGGACGGCGACCCCCGCACGATCCTCTCAGAGATGGTGCGCATCGGGTTCAGCACTTTGGAGCCCCACCGCGCGGCGATCACCGTCATGCAGAACGACTGGAACTACCTGCGGTCGCTCCCCGGTGACCGCTTCGACTACCTGGTCAAAGCCGAGGACGAGGTCGAGCGGATGTGGGTCGGGCAGATCAAGCTCGGCCAGGCCGCCGGCCTGTTCCGCGCCGACGTCGACCCCAAGCTCACCTACCGCATGATCCGCGACACCATCTGGGTGGCGGTGCGCTGGTTCCGCCCAGGGGGGCGCCTCAACACCGCCGGCCTCGCCGAGCACTACATCACCGTCCTGTTCGACGGCCTGGCGACCGGCGAGCGGAGCAGCCAGAAGGCCTGACGCCCGTGAGCGAACCCCGCGCGGCGAGCGACGCGGCCTGTGAGAATCGAGCCGTCCGCGAAGCGAACGGGAAGTGGTGGGCAAGCATGGAGATACTGCAGAAGGCCGTGCGCATGGCGCTCACCGAGGTGGCCGACCCCGCCAAGGCTCCGGTCATGCGGGCCTACATGAAGTCGGAGATGCCCTTCCTCGGCGTGCAGGCCGCCCCCCGCCGCGCGGCGCTGAAGCGGGTCTTCATCGAGTACTACGTCGAGACGGCGCCCGCGTGGCGGGAGGCGGCGCTTGCCCTGTGGCACGGGGCCGAGTACCGCGAGGAGCGCTACGCGGCGATCGAACTGACCGGCTTCCGCCTCTACCGGGGCTTCCAGACGCTCGACGCGCTGCCGATGTACGAGGAGATGATCGTCACCGGAGCCTGGTGGGACTATGTCGACGACCTCGCCGTCCACCGCGTCGGCGGCCTGCTGGCGGCCTTCCCCGACACCATGCGCCCCCTCATGCTCCGCTGGGCCCACGGCACCGACCTGTGGAAACGCCGGACGGCCATCCTCTCCCAGAACCGCTTCAAGTCCGCCACCGACACCGGCCTGCTGTACGCCTGCATCGAGCCGAGCCTGTCGGACAACGACTTCTTCGCCCGCAAGGCGATCGGCTGGGCCCTGCGCGAGTACGCCAAGACCAACCCCGGCGAGGTCGTCCGCTACGTCGACCACACCGGCATCAGCGGCCTGAGCCGCCGCGAGGCCCTGAAGAACCTTCCGGTGCGTTGACCCGCGTTCCACCCGCACCGCCGATCTCCCTCCGGACCTCCACGGTGACCGTCGGCCCGTTCGCAATCTCCCGGATGGAATACGGGCATGAGCTCGGGAGCCCACGTTCTCATGTGGCCGACTCATGTGGCTGACCACGGCTCTCGTCGTCCGAGAGCGTCGACGACGCCGATCGGGGGCGGCATGGGCCGGTACCGGCCCCCGGCGGGCGCTACGTGAGGGCGCCCGCGGTGAGGCCCTTCTGGATCTGGCTCTGGAAGAGCGTTTGAACTCCTCCCCGGCCCGAAGGCCGGAGACTCTCCCGTCGCGTCGCGGTTAAGCGGCGCGCGGGGGTTGACGCTTCGCAGACCGGGTAACCCCGAGGTCTCCACGTCCTGATACCGGCGTTCCGACGGCGTTCTTGATATTGATCGCGGCGTTGGTGTCGGCATGCCCGCCCCAACCGCACGCGGGGTTGGCGCAGACGTACCGTATCCCCTCCCGGGCCGCCAGGTCACGATGGCCGCACCGGTGACAGGTCTGCGAGGTCCCCCGCGCGGGGACCTTCACCAATCGTCAGCTCGAACGCCTCGTTCGTCTGCTCGTAGGTGCGCTGCGCGACCGCGACATAGACGGTGTCGAGGACGAAGAGCTGGGAGTGGACGGCGGCCAGGCCGCCCAGCCGGAAGGTGGTCTCGCGGCTGGCGGTGGTCAGCACCAGCTCCGCCAGCTCCGCCAGCGGGGAACGGGCGAAGGAGGTGACCGCGACGGTCAGCGCGCCCCGGTCTCCGGCCTCGCCGAGGGACTCCAGCACCTCGCGGGTGCGGCCCTGGTGGGAGATGCCGATGGCGACGTCGCCCGCACCGAGCAGCGCGGCGTCGGCGAGCGCCTCGTGCGCGTCGGCGTGGCTCCAGCAGGGGATCCGGATGCGGCGCAACCGCCCGCCCATCATCCCGGCCACCGCCCCGCTGGTGGAGACCCCGAAGATGAGGATGCGGCGGGCCGCGACGATGGCCTCGGCGACCTTGGCGACGGTGGTCGCGTCGAGTTGGGCCGCGGTCTCCTGGATGAGCCGCGAGTCGGCGGCGGCCATCATGCCGATCGCCGCGTCGAGCGGGTCGGTGGGGCCGATCTCGTGGCCCACCCCCATGTCCCAGTTGGCCTGCGCCGCGCGGCCGGTCTCGGTGGCCAGCGCGACCCGTAGCCCGGCATATCCCATGAAACCGAACACCCTGCAGAAACGGGTGACCGTGGCGGGCGAGCTGCCGCTCCGCTCGGCCAGCGTGATGATCGTGGATCGCGCCGCCTCCGCGGGGTCGGCCAGGATCGCCTCACCCACCCGGCGCAGCGCCTCCGGCAGCGCGGGTGTCTCGGTCTGGATACGTCCGAGCGCACCTGCGGCCACAAGCATTCCTTTCATCAACCATCATCTGGATGAAAATTATTCTCAACCCGAGGCCGCGTCAAGACCATCGGGGCATGGTGGAGGGCGTGACGCCCGTGTCGCCGGAGCCCGCGGAAGAACTCCGACAACCTCTGCCGCCTTTCGAGCGTCGTTCATGGCAGAGGTTCCAGAAAAGGAGCCGCCCGACGGAGGCGAACCCCACGATGACTCGACGTCCGGCCGACACGCCCCACCAGGTTTCCAGCGCGCACGTCCACGACGAGCTGGCCGCCCGGCGCGCCCGGCGCGCCCGGGACCAGAGACTGCGCAACGATCCGCACATCCGGCTACTCGAACGCGAGCACGGAGTCCGCCTCACGGTCGAGGAGCTCCAGGCCGCGGACCGGCAGGCTCAGGAGACGCAGGCTCAGGAGACGCAGGCGCCGCGCCACGAGGAACCGCCGGTGGACGAGGAGACGCGCTCTCTGCAGCTGCTCGTCTGGCGCCGTCTGGGCCCGAGGGGGTTTCAGGGGTTCATGCGGGAGCTGGAGGAGATGGAGGCCGAGCTGGCCAGGTCGCGGGAGGATGACTGGGACGAGTCCAGCTGAGCCCGCCCGGCCCCGAACGCGTCGTGTCCCGTCGGGTGATCGACCCGGCGTGGTCGGCACTCGCCCACCCCCCGCGCGCGTCGTGGCCTCAGTCGGGACGGACGACGTCCACCCCGATGTCCGCCCGGCGCCCCGCGACCCGCCGTCCCCTCCCCGACGGATGTCTACATCGTTCCAATCGTCCCACAAAAGGGCAGCTCACAGGGGTCGAGAGTGGAATGTGCGGTTTCCGGCGCGGCCACTGCCTGCCCAGACGATGCCGGGTAACACCCTGTTCACATACGGGCAACAGTTGTGAAATCGCGACTTGCGAACCTTTGGGGGCAGCAGACCCCTCCACCCTCAAGGACTCCGCCGATGACCTTCAAGGCCGAATACATCTGGATCGACGGCACCGAGCCGACCGCCAAGCTCCGCTCAAAGACCAAGGTCATGGCGGACGGTGCCGAACTCCCGATCTGGGGCTTCGACGGGTCCAGCACCAACCAGGCCGACGGTTCCTCCTCCGACCGCGTGCTCAAGCCGGTGTTCACCTGCCTGGACCCGATCCGCGGCGGCAGCAACGTGCTGGTGCTGTGCGAGGTTCTCAACACCGACATGACCCCGCACACCAGCAACACCCGCGCGGCCCTCGTCGATGTCGCGGAGAAGTACGCCGACCAGGAGTCGTGGTTCGGCATCGAGCAGGAGTACACCTTCTTCAAGGAGGGCCGCCCGCTCGGCTTCCCGCTCGGCGGCTTCCCCGCCCCGCAGGGTGGCTACTACTGCGGCGTCGGCGCCGACGAGGTCTTCGGCCGCGAGATCGTCGAGAAGCACCTCGACTACTGCATCGAGGCGGGCCTGGCCATCTCCGGCATCAACGCCGAGGTCATGCCCGGGCAGTGGGAGTTCCAGATCGGCCCGGCCGGTCCGCTGGAGGTCTCCGACCACATGTGGATCGCCCGCTGGCTGCTCTACCGCATCGCCGAGGACTTCAACATCGCCGCCACCCTGGACGCCAAGCCGGTGAAGGGTGACTGGAACGGCGCGGGCGCGCACACCAACTTCTCCACCAAGGCGATGCGCGAGGGCTACGACCCGATCATCACCGCCTGCGAGGCCCTCGCGGCGAACGCCCTGGAGCACGTCAAGCACTACGGCTCCGGCATCGAGGACCGCCTCACCGGTCTGCACGAGACCGCCCCCTGGAACGAGTTCAGCTACGGCGTCTCCGACCGCGGCGCCTCGGTCCGCATCCCGTGGCAGGTCGAGGTGGAGAAGAAGGGCTACATCGAGGACCGGCGTCCGAACGCCAACGTCGACCCCTACCTGGTGACCCGCCTCATCGTGAACACCTGCTGCGCCGCTCTGGAGAAGGCCGAACAGGTCTGATCCCGACCGAAGAACGGAAGGCCGCGAACGTCCTGCCGGGGGCGTCCGCGGCCTTCCGCTTTCCCGGGGAACCACCTCTTTCCCGTTTCCCGGGGAGCCACTTCTTTCCCGTTTCCCGAGGAGCCACACGGCCTCCATCTCGAGCGCGTGACGAAAATCCCACCAAACAGCTGCTTTAGGACAGCGCTAAAGGGGTAGCTTGCGCCGTACCATAACTGCGATGCGGGACGTAGTGGAGCAATTACAGCGTTTGGGGATGTCGGGCTACGAGGCCAAGGCGTACGTCACCTTGGTCGGTGCCGGGCAGCCCCTCAACGGCTATGAGGTCGCCAAGCGCTCAGGCGTGCCACGCAGCATGGTCTACGCGACACTGGGCAAGCTGGTGGCCAAGGGCGCGGCCTATGAGCTGCGTGGCACCGGCGACACCGTCGACTACCTGCCTCTGCCACCGCGTTCCCTGCTGGAGCGCATGCGCCGGGAGTTCGACGACTCGATCGAGTCGCTGGAGGTCTCGCTGCCCGTGATCGTGGCGTCCCCCGGGGCCCACCTGATCCACAGCCTCAAGGACGCGGAGGCGCTGCTCGCGCGGGCCGAGGACGTGGTGGCCGAGGCGCATACCGACCTGTTCCTGTCGATCTGGCCCGAGGAGATGGGGCGGCTCTCCGCACTGGTCGAACGAGCCGTCGAGCGCGGGGTCGAGACCTCGGTGGTGCACTTCGGGGCGGTGCGGAAACCGGTCGGGAATCTCTACGAGCGCCGCTTCCCCCCTCCGTGCGCGACCACGGAGGCCCAGGAGGGGCAGGGCCCGGAGCATCGGCTGCTGGTCGTCGTGGGCGACCGGCGGGAGGCCCTGGTCGGCGGCTTCGCCGGCGGCACCGCGTGGGGCGTCTACACCGAGGACCCGGCCGTCGCCGCTATGGCCGTCGAGTACGTCAGGCAGGACATCGCCCTGCAGATCATCGCCGACCGGGTCGGCCACGAGGGCATGAGCGAACTCTGTGCCCGCGACCCCGAGCTCAAGCGCTTCCTCAGCGACCACGGTTACGCGGCCGCCCTGCTACGCACCACGGGGATGCCCGGCCCCCGCCCCCGCGGGACCGATCCGGCCCGCACAACCGCGCCCGACGAACGATTGCTTTAACGCAAAAGTGACATCCTGCAGAGAGATTGTCCCCATATCGAGTGCCGCCATCCCGGGGGAAGACAGCACATGGACAAAACGGTCATCATGACCGTCGACGACGATCCAGGTGTATCACGGTCCATCGCACGCGACCTGCGCGTGGAGTCGAAGCCCGGCGACACCCGCTTCCAGGTGCGCCTCCCCGTCACCGAGGCGTCCGCCCCCACCTGAGCCCATGCCGTCCGGAGCGGACGCTTTGGACGGCACGCTCCAGCCCTCTCCCCGAGACGTTCAGGAGCCGTGGACGCCGCCCGCGATGTCCATCAGGTGGGCGAGGACCTTGCCGCCGGAGACCCGGACGCCGTCGTGCTCCCACTCGTTGGTCACCCAGGTCCGCACGTTGCCCACCGCGCGCGCGGTGCGCATGGACAGGCCCTCGTCGACGTACATGTCGTCGTAGTAGACGGCGGCGACCACCGGGACCCGGTTGGCGGCCAGCCGGACCGGGTCGTAGAGGGCCGGCCAGCCGGAGGCGGTGGCGAGGATCTCGGCGGCGCCCCTGAAGGGGCGGAGCGCGGCGATCTCGTCGAACATCCAGGGATAGATCATCTCCCCGGTGGGGAGCGTCGGCCCCGCGTCCTCGTGGAACTCCTCGGGCAGCAGCCGGTGCGCGGCCCAGCCGGTGGCTGCGCCCTGGGCGTAGATCGACTCGTGCAGGACCGCGTAGAGCGGGTTGCCGACGAAGCCGGTGGCCATCATGACCTCGTACCGGAACAGGTCGGAGAGCCTGTCGCCGGTCCAGGCCTCCTCCAGCAACCAGTGCAGGTACTCGGCGCCGTCGCTCATGCCCAGGCACATGCCGAGGGTCTGCAGGCGGCGTACGGTCAGCAGGTCGCCGTCGGGGAGCGAGACCTCGCGCAGCCGCAGGTGGGCGGCTATCTCGTCCAGGCGGCCCGAGTCGTTCGGATAGCGGGCGAAGTAGCGGCGCGCCTTGCCCCGGACGCGCGGGTAGGTGCGGGAGTAGACGTCGTCGGCGGTGGCGTCGAGCCCGGCCAGACCACCGGTCACGTAGCAGGTCGCCAGGCCCTCGGGGGCCAGCGAGAGGTAGGTCAGCGTGATGAAGCCGCCGTAGCTCTGGCCGAGGGTCTCCCAGGGCCGGTCGCCGGCCAGCTCGCGCCGGATCAGCTCGGCGTCGGCCACGATCGAGTCGGCCCTGAAGTGCCCGAGGCGGGCGGCGAGCTCGGCGTCCGTGCCGCACGCCGTCTTCGCGGTGATGGGTGTGCTGCGGCCGGTCCCCCGCTGGTCGAGCAGCAGGACGCGGTGGGTTTTCAGCGCCTGCCCCAGCCACCCGTCCGCGGCGGCCGGGCGCGGCGACTTGCCGCCGGGACCGCCCTGCAGGAAGAGCAGCCACGGCAGGTCCTCCCGCTGCCTGGCCGGGTCCACCGCCTCCCGGGCGAAGACCTCGATCGTCTCGCCGCCGGGGTCGGCGTGGTCGAGCGGAACGGTGAACACGTGGTCGGTGAGCGCCACACCGGGCAGAAGGACAGTCACCCCCGGAAAACTACCGGACCTCGCGCCATGGTCCTCGTCCCTCGTGAGGAACGGCGGCCAGCCCGGGACATGGGCTCACGATCGCCTCCGCCGCCCGCGCGTGCAGGCGGCCGAGTTTCCCCCACAGGTCTTCAACCATCTGTTTGTCACCGGACACGTCTGCAGGGGGCGGCACGACGTACTTCCGGGGGTTCAGGTTGTAGTCCTGACCGCGAACGTTCCCGAGCGATACCGACATGGCCAAGGCCGAGTCCAGCTCTTCACCTCGCCGCCAACGGGCGACGACGGCGCCCATCTCATGGATCTCCTCGGCGCCGAGTTCCCGATGGGTACGGGTGACCATCCGTCCCATATCCGAGGCGTCGATGAAAAGAAGCTCCTTGCGAAACTCGTTCGGAGGCGTCAGCAGCCAGATGGTGACGGCGATGCCCGTCGACGGGCCGCCGCCGCGACGAGCAGTCCGCCCGTTCCGCAGGCCGGGTCGTAGATCGCTCGTGGCAGGTCCGGCGACAGGACCTCGACCAGTGCGCGCGCCACGGATTCCGGTGTGTGGAACTCTCCGCCCTTGCGGCCTTCCAGCACGGCGAACTGTTCCAGCAGCTGGTGGAAGACCACCGCGCCCTCCTGAGCGTCGATCGCCCGATCGATGACGTCCACGATGTCGGCAAGCCCGTGACCGGACTGGTGCGGCATCCCGAAGCCGGACCGGTCGAACCTCCAGGAGTCCGGCAGGATCGCCTGGAGCTGTGCGGCCAGGCGCGACAGGGCATACGGGCCGTGCTCCTCCCGGAGACCACGTGTCACGGCAGCCCAGCTGTCGCTCTCACGCGCGCGCAGGTAGACCAGGCTGAGCACGAGATCCCGATAAGAGGCCGCGTCAACGGCGCCGCGCAGCCTCAGGAGCTTTTCCCACAGGGCGTTCTTCTCGCTGGAAGGACGGGGAGAAGCACTGGGAAGAACGGGGGGCGGGCACCGATTTCTCCTCACCGGATCGCATCACCAGGTTCCGATGAAAACGGCCACCGTACGTGGAACCGATCCGTTCCCCTGTCATGAGCGCGTTGCTCGCGATCCTGCGGCGATCGAGCCATGCGCCGATGGCCGACACCTCGAAAAGCTCCTCACCTTCGATCGACCTGGGCGTCGGGAAATCGCGGTGCCGACGTTCCCAGTTGGTCACGGCCGGACGTCGCACCTCTGCGAGCCGTGCGATATCGGACCGAGACACGTAACCATCAGGCCTGCTCATCACCATGGTCCTCTTTTACTCTCCGGGCGAGCACCTCCGGCACCCGATCGAACCGCCGCAACCACGGTGCGACCTCAGGCTCCAGGTAACCCAGAAGGCGGTAGATCTTCGCGTGGTCGGCCACCAGGTGTCGATGATGGATGGGCTCGTGGTGCATGATCCTGTTGCGGAACAGCACCATCGCCTGGAGTTGGTCGCGCAGCTCGTCACGACGACCCGAATAGTGCGGGAAAGCCCTGTGCAACGCCGGAACCCAGAAGTGCCGGTCATAGGCTTGGCTCAGGAGCGATACCCAGAAGCCGAACGACAGCTCGGCGAGCACGTCATCTGCGGTGAAAGGGCCGCGGTTCTTGCGACGCAGATCGTCCTGGGCTTTGGCGATCTTCCCGGCGTCGTGCTTCCGCAGTGGTGCCGTCTCCCACCAGTCGGCCCGGCCGTACTTAGCACGGAGCTGATCGTGTTCCGCATTGCGCAGGCCCACCTCCAGACAGTGCAGAGGGCCGTAAAAGGCCTCCGACACCTCAACATTCCAGCGATACAGTTGCCAGGCTCGCGTGACATTCCGTCCGGAAGCGTCGAGGTAAGGCGCGAATCGCGGTGTGGAGAACACCCGCTGGAACCATTCAGGCAACTCGGAAGTCACGACCGCTCTCTCTGGGGGATCGACTGTTAGGGACCGGTACCAACGGGTAGAGTGAACGCGTACGCCCCGGGCCCGCCTCTGCTTCGCATGCCGCCCGGGGCGCGGCTTTTTGCACGCCGACCCCGGATCATCACATCCCCGGACCGGCTTCATGTCCCGAAGATCTCTTCGCGTGGACGACGATGTACGTGGGGAAAAGCGCGGCGAGGGCGGTGGAGTGGTTGGGGGCCGCTCACCGGCAACGCATCGTGCGGGGTGGAAGATCAAAAACGCGGCGAGGGCGGCGGAGTCGCTCGGGACCGCTCACCGGCAACGCATCGTGCGGGGTGGTGGCGGGCGTTGGCCGGGTGTGGGTGACCGGGGGCGGGCCGGTGGAGCTCCGGGAGGGGGCAAAGCGGGTCATGGCGGGCGTGGAGGCGGGGCCGTGGCGGTGACGATCGGGGATTTTCCATGATCTGGATGAGTTGGCACGCTGGGGGCGTGCGGATTCACCCAGATCAAGGAAAGCGCCACTCCCGCCCCCTCGGATGGGCCGCCTTTCGTGGTGGAAGGCCCGATTCGTCCCCGCACCCGGCCGAGGGAGACCCCTGACCGGACGCCCCGCGGACCTTCGTACCCCGCACGGCGAGAGCCTCGCACGAGGCGGCGGCGAGGAGCGGCCCGAATTCTTCCGCACCGCGGCGGACCCGTACCGATGGGCGGTCTGGGGCCACTCCACGGTCCTCGGCGCGCTTTTGACCTTCCACCCCGCACGACACGACACCAACGAGCGGTCCTGAAGCACTCCACCACCCTCGCCGCGCTTTTCCCCACGGACGACGCCGCGCTTTTCCACCGTGACCGGCTCACCGGATTCGGATGCTCGTACACCGTGTCCGTGGACGCGACCTCGGCGCGATCCTCTGCCCGGCCAACTGGCGGCAGTCGACCGGCGAGCTCTCCTTCGTCCTTTCGGACCTCGCTCCGAAGGTCGTCGTCTGGGAGGAGTCCGAGGTCGCCGCCCCGCTGAGCGGCGAGGGCTGGATCCTGGCGGGAGCGGACTATTAGGCGTTCCTGGCCGCAGGGTCCCCGGATACCTTGCCCGGCGGGTTCGTCGGCGACGTCGGCGACGACGCCGACGACGCCAACGACGCCGACGACGCCGACGACGCCGACGACACGGCACCGGTGCTCGCGCTCTACACCGCCGCCTTCGACGGCCGCCCCAACGCGGCGCTGCTTAGCAGCGCCGCCCTGATCGCGCACAGCACCTCGCTGCTGGTGGTGCGGCAGATGGAGCCGGGCTTCACCTTCCTGAACAGCGGCCCGCTCTTCCACGTGGGCACGATGATGTTCTGCCTGGCCACGCTGCAGATCGGCGGGACGAACGTCTTCACTCCGGCTTTCGACGCCGGCGAGGTCTGCCGCCTCGTCGACGCGGAGAAGGTCACCCAGGCGTTCCTGTTCGGACAGATGATCGACGCGGTGGCGAAGGCCAACGAGGACGGCGGGTACGACCTGACGTCGCTCCACTTCGTCTCCCACCCGGCCGAATGGGACGCCATGACGAGCGTGGACGACTCCCCCTGGTGCCGGTCGAAGATGGGCGGCTACGGGCAGACGGAGGTGGCCGGGATGCTGACCTTCCTCGGGCTCGCCCCGGGCGCCACGAGGTTCGCCGGACGGCCGTCGCCGCTGGTCCAGGTGCGCATCCTCTCCCCTGACGGCGAGGAGGTGCCCACGGGAGAGGTGGGCGAGATCTGCGCCCGCGGCAAGTCTCTTTTTTCTGGATATTTCAACAAACCTGAACTCAACGAGGCGAAGACGCGCGGGGGCTGGCACCACACCGGTGACCTCGGCCGCCGCGAGGCCGACGGCACGATCACCTTCATCGGCCCCAGGCTCCGCATGATCAAGTCCGGCAACGAGAACATCTATCCGGCCGAGGTCGAGCGGGTGCTGAAGACCCATCCCGCCGTCGCCGACGCCGCGGTCATCGGCGTCCCCGACGAGCGGTGGCGGCAGGCGGTGAAGGCCGTCGTGGTCCTCGGGGACGGAGCCACGGCCTCCGCCGAGGAGATCGTCGAGCACGTGCGGGGCGGACTCGCCTCGTACAAGAAGCCGCGGCATGTGGACTTCGTCTCGTCGACGGCCTGCACAACCGGATCTTCCTCGACCCGATTCTCAACGGCCGCTACCCCGCCGACATGCTTGAGCACATGGCCCGCTTCACCACTCTGGAGCACATCGCCGACGGCGACGAGAAGCTGATCGGCGCCGGAGGCCGGTCAGGCGTGCGCGGGCCCGGCCGCCGGCGCCGGGGTCGCGACCCGGCCCGCGGGACGCACCGCGTGGCTGCGCAGCAGGAAGTCCTCGACGACCAGGGTGGCCGCGCCCAGGGCGACCGCCTCGGGGCCGAGCCTGCCCAGCTCGATCGACGCCTGCGAGAAGGGCAGGGGCAGGGCGTACCTGGCGGCGGCGGCGCGGATCTCGCTGAGGAACTCCCGCCCGAGCAGGGACCCGGCCCAGCCGCCAAGGATGACACGCTCGGGGTTGACCAGGTTGATGAGGTTGGCCAGCCCCGCCCCGAGACAGCGGACGGCCTCCTCGAACGCGGGCCTGGCCAGCGGGTCGGCGAGAAGCGCGGCGAAGACGCCCTCCTCGTCGTCGTCCCCCAGGCCCCTTCCCGCGCCGGCGAGGATCGCCTCGGCGCCGACGTACGCCTCCAGGCAGCCCCGGCTGCCGCAGCGGCAGGGGCGCCCGTCGAGGACGATCTTCGTGTGGCCCCACTCCCCCGCGCCGTTCGCCGTTCCCCGGTAGGTGACGCCGCCGGTGATGACGCTCGCCCCGGCGCCGGTGCCGATGAAGGTCATGACCAGGTGCTGGGCGCCCTTGCCCGCCCCGAACCAGAGCTCGGCCTGGCCGGTGGTCTTGACCCCGTTGTCGGCGAAGACCGGGATCGAGGTGCCCTCGCGCAGCAGCGCGCCCAGCGGTACGCCGTCCCAGCCGAACGCGCGGGCGTGGATGAGCAGGTCGGGCCCCTGCTCGGCGACACCTGGGACGCCCAGCCCCATGCCGAGCACCTCGGACTCGTCCGCCCCCGCCTCCGACAGGACCGCCTCCAGCCCGTCGAGGATGTGACGGGCCACCACGGCGGGCTCGTGGCGGCTCGGGTCGAGGGCGAACTCCTTCCTCGCCCGCTCCTTCATCGCCAGGTCGTACAGCTCGACGCGGACGTGTGTCTCCCCGACCCCCATCCCGACCACGTATCCGTACGAGGGATCGACCCTGAGCATGATCCGCGGCCGCCCGCCGTCGGAGTCGACGGAACCGGTCTCGACCACGATGCCGTCCGCGACGAGGTCGCCGATCACGTTGCTGACCGTCGCGGCACTGAGACCGGTCGTCTGGGCCAGGTCGTGCCTGCTCAGCTCGTTGGCGAAATACAACGTCCACAGGACCACGGACCGGTTGCCCTTCCGCACGTCACGGAGGGTCCCCCGCTGTGGACGGCTCATGCTTCTCCCCCGGGGAAGTAATTTCAAATGTTAGTACAACTATTATTCTAGCCACTCACGGCCAATGCTCATCGAGCGCACTCCCGCCCGTTGCAGAGCTCCTCCCCCGCCCACATGTGGCAGAGCGCGTCCACATGAGTCGTGGTGCCGTGGTGGGTGACCATCAGGGCGTCGTCGGCCATCCGCAGCCCGGCCCCGATCGGGCGGGTGCCGGCCGCGTAGTCGTCGCCGTCCACGGACATGAAGTGCTGCGGCAGCGGGCGGCCCCGCAGGTGCGGGACCGTCGTGGGGGCGGGCGAGGATGTGGCCCCCCTGATCGGCATGGCCAGGCTGATCACCTGGCCGGTGACGGCACGGCAGGCGGCCCCGAGACGGTCCACAGCGGCGGGCTCGTCCACGTCCGCCACGACGATCCTGGCCCCGAGCGCGGCGAGCGCACCCAGATCGACGGGCATGCGACCTCTACTAACCCGAGCGCTTGCTTGATTACCTTTCGGAGGTTAACACACGGCCGCATCGACTACCGAGCGCGATTCATTCATAAAAGTTGACCAACCGTGACAACCAACCCCATGGGTGAGACCGTCGAACAAGTCGACGGCACTCGGAAGGGGACTGGATGGTTCCGGGATACCGCGAGATTCGGGAACTCGGCGTCGGCGGAGGCGGGCGCGTGGTGCTGGCCACGTACGCCGCCACCGGTGCCTACGTGGCCATCAAATACCTCAACGCGACACTCAAGGACGATTACCGCTTCCTGGCGCGCTTCCGTGCGGAGGCGCGCGTCATGGTGGAGTTGCAGGACCCGAACGTGGTCCAGCTGTACGAGTACTACGAGGACGTGCTCGAAGCCGCGATCGTGATGGAGCTGGTCGACGGGGTCGCGCTCAGGCGGATCCTGGCCGAGCACGGCAGCACGAGCCCGGAGGCCGCGCTGACCGTGCTCAAGGGCTCGCTGCTGGGCCTGGCCTTCGCGCACGCGGCCGGGGTCGTGCACCGCGACTACAAGCCGGAGAACGTGCTGATCCAGGCCGACGGCGGCAGCAAGCTGGCGGACTTCGGCATCGCCGCCCACGTCGGGGAGACCGGCATCACCGCCGGCACCCCCGCCTACATGGCTCCCGAGCAGTGGGAGGGGGCGTCGGCGAGCACCGCGACCGACGTCTACGCGGCCACGTGCGTGTTCTTCGAGTGCCTCACCGGACACAGGCCGTACCAGGCGGATCACCGCGCGGCGCTGATGCACGGGCACCTGACCGCGCCGATCCCGGTGGCGGAGGTGCCCAGCTCGGTCCGCGCTCTGGTCGTCCGGGGCATGGCCAAGGACCCGCATGACCGGCCGGAGAACGCGCGGGCGTTCCTGGAGGAGCTGGAGGCCGCGGCGCTGTCGGCGTACGGGCCGGAGTGGGAGCAGCGCGGGCGGCGGCACCTGGCCGAGCTCGCCACGCTGCTGGCGCTGGCGTTCCCGCTGGCCAAACCCGCGCCGAGGGCGAGTTCCTCGGTGGCCCAGACCGTGCTCGGCCGGATGGGGAGGGTGCGCCGGGTGCGCCGTCCCCGGCTGGGCCCCAGGACGCTGGCCGGACTCGGGGTGGTCACCGTCGCGATGACCGCCGGTGTGATCGCGGCCAACCGGCCGCACGACCGGCTCTCCGCCGACACGATCTTCACCCCGCCACCCAGCTCAGCAATCATCGAGGGGACACCGGCGCGACGGAGCCAGGTGCCGGAGCCGCCGGAGCCGTCCGTCGGGCCGAGCCTCTCGCGAGGCGCCGCCGTCGGGCGGCCCGTGCCGCCCTCGGAGGACACGGACTCCGTTCCTGTCACGTTCCCCTCACCGGTCCCGAGCCGGACCGCGACCCCCGCGCCGACCGGCTCGCGGCCTCAGCGCCCGAGCCCCACACCCCCCACCCCGACGCCCACACCGAAGCCCACCTCGACGCCCACCTCGACGCCCACGCCAAAGCCCACACCAACCCCCACACCGAAGCCGCCGACGCCCACCCCCACACGCCCTCCGACACCCACGCCGATCTTGACGGGGACGCCACCGGAGCCCGCGCACACGGTCAGCGGCCTGAGGGTCGTGGGAATCGACTCGAACGGGACCACTGTCGCCTTCCGCGCCTCCACCCCGGCGGACGTCGTGGTGACCGTCATGTTCGCCGAGGGTCCGACGCGCGACCGGCTCGTCCAGGCGCCCCCGCAGACCTCGGTGCTCGACGGGTCCTCGGCCTACTCACACACCGTCCCGCACACCTTCGCGGCCCCCGCCTGCGGGCAGACCCTCTATCGCCGGGTCACGGTCGCGACCTCGCCCCGCTCCTCCGTCGGGACCTCCAGCCGCACCCAGGAGGTCCACGGCGAGCCGTGCTCACCGCCCTCGGTCTCCATCACCGCCTTCGACGGCACCACCGTCGGCTTCCTGGTGAGGACCTCGGGCACCTCGCCGGTGACCGTGCGACTCGGGTTCGCCCAGAAGCTCGACGGCGCGGTGACCAGCGGCACGCGGGAGCTGGAACTGTCCGGCGCCACCGAGTACGCGCGGGAGGTGAGGGGAGAGTTCGCCGAGCCGCCCCGGTGCGGGGAGCACGTCACGCGGCTGGTGACGATCAGTACGGTCCCCTCGGGCGACATGCCCTCCCGGACGGTCCGGATCGACCTGCCCTCCTGTGCTCCCGAGCAGGACCCGGACCAGGGCCCGGCCCCGGAGAGGCCGCGGAACTCCGAACGGCCCACCGTGGACGAACCCGGCCCCGAGCGAACCGGTGTGGACGGCATCTTGTGAGGTAACCAAGCGTGCGCCAGCTTGGCGATCGATGACCGGTGACACGCTCGCCTACTGGGACGCCGGCTACTGATCCATAGCCCTCTCGCCGCCGACGGCCGGCGCCCACCCGCCCACCCGGCCACGGTCCCGATTACGACCCCGGTCCCGGTCCCGGTCATGGTCATGGTCATGGTCACGGCCCCGGTCACGGCGCGTACGGGGGCGAAACCGTCTGCGCATAGTGTGGGTGGTGTCGGCCGGACTCGAACCTTAGGCGGTCCGCCTGCCGAAGCCGGCGTGAGGCGTTGATGGATGAGGTGGCACCGGCCACCCCGAAACGGTGGCAGACACCGGGGCTGCCACTCGAGGTGACCAGTTTCGTAGGACGTCGGCATGAGATGGCCGAGGTCAGGCGCCTGCTGTCCAAGGCCCGTGTGGTGACCCTCACCGGCCCCGGCGGTGTCGGCAAG
Source organism: Streptosporangium sp. NBC_01755 (assembly GCF_035917995.1). Taxonomy (NCBI): domain Bacteria; kingdom Bacillati; phylum Actinomycetota; class Actinomycetes; order Streptosporangiales; family Streptosporangiaceae; genus Streptosporangium; species Streptosporangium sp. NBC_01755. Next base: position 5,379,111 of record NZ_CP109131.1, on the reverse strand, counting down.
ACCCGGCTGGCCCTGCGCGTCGCGGCCGATGTCCAGCGCGCCTTCCCCGACGGGGTGTGGCTGGTCGAGCTCGCCGGACTGAAGGATCCCGAGCTGCTCGGCGCGTCGGTGAACGAGGCCCTGGCGATCAGGGATACCTCTCGCCGACCCCTGATGGAGGTGCTCGTCGACCACCTCCGGGACAAGCGGGCGCTGCTGATCCTCGACAACTGCGAGCACCTCCTGCGGGGCTGCGCCGTGCTGGCGGAGATCCTGGTGCGCTCGGCCCCCTCCCTGCGGATCCTCACCACCAGCCGGCAGGCGCTGGGCATCGCCGCCGAGCAGACGCTGGCCGTGCCGACGCTGCCGCTGCCGCCACCGGTACCGGACTCCGACCGTCCGAGACTGCCTGCGGAGCCCGCCACGCAGTCCGAGGCGGTGCGGCTGTTCGCCGAGCGGGCCGCCGCCGTCATACCGGATTTCACGGTCACCGACGCCAACCGGTCCGCCGTGGAGCAGATCTGCCGCCGGCTGGACGGCATTCCGCTCGCGATCGAGCTGGCGACCGCGCGGTTGCGCGCGCTCTCCCCCGAAGAGCTGCTGGCCAGGCTGGACGACCGGTTCCGGCTGCTCACCGGCGGTTCACCCGCGACGCTGCCCCGCCAGCAGACGCTGCGCGCGCTGATCGACTGGAGCTATGCCCTCTGCACGGAGAAGGAGCAACTGCTGTGGGCGCGCGTCTCGGTGTTCGCCGACGGTCTGGACCTTGAGGCGGCCGAGGCGGTCTGCTCGGGGGCGGGCATCGATCGCGAGGAGGCGATCGACCTGGTGATCGGGCTGGTGGACAAGTCCATCCTGATCAAGGAGAATCCCCCCGCCACCCCCTCGGTCACCCGCTACCGGCTGCTGGAGACGATCCGGCAGTACGGCCGGGAGCGGCTGGCGGCCCTGGGACAGGAGACCAGACTCCGGCGGCTGCACCGCGACCACTACCGGCGGTTGTCGGCGAAGGCGTACGCGCAGCGGTTCGGCCCGTCCCAGGTGGCCTGGTTCGGCAGGTTGGATCTCGAACACGCCAACCTGCGCACCGCGCTGGAGTACTGCTTCACCGACCCTGAAGAGACCTCCGCCGCCCTCGGCATGGCCACCGACCTGCTCTACCACTGGATCACCAGCCACTATCTCAGCGAGGGACGACACTGGCTGGACCGAAGCCTGCTCGCCGTCACCGGGCCCGACGAGATCCGGGGCCGTGCGCTCTGGTCCAACAGCTGGCTGGCCATCATCCAGGCCGATGTCGTCTCCGCCACGGCGATGCTGGAGGAGGCCAGGGCGCTGGGGAACCTGCCGGGGCACGAGCCGGTCCTGGCCTACGTCACGCTCTACTCGGGGATGATCGCCATGTTCCGGGGAGACGTCGAAGCCGCGATCGAGCTCTACCGGGAGGCGGCTGCGCGCCACCTCGCCGACGACGATCCGACGGGCCTGGCCCTGACGCTCATCCGGCTCTGCCTCGCCCACTCCTTCCTGGGTGACTGGGCGAGTTCCATCTCCGCGGGCGAGGAGTGCCTCACGCTCTGTGACGCCCACGGGGAGAGCTGGCACAGGGCGTACGCGATGATGGCGCTCGGTGTCGGGGTCTGGGCCCAGGGCGACGCCCGGCGCGCGACCGAACTGGAGAAGGAGAGCCTGAGGTTCAACCGCTCGCTCGACGATCTGCTGGGCGTCGGCGTCAATCTGGAGGTGCTGGCCTGGATCACCGCCGCGGAGGGGAACCATCGGCGGGCGGCCGTACTGCTGGGAATCCTGGAGACGATCTGGCAGGCGGTCGGGGCACCGATGTCCGGGTTCGGGCACCTGATGTATTACCACGACGAGTGCGAGGCCCGTACGCGCGAGGCTCTCGGAAAAACCGCCTTCGACGCGGCCGCCAGGCGGGGCGCGAAGCTGCCTGGCGAGGAGGCACTGGCCTTCGCCCTCGACGAGGGCACTCGCTCCGGCGGGCCCCCGGACAGGGCCGCGCCGTCGCCGTCCCCGCTGACCCGCAGAGAGACCGAGATCGCCCAGCTCGTCGCCCAGGGGCTGAGCAACAAGGAGATCGCGACTTCGCTGACGATCGCCCAGCGCACCGCAGAGGGTCACATCGAGCACATCATGACCAAGCTGGGCTTCCACTCGCGGGCCCAGATCGCCGTCTGGATCGGCGAGCGCAACCGGGACGTGAACGGGAACCGCGCATCCGGCACCTGACGGGAAAGAGGAACGCCGGAGCCGACGAGTGCGGCGATCTCGTCGGCTCCGGCGTATGGCGGAAGGCGAGTCGGGGGGACTCGGCATCCGGCCTTCGGAGGTGGTGTGTGGGTTCAGCCCCCGGCGGGGGCGGGTGTGACCGGCGCGTGTGGCGGGCCCATGGTCAGCACCCGGCGGCGACGTGCGCGGGGAGCTCGAACCAGACGGCCTTGCCTTCGGAGGTACGGTCGCTACCCCAGCAGCAGGACAGCAGGTCGAGCAGGTGCAGCCCGCGTCCCCGCTCGTCGTCCTCATGCGCCCGGTGCACGCGGATCTGTGAGGGGTCCGCGTCCGCGTCCTCGACCTCGCAGCGCAGCAGGCCCTCCTCGAAGGAGAGGGCGAGCCTGATCGTCCCTCGCGAGTGGCGCAGCGCGTTGGTGACCAGCTCGCTGACGAGCAGCTCGGCGACCGTGCTGTGCTCCTCGTGCAGCCCCCAGTCCGCCAGGCAGGCGCGGGTCACCCGGCGCGCCCGGGGCACGGATGACGACTCGGGCGTGAAGGAGAACGACGTCTCCTGGAAGTCCGGCTCCCCGAGGAGGGCGGTCATGGGCGGGTTCGGCTCACGCACGGGACCGTTGCCCGCGGCGATCGGCCACGACTGGGCAACCTGCCCGCCCGGCGTGCTCGATCCCTTGCCCTTGCCGGCGGGAACCCGAACCGAACTCATGCCGCCTGCCTCCACGAAACACGGTGGGCGGGCATGCTGTGGACGGGAGTGCTACGCCCGTCCGGCAGGAGCGCTCCGGTGTCCTCGAAGACCACGACGCCGTTGCAGAGCAGACCCCACCCCTGCTCGGGGTGGAAGGCCACGAGGGACGCGGCTTCATGATCGGGGGCGCTTGCGAGAGGGCATCGCGGCTGGTGCTGACACATGGCTCGTACCTTTAATCCTTCATCGGTTGCAGTTGAGCCTTCGATGTGACCAGCCTCTCCCAGAGCCGATACCGGCATATCGGGATAAATACCCATATCCATACCTATTTCGCCGATGGTAAAGAGGTCGGCCCCCAGGGATGAAGATGGTCAACAAGATCGACCCGCGCGGTGACAGCGGCCCTGGCTCCGGTTGCGGCCGTCCAGTAGATCTTTTCGCTAAATGCTCTACTCGCGAAGGATCACACAGAAGCCCATGACGTCGTCTTTTATCTAGGTATATGACGCCAAGTGACTTTGCGTGCACTTTAGACTGTTGTGACCTATCCTTGGGGCCGGGTAACCTCCCTCGTCACGGAAGACAACCGGCCAGTGGTGCCGCCGCACGCGTCCTACCCGTCCCCGGGAGGCTCGCGTGAACGCGCCATCGCCCTACCCCGTCTCCCGGTGGCCAGGTCGCAAGGCGGAGCGACCATCCCCGCATGGCCGCCGGGGGTCCCCTGAAACCTCATATGACCCCTGAGATGCAGAAGTTCGTCGAGCTGCTGGAGAGCCAGCTCGGATACTCCGAGAAGAGCGGCGGCTACACCAAGTTCGGCGACTGGTACGGCAGGACCGTCGAGTTCGACGCCGACTACACCGCCGCCCCCTGGTGCGACATGTACCTTTCGTGGGCTGCCGGCAAGCTGGGCTACGAGGAGTGGATCGGCCAGTTCGCCTACACCGTCTACCACGCCCGGTGGTTCCAGCAGCAGGATGCCTGGGGCGCCACTCCCAAGCCCGGGGCCATCGTCTTCTTCGACTGGAGCGGTTCGAAGAAGATCGACGGTATCGACCACGTGGGGATCGTCACCCGGGTCGAGGGGAACAGGATCCACACGATCGAGGGCAACATCGACGGCGGCGTCGCCAAGCGCAAGGAGCGCGACACCGGCAAGGTCGTCGGCTACGGGTATCCGGAGAAGATCAAGGCCCGGCTGGATCGGGAGGCCACCGAGAAGCAGCTGATTCTCGATCCCGCCACCGCGTGCGGGGGCAACCTGGTGGCGGTCGACCCCGGACCCAACCTGCTCGCCCTGGTCCCCGCCCCCATCCCGGCGAGAAAGACCCCGGCGTCCGCGGGACCCGGCAAGGCCAGGCAGGCACCCAAGCACGCCGCCGGGACAGCGGCGGGGAACGGCCGAGAGGCCCCGTCGGGAGACGACGGCGGAGCCACCCCGGCCCGTTCCGCCCGCCCCGCCCGTTCCACCATGCCCGCCCACTCGGCCGTCAGCCCGAGAACGGCAACCGTCCCTGCGCCCATCTCTGTCTCCGCCGCCCGCCCCGTGGCCCGGAACGGTCGGAACGGTCGGAACGGTCGGAACGGTCGGAACGGTCCCGCCGTACCGGCCGGTTCCCGCAGCTCACCCGTCGAACCAGGCGACGTCCTGGTCCACAGCGGCTACCGGGGACGCCGCCGCCGGGAAAAGGTGCCGGCCTAGGGATCTACCGAGGGATTCCTCCCCATAAATCATGACAAGTCGGCTAGAAATGGCCGCTCGACGAGGCTCGCCCCCCGCCCGCCGTACTCGATGGGTCAGGAGACCACCGACAGACTGTCGGCCGCGAGCAGGCGCTCCCACTCGCGGTGCGCCTCGAAGCCCTCCCGCGTGTCCATCGAGGACAGCGGGACCTCCGGGACGTGCCGGGCCAGCCAGTCCCGCACCTCGGCCCGGAATTCCCGCTCCGCGGGGGTGAAGTCCAGGTCCACTACACCAACCTAGCGCACGCTTGGGTAAGCGTACAGTGGGCCGTACGGCGAAAGGCCCGGAGCGGTAAGTTCACTCCGGGCTTCCACACCCGAGCGGTGCCCCTCGGGCGAGAGGCACCACTCGGGTGTTCACTGATTCCGCTCGGGCGAGGAGCGCCACTCGGGTGTTCACTGATTCCGCTCGGGCGAGCGCCGCCGGCGCTCCCCAGGGGTGCGGCTCCACCCGAGCGAGTGTGATCAGCGCTGCTCGGGCGGGCGCTTCCCCATGTTCCGGCGCAGTTGCTCCAGCTCCGCCTCCAGACCGGCGATCCGGGTGTTCGCCCCGGGCCCCGGAGCCCCCTGCTGGGGCTGAGGCGGGCCGTACGGCGACTGCGTGCGGACCGCCCGGGTCTCCGGCCCAGCCGGGAGCGGGTAGGGCTGCCGCTGCTGGTACTGCTGCTGTGGCGCCCCGTACGGCTGCCCCTGCTGGCCGTACTGTGGCTGGCCGTACTGTGGCTGGCTCCCCTGCAACTGCGCCGGGTAGCCGGGCTGCGCCCCGTAGGGAGCGGGCGGGAAGGAGGCAGGCCCCTTGGCGCGGCGCTTTCCCCTGGCGACCGCGACGATCGTGCCGATCACGAACGCGGCGACCAGGCCGCCGCCGCCCCAGAGCAGCCACGGCAGGATCGGGGTGCCGCTCTCGTCCTTGCCCGCGGTGATGGCCTGCTGGGAGTCGCTGATGTATTTGGCGACGTACGGGTGGTTCGGCTGCAGCGCCTGCACCTCGCGGAACCTGGGCAGCGCGTCGGAGTATCTGTTCTGGAAGAACAGGTCGAGCGCCTCGTTGTAGGCCTTCGTCGTCGACGACTCGGCCGGCTTGATGTTCTTCTCGTTCAGCTTCTCCTTGACGATGCTGACCGGCAGCACGAAGCTCTCACCCTCGGTGGAGCCGCCGTCCTGCTGGATCAGACCGCCGACCAGGATGCCGATGACCTTGCCGTCCTTGCTGAACACCGGACCGCCGGAGTTGCCCGGGTAGGAGGGTGCCTGGGTCTGGATGTACGGCACCCCCTCGGGGGTCTGGCGGCTGGCGTTGTAGGGGCCCTCGGTGAACGCCGGGTCGAGCTTGGACTCAAGGTTGAAGATCGAGGTCTGCGTCACGGTGCCGGGGAACCCGCTGATGTAAAGGGTGTCGCCGACACGCACGTCCGAGTCCTCGCCCAGCGGCACGGTCGGCAGGTTGCTCTGCCCGTTGGCCTTGAGGATCGCGACGTCCTTGCCCGGGTAGACCGTGCCCTTGGCGACCAGCTCGATCGGCACCGTCTTGGTGGTCTTGTCGACGCCGCCGCCCGGCAGGCTCTGCAGCAGCGAGAGCGAGCTCTGGACATTACGGATCTTGATGTTCTCCGCGTTCCAGATCTGGAAGATCTTCGCCGCGTTCCGGAGGATCTCCTCGTCGGAGGCGATGTCGCCGAGGCTGGCGACCAGGTCGGCGGCGTCCTTCTCATTGATCTTCGTGAGCGCCTGTGCCGCGAAGGTCTGGGCCAGCTCGGCGTCCTCCTGGCCGACGCAGTGCGCCGCGGTCACCATGTAACCGTCCGGCGTGACCCACCAGCCGGTGCACAGCCCGCCCGCCGTCGCCTCGACGACCCGTTCCTGCCCGCCGGGCGAGAAGTAGCGGCCCGGATTCTTGGCCATCTGCTGCACGACCCAGCGGTAGATGCTGTTCTCGTCAGAGGAGATCTTGCCGCTCTGTACGGCGTTGATCCCCTGCTGCGTCAGGGTCCTGATCGCCTCCAGGTTCGCCTCGGGCGTCGGCACGGCCACGTCCGCCGTGTAGGACACCGAGGTCAACTGGACGGACGGGTGCGTCCTGGCCGCCAGCCACGTCCCGACGGGGACATCGACCTCTTTGGGTTTGGCCATCGCTGTACCCGGCAGTGCCAGCGTGCTCGCCAGTACCAGGCCCGCGACGGCGCTGATTCTTCCCCACATCTGCGTACTCTCCCCAAAACTTGCTTCCCGAGGCGAGAGCATGACGGGGGACACTTGGGGAGGACTTGGAAGCGACTGGTAGGCCGCCGGGAACACCCGACGACCTGCCCGATCTTCCCGGCGATCAAGTGGCAGGACGGCCCGGCACCGGTACGCGATCAAGGTACGGGCGAGTATATGCCCACAACGCCGAGCGCCGAATCCGCGTGCGGCGCGCGCCCGGAGATCGCCCCGGGATCTCACCCGACGCCCGGCCCGCGCCCTTGATCCGCACCCCTGGCCCGCGCCCCTGGCCCGCGCCCCTGATCCGTGCCCCTGATCCGTGACGAGGTCGCGTAGGCGGCGGTGAGCCTGGCGCCGTCCACCTCGGTGCGGGGGCCGGTCCAGGTGACGCACGACCCCCCGGTCGCCGCTGCGGCTCAGCCGCGACCCGCGCCGACGAGTTCCCTGCTCGGCTCCTCGGGCTCCTCGGTCTCCTCGTCCTCCTCCTGGCCCTCGATGGAGAGGTTGGGCAGGAGACGGTCCAGCCAGGCGGGGCACCACCAGTTGAACCTGCCGAGCAGGACCATGGTCGCCGGGACCAGCAGGCCCCTGATGATCGTGGCGTCCACCGCGATGGCCACCGCCAGGCCGACACCGAAGATCTTTACCATCGGGTCGGGGTAGGCGATGAACGCGACGAAGACCGAGACCATGATCAGGGCGGCGGAGGTGATGACCCGGCCGGTCGATCCCAGCCCCTCGGCCACCGCCCTGCGGTTGTCACCGTGCCTCAGGTACGCCTGCCGCACCGCGGTGAGCAGGAAGACCTCGTAGTCCATCGACAGGCCGAACAGGATCGCGAACAGCATCAGCGGGATGTAGCTGTCGATCGGCACCGTGAAGAAGATCGTGCTCAGATAGGAGGCGTCCACGTTGACCGGCGGGTCCATGCCGACCAGACCACTGCCAAGGCCCAGGGAGAAGACCAGCGAGAGCGCGCCGAACGCGGCCCCGAGCGAGATCAGGTTCATCACCGCGGCCTTGATCGCGACGACCGGCGAACGGAACGCCAGAAGCAGCAGCAGTGCGCTCAGCAGGACCACGACGCCGACGACCAGCGGGGTACGTGCGGCGATCTTGGAGTTGGCGTCGGCCATGCCCGCGACCTCACCGCCCACGTGGACCTTGGCCCCCTCGATCTCGAGCGCGCGTACCGCCTTGACCACCTCCAGCGCCCGGGGGTCGCTGGGGGCGTAGTCGGGGATCGCCTGGACCAGGGCCGCCGTGCCGCGCTCGTTGAGAACCGGGTCGCCGACGTGGGCCACCCCTTCGACGTCCGCGACGCGCTCCTTCAGGTTCCGCAATATGGCCGGGGCGGGCTTCCGGTCGACGACCGGGGTCTCCAGATCCGCCACCACGACGAGCGGGCCGTTCATGCCGGGTCCGAACCCGGCCTGCAGCAGTTCGTAGGAGCGCCGCGCGTCGGTGCCGCGGTCGCCGTAGCCGTTGTCGAGCGTGCCCAGCTTGAGTCCCAGGGCGGGGGCGGTGAGCGCGCCCAGGAGCACAAGGCTGAGCGCGAGCACGCTCCATGGACGCCTGGCCACCCAGTTGCCCAGCGAGGCCCAGCCGGAGGAGCCGCGGCTGCCTCGGCGCCCCACGAACGGCAGGCGGAACGCGTTGACCCGATGTCCGAGCATGCCGAGCAGCGCGGGAACCAGCGTGACGGCGGTGAGCACCGCGCAGACCACCGAGATGCCGGTGATCCAGCCGAGCGTCTGCAGCATGGGGAAGTCGGCGAGCAGGAGCGCGCTGAGCGCGATGATCACCGTGCCGCCGGCGAACACCACCGCGCCGCCGGAGCCGGCGACCATCCGGCGGACCGCCTCGTGGACGGGCACGCCGTCGGCCAGCAGCTTGCGGTACCTGCTGAGCAGGAAGAGCGCGTAGTCGATGCCGACGCCGAGACCGATCATCGTCGCCAGGATCGGCGCCTGCTTGGGCACGTCCACCAGGTGGCCGAGCAGGCCGATCGTGCCGAGCCCGGTCGCGATACTGACCAGTGCGACGAAGATCGGAATCATCGCGGCGACCAGGGTGCCGAACGCGAACAGCAGGACCAGCAGCGCGCAGATCACTCCGATGATCTCGCTCGTCCCGGTCTTGATCTCTTTGTTCGCCGGGCTCGACGAGCCGGCGGGCACGACCTCCAGGCCCGCCGCCCGCGCGGGCTCGGCCGCCTCGACGAGGAGCTTGGCGGTCTCGACCGTCTTGGTGGTGTCGTGCCCCTCAAGCTTGACCGCGATGAAACCGACCTCCAGACTGGGCGCGAGCCCGCCCGTCCGGGAGGGAGGGGTCACCTCCACCACGTGCGGGACCTTGCGGATCTGCTCCGCGGCACGTTTCACCGCGCTCTTCCTCGGCTCGGTGATGAGGGAGCCGGCGGGAGAGTAAAGGACGAGCTGGACCGCACCACCCATTTTGTAACCGGGGCCGAAACCGTCCTGCAGCAGGTCCATCGCCCGCTGGGCGTCGGTGCCGGGGAGGCTGGTGTCGTTGGTGGCCGGTCCGGGGAACAGCACCGAGCCCGCCGTCAGCAGTGCCGCGACGACCACCCACAGTGCCAGCACCGCCCTGCCGTGCCGAGCGCACCAGCTCCCCAGCCGCCCCAGCAAACCAGACATTCGGTGACCGCCCTATTAAAATCTGAGGTGTGTTCGAAACACCGTACTGTACGGTCGTACAGACCCTACGGTATGAGAGTAGGCCCGCAAATTGGGAAATACTCTCACTAGCGTGGGAATGAGACGATGACCACACTTGAGCACGGACACGATACGCGCGATCGGATCCTCGACGCCGCCCGCCGGCTGTTCGCCGAACGCGGTTACGCGGCGACCTCACTGGCCGACATCGCCTCGGAGGTCGGCCTGACGAAGACCGCCGTCGCCTACCACTTCCACCCCAAGGACCGGCTGGCCACCGAACTGATCGCGCCCGCCGCCGAGGACGTCATAGCCCTGTTCGAGGGCGACTTCGACAGCGAGCGGGCCTTCGTCGAGGCCCTGGTGACCTTCGTGGTCAGGCACCGGGCGATCATCCGGTTGATCATGGAGGACATCAGCGGCGCCGACAACGCGCCCCCCGGCTCCCCCGGCGAGATCATCCGCGCCTTCCGCGACGAGATCTACCACCGTCTGGCCGGCCCCGACCCCGACCCCGCCCGCCGGGTCCGGGCCTGGGCCCTGCTGGGGTCGCTCCAGTACGCGGTGGTCAAGACGATCGACCTACCCCAGGAGGACGTCAGGAGGACCCTCCTGACCACCGCCCTGGCCTCCATCTGACCGCTTTCCCGCCCGCCCCCCATCAGCGCCACGCCCGAGTTCCCGGCACACCCTTCCCCGCTTCCCTCGCGGGCGGCTCCCCTGGCCTCCGCCGGATCTCCTCGTCCCTTCCTGCCCTCCACGAGCACCACGCCCGAGTTCCCGGTCCGCCGCCGCACCGGATGCCCGAACGGGCCTGTCATCCCGAGGGAGCCGCCTCCCCGGGAACGGGATCCGGCGGGTCGGAAGGATCGGTAGGCGCGATGGTCTCGCCCGGCCCCTGGCTCGGCCCCGGCCCCGGCCCGCTCTGGCCCCCCACACCGACCGTGATCACGACCGTCGCCCCTGGCCGGGCGCAGGTGCCGGGCGCCACGCTCTGCGCCAGCACAACGCCGTCCTGAGCCTCGTTGGTGACCAGCCGCGCCCGTGTCCGTACGGCGAAACCCGCCCCGCCGAGCGTGTTCGAGGCATCGGCCGCGCTCTGGCCGGTGATCGACGGCACCGGAACGCCGTGCCTGGAGATGACGAGCGCCACCGCGCTGCCCGGCGAGACGCGGCTGCCCGCGCCCGGGGTGCTCGCCAGCACCCGCCCGGCCGGCTGGTCCGAGCAGCGCGTGCTCACCCCTCCGGCGACCAGCCCCGCCTGGGCAAGCGCCGCCCGGGCAGCACTCCTGGCGAGGCCGACCAGCTTGGGCACCTGGAACCCCGCGGAGACCTCCAGAGCGACCCTGCCCTTCTTCGGCAGCGTGGTCCCCGCCACCGGGCTGCTCGCGAGCACCTCCCCGACCGGCCGGTCGGAGTCGACCGCTCGGACGGTCCCGGTGGCCAGCCCGGCCTGTTTGATCAGACGCGCCGCTCCGGAACGATCCAGCCCGACGAGCGCCGGCACGACGGTCGTGGCCGCGGGTGGCGGCAGCGGGGAGGATCTGACGCCCTCCGCGCGCGGAGGTTTGGCCGGGGTCGTCGGCAGGGGGCTGACCGGCGGGCTCGTCCTGCTCGCCTGCGGCTCCGTCTCGACCTGGGGACTGGTCTCCACCACCGGAACAGCCGACGGCGGTGCCCCCGCACTTCCGGGGGCGACACCGCTCAGTGCCGGGACCAGCACCCCCACCAGCACGGCGGCGCTCACCAGCAGCGCCCCGGAGACCGCCACCGATGCCCTGGTGGCCGCCCGCCCCGGGTGAGTGCGGGGCTCGTCGAAGTCCTCGCCTTCGGTGAGGGACCCGCGCCCACCGGACCTCGCCCACCGGGCGGACCCGGACGTGCCCGACCTCCCCGCCAGGCCCGACACGCCAGAGGAACCTGCCGTACCCGAGGAATCGGAAGGACCGGACACGCCGGATGGCCCCGAGACGTCAGGCTCGCCGGAGTCGGCCCGCAGGGCGAGACCGCCGGGTACCGGAGGGGTCCGGGAGTCGAGCACCGACCTGTGCCCGTCGTTGCCGAGCAGCGCGAGCATCAACTCCCGGCTGCTGGGGCGGTTACGGGGATTCTTGTCCAGGCAGTCGACCACCAGCGCGCCGAGCAGCCCGTCGAGACGACCCAGCTGCGGAGCGGCGGTGAGAATCCGGTTCAGGACCGCCGCGATCGAGTCCTGGCCGAAGGGCGCCTGGGCGTTGGCGGCGAAACATATCGTGGCGCCCCAGGCGAAGACGTCGGCCGCCGGGTTGATCTCGGCGCCCTCCACCTGCTCGGGCGCCATGTAGGCCGGGGTGCCCGCGCCGCGCCCACTCTGGGTGGCCGCCGCGTCCAGGGCCCTGGCCAGCCCGAAGTCGATGACCCTCGGCCCGTCGGGGCCGATCAGCACGTTCTGCGGCTTGAAGTCGCGGTGCACGATCCCGGCACGGTGGATGGCCGCGAGCGCGGTGGCCGTGCCGATGGCCAGGCGCTCCAACCTGCCTCCCTCGTAGGGCCCGCTGACCGCGACCTCGCGGTGGAGCGACGGGCCGTCGACGTACTCGCTGACGATGTAGGGCCGGTCGCCGTCCAGCCCGGCGTCGATCACCTGGGCCGTGCAGAACCGGGCCACCTGCTTGGCCAGCTCGACCTCGCGCAGGAAGACCTCCGGGTCCTCCCCCACCGAACCGTGCAGAAGCTTGACCGCGTAGGGCTCTGATCCGGTGTCGGGGCGCACCCCGACATAGACCACCCCCTGGCCTCCCTCTCCGAGACGCCCGATGATCTCGTACTCACCGAGCCCCGCCGGATCCCCCGTCTTGAGCGGCTGCGCATACGGCACGCGAGCCTCCCCTCGCCGCCACCCTTCTCACTCAAGAAGAAGCATCGCCGACAGTCAACGGGGAGGAAGGTCTTGTCACCCTCACCGTGACACTCATGTGATGCTCAGGTCAGGGCAAGACCCAACACACCGTACGAATCGCCGACGCCCGGTCAGCGCAGATAGGTCGCGTACTCGTCGAGAAGGGGGAGTACCCGGTCGGCGCCGGCGCTGGGGAGGCTGAGTACGACCTCCTCGATGCCCAGTTCGAGGTAGTAGTCGAGTTTCTCCGCGTTGGGGAGCGTCCCGAAGGGGATGACCTTGGCCATCTCACGTCCGACCGGGCGGATCCGTTTGGCAAACCAAGCGATTGCTTGATTATCATTCCTGGGTAGCTTGCTCACGTCACCGAAGACGAGGCGTTCACCGGGCGCGGCCGAGCACCACGTCCGGCGGGTCGAGCCGGTAGCCTGGCCGGGTGCTCGAAAAGATCAAAGCCACCCGTTACGTGACGCCCCTGCGGGAGGGCGGCTCGCTCCCCGGGGTCATGGAGGCGGACGACCTCGGCACATACGTCGTGAAGTTCCGCGGCGCGGGACAGGGCCGCCGGGTCCTGGTGGCGGAGATCGTGTCCGCCGGGCTGGCCCGGCGTCTCGGCTTCCGCACGCCCGAGCTGAAGGTGATCGACGTCGATCCGCAGCTCGGCGCCCGCGAGCCCGACGAGGAGATCCAGGACCTGCTCAAGGCCAGCGAGGGCAACAACCTGGCCGTCGACTTCCTGCCGGGCGCGCTGGGCTTCGAACCGCTGGCCTGGCCTCCCACCGCTGATTTCGCCTCCCGGCTGCTCTGGTTCGACGCGCTGATCCACAACGTCGACCGGAGCTGGCGCAACCCGAACCTGCTCCTGTGGCACGGCGACACCTGGCTGATCGACCACGGCGCCGCGCTCTGGTTCCACCACAACTGGCCCTCGGCCGACCCGCTGCGCGGCTTCGACGCACGCGACCACGTGCTGGCCCCCTTCGCCACCCGGATGGCCGAGGCCGACGCCGAGTTCAGCGAGAAGATCACCAGGGACCTGCTCGACGGGGTGGTGGACGAGGTCCCCGACGAGTGGCTGGAAGACGAGCCGGGGTTCGACGGGGCGCAGGCCGTGCGGCAGGCATACGTCGAGCACCTGCTGACCCGGGCCCAGGGCCCGCGCACCTGGCTGCCGGCTCCCTCGGCCGCCTCCGGCCAGGACTCGGCGGCTCAGCAGGGAAAGCCCGGCTCGGTGGGCGCGTTCTGGAAGGACACCCGGTGATGGACGTCTACGAGTACGCGATCATCCGAGTCATCCCCCGGGTGGAGCGCGGCGAGCTGATCAACGCCGGCGTGCTGCTCTACTGCCAGCCGCGCGGTTACCTGTGTGCCCACGTGGAGCTGGACGAGGCACGCCTGAGCGCCCTCGACTCCCAGGTGGACCTCGACGGCGTACGGCACGCGCTCGACGTCTACCGGCGCTCCTGCGTCGGCGAGGGACCGCTGACCGAGGAGCCGCTGGGCAACCGGTTCCGCTGGCTGACCGCGCCGCGCAGCACGATCGTGCAGACGGGCCCGGTCCACGCCGGTCTCACCGCCGACCCGGAGGCGGAGCTGGAACACCTCGTGACCCGCCTGGTCCGCGTCCTCTAGGGCTCCGGGTCGGGGCGGAGCTCAGAAGAGCACGGACATGAAGGTGCCGACCTCGACGAAGCCGGCCCTGCGGTAGGCGGCCCTGGCCGGGGCGTTGTAGTCGTTGACGTACAGCGAGACCAGCGGCGCGAAGTAGTCGAGCGCGTGCTTGACCACCGCGGCCATCCCCGACACCGCGTGGCCGCGGCCGCGCAGGTCGGGGTGGACCCAGACGCCCTGGATCTGGCAGGCGTGCGGCGTCACCGCGCCGATCTCGGCTTTGAAGACGACCCTGCCGCCCTCGATGCGGGCATACGACCTGCCGATCCTGATCAGCTCGGCGACCCGGGAGCGGTAGAGGGCTCCCCCGTCCCCCAGTTCGGGGGAGACACCCACCTCCTCGGTGAACATCGCCACGCAGGCCGGCAGCAGGACGTCGAACTCGTCGGGCCGGACGCGGCGCACCAGCGGGTCGGCCGGGAGGGGCGACGGCTCAGCGGTCACCATGAGCGGCTGCGCCCAGCGGATCGCGCGGGCGCCCCCCCAGTACGGTTCCAGCCGTTCCCAGAGCACCTCGACCGCGTCGGCAGGGCCGACGATCGAGGAGCAGCGGCGGCCCTGCTTGCGCGCGCGCTCGGCGAAGGCGTGGACGGCGTCCGTGCCGGCGTTGACCGGAACCAGATTCGCCCCGGCGTAACAGAGGGAGGTCAGACCACCGCGCGGCCCGAACCCCCACATCTGGCCACCGAGTCTGGCCGGATTGAGCCCAACCGAACGGACCCTGGAGGCGACGAAAACGTTACCGACGGGGTCGATGTCGAGAAGCGCCAGGACCTCGTCTCGATCGTTGTCGTCGAGCACGCGCGACGCCGTTGTGCGCAGCATCACGTGCTCAGCCTACGCGACCCCCTCGATTTTGGCAGGAACCAACACAGAGCATCTCATCTACCTGCTGGATCGACTCTCCTCACCGTGTGCCCGGCGGGCACGTGGACGGACGCGGGTGCGATCACCGGCACCGGCACCGGCCTGCCGGGGCAGCGGGCGTCCGGGGTGCCGGAGTCCTGCCGTGCTCTACCGGGCAGAGTGCCGTCCCTCAGGTAGGCGACCAGGCGGCGGTCGACGCAGGCGTTCCCGTTGAACGAGATCCCGTGGTTACCGCTGGACACGGCCAGCAGCCGGGAGCCCTGGAACAGGGTGCGCATCCGCAGCGCCCCGGCGTACGGGGTGGCGGCGTCGCGCTCGCCCTGGATCAGCATGACCGGCGGCAGCCTGGTGCTGTCGTGCACCCGCACGGGGGTGCCTCCCTGCACGGGCCAGAACGCGCACGGCGCGTTGTACCAGGCGTTGGGCCAGGTGAGGAAGGGCGCCCTGACGTTGGCGCTGGTCATGTCCGTCCGCCAGCGTGCCCAGTCGCGCGGCCAGGCGGCGTCGCGGCACTGCACCGCGAGGTAGACGGCGTAGCTGTTCTCATCCTTGGCGTCGTTCTCCGCGTGCTTGCGATACGCGCTGAGCAGGGGTGCCGTCTCCCCCTTCTTGACGTAGGCGGAGAAGGCCTTGGCCAGCTGCGGCCAGACGGCGTCGGAGTAGCCACCGACGGTGTAGACGTCGTCGAGTTCGCTGGGGCCGACCACTCCCGCCGCGGGGCGGCTGCCCAACCGGGCACGCATGGCGTCCCAGGCGAAGGAGACGGCCTTCTCGGTGGCGCCCAGCCGGTAGACCGGATTGTGGCGGGCGGTCCATTTCAGGAATTCCCGGTGCCTGCTCTGGAAGGCGATGCTCTGGCTGAGGTTCGAGCGGTACCAGACGCCGCGCGGATCCACCACGCTGTCCAGGACGAGCCGGCTGAGCCGGCCGGGGAAGAGCGTCGCGTAGACCGCGCCGAGGTAGGTCCCATACGAGTAGCCCAGGAAGCTGATCTTCGATTCGCCGAGCGCCGCTCTGATCGAGTCCATGTCCCTGGCGGAGTTCTCCGTGGTCATGTGGGGCAGCATCCAGCCCCACCGTTCGCCACACGCCTGGGCGTACTCGCGGGCCCGGTCGATGAGCACGCTCTCGTCGCGCCTGGTGCCCGGCACCTGGTCGGGGCGGGGCGCCTTGTAATACTCCGCGGGATCGACGCAGCTCAGCGCGGGCTCGCTGGCCCCCACCCCGCGCGGGTCGAAGCCGATCACGTCGAACCGGTCGGCCAGGCCGCCGGGAAGCCCCGCCACGACGCCCTTGACCAGTTCACGGCCGGACGCCCCGGGACCGCCCGGATTGACCAGCAGCGAGCCGAGACGGTCATGGGTGGCCCGCCCCCTGATCCGATTCAGGGCGATGTTGATGGTCTGGTATGGGTTGTTGTAGTCAAGCGGCACCCTCAGCGTGGCGCACTCCACCCGGCTGTCCGCCCGCTGCGCGGGGACCGGCGGCACCACCCCGGGCACCGAGATCCCGCCGCCCTCGCAGGGCCCCCAGAGCAGCCCCTCCCTCTCCTGGGCCACCGCCCCCTGCGGCATTCCCACCGCGGCTGCCAGCATCGCGATGCTCGCGGCAATCCCGCCGACCCTCTTCTTCACTGTGCGATCCCCCTACTCGTACGGCAGAGGCGATGGTCTCCCGGGGGCGGCGTGATCCACCCGGGACACAACCGGATATCTAGCAAAGTGTAGTCAAGTGATTGCCAAGTGTAACGATCCTGGGTCGGGAGCGCTGCCGGACAGGGCGACAGAAGAGCACAAACGACCACAGATGCCGATAAAGGCCGAAAAAGACGGAAAGGAGCGATACCGCGCCACCCGCCGAAGGAACACCCCGCGACAGGTACGCCCGATCCCCGCCACCGCGGGATCCGCCGGGAAGGACCTAGCGACGTTCCTCACCGGAAGTACAGATCCACCTCGGTCCTGGCATCAGGAAGGCAGGCCCGACAATCTCGGTTTCCCCGCAGCGCGTTCGCAACCTCTGCTGAGGAACGGAACACTAGCCGACGACGACCTGGGGACCCGTGGTGTCGTCGTCGAGATCGATCTCCACGCCCATCTCCTCGGCGAGGCGCAGGGCCTCCTCGATCAGGGTCTCCACGATCTGCGACTCGGGGACGGTCTTGATGACCTCGCCCTTGACGAAGATCTGGCCCTTGCCGTTGCCGGAGGCGACACCGAGGTCGGCCTCGCGTGCCTCACCCGGGCCGTTGACGACGCACCCCATCACCGCGACGCGCAGCGGGACCTTCAGCCCCTCCAGCCCCGCCTGGACCTGCTCGGCCAGGGTGTAGACGTCGACCTGGGCGCGCCCGCAGGAGGGGCAGGAGACGATCTCCAGACCGCGCTCGCGCAGGTTGAGCGACTCCAGGATCTGGTTGCCGACCTTGACCTCCTCGACCGGCGGGGCGGACAACGACACCCGGATGGTGTCGCCGATCCCCTCGGCGAGCAGCGCCCCGAAGGCGACAGCGGACTTGATCGTGCCCTGGAAGGCCGGGCCCGCCTCGGTGACGCCGAGGTGAAGCGGGTAGTCACACCTGGCGGCGAGCAGGCGGTATGCCTGGACCATCACGACCGGGTCGTTGTGCTTGACGGAGATCTTGATGTCGCGGAAGCCGTGCTCCTCGAAGAGCGAGCACTCCCAGAGCGCCGACTCCACCAGCGCCTCGGGGGTGGCCTTTCCGTACTTCTGGAGCAGACGGGGGTCGAGCGAGCCGGCGTTGACGCCGATCCTGATCGGCACGCCCCGGTCGGCGGCGGCCCGCGCGATCTCACCGACCTTGTCGTCGAACTTCTTGATGTTGCCGGGGTTGACCCGGACCGCCGCGCAGCCCGCCTCGATCGCGGCGAAGACGTACTTCGGCTGGAAATGGATGTCGGCGATCACCGGGATCTGCGACTTCCTGGCGATGATCGGCAGCGCGTCGGCGTCGTCCTGCGAGGGGACGGCGACCCGGACGATCTGGCAGCCCGAGGCGGTCAGCTCGGCGATCTGCTGGAGCGTCGCGTTGACGTCGGCGGTGACCGTGGTGGTCATCGACTGGACGGAGACCGGCGCGTCCCCGCCCACCGGGACGGAACCGACCATGATCTGACGAGATATGCGCCGCTCGGCGATCGGCCTGGTCCTTACGGACGGGATTCCGAGAGCAACAGAAGTCATTTTCAGCCCTTGAAGAGTCGACGACGCTCACCAGTCTAGGCAGTCCCAGTGAGCTCCCGTGCCCGTATGCGTGCCCAGGAGTCGGCATTCAGCACCTCGGCCACCGAGTCGGCCTCGGTGACACTGTGCTCGGAGACTACCGAGGCCACGGTATCGACGATGCCGAGGAACGGCAGGCGACCGGCCAGAAAGGCCTCGACGCAGACCTCGTTGGCGGCGTTGTAGACGGCCGGTGCCGTGCCGCCGGCCGCGCCGACGTGGCGGGCCAGCGCGACGGCGGGGAAGGCCCCGTCGTCGAGCGGCTCGAACGTCCAGGTGTGTGCGGTGGTCCAGTCGACCCCGGGTGCGGCGTCGGCGACCCGCTCGGGCCAGCCGAGGGCCAGCGCGATGGGCAGGCGCATGTCGGGCGGGCTGGCCTGGGCGATGGTCGAGCCGTCGACGAACTCGACCATCGAGTGGATGACCGACTGCGGGTGGACGACGACGTCGATGCGCTCGAAGCCGATGTCGAAGAGCAGGTGCGCCTCGATGACCTCCAGGCCCTTGTTGACGAGCGTGGCGGAGTTCACCGTGATCATCGGCCCCATCGACCAGGTGGGGTGGGCGAGGGCCTGCTCGGGAGTCACCTCCGCGAGATCCGCGCGCGACCTGCCGCGGAAGGGCCCGCCGCTCGCGGTGACGACCAGGCGGCGCACGGCGGAGGCGTCGGGGCCCGTGGGACCCGCCGCCCACAGGCACTGGGCCAGCGCGGCGTGCTCGGAGTCGACCGGGATCAACTGGCCGGGCTTGGCCAGGCGCTTGACCAGCGGCCCTCCGACGATCAGTGACTCCTTGTTGGCGAGCGCGAGCACCCGGCCGGCCTCCAGCGCGGCCAGCGTGGAGGTCAGTCCCAGCGCGCCGGTGATGCCGTTGAGCACGACGTCGGCGGGCCAGGAGGCGGCCTCGGCCACCCCTTCCCGACCGGCCAGCACCTGCGCGTCCACCCTGCGCGCGGCCAGGGCCTCGCGCAGTTCCGGCACCGCGTCGGGGTCCGCGACGGCGACCACATCGGGCCTGAACTCGGCCGCCTGCCCGGCCAGCAGGTCGATCCGGCCACCGTAGGCGGCCAGCGCCGCCACCCGGAACCGGCCGGGGTTGCGGGCGATGACGTCGAGGGACTGGGTCCCGATGGACCCGGTCGAGCCGAGCAGGACGACGGAGCGGACGGTGTCTGGCTGCACCGTCCCATTCTCCCGGCTCGGGCCGCGCTGTCGAATCGGCCACATCCACACGGAAATCTGTTAGGCGTGAAACACACGATAAAAAGCGATATTTAAGTCCAAATTTAGTCATATCAATAGTCGCAAACCTTGAGAAATGCGTATGTACGGCGCACTAGCTTCCCGGAACAGCAACGGGCCTCGGGAGGTACATATGCGACGCACAACACGGCTCATCCCTATTCTCACCGCCGTCGCGGGAAGCACCCTGCTCACCGCGACGATCGCGCACGGCGCCACGGGCACGGGCGCCACGGGCACAGGCACGGCGGGCACGGGCACGGATGGGGGCGGGGGTGTCACCGCGGCGCGGGCCGTTCCCCATCCGGTCGAGAAGGAGGCGGCCGACACCAAGGCGGAGCAGCGAACCGTCCAGCGCTACTGGACGGAGGCGAAGATGGAGGCGGCACAACCACTCGCCACCCTCATCCCGAAGAAGGACGGCGCCCGCCTCACCGCGGCGGCGATCATGGCACAGGCCGCGGCCGATCCCGTCTCCGTCCCCGCGACCGTGCCGAACGGCGACACCGTCACGGCCACCGAAATGGCCGACAGGGGCTCGGCGGCCGTCCGCGCCTCCACCGGCGCGCCGTGGACCCGCGGCGGGGCGATCGCCAAGACCGCCGGCCGGGTGTTCTTCACCTACCAGGGCCGCAACGCCTCGTGCTCGGCGAACGCGGTGACGAGCGAGAACAGGAGCACCGTGATCACCGCGGGGCACTGCGTGCGGATGGGCGGGGCCTTCCACAGCAACTGGGTGTTCGTACCGGGATACGAGAACGGCAACCGGCCCTACGGCACGTGGGTGGCGACCACGCTCTACACCACCCCGCAGTGGAACAACACCGAGGACATCAACTACGACGTGGCCTCGGCCGTGCTGGCCCCGCTGAACGGCAGATCGCTGACCGACGTGGTCGGCGGCCAGGGCGTCTCCTTCAACCAGTCGCGCCGGGCGCAGATGCACTCCTTCGGCTACCCGGCGGCCGGTCCTTACGACGGTTCCAAGCTGGTCTACTGCGCCGGACGAGCCTTCGACGACTTCCTGATGTCCCGCGACATCGGACTGAACTGCAACATGACCGGCGGGTCGAGTGGCGGCCCCTGGTTCCTCGGCTTCAACGAGAGCACCGGCCTGGGCACCCTGAACTCGGTGAACAGCTTCAAGTACGACTTCGCGTCCGGCTGGATGTTCGGCCCGTATTTCGGCACCGACGCGCAGGCCGTCTACGAGGCCGCCCAGACAACCGGCGCCCCCTGAGATTCACCGAGCACCCGACGGACCCGAATGCCCTAAAAGTAATCACAGAGATACTCTCCGTAGTGCAAACTCGGGTCTCATGACCTCAAGCCTCCCCCTGCTTGCGGCCGCCCCGCTCGTCGCCGGGCTGCTGAGCGCCCCGACGACCGGCGTGACGGCCACCTGGCAGACGGCCGCCGAGCCCGGGCGGCGGGCCGTGAACATCCCCGTCCACCCTCTCACCGCGAAAGTCGCGGCGTCCGGCATGCCGGACGTCGTCGAGCACAGGACCGCTCCCACCGCGTCGGAGCGGAAGCGCGTGCTCGGCTACTGGACCCCCCGCCGGATGGCCTCGGCGCTCCCGGTCGACCGGCTCTCGAAGGCCACCGGGTTCCTCGGACGCCTCTTCGCCCGGGCCGGCCGGGGGGGCACCCCCCACCGGAGCCCGAACGGCGCCGCCGCACGCACCTCCGGCGCCCGCTGGACCTCCGGCGGGATGGTCGAACGCACCACGGGGCGGGTGTTCCTGACCATCAAGGGCAGCGACTTCGTGTGCTCGGCGAGTTCGGTCAGGAGTGCCAACAGGGATCTGGTCGTGACCGCCGGTCACTGTGTCAAGGACGGTGCCGGCGCCTGGGCCGACAACTGGACCTTCGTCCCCGGCTACTCCCAGGGCCGTCGCCCGTACGGGCAGTACACCGCGCGCCGCATGTTCGTCGCGGGTCCCTGGTCGCGCGGCGGGGACGACAGCCACGACATCGGCATGGTGGCGGTCAACACCGATGACGGCAAGCACCTCGGCGACGCCGTCGGTGGTCAACAGATCGCTTTCGGCACCCCCAGAGGGCACCTCACCAGCGGTTTCGGCTTCCCCGCCGACTCGCCCTACGACGGTGAACACCTGGTCTACTGCGCGGACACGCTCCGCGACGACCCGAACGGGCAGACCGGCGACCAGGGGATGCGCTGCGACATGACCGCCGGATCCAGCGGGGGCCCGTGGCTGAGCGGCTTCGACGCCTCCACCGGCCGCGGCACGATCGTCTCGGTCAGCAGTTTCAAGTACAGCGACGACCACCGCACCATGTACGGCCCCTACTTCGGCGACTCGGCCAAGGATCTCTATACCGTGGCCGGAACGTCGTGACACCGGCAGGAGCAGGGCCCGCGTCCCCGGTGGGAGGAGCGCGGGCACGCGGGGCGAGATGATCGCCGGGCTCACAGAACCGGGCTCATTGAGCCGGGCTCACAGGGTCAGGCCGGTGAGGACCATGACCTTCTCGTAGGTGAGGTCGGCGATGGCCGAGCGGATGCCCTCGCGGCCGACGCCCGAGTCCTTGACCCCGCCGTAGGGCATCTGGTCGGCACGGTACGACGGCACGTCACCGATGATCACTCCACCGACCTCAAGCTCCCGGTTGGCCCGGAAGGCGGCATCGAGACTGCGGGTGAACACCCCGGCCTGCAGGCCGTACTTGGAGTCGTTGACCGCGGCGAACGCCTCGTCCACTCCGGACACCGTCTGGACGATCATCACGGGGCCGAAGACCTCCTCACAGGAGACCTTGGCGTCGGCGGGCACGTCGGCGAGAACCGTCGGCGCGACGGTCGCGCCGTCGCGGGTGCCGCCGGTCAGCAGACGGGCGCCGGCCGCGACGGCCTCGTCGACCCACTGTTCCACGCGTTCCGCGGCCTCGACGGACACCAGCGGGCCCACCTGCGTCTTCTCGTCGGCGGGGTCACCGACGACCAGGGCCTCGACGGCCGGGAGGAGCCTGGCCACGAAGTCGTCGTGCACCGACGCCTCGACGATCACCCTCTGGACGGCGATGCAGCTCTGACCGGCCTGGTAGTTGGAGAACAGGGCGATCCGCGAGGCGGCCCAGTCGAGGTCGGCGCCGGCGAGCACGACCGCGGCGGCGTTGCCGCCGAGTTCCAGGGTCACGTGCTTGCGCGGGACCTGCTCCAGGATCGCGTACCCCACGGGGGCCGATCCCGTGAAGGAGACGACAGGCAGGCGCGGGTCCTCCACCAGCCCTCCGGCGCGGTCGTTGGGCACCGGGAGCACCGAGAACATCCCCTGCGGCAGGTCGGTCTCGGCCAGGATCTCGCCCAGGACCAGCGCGGAGACCGGCGTCGCCGGGGCGGGCTTGACGACGATCGGGGCACCGGCCGCGATCGCCGGGGCCACCTTGTGCGCCACCAGGTTGAGCGGGAAGTTGAACGGGGTGATGCCCAGGACCGGGCCGTGCGGGACACGCGAGATGTAGGCGAGGCGGCCCGCGGAGGCGGCCTCGGTGTCCAGGCGCATGGTCTCGCCGCTGAGGCGGCGGGTCTCCTCGGCCGCGAACCTGAAGGTGGAGATCGCCCGACCGACCTCGCCGCGGGCCCAGAAGATCGGCTTGCCGTTCTCCTCGCTGATGAGACGGGCGATCTCGTCGGCGCGCTCGGCCAGGCGGCGCGAGACGTGCGCGAGGGCATCGGCGCGCACGTGGATCGGGAGCGCGGCCGCCTCCTTCCGCACGGCCGCCGCGGCGGCTACGGCCTCCTCGACCTGGTCGGCGGTCGGCACGGAGCAGACGGCGACGACTCGGCCGTCATGCGGGTTGGTCACGGTGAGCTCGGCGTCACCCGTGGCGGGGCGTCCGGCGAGCCAGAAGGGGCGCACGTCCATACCTCGACGCTATGTCACCGGCGCGGGCACGGCCTTACTCCACTCCGCACAAGAGCCCCGCACCGGTACACCTTTCCGGCCAATAGTTCATCTAGTTCATCCACCCCGGCCCTGCACCAAAAAGAGGGGCATTTGAGGATATTCCTTACATGCCGCCGGTTTAGATGATCTTCGCCGTGGCTAAGTCACCGGATGGACACTCAGAGCGGAAGGGCGTGGGCGCATGACCTCCTCGGCGCCGCGCGGCCTTCAGGGCGCCTATCTCCTCGGTGAACGGGCCTCCCACGACGAACTGCGTGCGAAACTGCTCGACGTCGCCAGCCAGTTGCTGGTCACCATCGGCCCGGAGAGCCTGTCGATGCGCCGCATCGCCACCGAGGCGGAATGCTCGACGACGGTCATCTACACCATGTTCGGCAGCAAGGAGGGCCTGGCCGAGGCTCTTTACCTGGAAGGCTTCGAGCGCTTCCGGCGGCGCCTGGAGGCCGTGTCACCGCGCAAGGACGCCCTGGAGCACCTCATCGCACTCGGCCCCGTCTACCGGGAGGCCGCGCTGGACGAGCCCGGCTACTACGCCCTGATGTTCGAGCGCGCGATCCCCGGCTTCGTACCGAGCGAACGGGCCAGGACCCTGGCCCGCGCGGCACTGAACATCGTCGACCGAGTGATCTCCGACTGCATCTCGGCCGGATACATCGTCCCCACCCAGCCCAGGAAGATCGCTGACGCCGTGTGGGCCGCCGCCCAGGGCGCGATCAGCCTGGAACGTGCCGGACACCTGCGCGACAGCAGCACCTACGACACGGTCACCTACGCCGTCCTCTCCCGCTACCTGGTCACCGACCCCTGCCGGAAGTGACCGGCTCACCGGGTGGGCCCGTCACCCGGCGACGGCCAGGGCGATCCAGAGTTCGGCGCGGGCCGCCGGGTCGTCGAGATCACGGCCGACGAGTTCGGCGACCCGGCGCATGCGGTAGCGCAGGGTGTGCCGGTGCACCCCGAGCCGCTGCGCCGCCGCGTCCCAGTGGCCGTTGCAGTCCAGGTAGACCCGCAGGGACTCCAGCAGGTCGGCGCGCGAGCCGTACTTTCTGAGCGGGGCGAGCAGAGCCGAGGAGAACGCCGCCGCCGCGCCGGAGTCGAGCAGGGCGAGCAGTCCCTGGCCCGCCAGGTCGGCGAAGCGCATCACCGGCACCGCGCCGCGCCTGGCCGCGGCGAGCGCCCGGTCGGCCTGGTCGAGTCCGGTACGTAGATCGTCGAGGCCCACGGAGTCGCCGACCCCGACGGGGCCGTGCTCGCCGAGCGCCGCGGCCACGGCACCGGCCCCCGAGGCCGGGACGAGCAGGACCACCCGGTCACCGTCGGCGGCCGCAAACGCCTCGCCCGCGGTCTCCAGCACGGCCTCCGGCTCACCGGCGCAGGCGAGGACCACCAGGGGGCCTGCGGGAAGCCGCTCCCCCAGCCGCTCCAGCGTCTCGCACCCGGCGTCCGGCTGCCCGGCCACCAGCAGCCGCAGCACCGCCGAGCGGACCCGGCGCTCGGCGGCCAGGTGCTCCCTGCCGTGCTCGACGGCGAGCGTCAGCAGGGATCCGGCGGCGTTGACCACGGTGTGCGCGACCGGGGTGAAAGGCCGGCCGAGGCCGACGGCGAGGAATCCCCTGACGCGGCGGGCCCCGAACGGTTGCACGATGACGTTCTCCTTGGGCGAGGAGAGTGCCACGCTCGCGGGCGCGCCACGGTTGCTGACCTTTCTCAGCCGCTCCAGCTCGGGGCCGAGGCCGTCGGCGGCTCCAGCCGACCCCCTGCCCGCCGCATGCCGCACGCCCCCCGCCTCGTCGAGCAGGATCGCCCAGCCGTCCAGCTCGCGGGCCAGCCGGTCGATCACCGCGCGAGGCCCCTCGGGGCGCAGGGCGGCGCGGGTGAGGCGGCCCTGGGCGGCGAAGGCGCGGCTGAGCTCGTCGTACTGCTCCGCGGCGAGCAACTCGCTGACCGCCTTGCCGATGGCGACGAACGGGGTGTCGCGCGGCACCTCAAGCAGCGGCAGCCCCGCCCGCGTGGCAGCCTCCACCAGTTCCCCGGGGATCGTCTCGTGCCCGAGCCCGACACCGAATCCGAGGCCGGCGACCTCCCTGCCGACCAGGCGCTCGACGTAAGGCCCGGCGTTGCCCGCGTCCAGGCGCATGCCCGTGGTGAGGACCAGCTCCCCACCTTCAAGAAAGGGGGTGGGATCCTCCAGCTCGCTGACCGCCACCCATCGCACCGGCCGGTCGAGCGCGTCCCCTCCGGCGAGCACGCCGAGCCCGAGCGGCGGTCGTCGTACGACGGTGCGCAGCGTCGGCGCCACACCCACCCCCATTTTGTACGTTACGTCCAGTGTCCCCCATCAATTTTGCCATAGTGCATCATCGGCACACCGACATCCGCGACATACCTTCACATCATGAGCACCGTCACCGAGGGCGGCCCCTCGCTTCCGCAGGAACGCCGCATCGTCACCGAGATCCCCGGCCCGAAGTCCCGTGAGCTGTTCGCACGTAAGCAGGCCTCGGTACCACCGGGTATCGGCACCACGCTGCCCGTCTTCGTGACGCATGCCGGAGGCGGTGTCGTCGTCGACGCCGACGGCAACTCCCTGATCGACTTCGGTTCCGGCATCGCGGTGACCAGCGTCGGCAACGCCGCCCCGCGCGTCGTCGAGCGGGTGCGCAAGCAGGTCGCCGACTTCACGCACACCTGCTTCATGGTCACACCGTACGAGTCGTACGTGCAGGTCGCCGAGAAGCTCAACGAGATCACCCCGGGCGACCACGAGAAGCGCACCTTCCTGCTCAACAGCGGCGCCGAGGCCGTGGAGAACGCGGTCAAGGTCGCCCGCCAGGCCACCGGCCGCCAGGCGGTCGTCGTCTTCGACCACGGCTACCACGGCCGGACCCTGCTGACGATGACGCTGACCGCCAAGAACATGCCGTACAAGCACGGCTTCGGCCCGTTCGCCCCCGAGGTCTACCGGATGCCGCTGGCCTACCCGTTCCGCTGGCCCACCGGCCCGGAGAACTGCGCCGAGGAGGCCGCCGCCCAGGCGATCGACCAGATCGCCAAGCAGATCGGCGCGGAGAACGTCGCCGCCGTGGTGATCGAGCCGATCGCGGGCGAGGGCGGCTTCATCGAGCCCGCCAAGGGCTTCCTGCCGAAGATCGCGGAGTTCTGCCGGGAGAACGGCATCGTCTTCATCGCCGACGAGGTCCAGACCGGCTTCTCCCGCACCGGCGACCTGTTCGCCTGCGAGGACGAGGGCATCGTGCCCGACATCATCGTCACCGCCAAGGGCATCGCGGGCGGCCTCCCGCTGTCCGCGGTCACCGGCCGGGCCGACCTCCTGGACAGGGTTCACGTGGGCGGGCTGGGCGGCACCTACGGTGGCAACCCGCTCGCCTGCGAGGCGGCGCTGGGCGTGCTGGAGACCATCGAGGCCGACGACCTGACCGGAAAGGCCCGCCGCATCGGCGAGACCATGCTCCCCCGGCTGCGCGCCATGGCGGAGCGGAACCCGATGATCGGTGACGTACGCGGCCGGGGGGCCATGATCGCCATCGAACTGGTGGTCCCCGGCACCAAGGACCCGCACCCCACGGCGGCGGGCGAGATCGCCAGGAGGTGCCACGCCGAGGGCCTGCTCGTGCTGACCGCGGGCACCTACGGCAACGTGCTGCGCTTCCTGCCACCGCTGGTCATCCCCGACCACCTGCTGGAGGAAGGCCTCACGATCCTGGAGAAGGCCATAAGCGAGGTCTGACGGTTTAGACCCCACCAAATAGGGCACCCGGCTTGATGCTGAGTGCCCTATTTGCCGTTATACGGCCTGCATGTAGGCCGTGATTTAACCACCGCTTGACACCTACCACAGCGATCACGGGCCGTGACCGCGTTATAACGGTTCCGATATGAAAGTGCGCGATCACGACAGGGAACGTGTCGACATCCTCCCCACGGCCGAGCCGCGGGAGAGAACCAGGGGTCTCCACGCTGGAGGGATTTAAGATGAGTTGGCGGCCGGCTGGCACGGCACACGTCACGATGACCTTCGATCCCGAGGGACTGACCCGCCCCCAGTGCGAGGGCGACGCCTGCGTGGCCTGTCACAAGAAGTGGCCCCGCCCGCGCATCAGGATCGGCCGCCTTCCCGATGGCAACGCCCTCTTCGCCTGCCCCGAGTGCGCCGAGGCACTGCTGCCGCAGCAGGACGACACCCACTCCCTCCCCCGGCGCGTGGCCTTCTCCTAGGGCTCCGCCCGGCCGGAACAGCCGGCACAGCCGGAACGGCGACGGCCAGGAAGGGGACGCCTCACTCTCCCGGCTCGTCCCTCGCGGCCTGTCGGGGCGCAGCCGGAACGGTGGTCAGAAGGGGACCCGGTGCGTCAGGCCGACAGGAGAGCGGGGGTGGCCTGGTCGCGCATGCCCCACGGAGAGCCGTAGGCATTGAGCAGTTCCAGGAAGGGCACCGCGTCGAACGCCTCGGGGCCGAGCACCCCGGTGCCCGACCAGGCGCCGGTGGCCAGCAACTCCAGGGCGACCACCGGGTGCACCGCCGTCTGCCAGACCACGGCCTGGCAGCCGTACTCCCGCATCGACCACTCGTTGTCGACCACGTGGTAGAGGTAGACCTCGCGCGGCTCCCCGTCCTTGCCCACGCCCTTCACCCAGGTCCCGGCGCAGGTCTTGCCCCGCATCCGGTCACCGAGCGTGGCCGGGTCGGGGAGGCTGGCCGCGACCACGTCGCGCGGTGAGGTCTCGACCCCGCCTACCTTGATCTTGCCCACCCGATCCAGGCCCAGCTTGTGCAGGGTCTTCAGGACTCCGATGAACTCCTCGCCGAGACCGTACTTGAACGTCACCCGCCTGGCGTCGATGTAGCGCGGCACGAGGAGCACCTCCTCGTGCTCGACGTTGACGCACTCGACGGGCCCGATCCCCTCGGGGAAGTCGAACACCTCGGGCTCGCTGAACGGCTCGGTGGTGTGCCAGTCGCCGTCCTCCCAGATCACCGGCGGATTGAGGCACTCCTCGATGGTCGTCCAGATGGAGAAGGTCGGCGCGAAATCATAGCCCTCGACCACCAGGTTGGAGCCGTCGCGGACACCGATCTCCTCGATGCTCTCGAAGAGGTGCTCGGCGGCGTAGCGCGCGAACACGTCGGCCAGCCCCGGTTCCACCCCCATGCCGACCAGCGCCAGCCCGCCCCGCTCCCGCCATGCCTCGCCGAGGGCGAACTGCTCGTCGCCGAGCTTCACACCGGTCAGCTCGTACGGTCTGCGGGGATGGGGGCGCGACAGCGACATCGCCATGTCGAGGTAGCGGGCTCCGGCGTTGAGCGCCGCCTCGAACAGGGACATGGTGAAGCGGGGGTCCACCGCGTTGAAAAGCACATCGCAGCGGTGCTCGGCGAGGGCGGCCTCGACCGCCGCCCGGTCGGAGGCGTCCAGCTCGATGGCGCTGAAACGCGGATCCGCGATCCTGGCCACGACGGCGGCGGCCCGGTTCTGTTGAGAGTCGGCGACCACGATGTGTTCGAAGAAATCTCGGCGTGCGGCGATCGGGACGACGGCGGAGCCGACGCCGCCCGCTCCAACAAGAAGGATTCTCATGGCGGCTAGCCTACCCACTGACTGGTCGACCAGTCGACATTAAGAGCATGATTTTCCCACCGAATCCATCGCCAAAGACGATCAAAACAACGAAAATCGAAGCCCGTTACCGGAAATGCAGACATAGCAGATCGGGCCGGCCCGCACATCGCGTTCCGCCCCCGACGGCCGTGCGTGGCCTCAGCCGGAGATCTCGGTCTTTCCGGGCTCTGCGGACGTCAGGAGCTTCTTCCAGCGTTCCGCCCAGTCGGCGTAGTCGGTGCACTCCCCGCCCAGGCCGCCGCAGTCCCTCGCCGGGCGAGCGGCGAAGAGGACGTCGCGCAGCCGGCGGTTGTCACGCACCTGGTAGACCTCGCACATCCGGCGACCGCGCCCGTCGCACGCCTCCGGGTTGGCCGGGGCGAGACCGGTCCAGGCCGCGGCGGGGCGCTGTGCCCGCGCCGAGCTCATCCAGCTCAGCCACCGGTAGGCGCAGTTCGGGCTGGCGGGCCTGGCCGCGAGCATCCACGAATCGACCCACCCCGTCGCCGGGACCCCCTTCAACGCCTTCATCGGCCGGCCCGCGCGCCGGAAGAGGTCCAGGTGGTAGGGCAGGACCTGGGCGATCCGCACCTGCTCCGCCGACAGTGCCCTGACCAGGTCGAGCGAGCCGTCCCAGTAAACCCGGTCGGGCCCTTCGCCCTCGGCGAGAAGCCTCACCGCGGCGTCGAGCTGGGCGGGGGTGAGCTGGAACGGATCCTTGATCTTCAGCTGGGGGCGCGTCTCCCTGAGGGCGAGCGCGGCGTCGGCGATGCTCAGCGGGCTGTTCCTGATCGCCGCCGAGGCCTTCCCGTACAGGGCCAGGGGCCCCTGCGGGCCGTTCCCCTCGCGGATCACCTGGTTCACCCCCCACAGGTAGGGGATGCCGTAGACCTTGCCGTCCTCGCGCAGGCCGGGCAGCTCGCGCAGGCGCTTGGGGATCCGCCTGTAGTCCGCGACCAGCGCGGTGTCGAGCGGCGCCACCTTCCCCTGCGCCACCAGCAGACCGGCCAGGTCGGGGGCGGCCGAGAGCACGTCATAGCCGCCCCGGGCGAACCTGGCCGCCATCTCCTCGCTGGTGCGGACCCGGTCCAGCTTGACGACGCAGCCGCTCTCCCGCTCGAAGGGCGCCAGCCAGTTGACCCGCGAACTGGCCCCGCCGTACTCGACGTACCCCTGGAACGTGAGCACCTGGAGCACGCCCTCGCCCTTGCCGATGGACGCCGACGGCGCTGGGCTGGAGGTTGCGGCGAAGGTCGCCCTGGACTCGGAGCCCGGCGTCGCGACGGGAGCGGCGGAGGGCGTGCCGGAGGGCGTGGGGCTCCGCACCGGCCGGGTCGCGCTCGCGGCCCCCACCTGGGTCAAGGTTGCGAGCACCAGGCCGCCCGCCCCCAGCAGTGTCCCGAGGCGTGCGCGACGAAACCTGTCCCTGCCCACGAGGCCCACGAGGTTTCCTCCCGACGTCGCCACCGATCTGCCCGGGAGCCTACCGGCCATCCCCGGCCTCCGCGGTCCGTTGGACGTGCGTGACCCGGCCCCCCTGCGGTTCCCGCAGGCCGGGCACGCGCCGGGGCACGTGTGAGGCCCGCGCCCCGGCAGGAGGGGCGCGGGCCTCACGGTTCAGGGGCCATCGGCCGTCGACGACACACCTGGCCAGGCGGAGCCGGCCCGTCGGTGGTCGGTACAACTAGCCGTTGGTGGGGAAGCCGAGGTTGACGCCGCCGTGGCTCGGGTCGAGCCAGCGGGAGGTGACGACCTTGCCCCGGGTGTAGAAGTGCACGCCCTCGGTCCCGTGGACATGGGTGTCGCCGAAGAGCGAGGACTTCCAGCCGCCGAAGCTGTAGAAGGCCATCGGCACCGGGATCGGCACGTTGATGCCGATCATGCCGACCTCGACCTCGTTCTGGAAACGCCGGGCCGCGCCGCCGTCGTTGGTGAAGAGCGCGGTGCCGTTGCCGAACTCGCCGCCGTTGATCAACTCCAGGCCCTCCTCGTACGAGGAGACCCGGACGATCGCCAGAACCGGACCGAAGATCTCCTCGGTGTGAACCCGCGAGCCGGCCGGCACGTGGTCCAGGACCGTGGGCCCCAGCCAGAAGCCGGGGGCCTCCTCGGCGGCGGCGCCGCCCAGGACCGGGGTCCTGCGGCCGTCCACGACGAGCTTCGCACCCTCGGCGACGCCCAGGTCCAGATAGGAGACGACCTTGTCGCGGTGGACCTCGGTGACGAGGGGCCCCATCTGGGAGGACGGGTCGTCGCCGGGACCGACGGTCAGCTCCGAGACCCGGGAGACGATTCTGTCGACCAGCTCGTCGCCGACCGGGTCCACGGCCAGCACGACGGAGATCGCCATGCAGCGCTCACCGGCCGAGCCGAAGCCCGCCGACACTGCGGCGTCGGCGACCAGGTCGAGGTCGGCGTCGGGCAGCACCAGCATGTGGTTCTTGGCGCCGCCGAGCGCCTGGACCCGCTTGCCGTGACGGGTGCCGGTCTCGTAGACGTACCTGGCGATGGGCGTGGATCCGACGAACGAGATCGCGCGCACGTCCGGGTGCTCCAGCAACCGGTCCACCGCCGTCTTGTCGCCCTGGACGACGCCGAAGACGCCGTCCGGCAGCCCGGCCTGCTTCCAGAGCGAGGCCATCAGCAGCGATGCCGAGGGGTCCTTCTCCGACGGCTTGAGGATGAAGGCGTTGCCCGCGGCGATCGCGATCGGGAACATCCACATCGGCACCATGGCCGGGAAGTTGAACGGGGTGATCCCGGCGACCACGCCCAGCGGCTGGCGGATCGAGTAGGAGTCGACCCGGGTGGAGACGCCCTCGGAGAAGCCGCCCTTGAGCAGGTGCGGGATGCCGCAGGCGAACTCCACGACCTCCAGGCCGCGAGCGACCTCGCCCAGCGCGTCGGAGTGGACCTTGCCGTGCTCGGCGCTGATCAGCGCCGCGATCTCGTCGCGGTGGGCGTACATCAGCTCGCGGAAGCGGAACAGCACCTGCGAGCGCTTGACCAGCGAGGCGTCCCGCCAGGCGGGCCAGGCCGCGACGGCGGCGGCCACGGCCGCGTCGACCTCGTCCACCGAGGCGAGGTGGACCCGCCCCGTGACCTCTCCGGTCGCGGGGTTGAAGATCTCGGAGGTGCGACCGGAGCCCTCGACGGGGCTCCCGCTGATCCAGTGGGTGACGTTCTTCACGAGACGACCTCGGCATTGATGGTTTCGAGTACACCGACGATGATTCCGAGGCCTTCGGCGGCCTCCTCCATGGTCAGGGTGAGCGGCGGGGCCATACGGAGCACGTTGCCCCGCAGCCCGCCCTTGCCCGCCAGCAGGCCGGCCTTCCTGCTCTCCTCCATGAAGCGGTTGGCGAGCGCCGGGGAGGGCTCGCCCGTCGCCGGGTCGACCAGCTCGACGGCGAACATCAGCCCCCTGCCGCGGATGTCGCCGACGACCGGCAGGCGCGGCGCGGCCTCGCGGAGCCCGTCGATGATCAGGGCGCCGGTCCTGGCGGCGGAGGCCTGCAGGTCGTGGTCGAGAACGTAGTCCAGGGTGGCGTTGGCCGCGGCCATGGAGAGCGGGTTGCCGCCGAAGGTGGCCAGCCCGACGGCGTGGAGGTTGTCCATCAGGTCACCGCGGGCGACGACGCCGCCCACCGCGAAGCCGTTGCCCAGCCCCTTGGCGAAGGTCATCATGTCGGGCGTGACGCCGTGGTTCTGAATACCGAAGAAGGCCGAGCCGGTACGGCCCCAGCCGGTCTGCACCTCGTCGGAGATGAACAGGATCCCCTCGGAGTCGAGGACCTCCTTGTAGGCGGCGAACAGCCCGTCGGGGGCCATGGTGAAGCCGCCCACACCCTGGATCGGCTCGGCGATCAGCGCCGCCACGTCACTGGAGACGGCGGTGGAGAGCACGTGGCGCAGGTCGTTGACGCAGGCCTCGATGTAACCGGCGTCGGACAGACCGCGGAACTGGGTGAGGTGCCGGTCGGCTCCGTGCAGGAAGTGCACGTTCAGCGGCGACAGCGAGCTGTTCTTCCAGGAGCGGTTGCCCGTGACGCCGATCGTGCCGAAGGAGCGGCCGTGGTAGCTCTGCCGCATGGCGAGCACCTGGTCGGACCTGCGCGCGTAGGTCGCCAGCAGCAGCGCGGTCTCGTTGGCCTCGGTACCGGAGTTGGTGAAGAAGACCTTCGCGTCCTGGATGCCGGAGAGCCTGGCGATCTTCTCGGCCAGCTCGACCTGGCCGCGCAGCAGGTAGACGGTGGAGGTGTGCACGACGCCGGTGGCGAGCTGCCGCTCCACGGCCTCCCGCACCTCGGGCACGTCGTACCCGATCATGTTGGTCAGGATGCCCGCGAAGAAGTCAAGGTAGCTCTTGCCCGACGCGTCGACTACCCGGTTGCCCTTGCCCGAGACGATCTCGATGGGCTCGTCGTAGTAAAGGGCCAGCCAGTTGGGCATTACCGCGCGATGGCGCGCAAGGAGGTCCGACATACATCGAGTATCGCCGCTCGGAGCCACCTACTCATACCATCAACATGTCGTCAGATAGTCACCAAACCCATCACACTGTCAGATCAGCGCGCCCACGTCGCCGAGCCGGCCAAACCCCCCTCAGCCCTCGGCCTTCACCAGGTCGGTGTCCGAAACGGCCGTGGCCACAGGTGCGGGCCGCAGCACCAGGAACGCCAGCGTGGCGGCGGCCAGGGTGAAGGCGAGACCCACCCAGGAGCCGAACGACATGGCGGAGACGAACGCCTCGCGCGCGGTCCCGATCACCCCCGGATCCCCCAGCCTCAGCGCCTCCCCGATCGACCTCCTGGCGGCGGCCGGGGCGTCCGCGGGCATCGACGAGGTGTAGACCCCGGCCAGCACGCTGCCCAGCACGGCGATGCTCAGCGCCATGCCGACCTGCTGGACCGTGTCGTTGAGCGCCGACCCGACACCGGCGTGCGCGGGCGGCACCGCGCCCATCAGCGTCGCGTAGGCCGCGGGACCCGCCAGCCCCCCGCCGACTCCCATGAGCATGAGACCGGTGATCAACGTGCCGTACCCGGTGTCGGCGGTCATGAAGGCGAGTACCCCGAAGCCGGACGCCATCACGGCGAGGCCGACGGCGACCAGCACCCGGTTGCTGACCTTCTGTCCCAGCCCGGCGCCGACCCCGTTGAACAGCGCGGCGGCCACGGCGTACGGCAGCAGCGCGAGACCGGCCTGCATGGGACCGTAGCCCAGCACGAACTGCAGGTACTGGGTGAGCATCAGCAGCAGCGCGCCCGTGCCGAACGACATCAGCACGATCGAGAACGAGGCGCCGCTGAAGTTCCGGTCGCGAAACAGCTCCAGCGGGAGCATCGGGTGGTCCGACCTGAGCTCCCAGATCACGAACGCCCCCAGCGCGACCACCGCCACACCCGCGGCGGCCAGCGACTCCGCCGAACTCCAGCCCGCCGTCGGCGCGGAGATGACCACGTAGACCAGTGCGCTCATGCCGACCGTGGACAGCACCACGCCGACCGGGTCGAGCCGCCTGGCCGGACCGCGTGACTCGGGCATCAGCAGCACCGCCGCGATGACGGCGACGATCGCGACGGGCACGTTGAGCAGGAAGATCGATCCCCACCAGTAGTGTTCCAGCAGG
Source organism: Streptosporangium sp. NBC_01755 (assembly GCF_035917995.1). Lineage (NCBI taxonomy): Bacteria > Bacillati > Actinomycetota > Actinomycetes > Streptosporangiales > Streptosporangiaceae > Streptosporangium > Streptosporangium sp. NBC_01755. The sequence continues at coordinate 5,344,480 of NZ_CP109131.1, read as the reverse complement.
AAACCGCCCAACGTGGGACCGGCGATCACACCGACCATGGCCACCGCGCTCCACGCGGCGATCGCCTTACGGCGCTCCTCCTCGTCGAAGACGGTGATCAGGATCGACAGGGTGCTCGGCATCAGGATGGAGCCGCCGACGCCCATCAGCGCGCGGGCGCCGATCAGGTGCCAGGGTTCGGTGACCAGCACGGCGACCAGCGAGGCGCCGCCGAACAGCACCAGGCCGATGATCAGGAAACGCTTACGGCCGTAACGGTCCGACAGGCTGCCCGAGGTGAGCAGTAGCCCGGCGAAGACCAGGACGTAGGCGTCGATGATCCACTGAATGTCCGCGGGAGTGGCTCCCAGGTCGACCATCAGGGCCGGGATGGCCAGGTTCAGGACCGTGTTGTCCACCACCAGGACCAGCAGGCTCAGACAGAGCACTCCGAGGATCCACCAGCGCCTCGGATCGCGTTCGACTCGTACAGCGTTCGATTTCACTCGCACACTGTACGACAAGCTCGTACGGCGTACTACCAGATTTATGCTTGAAGCGTGAAACAGCACTTCAGCTCCGTCTGGACACGCGAGCCGCGCACCACCAAGAGCCCGGGGCTCGGCCGCGCCCAGATCGTGCGAGAGGCGATGGCACTGCTCGACAGCGAAGGGCTGGACGCGCTGAGCATGCGCCGCCTGGGCGCCAGGCTCGGCTCGGGGGCCACCAGCATCTACTGGCACGTGGCCAACAAGGACGAACTGCTGGAACTGGTCCTCGACGAGGTCTACGGCGAGCTCACGGTCCTGGACGTCCAGGAGACCACCTGGCGCAACTCCGCGGCCTCCTTCGCCTACAGCATGCGCCAGATACTCTTCACGCACCCCTGGGTGATCAACCTCATCGGGACCGTCCCCGGCATCGGCCCCAACGCGATACTGCTGATGACCCGGCTGGTCGCCACCTTCGACCACGCCGGCTTCCGCGGCCTCGACCAGGACTACGCGGCCTCGACGCTCATGGCCTACGTGGCCGGGGTCACCACGCCCGAGCTCTCCTGGCGGACCATGATGGAACGGACGGGCCTCGACTCCAACGAGCTGAACTCGGCACTCCAGCCGGCGGTGGAGAAGGCCGCGGCCGGCCACCCCGATCTGGCCGCCCGCTACATCGAGTTCAGGAACATCGACGTCGACACCACCAGGGCACTCAACTTCGAGTTCGGCCTTACCTGCCTCCTCGACGGCCTGGAGGCCCGGCTGAACCGCGCGGCCCAGGCTCCGGCGCCGACCCGCGAAGACGGTGTCGCGGGCCCGTTGTCGTAAGGACACGGACGGGAGGTAAGCAGCATGTAAATGGGGGGCCATACGTACTTACAATCTGATCAGATACTCTCTGTGGGTGCTCCCTACTGTCGCCGACGTCCTCGCCCTGGACACCGTCCGCCGGGGCAATCCACAGGTCGTAGCGGGGGCCGACCGGTTGGACAGCCGGGTGCGCTGGGTGCACGTGGGCGAGGTCACCGATATCGCCCACCTGCTACGCGGGGGCGAACTCGTGCTCACCACCGGTATAGCCCTCCCTGACGACCCCGGCAAGCTCGCCAACTATGTCGCCGAACTGGCCGCCGTGGGCGCGTCAGGGCTGATCGTGGAGCTGGGCCGCAAGTTCATCGGGGAGTTACCCCATGCCGTGATCAACGCCGCCGAGGTGCACGGCCTGCCCCTGGTGACCCTGGCCATGGAGACGCCGTTCGTGCAGATCACCGAGTCGGTGCACGCCCGGATCATCGACATCCAGCTGGAGGAGCTCCGCGCCTCCGAGCAACTGCACGAGGTCTTCACCGAGCTGTCGGTCGAGGGCGCCTCCCCCGCCAGGGTGCTCGGCCAGGTCACCCGGCTGTCCGGGCGCCCCGCGATGCTGGAGAACCTTGCCCATCAGGTCCTGGCATGCGACACCGCCGGGCACGACACCGGCACGCTACTGGCCGGCTGGGAGACCCGCTCCCGCGCGGTGGCACCCCAGCCGCGCACCGCCTACGACGCGACCTCCGGCTGGCTGGTCACCGTGGTCGGCGCCCGGGGGCAGGACTGGGGCCGTCTGATCCTGCTCTGCGACACCGAGCCCAGCCCGCGCGACATCGTGCTCGCCGAACGCGCCGCGACCACCCTCGCCCTGGGCCGCCTGCTGGAACGCCACCAGGAGTCACTGGAACGTCAGGCACACGGCACGATCATCACCGGAATCCTGACCCACGCGTACGCGGACCCGGAGGAGGCGGCGGCCCGCGCCCGCGCGGTCGGCGTGCCGCTCACCGGTCGCAGGCTCATGAGCGTGGTGCTGCGTCTGACCGAGGCGGCGGAGAAGCCGCTGGACGGCCAGGAGCAGCTCGCCCAGCTCGCCGAGCTGGGCGACACGGCCGCCGCCGCCTGCCGCGAGGCCCGCCTTCCCGCCCTGATCGGCGCCCTGGACCAGAATCGGGTCGGTGTCCTACTCCCCCTGCCACCGCGTGTCCTCCCCGAGTCCGCGCTGACCTTGCTCGCCGACCACCTGCGCGGGGCCTTCACGACCCCCTTCGTCCTCGCCGCCGGCTCCGTGGTCGAGTCGGTCCGCGACGTGCGGCGGAGTTTCCTGGAGGCCGAGCAGGTCGCCGACGTGGCCGTCAGGCAACCTGACGGCCGCGCTTTCTACCGGCTTCCCGACCTCCGGCTGAGGGGCCTGCTCCACCTCCTGCGTGACGACGCCCGGCTGCAGACCTTCGCCGAGCGCGAGCTTGGCCCGCTGCTCGCCCACGACGCCCAGCGCGGCGGCGATCTCACCAGGATCCTCCGGGTCTACCTCAACGCGGGCCGTAACAAGGCCCTCGCCGCGCAGAGAGCGCATCTGTCACGCCCCGCCTTCTACGACCGTCTCCACAGGTTGGAACGCGTCCTCGACACCGATCTGGACGATGTCGAGTCCTGTCTCTCCCTCCATGTCGCCCTTCTGGCGCTGGAATCCTTTCGGAGAGACAATCCCCGCCCCTGAAAGGTCCCCATGCCCGAGATTCTCGTCCCCGAGCCCGCCGACCTGACCCGAATGATCACCGCTGCCGGGGCGTTCTCCGTCCCCACCGGTGACGTACAACTCTCACCCGACGAGCTGGAACCCGACCAGATCCTGGCGGGCTCCCCGCGCGTTTCGTCCATCGAGCTGTGGTCCTCGCCGGACGGCAAGCAGAGCCGGGGCATCTGGGAGATCACGCCGGGGACCGTGGGCGATGTGGAACGTGACGAGATGTTCGTGGTTCTGTCCGGCCGCGCCACGCTGGAGGTCGACGGGGGTGCCGCCCTCGAACTCGTCCCCGGCTCGGTCTGCCTGCTCGCCGAGGGGGCCAAGACCGTCTGGATCGTCCACGAGACCCTGCGCAAGGTGTATCACAGCATGGGCTGACAGGATCACGGTCGTGGGTCGTACGGAACCTTGGTTCCGTACGACCCACGGCTGTCCGCCCGTTCACCGCGGTCACCGCTTTCCGCGGCGACCGTGTGCGGTGATCTGTCTTTTCCGGGCCTACTGAACCGACTTCGTACTTGAACCAACTGTGTCTGCACTAACCGTGTCTGTCGGATGCGATGTCCATCTGAACGGGGTCATCTGCGCAGATGTGGAGATCCCAGCGGCGCGGACGCGTCAGGATCGCCCCAAGGATGACACCGAGGATCACGCTTGCGATGATCACGATGAGAATGCTCAGCCCCATGACGGCTGCCTCTCGGAAAGATGTGCCGCTTGATCTGAGGAAATGCGGCCTACTGCACCGTAGCGTCGCATTCTCGCTGTCGCAACGAAACGGCCAGGGACTAATCCTTATTGACCAGGACCGTTGACCCGGTCGGGACCGTCACGGGCAGGTGAATTCTCCTGCAGGCAACACGATCTTGCGTGAGTAGCGACACTTTCTTGGGATGTTTCGCGTGTTTCGCTCCCCTTGCCCCGTAGATCTCGGCACGATGGTGCACGAACTCTGAGACCAACGGGGAGAGATATACATGTCGCGACGTCTTGTCGCCGGATTCACGGCCCTGGCACTCACCGCCACAGCGATTCCCGCTGAGGCCGAACAGGCGAGTTCGGGGTTTCCCTCCTCCGCGTTCCCACTGGGTGTGAGCATGGCCACGGTGAAAAACCAGCAGCGTGTGGCACCGGGCATTGATCTTTTCAGCGTGAAGCACGGCAAGTCCACCCAGGGCTGGACAGTCTCCGCCCTCATGCCCAACAGCCACGACAACGGCCGCCTGGACACCGCTCAGACGGTCGCCGAGGCCGTGGAGGCGGCGGGGTTCACTCCCAGCATCCTGCGGATCATGCAGCCCGCCGCAGCGGACGCCCCGGCCGTGGAGCGATACATGGTCAGGATCGGCCTGTGGTCATTCGGCAAGCGAGCCGAGGCCGACAAGGTCGTGAAGGAACTCAAGGAGCAGGGCATCCGGGCCAAGACCGACTATCTCGGCGACGACGGCACCGAGACCACCGGCCCATGGGACATGCGCGTGCTGATGATCGACTCGAAGGTGTTCAAGGGATCCTTCAAGACAAGCGTCGGCAAGAGCGTGGCCAAGCGCGAGAGCACCGGCTCGATGTCGAAACTGACCGGCGCCATCGCCGGGGTCAACGGCGGCTTCTTCAACATCCACACCGCCAAGGCCCTTCAGGGCGACCCGGTCGGTGTCTCCGTGGTGGGCGGCAGGCTGCTCAGTGAGGCCGTGCCCGGACGCAGCGGCCTCGTCATCACCCAGGGCCGCAAGGCCCGGATCACCGAGCTGCGGACCCAGGTCACCGCGATCTCCTCAGACGGTACGAAGGCCGAGGTCAACGGCATCAACCGGGCCGCCGGAACCGACGAGCTCGTCCTCTACACCGAGGAGTTCGGCAGCAAGACGGCCACCGACGGCGGCATCGAGGTCGTCATCGACGCCCAGGGCCAGGTCGTCAAGGTCCGCCAGGCCGGCGGCATCGTCGCCCGGGGCACCTCCGTGCTCCACGGCACCGGCCTGGCGGCCGTCTGGCTCCAGGAACACGCACAGGGGACATGGATGAAGCTGGACACCAAGGTCATCGACCTGCGGACGCAGCGGGCGATACCGCTCACCCCGGATACCTACATCATGGGCGGCGGGGTCGGGCTGGTCCGGAACGGCCGGGTGCGCATCACCGCGGCGGCCGACGGACATGCCTCGATCAACATGATGCTCCGGCGCCACCCACGCACGATGGTAGGTGTCAACAAGTCGGGCGGGCTGATCCTGGCCACAGTCGACGGACGCAACCCGGGTATCTCCGTGGGGGCCTCGATGGTGGAGGCTGCCCAGCTGATGCGGTGGCTGGGCGCCAAGCAGGCCATCAACTTCGATGGCGGCGGCTCCAGCGTGATGGTCGTCGGCCACAAGCCCGTCAACCGGCCCTCGGACGGCGCGGAGCGGACCGTGGGCGACGCTCTCTTCATCACGCCCTGACAGCCAATGGTTCAACGGAGAAGCCCCGGTCCTTGTCGGCCGGGGCTTCTCTCACTTCTCGGTTCTTGATTCTCAAGCGAGCCCCTCCTTTTCGGGGCTTCCCCTGGAAAACATGAAGGCCCCCACCACGAATGGTGGGGGCCCTCACATGAAAAATTGTCCGGCGGCGACCTACTCTCCCACACCGTCCCCGGTGCAGTACCATCGGCGCTGAAGAGCTTAACTTCCGGGTTCGGAATGTAACCGGGTGTTTCCCCTTCGCCATAACCGCCGTAACTCTATGAAACACACAAACACTGTTTGCTGTTTCAGAATTGCATAGTGGACGCGGGCAAGACCTTGATCTGGCGCTGCTCCGGACCCGGCGAAGGGACAGAGCGCTGCACAGATCAAGCATGTTGCTTTGTGGTCAAGTCCTCGGCCTATTAGTACTGGTCAGCTCCACACATTACTGCGCTTCCACTTCCAGCCTATCAACCCGGTCGTCTACCGGGAGCCTTACCCCCTCACAGGGTGGGAGACCTCATCTCAAGGCGAGCTTCCCGCTTAGATGCTTTCAGCGGTTATCCCTTCCGAACGTAGCCAACCAGCCGTGCTCCTGGCGGAACAACTGGCACACCAGAGGTTCGTCCGTCCCGGTCCTCTCGTACTAGGGACAGCTCCTTTCAAGTCTCCTGCGCGCGCAGCGGATAGGGACCGAACTGTCTCGCGACGTTCTAAACCCAGCTCGCGTGCCGCTTTAATGGGCGAACAGCCCAACCCTTGGGACCTACTCCAGCCCCAGGATGCGACGAGCCGACATCGAGGTGCCAAACCATCCCGTCGATATGGACTCTTGGGGAAGATCAGCCTGTTATCCCCGGGGTACCTTTTAGCCGTTGAGCGACGGCGCTTCCACATGCCACCGCCGGATCACTAGTCCCAGCTTTCGCTCCTGCTCGACCCGTCGGTCTCACAGTCAAGCTCCCTTGTGCACTTACACTCGACACCTGATTGCCAACCAGGCTGAGGGAACCTTTGGGCGCCTCCGTTACTCTTTAGGAGGCAACCGCCCCAGTTAAACTACCCACCAGACACTGTCCCTGATCCGGATCACGGACCGAAGTTAGACGTTCAAAACGACCAGAGTGGTATTTCACCAATGACTCCACCACCACTAGCGTGATAGCTTCACCGTCTCCCACCTATCCTACACAAGACGTTCCAAACGCCAATGTCAAGCTATAGTGAAGGTCCCGGGGTCTTTCCGTCCTGCTGCGCGTAACGAGCATCTTTACTCGTAGTGCAATTTCGCCGGGTCTGCGGTTGAGACAGCGGGGAAGTCGTTACGCCATTCGTGCAGGTCGGAACTTACCCGACAAGGAATTTCGCTACCTTAGGATGGTTATAGTTACCACCGCCGTTTACTGGCGCTTAAGTTCTCAGCTTCGCCACACACGTGCGACTAACCGGTCCCCTTAACGTTCCAGCACCGGGCAGGCGTCAGTCCGTATACATCGTCTTACGACTTCGCACGGACCTGTGTTTTTAGTAAACAGTCGCTTCCCCCTGGCCTCTGCGACCCCCACCAGCTCAGAGTGCAAGACTCATCACCAGCGAAGGCCCCCCTTCTCCCGAAGTTACGGGGGCAATTTGCCGAGTTCCTTAACCACAGTTCACCCGATCGCCTTAGTATTCTCTACCTGACCACCTGAGTCGGTTTAGGGTACGGGCCGCCACGACACTCACTAGAGGCTTTTCTCGGCAGCATAGGATCACCCACTTCGCCACAATCGGCTCGGCATCACATCTCAGGATACATGGACCGCGGATTTACCTACGATCCTCCCTACATGCTTACCCCAGGACTACCATCGCCTGGGCTGGGCTACCTTCCTGCGTCACCCCATCGCTTACCTACTACCAATTCAGGCCAGGCGTTCACCCTCACCCCAAACCCGAAGGCTCGGAGGGGTTAAGGACCCTTAGTATCACTGGATTCAGTATTGGCGCATCGTAGCGGGTACGGGAATATCAACCCGTTGTCCATCGACTACGCCTGTCGGCCTCGCCTTAGGTCCCGACTTACCCTGGGCGGATTAGCCTGCCCCAGGAACCCTTGGTCATCCGGCGCAGAAGTTTCTCACTTCTGATTCGCTACTCATGCCTGCATTCTCACTCGCACAGCCTCCACAGCTGGATCACTCCGCTGCTTCACCGGCCGCACGACGCTCCCCTACCCATCCACACACCTAAACCACAAAGGCTCGGATACATGTGTGAATGCCACGACTTCGGCGGTGTACTTGAGCCCCGCTACATTGTCGGCGCAGAATCACTTGACCAGTGAGCTATTACGCACTCTTTCAAGGATGGCTGCTTCTAAGCCAACCTCCTGGTTGTCACTGCGACTCCACATCCTTTCCCACTTAGCACACGCTTAGGGGCCTTAGTCGGTGGTCTGGGCTGTTTCCCTCTCGACTACGGAGCTTATCCCCCGCAGTCTCACTGCTGCGCTCTCACTTACCGGCATTCGGAGTTTGGCTGACGTCAGTAACCTTGTCGGGCCCATTAGCCATCCAGTGCTCTACCTCCGGCAAGAAACACGCAACGCTGCACCTAAATGCATTTCGGGGAGAACCAGCTATCACGGAGTTTGATTGGCCTTTCACCCCTAAACACAGGTCATCCCCCAGGTTTTCAACCCTGGTGGGTTCGGTCCTCCACGCGGTCTTACCCGCGCTTCAACCTGCCCATGCCTAGATCACTCCGCTTCGGGTCTACAGCATGCGACTCAAACGCCCTATTCAGACTCGCTTTCGCTACGGCTCCCCCACACGGGTTAACCTCGCCACACACCATAACTCGCAGGCTCATTCTTCAAAAGGCACGCAGTCACATCACAAACACTCCGAAGAATGTTTACGCTCCTACGGCTTGTAGGCACACGGTTTCAGGTACTATTTCACGACCCCTCACCGGGGCGCTTTTCACCTTTCCCTCACGGTACTTGTTCACTATCGGTCATCAGGGAGTATTTAGGCTTACCAGGTGGTCCTGGCAGATTCACACAGGATTTCTCGGGCCCCGTGCTACTTGGGATCCCCTCCAACAGTCCAACCGATTTCGCCTACCCGACTCTCACGGTCTACGGCGCCACTTCCCAGAAGCTTCGGCTATCGAAAGGATTTCTTACTGTCCGGAGGAACGGCAGCCCCTCCCAGAGGGTCCCACAACCCCGTAAACGCAACGCCTGCCGGCTATCACACGCCTACGGTTTAGCCTGATCCGCTTTCGCTCACCACTACTCACGGAATCACTATTTGTTTTCTCTTCCTACGGGTACTGAGATGTTTCACTTCCCCGCGTTACCACCAACCGCCCTATACATTCAGGCGGAGGCAACACCACATGACTGGTGCTAGGTTTCCCCATTCGGACATCCCCGGATCAAAGTCTGGTTGGCGACTCCCCGGGGCTTAACGCAGCCTCCCACGTCCTTCATCGGCTCCTGATGCCAAGGCATCCACCGTGTGCCCTAAAAAACTTGGCCACAAAGATGCTCGCGTCCACTATGCAAATCTCAAACAACAAACAGCGACCAGACCAGACCCGCCACCAACACCCACCGGGTCGCACCCACGGTGCGCCACGAACGAGCCGGTATGACAGATGATCGGTCCCGCATGAGGCCCAAACAGACAGCAAGCCCGCCGCAAGCGGGCCCACCTCAAAGTCCGTTTCCTCAGGACCCAACAGTGTGTTCACCCCAGCGAAACCCCGCAACCGCCGTTCCCACTCCCCGGCTCCGAAGAACCAAGGCGGTACTAACCGATCAGCGATCCCGCCGAACCGAATAGCCAGCGCTCCACTAATGAGCGCGCCGTGTGCAGAACGTACGCCTGCAGACACGACCTGAACCACGACCACCCGAAGACGACCGCAGCCGATGCTCCTTAGAAAGGAGGTGATCCAGCCGCACCTTCCGGTACGGCTACCTTGTTACGACTTCGTCCCAATCGCCAGCCCCACCTTCGACCGCTCCCCCCAGACAAGCTGGTTGGGCCACGGGCTTCGGGTGTTGCCGACTTTCGTGACGTGACGGGCGGTGTGTACAAGGCCCGGGAACGTATTCACCGCAGCGTTGCTGATCTGCGATTACTAGCGACTCCGACTTCATGGGGTCGAGTTGCAGACCCCAATCCGAACTGAGACCGGCTTTTAGGGATTCGCTCCACCTCACGGTATCGCAACCCTCTGTACCGGCCATTGTAGCATGTTTGCAGCCCAAGACATAAGGGGCATGATGACTTGACGTCATCCCCACCTTCCTCCGAGTTGACCCCGGCAGTCTCCAATGAGTCCCCACCACCCCCGAAGGAGCGTGCTGGCAACATTGAACAAGGGTTGCGCTCGTTGCGGGACTTAACCCAACATCTCACGACACGAGCTGACGACAGCCATGCACCACCTGTCACCCAGTCCGAAGAGGCACCCATCTCTGAGTGTTTCCGGGCGATGTCAAGCCTTGGTAAGGTTCTTCGCGTTGCGTCGAATTAAGCAACATGCTCCGCCGCTTGTGCGGGCCCCCGTCAATTCCTTTGAGTTTTAGCCTTGCGGCCGTACTCCCCAGGCGGGGCGCTTAATGCGTTAGCTACGGCGCGGAAACCGTGGAAGGTCCCCACACCTAGCGCCCAACGTTTACAGCGTGGACTACCAGGGTATCTAATCCTGTTCGCTCCCCACGCTTTCGCTCCTCAGCGTCAGGTAAGGCCCAGAGAACCGCCTTCGCCACCGGTGTTCCTCCTGATATCTGCGCATTTCACCGCTACACCAGGAATTCCGTTCTCCCCTACCTACCTCTAGCCAGCCCGTATCGAATGCAGACCTGGAGTTAAGCCCCAAGCTTTCACACCCGACGTGACAAGCCACCTACGAGCTCTTTACGCCCAATAATTCCGGACAACGCTTGCGCCCTACGTATTACCGCGGCTGCTGGCACGTAGTTAGCCGGCGCTTCTTCTGCAGGTACACGTCAACTTCGTCCCTGCTGAAAGAGGTTTACAACCCGAAGGCCGTCATCCCCCACGCGGCGTCGCTGCGTCAGGCTTTCGCCCATTGCGCAATATTCCCCACTGCTGCCTCCCGTAGGAGTCTGGGCCGTGTCTCAGTCCCAGTGTGGCCGGTCGCCCTCTCAGGCCGGCTACCCGTCGTCGCCTTGGTAGGCCGTTACCCCACCAACAAGCTGATAGGCCGCGAGTCCATCCCCAACCGAAAAACTTTCCACACCCACCCGATGCCGGGAGGTGTCGTATCCGGTATTAGACCCAGTTTCCCGGGCTTATCCCAGAGTCAGGGGCAGGTTACTCACGTGTTACTCACCCGTTCGCCGCTCGAGTACCCCGAAGGGCCTTTCCGCTCGACTTGCATGTGTTAAGCACGCCGCCAGCGTTCGTCCTGAGCCAGGATCAAACTCTCCAAACAATGTCTGAACAGTTGCTCCCGGCTGAAAGCACCCATCTCACATGATGGATGTTCAACCAAAGGAATCCGTCCTCCCACCCCAAAGGGCAGGTCGGACAGGGTTGTGCTTCATGCACTGGCTTTTAACACACTGTTGAGTTCTCAAGAAACGGACGCGTACACCGTCGTCCGCGGACCCGCCTTCGCGGTGTCCCAGACTTCAGGGCGTTCCATTCCGTGTCACCATCTTATCGGATCTGCCGGGCTTGTGTCAAATTGCCGGTTTTCCGACCATCGACCCCAACCCGCCGAATCCGCTAGGATTGCGACCACCCTGTTTCCAGGGCAACCCCTCTAACTTACTCCAACATCCGCTTGTTGTCCAATCGGATGCCGTCGTGACGCACGCGTCCCAACGAAGGGAGATGATCAGAAGGAGGGTCCCGAGGCTCTGGCGATCTCCGCCAACCCCCTCGGGCCTGTGAACTCTATGTACGCCACCGGGTCCCGTCAAATCGAAGCGTGCCCTATGCGGACGTGTTTTCCGCCCGTTGGGTAGAGACTCGATATGACGGACCAGAGAGTGTTGCCCAGGGCACTCGTCGTGCTTCTCTGCACCGCAGGTGCCGTGGTCACCCTCGCGGGCATCAAGGAAATCGACTCGATCGTCGGACCGACGCTGCTGGCCCTGGTCCTGGTGCTGGCGGTCTCCCCGGTCAGAACCCGGCTCCACAAGCACGGTGCTCCTGGGTGGGTACTAGTCGCCGTCCCCCTGGTGATCGTGCTGCTGGTACTCCTGGGCATGGTGGCGATCCTGACCGTGGCGATCGCACAGACGGCGGTCCTCGTGCCCACCTACGACAAACAGTTCAACCAGCTCGTTCACGAGGCCCAGCAGCTGGCGGCCAGGCTCGGCATCGGCACACAGCAGATAAACGAGGCGATCAGTTCCTTCTACCCCGGAAAGATCATCGCGTTTGCACAGGAAGTCCTCAGCGGGCTGGTGGGGGCGTTCTCCAGCTTCGTTCTGATCGTCGTCCTGCTCCTGGCCATGTGCCTGGACGCGCAGGCGTTCTCCCGGATTCTCGCCATGGGGGCGGCGCACAGGCCCCTACTCGTCAATGCGCTTCATCACTTCAGCCGTGAGGTCCGCCGTTATCTTCTGGTCTCGACGGGGTTCGGGCTGATCTGTTCCGTGCTGGACGTGGCCGCGCTCTGGATTCTCGACGTACCGCTCCCCCTCCTCTGGGGCGTGCTGGCACTGATCACCAACTACGTTCCCAACATCGGCTTCGTGCTGGGACTGCTGCCGCCCGCCCTGCTCGGCCTCCTGTCAGGCGGGCTCGAAACCATGATCTTCGTGATCATCGCCTACATATTGATCAACTTCGTGGTGCAGTCGCTGATACAGCCCAAGTACCTCGGCGACGCCGTCGGCCTGTCCACGACTCTGACCTTCATCTCGCTCATCCTGTGGACGTTCCTGCTCGGCCCGCTGGGCGCGCTGCTGGCCATCCCGCTCAGCCTGCTGGCCCGCGCGCTGCTGATCGACAGCGATCCCGACGGCGAGTGGGCCGCCGCTCTCATCTCCGGGAACGTCCCCGAGGACGAGCAGCCGGCGGTAGGGCAGGACCAGGAAAAGCCCTCAGACCAGCGGGATCAGGAAAAACCCTCGGACAAGCAGGATCAGGGAAAGCCCTCGGACAAGGACGGGAGAGGATCTCCTCCGCCGTAGCCTGAGGCCATGTATCGCGAGTGGGCCCCGGACTCCCGCATCGCCGCGCGGGTGGCCTGCGTGTGGATCAATGAGGCGACCACCGTCATGGCCACGGGCACGACCCAGCTGGTCGTACCCGACGGCTGTGTGGATCTGATCTGGGGTCCGGGGGGAGCACAGGTCGCGGGTCCCGACACCGGCCCGAAAACCGTCCGGATGTCGCCAGGCGACCGCTACATCGGGATCCGGTTCAGGCCGGGCGCGGCGGGCGGGGTGTTCGGCGTGCCGCTCGACAGCCTGCGTGACCTGCGGGTACCGCTGTCCGAGCTGGAACCGCTCAGGGAACTGTCCGAGCTGGCCCCTTGCACGGGGCGTCCGTCGGAGCCGGTCGCCGCCGTCGTACAACGGGCTCTGGCCGTACGACTGCGCGCGGCGTCCAGACCCGATCCCGCCGCGTCGGCGATCGCCGCGGCACTGCTGGCGGGGCGGAGTGTCAGGGAGGTGGCCTGGGATCTGGGGCTCGGTGAGCGGCAGCTTCTGCGCCGGTCCCTGCGGGCTTTCGGGTACGGCCCGAAGACGCTGCAGCGGGTGGTCAGGTTCCAGCGGGCACTGCGGCTGGCCAGGCGCGGCGTCGCGGCGGCCGAGGTCGCCGTGGCCAGCGGGTACGCCGACCAGGCCCATATGGCGAACGAGGTGCGGCGGCTGGCTGGGATGCCCTTGGGCCGGCTGATCGGACGGTCGGACGACGGGTACTAGGGGGATTCAGACGATCTCCATCGCCACCGCTCCGCCACTCACCCGGCTCCGGCCGTCAGCCGAGGCGATCGAGACCTTCAGTGTGCTGGGCCGCCCCATGGCCACTCCCTGGATGACCGTGAACTCCGAGGAGCCGGAGCCGATGGTGCGCAGGTAGCCACCGAAGGCGGCGGCCGCGGCCCCGGTGGCCGGGTCCTCCACGACGCCCCCGACAGGGAACGGGTTGCGGGTGTGGAACCGCTCGTCGTTCTCCTGCCAGAACAGGTTCACCGTCGTCCAGTCCTCGCGGATCATCAACGCCTTCAGCCGCTCGTAGTATCCGACCTCGGCGGCGACGGCGAGCATCTCCTGGTCGGAGAGCCCGGCCGCGTCGAGGACGATCCCGGCGGGGTTTCCCCCCTCGGGATCATGAGTGAAGGCCGTGTAGCGCAGGATTTCCACAGTGTTCGTCACACCTACCTACCCTAACCGCCTAACCCATCACAGTGGTGACAGGTTAGGCGGAGGCCGGAACGGGCTTCAGGGATGGTGGTTCCTCGGGAGCGTCAGGCGCTTTGAAGACGCGGCGCGCCCATGGCAGCGCGAGCACCAGGATCGGCAGGAGCACGATGGAGCCCTGGGACCAGAAGACATGCAGGCTCCGCCAGGTGGCGGAGTCGAACTGGGTCATGTAGAGGTAACCGAACGCCGCCCAGAAGGACACCCCGATGATGGCCGGCCAGGCAAAACGGGTCGGACGGGCGACCAGGAACGGCATGAACCACAGGAGGTACTGCGCGCCGAGCCTGGGAGTGGCGACCATGAAGGCGATCAGCAGCGCCGTGGTGAGGTCGACCGGGTCGGCGCGGCGCCACAGGAAGGCGGTCACCAGCAGGGTGACGTAGACCAGACGGGTGCCGAAGGTGGCGATCGCCTGGTTCAGATCGTTGACGCCGTGCATGAGGATGGCGCTGTAACCCCACTGGCCGACGATCGGGCGAACGTCCTGGATCACCCGAATGACCTCGGGGATCTGGCTCAGCGAGGTGCCGGCGAAGATCGGCAGGGTGACCAGGAAGAAGATCGGCGCGATGCCGGTGGCCACGAACGCCACGACGCGGGCGCGGAAGGTGGGCAGCAGCAGGAGCATGCCGGGGATGAGCCAGATCGGCCAGCTCTTGGCGCAGAGCGCCAGGCCCATCAGCAGCCCCGCGAACAGGGCACGACGCAGGGACTGCCGGTCGCCGGGGCGCGGGGTGAGCGCCCTCCGGACCACGCCGGTGGAACCGGTGGCGTGCCGTACGGCACCGGGCAGGCCGCGGAACGCGACGCTGCCCCGCACCAGCGCGACCACGTCGGTCCGGATACCGGGCCGGTCGGGGTCGCCGGGCCCCCGGGCGACGACGAAGGCGGCGACGCCGAAGACCAGGGCGACCGGCTCGACCTGGCCGTGCACAGAGGCGACCAGGATGGCCAGCGGGTTGCAGGCGTACTGGAAGGCGCGCAACGACGCCTTGGAGCCTCCGGCGAGCTTGCCGACCAGCGGGATCAGCGCGATGTCGGCGACCACGGTGACCAGGCGCCCGCCGATCTCCCAGGGGATGCCCAGCCAGAGCAGGAAGCCATAGACGTAGGGGATGGTCGGCAAGAAGTGCCAGCCGCCGTTGCTCCCCAGGACGGGATCCTCACGGTTCAGGACCGCCTCGCCGGCGGGTTTGAAGCTGTTCACGAAGTCGACCGGCTGCCAGGTGTCCATCGCCGAGGTGGTCATGATGAGCACCCTGAAGACGATTCCGACCCCCAGCACGGCCAGCAGTGAGGGCCGCCAGCCCTTCCACTGTGCGACCAGGGCGAGCACGACACCTGTGACGAGGATGAACCCCGTGAGAATTGCGTAGTCCATGACGGCCCCTAGCCTGCCGGACCCCACCCCCAACCAGCCACCCAGTCCCCAAAACGAGACCTCTCTGCCAGTTTTGGCGACCCTGGGGATCCAGGCCGTCACGACGAGCGACCACCGCGCGTCGCGAACCACTCCAGGCTTGAGAGGGTGTACCCGCCCCGTGAGACCGGACCCCCTGAGACCGACCCATGAGACCGGACCCCCCGAGACCGACCCATGAGACCGCCCCGTGAGACCTGCGGACGCGGAGGGGGAAACCTCGCCGGTGAACGAGGTGGACAGCTGGGTGTAGGACGACGGCGAGGACCCCCAGGTGCTGGGGTCGGTCCCGCCGGTTCCGGTCGCGCCGAGGAAGACGTAGCCGCCCCTGACCCAGGCCGACAGGGTGTAGGCCGAGGACGGTCTGACGCTGACCGTCTGCTGGCATCGGGCGGTGTCGTTCCCTGCCGGGGTGGCCTGTAGCGCTTTGGTCCCGCCGTGTACGGGCGAGGAGACGGTCGTCACGCCCGAGGAGGACGAGCAGGTCCAGCCGCTCAGCCCGTCCTCGAAGCCCGGGTTCGTCGCGATGTTGGCCGCGTGGGCCGGTGTCGTGGCGAGCATCGTCCCGCCGAGCGCCGGCACGGCGGCCACGGCGAGTTTCCTGAGGTGCATCCGATTACCCCGCAAGGATTTCCAGGAGGGTGTCGTGGGGGGTACGACCCGCGCCCCGGGTGGGGTACGGGCCGTACGGATCGCACGGCTTAGAAGCCGGCGGTGACGCGGGTGAAGTCCCAGTCGGACTGAGCGATGCCGCTGCAGTTGGAGACCACGCCGCCACCGGGCAGGGTCGGTCGCGGTTGACCGCCCAGTAGGCGAGGCGGGTCAGGCCCTTGGACTTGGCCCAGTCTCGGATCTGGGTCCAGGCCGCCACCGTGGTCAGCTCCTGCTGGTCGGACAGACCGTTCATGCCGGAGATGCCCATCCGGGCGTACGCCTGCGCGTCGGTCCAGCCGTTGGCCGCCTTCAGCGCGTTCTTCAGGCCCTCGGAGGCGTTGACGGTGTCGGTGTAGATGTTGGAGGCGCCGAAGTCGAACGGACAGGGAGATCGAGGAGTTGGTGGTGCCGGTGACCGACGGGGTACCGGGCGCGCCCGGGGTGCCGGGGTTGGTGCCGCCGCCGCAGGCCGCGCCGTTGAGCGTGCAGTTGGACGGGGTGGCGCCGCCGGGGCTGCCGTTGAAGCCGAAGCTCGCGGTTGCGCCGGGCGCCAGGGTGCCGTTCCAGCCGACGTTGGTGAAGGTGAAGCGCTGCCCGCTCCGGCTCATCGACGCGTCCCAGAAGGAACCGATGTTGGCCCCGGCGGGCAGGTCGAAGGCGACCGACCAGCCGTTGATCGTGGTGGTGCCACCATTGGTGATCGTGTACTTGCCCTCGAAACCGGCCCCCCAGTCGGAGACCTTGGTGAAGACAGCGGTGGGGGATGCGGCCTGGGCGGGTAGTGCGACCGTCATCGCCAGGACGCGGGCCGCCAGGGCGACGAGAGAACGAGCGATGGCGCGTAATTTCACGTTAACCTCATGCGTTCTGTGGGGGGGTGTGACCGTACGGCCCGCGCCACGCGGGGAGGTGCGCGGGCGCGAACGTGGGTGCGTGCCGTACGGCGAGATGGGCGCGGTCCCGCCGTGCTGAGGCCGTTCCGTTGATCAGCGTGGGACGCCGGGGAGCGCCGGGCTCACCGAGTCGTGGGTGCCACTGCCGTCGCACGCGCCGGGCATCGCCGACCGGCGGATGGGACCACGGCGACGGCGGCGCCGAGAGCGGTCGGGGCGGGAGCGCCAAGCATGGCCGGGACGGGAGCACCGGGCATGGCCGGGACGAGAACGCCAAGCATGGCCGGGACGGGAGCACCGGGCGCGGGCAGGGCGCGGCGGGGGTTTGCAACCGCAGTCAGGACGAGGAGGGGAAAGGTGCGCCGCATGATCGCTCCCATGGACGTGGAACCTGGGGGGCGAGGCGTCCGGACGGTCGGACCTTCGGTTGCGACGGCTCACGCCGCCGAGTTTTCGCAGCTCATGATCTGGTCACAGGGGGCGCACGAGCCAAGGGCACCCCCATTCGACACTTCTTTTAGGAAAGTTTCCTAAGAGTTGTCGTGATCGTAGCCTTGACATGGTCCTGCCACAAGACCCAAAAACATCGGCCGCCGCCCTATCGGGCAGGAACGGTCCAAAGCGCGCACAGGGCACGCGACGGAACACTCGGCGATCACCCCGGCAGCCGTTCCCCGGCACGGCTTCGGCGTCCGGCACGGCTTCGGCGTCCGGTACGGCGAGATGACCCCATCCGCTGACCATCGGACCTGCGGAATGGTAAGGAATCTCCTGGCGGTACGGTAGCGATGCATCCCATAACGCCCCCTGGAGCACCACCATGTTCTTCG
Organism: Streptosporangium sp. NBC_01755; assembly: GCF_035917995.1. NCBI lineage: Bacteria > Bacillati > Actinomycetota > Actinomycetes > Streptosporangiales > Streptosporangiaceae > Streptosporangium > Streptosporangium sp. NBC_01755. The sequence continues at coordinate 5,326,793 of NZ_CP109131.1, read as the reverse complement.
GCATCACCGACATCTGGACCTATGTGGTCGGCGCCTTCTTCATCATCCTGCTGCCCGGCCCGAACTCGCTGTACGTACTCACCACCGCCGCCCAGCGTGGGATACGCCAGGGGTACCGAGGGGTCATGGGGGTGTTCCTCGGCGACACCGTCCTGATGGTGCTCGCCGCGGCGGGGGTCGCGTCGTTGCTGAAGTCGACGCCGATCCTGTTCAACGTCGTCAAGTACGCCGGGGCGGGTTACCTGGCGTGGATCGGGTTCCAGATGCTGCGGGGGGCCTGGCGTTCACGGCGCTCCCCCGAGAGCGCGCGGGCGATGCCCCCGGAATCGGAGCGGACCGCGGAGAGCCCCTTCCGCAAGGCCCTGGTGATCAGCCTGATGAACCCGAAGGCGATCCTGTTCTTCGTCTCGTTCTTCATCCAGTTCGTGGACCCCGCCTACGGCACCCCCGCGCTGTCGTTCCTGATCCTGGGCGGGATCTGCCAGCTGTTCAGCGTGCTCTACCTGTCTGCACTGATCTTCGGCGGGACGTTCCTGGCCGGCCAGTTCCGGTCCCGCCGCGGCATGTCGACGGCACTGCGGACGGGCGTGGGCGCGCTCTTCATCGGCTTCGGCGTGAGGCTGGCTACCGCGACCCTTGGTTGACCTTGATCGCGACGCTGACGAGTGAGAGGAACAGCTCGGCGTCGGCCCGGCCCTCGATGGTCATGGCCACCCACCCGGCGTCGGCGCCGGGGGTGACCCGGTGGCAGTCGGTGAGCACCCGGGCCCACCGGTCGATCACGTCGGTGGTGAGGAGCAACTCCGCGGTGTGATCGCCGGACATCCTGACGATCTCCCTGCCTCCGGACCGGAATCCCAGCCCCCTGCGGGTGCGTTTCAGCGCCAGGTCGGGCCAGCCGATGAGCTGGGCCGCCACATTCGCAACGCCCTCGGTGGAACGGCGGGACGCGCGCGTGCTGAGCACTGCCATGCTCTCATCGTCGCGGACCGGAGCCGATCGGGAAAGCTTCCGTTTCTCAACCGTTACCGGAAAAGTGATCCTCTTCATTAATTGTAATAATTCACACTTCCTTCATACCCGATTGAGCTGGTAAAAGGCGGTTTTCACGAGAAGGTGGGCCTCGCTCAGATACGGTGAGCAGCCGGTGAACAGCCGGAGACGGCAATCTCCGCGATCGCCCTCGACATTCCCGGCATGCGTACGTCGTGCCGGGGTAGGCGCGAACGTCCAGCGCCCACCACCGCACCAGCCGTGGAGCGTCATGAGCCATCAGCCCATCGTCCTCCCCCGCCTCGCCGCTCTGGCCAGACAGGCGGCGCCGAGGCTGCTGGAGGGCGTCGTCGCCCCCCTGGCCGTCTTCTACGCCGCGCTGGCCGTCCTCGGCCTGCGGGGTGCGCTGGTCGCCGCGGTCACCTGGGTGTACGCGGGAGTGGGGTGGCGGCTGGTCCGGCGGATTCCCGTGCCCGGGACGATGATCCTCGCCGTCATCGCGATCACCGTCCGGGCGCTGCTCGGGTTCTGGACCGGGAGCGCGGTGCTCTACTTCCTCCAGCCCGAACTGGGGACGATCTGCATCAGCATGGTCTTCCTCGCCTCGGTCCGGCTCAACCGCCCACTGGTGCAGCGGCTGACCCTCGACTACATCCACCTGCCGTCGGCTGTGCTGAAACACGAGCGGGTCCGCCGGTTCTTCGCCCGCATCACTTTGCTGTGGGCCTTCGTGCTGCTGGCCAACTCCGCGGTGAGCATCTGGCTCCTGCTCCACGAGCTCCACGAGTCGATCGGCACCTACCTGCTGGTCCGTACCTCGGCCGTGGCCGTGATCAGCGGCCTGGCCGTGGCCTTCTCGCTGTACGCCTTCCGCCGGGTGCTACGCCGCCTGCACTACGATCCCCTCGCCGTCCCGCCCGCCTAGGAACGCGCCGTCCCGGCAGCGGTCCCCCGACGAAAGTCGGAGATGAGGGGGGCCATTCGGATGATGTGACCGGCTCCGCCCGGTTCCTAGGGTCGATGTGACGGATTTCGTGGTGATCTCAGGGACATGACCGGAGACCTCGGGGGTTCTCCCGGATACCCGGGGATCACCGGGGTGTCAGCGTTCCGTGCGAGACATCCCCGCCCCCGACTGGAGCCCGGCGTGACACAGGCAATCCTTGACACTCTGCACGATGCGATGGCATCTCCCTGGATCTATCTGGCACTGTTCGCGCTGGCGTTACTCGACGGGTTCTTCCCCGTGGTGCCGGCGGAGACATCCGTGATCACCGCCGGGGTGTTCGCCGCCGCCACCGGCGCGCCCGACCTGCCGCTGGTCATCGCGGTGGCCGCGCTGGGCGCGTTCGCGGGCGACCACATCTCGTACGCCATCGGGCGCGGCGCCGGCAACCGGCTGCGCAACGGCAGGCGCAGCCGCAAGACGTTCGCCTGGGCGGAGCGGGCACTGGCGGAGCGGGGCGGCCTGATCCTCGTGGTGGCCCGCTACATTCCGGGTGGCCGGACCGCCTGCACCCTCACCATGGGCGCGGTCGCCTACCCTCGGCGCTCGTTCGCCCTCTTCGACGCGGTGGCCGCGCTGTCCTGGGCGCTCTACTCGGGACTGATCGGCTACGTGGGCGGCGTGGCCTTCGAGAACGACCCGTTCAAGGGCCTGCTGCTCGGTCTGGGAATCGCCGTGACGATCACCGCCGTGGTCGAGGCCGTCCGCTACCTGCGCCGGCATCGAGTCCCGGCGGAGCCGCAGGCGAGCCTGGTCACCTCCGGTGACTGACGGCGGACCGGGACGGCGAGGCTCGACCGGCGCGCGATGGTCACGCTCATGCGGCCGTCGGGGGTGTAGCAGAGCAGCCCCACCGCGTCGGTGCCGATGGGGTGCGAAACCCTGCCCACGGCGCTGACGATCCGCCACTCGACCAGGCGCCAGGCACCCACGAGATCCATGCCCGCGAAACTACGAAAAGAGAATCCGGCTAGGGGCGTCTCCGAACCTTGACCGGGCTTTTCCGGGCCGGAACGTCTGTTCCCCGCTGCGGGTTTCCCGGTCAACGTTCGGTATGGGGCCACTAGCAACAGCCCCGATGCGAATCCCGGGGAATTCCCTGCGAAGTCAGGGTAAACCCCGATGGCTCCGGTGTCTCCTTCCACGGGACGCTTCCAGTGTTCATCGCGAGACCCTAACCGGACGCCTCCCAGAGGCGATCCGGTCATCTCGCCGTGGCTTCATCTGGTTGGGAGGAGTGCGCATGACTGTGCTGGCGGCCGGCCTGGCGTTGCTGGGGTCACTGTTCTTCGCACTCGGCGCCGCGCTGCAGCAGTTCGAGGCGGCGAGCACGTCCCGTGCCGTGCTGAGGCAGCTTGTCCGACGCCCCAGATGGCTGCTCGGCGGCCTGGCCATCGCGGCGGGCACGGCCCTGCACGTCGTCGCGCTGAAGTACGGCCCGCTCACCGTGGTCCAGCCGATGGGCGTGGCCAGCCTCCTGTTCGCCCTGCCCTGTGCCGCCGCCCTGCAACGTCGCAGACCCCGGCCGGGCGAGCTGGCCTCCGCGGCGGTGATCGCGATCGGGCTGATCGGCCTGGTGCTGGTCGTGCCCGACCACGGCGGCGACCCACACCTTGGCAGCGGGGCGGCGGCGGCCCTGCTCGCGGGGGCGGCCGCCGCCGCCCTGGCGCTGTGGGCCGCGTCCAGATACGCCTCACCCGCCGCGAGAGCCTGCCTGCTCGCCATGGGCGCGGGCGTGCTGTACGGCGCGACCGCCACGCTCACCCGTGTCCTGGTCGACGGCGACGGGGAGTTCTGGTTCCTGCTCGCCGTCCCGATACCCGCCCTGATCGCACTGGCCCTGCTCCAGCGCGCCTACGCCGTCGGCCACTTCGGCGTCGCCTTCGCCGCCCTCCAGGTGTCCGACCCCCTCACCGCCGTCGTCTTCGGCGCCCTCCTGCTCGGTGAACCACTGCCGACCGGCGTGGCGGCGGTGCTCACCGCACTGGCGGCGGCGGCGCTCACCGCCGCCGGAACCGTCTCACTGGCCCGTACCACCCCGATGTCCCCATCGCACGACGCGATAGCACGATGAACGGAGTCTTGATGGCCATGCCGTCCGCCACCGCCCTGCCGATCCCCGCGCGGGCCCCCGCCATCCTTCCCACCCGGCCTCGCCGGGTGCTGATCGCCACCGACACCTACCCACCGGACGTGAACGGCGCCGCCTACTTCACCCACCGGCTGGCCCGGGGCCTGGCCGAGCGGGACAACGAGGTCCACGTGGTGTGCGCCTCGGATTTCGGGCCGGCCAGGACCGAGCAGGTGGAGGGGGTGACCGTGCACCGGCTGCGCTCGGCGCCGACGCTGGTCCACCCGACCATGCGGCTCGCGGTGCCGACCCGGCTGGACCGGCTCATCAGCGAGATCTCCCCTGACGTGGTCCACACGCAGGGGCACTTCATCGTCGGCCGCGCGGCGATCTCCGCCTCCCGGCGTGCCGGCATCCCCGTCGTGGCGACCAACCATTTCATGCCGGACAATCTCTTCCAGTTCGCGCACATCCCCGAACGGCTCCGCACCAAAGCGGGCGCGCTGGCCTGGAAGGACTTCAACCGGGTCTTCTCCCGGGCGGACCATGTCACCACGCCCACCGGCATCGCGGCGGGACTGCTCACCGCGAAGGGCTTCGGCCCGCCGGTGGAGCCCGTCTCCTGCGGCATCGACCTGGCGAGGTTCCAGCCGCGTGCCGAGCCGAAGGCGTGGGCGCGCGGGGCTTTCGGCCTGCCCGATCGGGACACGATCCTGTTCGTCGGCCGGTTGGACGAGGAGAAGCGGCTGGACGAGCTCATCCGCGCCCTGCCGCACGTGCTCAACGGCGCCGACGCGCAGATCGCACTGGTCGGTACCGGTGGGCAGCAGGCCTCGCTCGCCAGGCTGGCCGACCGGATCGGGGTCGGCGACCGGGTGACCTTCCTCGGGTTCGTACCGGACGAGGCTCTGCCCCAGGCGTACGCCGCCGCCGACGTCTTCGCCATGCCGGGCGTCGCGGAGCTGCAGAGCATCGCCACGCTGGAGGCCATGGCCACCGGCCTGCCGGTCGTCGCCGCCGATGCGATGGCCCTGCCGCACCTGGTACGGCCCGGCGAGAACGGCGGCCTGTTCTCACCGGGCGATGTCCAGGAGCTGGCACGGCACCTGACCACGCTGCTCGCCTCCCCCGGACTGCGCGCCTCGATGGGCGCCGCGAGCCGTGCCATCGCGCTGACCCACGACCACCATGCCTCCCTGGCCAGGTTCGAGGCGATCTACCGGGAGGCGGCGCGGTGACCCCTCGAAACGAACTCCGGGGCGGGGCGCCGGGAGCCTGGGCGACGAACTCCGCGGTGATCTACCAGGACATGGCGCGGTGAACTCCGGGGCTGAGCACCGGAGGCGATCCAATGAACTCCGAGACGATTTATCGGGAGGCGGGGCGATGAACTCCACAGCGACTCACCGTGAGGCGGCGCGATGAACGAGAACCCGTCGTCCCGGCTGCCGGGCGTGGCCGGTCCGTTGCTCGCCCTGGCCGCGATGGGCTACGCGCACATGGTCTCGGCAGGCGCGGTGAACCCGACGAAGAGCCTGGTCAGCGAGTACGCACTGCGCGGCGACAGCGCCTGGGTGATGGCCGGCGGCACGATCGCCCTGGCCATGGGCTGCCTCTGGGTCGCCTACCTGCTGGCCCGGGTGGACCCGGTGCGCGGCGCCGCGGCGCGCGCACTGTTCGTCGCCTCGGCACTGGGACTCCTGCTCACCGCCACGTTCCCCACCGACGCGGCGCCCGGTGTCACCTCGATCGGCGGGGAGATCCACCGCTGGTCGGCTGCCGTGGTCTTCACCGCGCTCCCCTGCGCGGGGTGGATGCTCGGCCGCCGGTCCGGGAGCCGGGCACTGGCGGGGGCCGCTGTCGCCTCCGTGGTGCTGCTGGCCTGGTTCCTGGCCGCCCACCCGGGCTCGCTGATCTCGGATCTGATCGGCGGCCCCGACCACTACGGCCTGGCGCAGCGCCTGCTGCTGCTCGCCGAGATGACGCTGGTCTTCCTCGCCGCCCTGCGATCAGGACACCGGGAGGGCGACGGCGTGACCGGTCGCCTCGACCACCGGAAGCCGGGGAACGACCGGGGTGTGACGGTTCCCATCCAGCCCGGCCCGGACGATGCCAGGCGCCCTCACCAGCCGATAGGCCTCGGCTGACGACAAATCCCCTCCCTCCGATCGCTCACGAGCGAGCAAATGAGACGTGTCGCACGTACCCGGCAAGGTCTTACCTACGCTAACGTAGGTTACGGTTGCGTAGTCTTTGAGGGAGAGGCCTGATGCGAAAGTTCAGTGAGACCGAGCTGCTGCTCGAGCTTGAGCCCGTCGTCGCGGGGGAGCTGGACCGGCACCACAAGGTGGCCAAGGAGTGGTTCCCGCACGAGTACGTGCCCTGGTCGGAAGGCCGGAACTACGACGGCCTCTTCGACGGGGACGCCTGGGACGAGTCAGACACCAAGATCCCCGAAGAGGCTCGCGTCTCCCTCATCGTCAACCTGCTGACCGAGGACAACCTCCCCAGCTACCACCATGAGATCGCCACGACCCTGGGCCGCGACGCGGCATGGGGCACCTGGGTCCACCGCTGGACCGCCGAGGAGGGCCGCCACGGCACCGCCATCCGCGACTACCTGACGGTCACCCGCGCGGTCGACCCGGTCGCGCTGGAGCGGGCCCGGATGGTGCACATGAGCGAGGGCTTCAGCAACTCCTACGAGGGCGTGCTCGCCTCGGTCGCCTACGTCTCCTTCCAGGAACTGGCCACCCGCATCTCGCACCGCAACACCGGCAAGGCCTCCGAGGACCCGAACTGCGAGCGCCTGCTCGCCAGGATCGCCGCCGACGAGAACCTGCACATGCTCTTCTACCGGAACCTGCTCAACGCGGCCTTCCAGCTCGCCCCGGACCAGACCATGCGCGCCGTGACCGACGTCGTCACCACCTTCCAGATGCCCGGCACCGGCATCGATGGCTTCACCCGCAAGGCCATGACCATCGCCAACGCCGGAATCTACGACCTGCGCCTGCACATGGACGACGTCCTGCAGCCGGTCCTGCGCCAGTGGGACGTCTTCAACATGAAGGAGTTCGGCCCCGAGGGTGAGAAGGCCCGCGAGGAGCTCTCCGAATTCCTCGACCGCCTGGAGACCACCGCCTCCCGCTTCGTCGAGCGCCGCGAGGCCCGCCGCGCCCGCCAGGCCGCCGGCCTCTGACACCGTCCCGCCCAGAGGGACCGCCACGCGGCGGTCCCTCTCCCCCACTGTGCTCCGCGTCAGAGTCGCAGCCGCCAGAGCGCACTGACCGGCAACGCCTTCAACCTGGGACCGAAACTCAGGGACTGATCGCCGGTGTAGAGGACGACCCCCGCCGCGAACGCGTCGCCCGTCTGGCGTTCCAGCAGACGAAGGCCGCGAAAATCGCCACTCCTGACCGTGGCGCTCGCCTTGACCTCGACACCGGCGACGCGTCCGTCGGCTGTCTCAAGCACAGCGTCGACCTCCACCTGGTCCTTGGTGCGGTAATGAAAGAGCCGGACTTCTTCTTCCGCCCAACTGAGCTGCCGCGCCAACTCCATCAGGACGAAGCCCTCCAGGAGCGGTCCGAAGAGATCCCCCCCGGATGCCAGCCTGTTCTCGTCCAGCCCGAGAAGATACGTGGCGATCCCCGAGTCGGCACACGCGACTTTCGGAGTCCCGATCGTTCTGGTCGCCAGGCTGCTCGACCACGCGGGAACCCGCTTGATGAGGAAGATCTCTTCACAGAGATCCAAATATCGTTGTGCCGTTTTGGCCGAGACACTCAGGTCTGAAGCCAGATTCGCTGTTACCAGCAACTGCCCTGTCCGGGCCGCCACGAGCTGGAGCAGCCGACGTAGATCGACAGGATTTGAGATATCGGACAGATCCCGGATGTCTCGCTCGATCAACGTATTGACGTATGAAGCGAGAAAACGGCGTCTGCGCCGGGGGTCGGGGCGAGCGACCGCCTCAGGAAACCCGCCTCTAGCGATGCGCAGGGCCAAGGCGCGCCGGCTTTCACCGGGCAGGCGCGGAAGCGGGCCGTCCGCCAGATGAAAGACAGAATCCACGAAATCGTCTGCTCCGCCATCGATCTCTCCCTGTGAGAAGGGCCAGAGTTCGATCGTCTCCATCTGCCCGGGCAGTGCGTCGGGGAGAGATTTCAAACCGAGCACCCTCGCCGACCCGGTCAGCAGGAACCGGCCCGGGCGGGAGTCGGTATCCACCTGATACTTGATGGAGCTCAGAAGTTCCGGCGCGTGCTGCATCTCGTCGATGACGAGCAGACCTGAATGCTCTACGAATGTGTTCGGATCTTCCTGCGCGGCGGTGAGGTTCTCCGGGCGGTCCAGGCTCCGAGTGAACGAACTCTCCCTAGAGCCCGCGATGAGAGCGGCCAGCGTGCTCTTTCCCGACTGCCGCGCTCCGTTGATCAGCACTACTCGGGTGTCGGCGAGCGCCTCACGAACCAGGCGCTCGGCATTACGACTGACCACCCTTCCGAGTGGCGTGACCAGCTCAGACATGCTCCAATCGTGCCACCATGATGACTGATCAGACGAGCATTTCATGTCCGATCAGCCGCATGATCCGCGTCCCATTGAACACACAAGTCACATCCGATCAGCCACACAACCAACGCCCCACCAAACGCACAAGTCACATCCGATCAGCCACACAACTCACATTCCATTGAACACACAAGTCACATCCGATCAGCCACACAATCCACGTCCTGCTGAACGCACAAGTCGTGTCCATTTGGACGTGTTTTCCCTAGCGTGAGGACAGGGGCGATCGCCGTCCATCCCAGACCCTCGCAGCAGGTGGAGAGCCCATGCCGTAGCAGCTTGGGTTTGCCCTGTTTCGTGGTGACACGCCGATTAAGGTCCTACCTTGGCCGGCGCGATCGCTTCAGACTCTGCGGGTGGCTGAACGGGTTCACGTACGTGAGATCGATGACGATGAAGGCAACCGGCTGCTGCGGATCGTACGGTGGGCCGGCCGGGCGGCGACTGGAGATGGTGATCGCGCCGGCCTGGCAGGCGGCGTCGGCGGTGTCGGGTGGGGTGCTGCCGGCGCCGGGCCAGCCTTAGCGTACTGATGATCAAAGGTCAACGTTACGCAGAACGCGCCTGTCACTGCAGGTCATAGGCATGATCGCGTGTCACGTCGAGCTTTCAGGTTCAGCAATCCTCTGCCAACAACCCCTAAAAGATCTTGGCTCACAGGCCTTGACTACAGCCCCGTAGCGGACAAACACTCTTCCCAAGAGTTTCAGATCTGCCGATGTGCCGGATTCGGGCAACCGAAATAACGGCCAGGAGGTCTTGGCATGGGTACGAGTCACACCAATGACTACTTACGGGTTCCCGGCTCGTCCGAGACGGTGCTGCTCTCCCCCCAGTGAGCAGCAAATCATTTTCACTCTCGTTTCTCACGAAGATTAGATTCGCCTGCGCTTTTAAATGCAGCGCAGCGCGTGTTGCGATGGTCGCCCCCTGGCTTTTTCCCCGCTGCCCATAGGAGCCGACGTCCAACAACAACACCCCTCACCACAGGAGATGCGCAAAGATGAGCTCTCAGAGCGAGTTGAACTCAAATGACGCCCTACTCAACAGCGGAGCAGTCCGCCGCCGCCTCCTGACCGGCGTCGGCGCTGCGGGAGTAGCCGCTGTCGCCAGCCAACTCGTCACCCCCGACGCGTCGGCAGCCGCGGCGTCGTCGTCCAGACGCACCGATCTCTTCTACTACTGGAAGTCCCAGCAACGTTCCCTCGGCTACTCCCAGGGCGTCCAGGTGGACAACACTCTGTGGCTATCGGGTACGGCGGCCCTCGACACGGATTTCAACCCTGTATCCCCCGGCGACCTGGCCGCTCAGATGCAATTCATCTACCAGCGCATCAAGGAGAGCCTGGCCAAATACTCCCTCGATTTTCGCCATGTCGTGCGCGAGAACATGTACGTAACCGATACATCCGCCTTGATCAACGCCTTGCCGTATCGCAAGAGCATCTACGCTAACGGGCCGTTCCCGACCTCGACGACAATCCAGGTGAGCCAGCTACTTCTTCCCGGACTCATGATTGAGATCGAGGTGACCGCTTGCCGGGCACTGCCTTGAAGCCCGGCACGAACCCGAACTACTGAGCCGATCATAAGTTCTGGGACTTTTGAGAAGATCGGAAGGCGCGTCGGCCCTGCTGGAGTGGCAGGCGGACCACCTGGACCTCCGGAAAATCTCAATATTTGTAGGGTCGGGGGCTGGCGCGGTGGCTTCTCCTGGCGGGAGGGCCTGGGGCCTTCCTTCCGTCGGTTTCCCGGACGGGTGTGCCACCCCAGTGGCCGTGACCAGGTTCTTCGCTCCGTTTCCAACCCCCGCCACCTCGATCCGTGCATGCGGTTCTCCCGCACACGGCTCACCGACGTCGTTCACCGCCGGCATTCGGCCTTTCCCGCCAGGGCTTGCCCGCCCTGGGCGCGACGACGATTCCATACAGGCTGATCAAGCCGAGATCGCTGAGCGAGCGTTTCAGCACGCCCCGGCCGTAGCTCCGGCTGCGCCGGTGTTTTCGGCTGAGGAACAGCGCCAGGCGCATCCAGGCGAACTCTCTGATCTTGCTAAAGCGCCGGGCAGAATGCCCGTACCGGAAATAGCCAGCCCATCCCCGCAGGAACAGGTTGACCTCCTTGGTGATCGCTTCGGTGCGAAGCAGCAGCCTGCGGCCGTCCGTGAGGTCACGGATCCGGTCGCGGGCGTGTTGCATCGCCCTGTCTGAGGGCCAGCGAGCGAGGAAAACGAACGGCCGTTTCCCGTTGAACCCGCGTGAGCGCACCAGCCGGTGGTGAAAGCCCAGGAAGTCCAGGCCTTCCCCACCGACCTCCAGGTGCACGATGCGGGTCTTGGCGGCCTTCGGCTCCAAACCGAGTGCCGCCAGCAGCTCCGTCAGGCGGGCCAGGGCCCGCTCGGCTTGACCGCGGGACCAGCACATCACGATCGCGTCGTCGGCATAGCGGGCCAGCACGCCGTCCGCCTCGTCCCACGCCCGATCCAATCGGTGCAGGTAGACGTTACAGAGGACGGGTGAAACCACGCCGCCTTGTGGCGTGCCGGTGACCTCTCGCCGGATCTGTCCGTCCTCCATCACCCCGGCGCGCAGAATCACCCGCAGGAGCTTCAGGAGCGACTGATCGCAGACGCGTTCCTCGATCGCACGCATCAACTCATCGTGCGGAATCGCCGAAAAGCAGTTGGCGATGTCCGTCTCGACCACCCACCGGCGGCCCCGCGCCTGCTCCTCAATGAGCACTTGCAGAGCATCGTGTGCTGAGCGCTTCGGGCGAAACCCGAATGAGCAATCAGCCATGTCCGCCTCGAAGACCGGTTCGAACACGATCTTCACAGCGGCCTGCACGATCCGATCCCGAACAGCGGGAATCGACAACGGCCGGTACTCGTCCTTCAGCCCAGGCTTGGGGATCATCACCCGGCGCGCGGGCAATGGCCGATACCGGCCCTGCCGAAGTTCCGCGGCCAACTCCTCAAGAAGCCGGACGATCCCGTACTCCTCGATGTCGGCCAGCGTGGTCGCGTCGATGCCCGGTGCGCCGTTGTTGCTGCGCACCATGACCCACCCGCGCTCCAGAACGTCTCTGCGATAGACCTTGTCCATGAGCGCGTGGAACCGACGTCCGGGATCGGCCTTGGCCGCCCGGTAGAGCACATGCTGCAAGGCGCGGACCGGATCACGCGGAACACGCGGCCCCACGGCGGCGGGAATAGCCAAAACGGCACTCACCGAGCCCCTCCTCCACCTCAATATGCATCGACGAAGTAGCGGCCCTTCCCTCACCGCCGGTTATGTTGTCCGGTCGGCTCAAGCAGTACTACGGCCGCCTCCGACGCCCACCCGGCCAGCAATCCACTTCCCGGCGTTGACCGGTTATAGGACGCCACGCTCCGGTAACACCTTCCGCAGGTCACCGGGCCGGGGAGGGCCTCCCCAGTTCCCGCCGTCACTATCGATACGTTCCGCGCCCCATACGCCGGGGAGTTCTTCGCGGCTGCAATTTCCAGGCTCTTCGCCGCTTCCATGGCCTTCACCCCGATCACGAGGGGCTCGGCTCTCCCTTGTCCCGTCCGAAGACGGCTGAGTAACGACGCCGCAGGCTTCGCGTCATGCTACGGACCGCATCGTCGCTCCCCCTTAAGGGCTTTTGACGCTGGGCTTCGACCCCGCCCGTTTCCAGACGAAGCCGCCAGCCTGCTACCGGGCCTCCTGGCAGCTACCCGGACCGGACTTTCACCGGCAAGCGACGACGAGCTTACGAACATGCAGATCAGCCGCTATGTCACGGCTTCACCTCCAGTTCTACTGGGCGCACATGATCGCCTCAGTAGGCATGCCTCAGGCGGCTGGAGCCAGTTCGCGAGGCTGTGAGCGTTGGGTGGCGGGCCTCAGGGTTCGGAGGAAGATCAGGATGAGCACGGCCGCCAGGCCGGTGGTGATCGGCGGGACCAGGAAGGCCAGGGCCTCGCCGAAGCGGTCCACGAGCTGACCGGCCACGGCGGCGCCGGTCGCGATGCCCAGTCCGATCGCACCGGTGAGCCAGGTGAACGCCTCGGTCCTGACCTCGCTGGGCACCAGGGCCTCGACCAGCGTGTAGCCGGTGATCACGGCGGGGGCGATGACGAACCCGGCCAGAGCGGCTCCGCCATACAGCATGGGGATGGAAGTGGCGAGCGTCAGGACGGCCGTGGCTGCGGAGAGCAGTCCGACGCCCGCCACGAGACGGATCGGGGCAACCGCCCGCCAGCGGACGACGCCGTAGAGGATGCCGCCGACGAAGCTGGCCCCCGAGAAGGTCGCGTAGATCGGCCCTGCCGCTCCGGCCTGGCCGAGTGCGGCGGTGTAGGAGGTGACGCCGACCTGGAGACTACCGAAGACGGTGCCGATGGCGATGAAGGCACCCGCGAGCACGGCCACCCCCCGCAGCCGGAGCACTCCGCGCTGGGCACGGACCCGGACCGGCATCGGCTCGGGAGCGCCCTTGCCGACCAGGGCGAACAGCAACGTCCCGGTCACGATCATGACCAGCGCCAGCAGCAACGCCCAGACCGGTGAGAACCCGGTCGAGATGGCCACCAGCAGCACCGGGGCGAGGGTGAAGGTCAGCTCATCGGTGATGGACTCCAGGGCGAAGGCCGCATCGAGCCTGCCGGAGCCGCCGAGCATGTGCGCCCAGCGGGCCCGGACCATCGAACCGATCTGCGGCACCGAGGCACCGACCAGTGCCGCGACGACCACCAGCGCCAGGGCCGGAGCATGGGTGGAGGCGAGCAGGAGCAGCGTGCCCAGCGCGGCGGCATGCAGGCCGACCTGCGGGAACAGCACCTTCGCCTGACCGTACCTGTCGGCCAGCCGCCCGGTCTGCGGACCGGCCAGCGCCGCCGCCACTGCGGCGGCGGCAGCGGCGACACCCGCCACGCCGTACGAGCCGGTGGACCACTGCACGAGCAGCAGGATGCCGAGCTGGAGCATCGCGTACGGCAGGCGCGCGAGGAACGCGGGAACGAGGAAGCGCCACGCTCCGGGGGAGCCGAGCACGGCAAGGTACGACTTCAACAGATCTCCGTCCAACATCCAGACGGAAACCCCGCCCGGCTCGGGAGCCCACCGGGGGTGGTGGGCTTCGACCGGGGTGATACCGCTTTCGCGGCCGCCGAGCGGTCATTGCATGCGTCCTGTGGAACGCAACAATCACCTAGCCTATGCCACGGACCGGCCCTCCTCCTGCGCACCCCGGCCAGATGAGCGCGGACATCGAGCGCACCAGCGACATGCGGAGACTCCTCGCGCTCCTCGCGGCGCAGACCGGAGGGCTACTCAACCTCAGTCGGCTCGGGTCCGAACTGAGCATCTCCACACCTACTGTCCGCAACTACGTGGAGATCGGGGTAAGGAGCCGTTTCAACCGGGGTGCCAGCGGACGTTCGACCGCGATGTTGATGGCGTAGGCCGCCAGACACATCAGCACCAGCATCCCGACCAGCAGCACATGCCGCTGCACGATGTCACCGAGCCGGTCGAAGATAATGAAGCCGACGTGCGCGTGGATCAGGTACAGCGGGTAGGTCAGGGCTCCGGCGATGGCGAACCAGGGGCGGCCGAGCCGCTGGGTGACGCGGAGCGAGACGAGGAACATCACGATGAAGATCGCGACGATGACGGCCACCACGACGGCACTCTCGATCTCGGTGTGGTAGCGGGTGCCCACCTTGCCGGCGAACTCGATGCCCCGGTAGACGGCGTTGCCGAAGGAGATCAGGACGATCGCGCTGAGCTGCCAGGACGGGCCGAACCGGTAGACCATGCACAAGGCCATACCCGCGATGAAGTAGTGCGAGAACTGCGACTGCACCACCAGGTCGGCCAGTGAGTGGACCGAGGCGGGAAGCAACCCGCTCTGCAGCAGGAAGGTCAGCGCCAGCCAGCCCCACAGCACCCCGATGACCCGGCCTCGGGTGATGCCGATCCAGGCGAGCACGAAGATGAGCGCGTAGAACCTGATCTCGGCCCACAGCGTCCAGTAGACGACGTCGACGTTGGGGATGTCGGGCAACGAGTTGAACATCGTCAGGTTGGCGAGGTACTGCACGAGCGTGACGGGGTACTTGCCCATACCCAGCGTGACCGAGACCAGCGCGGTGATCGTGACCGCGACCCAGAAGGCCGGATAGAGCCGGACGATCCGCGAGACCAGGAAGGCTCCCGGCCGACGATCCCAGGCACTGAGCAGCACGACAAAACCGCTGATCATGAAGAACATGTCCACGCCCAGGTAACCGAACCTGGCGATCTCACCCGCGACGGGGAATTCGACCTTGCTCATGCCACCCGCGTACGCGGAGAAGACGTAGTGGTACACCACCACCGAGACGGCCGCGGTGATACGGAGTGCGTCGATTTCGTAGAGCCGGTCACGCCGCGGGGTGCGCTGCCGCCCGGTCTCCGAAACCGGTCCGGAGGAACTGTCACTCTCCACAGCCGCGCTTCGAAAGGGGGAATGATCCACTTTACCTCGGTCGCTAAACGTTAACTCCCCGTACAGGTAATCGAAGGGCAATCCCGGACCCGACACCGCCTGGACAGTTCCCCCACGCCTACCGATATCAATGAAACACTTTGCCATATCCGCCAGGGATGCGCCGACAATCGGCAGGTTTCAAGGATTTAGTCACCATTAATGGCAATTATCGGGTAGGCACAAAACTCGGAACCAGATCATTGTTCGAGGGCGCTACGATCCCTGCCCCGCATGCCGGTTGATCATTCTCAATATTCGGATATCCGTTATATGTAGGTGGAAGGACCGAAACAAACCGAAAGGTTATGGTCCATCCGGTGAACCGGCCGGGCCTCGATGCCCTCCCGCACAAGCCTGCTGTTCGACTTCATGGCCACCGACATCACAGGTGGGTCCGATTCTGTCGGTCCCGCCTGCCACTCTTTCGCCAATCGATTTCTCGCCGTCAGGCAACACAAGGAGGTGTTCGCGGTGAGCACGAGTCTTTCGGCACGTCTTCTGGACGCGCTCGGCGATGACAGGAAGCACACGGCGCTGGTGGTGCAGGCCAGGTATCAGCCGGTCGGCGGTGCGGGCAACATCGTGATGCCCCCCACCTTCCCCGTCGACAAAAACGAGAAGGACCAGACGAAGAAGTACATTGTCGCCGATCGCCTCCTCGACGGTGAGCAGGTGGGCACCGTGACGATCGACCAGGAGCAGTCCCAGTCCAACCGGCTGGAAGAGGCCATGCGCGATGCCCGCGACGCGGGCCGGCTCACCCTGCCGATGTTCGAGCTGCGGACGAAGACGTCCCGGGGCGAGATACGGCTGACCTCGCTCGACTTCCCGCACCGCTACGCCGACGCCTACCTGCGCGACAGCACGATCGGGGGGATCCGCTTCGACCAGAGCCCGGTCGGCGAGCGGCTTCGCGCCGTCAGCGTGACCGACGTCCGGCCACTTTACGAGCGGGAGCCCCTGTCTCTGGTGCTCGGCGCGTGGGACTCCCACCGCAAGGGCCGGTGGCCCAAGTTCGCCCGGCTGTACACCGCGACCATGTACGGCGTAGCCCCTCACTTCGGCGCGCGACGCGGCGGACGGCTCGACCCACAGAACCTCACCGGCTCGGTCGACGACAAGACCAAGGCGGAGAACCAGTGGAAGTTCGTCGCCGACGGCCAGAAGGCCAAGGGCGGCAAGCTGAGCGAGATCGGGCACGGCAACATCGCACCCAACCCCGTTCCCGGTGGAGCCACCGTCAGGGAGATCCGCCGGATGGCGAGCATCTCCTTCGCGGGCCTTGAACGCCTCCGCTTCGGAGACGCCCCGGCCGAAGCCGCCACGGCCAGCCGCGCGACGCTCGCCGCCCTCGCCCTCGTCGGCGACCGGCTGGCGTTCGGGCGCCCCTCCGCCTGGCTGCGCTCAGGCTGCGACCTGGCGAAGGCGTCCGAGACGGTCGGCCTGGAGCTGCCCGGCGGTAGCTTGGACGAGATCGAAGTGTCGGTACGAGAGGCGTTGGACGCCTACCACGAGCTACGCGAAGAGGCCGCCCGGCTGGGTGTGCCGATGGCCGACGACATCATCGAGGTCACCCCGATCCCCTCGCTCCAGCAGGCGATCGAGTTCGCTTTCGCCCACTCCGTCGACGAGGAGTAGGCAGCGGTGGCACTCACTCTCACGGTGCGGCTGCGCCACGGCCGCTACGACGCAGGGGACACCCAGCCCAGCCGGGCCGAATGGCCCCCTCATCCCGCCCGGCTGTTCTGCGCCCTGGCCGCCTCGGCGGTGGAGGCGGGCGACTGGCACGCCCTGCGCTGGTTGGAACGTGCCGGAGCCCCGGTGGTGCGCGCGGCCATGCACAACGTACGGCCGGGCAGGACCGACTCCTACGTGGTGACGAACCAGAGGGAGCAGAAACCCGGCAGCCAGTCCTGGCCTGGCCGCACGAACGGGGCTCGCAGCCGCGCCTTCGTCACCCCGGCCTGCGACCGGTTCGCCGTGATCTGGCCAGGCGCCGACCCCGATCCCGGAGTGCTGGCCACGCTCAGCGCGCTGGCCCGGCGGGTGCCGTACGTCGGCCGCTCGACCAGCCAGGCCGAGGTGAGCGTGACCGGCTCCCTGCCCGAGGACGAACCGGCGTGGTCGGAGCTGGCTCCGGTCACGCTCGGCACCCCCGGCGCGATCGAGCTGCGTGTGCCCTACGCCGGATACACGGACGCGCTCCAGAACGCCTACGACCGTGGCGGGAGGGCGTGGGAGGCCGCGCGGGCGCTGCCGTACTCACCGGTCGTGGCGACGCCGGAACCTGTCCCGACACACCTGTCCCCATGGGACGACCTCATCATCTGGGGATTCGAACGACCCAGCGCCCGCATCAACGGCGACCAGGTCGCCCGGCTCACGCTCGCCCTGCGCAAAGCCGTCATCTCCCGGGTCACCGACCCGGTTCCCGCCCAGGTGAGCGGGCACGGGGCGGACGACAGGACGCACGTCGCCTTCCTCGCGCTTCCCGACGTCGACCAACAGCACTCCGACGGCCACCTGCTGGGAGTGGCACTGGCGCTGCCCCGCCACATGCCCGCCGAGGACTGGACCCAACTGGCCAAGGCCGTCATGGCCGATCCGCTGACCAGACTCACTCCCTGGTCCGGCGAACCGGTACGGCTCAGCCAGGGCCAGAACCTGCGCACCCTGCGTCGCGGCCGATGGACCGGCCGCCAGGCGGGGACCCGCACCTGGGTCACGGCCACCCCGATGATGACCGACAGCTTCGCCCGCCCCGGCCGCTCGTACGAGCAGATGGTCGCCAAGTCGCTGCGCCGGGCCGGTTTCCCCGATGTCACCGAGGTCGAGATCTCGACGGCCCCGCTGACCGGCGGCGCGATCTGGCGGCCTCGCCCCGGCTCTCTCCCACCCAACCGGCCGAAGAAACCCATCGTGCACGCCCGGGTCACCTTCGACCGGCCGGTCGTGGGGCCGGTGATCGCAGGTTCCATGCGCTACCTCGGACTCGGCCTCTTTGTCCCCGAGGAGGGCTCTGGATGAGCGACCTCACCAACCGGCCGGTCGCGAAACCGGAGATCGCAGGCTCCATGCGCCACCTCGGACTTTTCCTCCCCAAGGAGGGCTCAGCATGAGTGAGCTCACCGTCACGGACTTTCCCGCCTTCTACCAAGAGGTTCACGGGTACGAGCCCTTCCCTTGGCAGACCGCGCTGCTCGACCGGGTGGTCCAGGAAGGGTGGCCAGAGCTGATCGACGTCCCCACCGGCCTGGGGAAGACCTCCGTGATCGACGTCGCCGTCTTCGCGGCGGCCCTCGGCAGGGCTGAGGCGCGAGCCGGAGTCGCCAGGCGGATCTTCCTCGTGGTCGACCGCCGGCTGATCGTCGACGAGGCGTACCGGCACGCCGAGAAGATCGCCGAAGCCCTACGCACCCCCGAAGACGACAGCCGCGCGGCCGAGGTCGCCACCGCCCTCCGGGTGGACGGCGACACCGCCGACAGACCGGTGGAGGTCACCCGGATGCGCGGCGGGGTCAACTGGTCATGGCGATGGATCGAGCGGCCTGACCGGCACGCCATCGTCGTCGGAACCGTCGACCAGGTGGGCAGCCGGTTCTTCTTCCGCGGCTACGGCGTCGGAAAGCACCTGCGCCCGATCGACGCGGCCCTGGCGGGTACCGACAGCCTGATCGTGGTGGACGAGGCCCACCTCTCCGAGGCGTTCCTGGCCAGTGTGCGCAGGGCCACGGCCTGCGACGAGACACCGGCCCCGATCCGTCCGACCGTGGTGAGCATGTCCGCCAGCCCTGAGTCCGGCACCGCCGACGTGCACCGCATCACCGACGTGGACGAGAACCACCGTGAGGCGTCCAGGAGGCTGAGGGCGGCCAAAGAGCTCCACCTGGTGGACGTACCGACCACCAAGGCCAACACGGCGAAGGCGATGTCTGGCGCCCTCGCCCACTGGGCGCGGGAGCTCCAGCGAGAGCATCCGGTCGTCGGGGTCGTCGTCAACACTGTGGCGCGGGCACGGGCCGTGTTCGAGCTTCTCCGCACTGACTCCGCGAGCCGCTGCGTGCTGTTGACCGGCAAGATCCGCCCGACAGACCGCGACTACCTGCTGGCCGAACACTACGAGCGGATCAGGGCGGGCCGGGATCGCACGTCCGCCGAGCCGATGTTCGTGGTGGCGACCCAGACAATCGAGGTCGGCGCGAACATCGACCTGGACGCGCTGGTGACCGAGTCCGCCTCGCTACCCGCGCTCATCCAGCGCCTCGGCCGGCTGAACCGCCTCGGCGACCAGCGGACCGTGGCCCCGGCGGTCGTGCTGCACGGCTCGGCGGACTCGGACGGCGTCTACGACACGGCACGCCCGGCGACCTGGGCCTGGCTGCGCGAACGCATCCCTCCGCTCCCCCACTCGCCGAAGGTTCGGCTCCCGGCGGAGCCGGGCATGGACGCCTCCCCCTCGGCGCTGCGCACACTGGTCCGCGCCCTGCCCCCCGGCCAGTGGGCCACACTCCGCGAACCCCGCCCCTACGTTCCCTCCCTGAGCCGAGCCCACCTGGACGTCTGGACACGCACCTCACCGATCCCGCTGAACGACATCCCCCTGCCTCCCTACCTGCACGGCCTCAACCGGGGAACGCCACAGGTGACGGTCCTCTGGCGCGACCTCCCCGACGACGACACGCTGTGGCCCGACCTCGTCGGCCTGATGCCACCGACCTCCACCGAGAGCATCGAACTGCCCCTTCGCGCCGTCCAACGCTGGCTCAACGGCGAGGCAGGCGGCGACGACATCAGCGATCTGGAGGCCGAGCACCTCCCAGACATCCCCGTACCGCCCGGCGGCAGGACCGTGCTCCGCTACCGCTCACGGGACAACTCCGAGGTGATCGCGGCCGACCGGATCCATCCTTCCGACACCATCGTCGTTCCCGCCTCCCACGGAGGCTGCGACCGCTACGGCTGGCACCCCGGCAGCCGCGAGCCCACCATCGACATCGCCGACCTCGCGCAATCCGCCGTCCGGAGAGGGGCGACGATCCGCGTCGGCCCGACCCTGGTCCGCGCCCTGGAGACCTACGCCCCCGACCTCGTCTCCGAGGTCGCGGCCTGGGTCGAGCGCCTGAACGCCGACTACCGTGATAATCCCTCTCTGGGGCAGGTCAGGTCGCTCCGCTCCGCGCTGGGCGACCCCGTACCGGGCCGCGACGAGCTGCCGCATCTGGCGGTGCTCAGACGGCTCACCGGCGGTTCCCGTGCCCGGCTGATCGAGCACCTCGACACCGGCACCCTGCTGCTCTCCTCCGGCACCGCCGCCTTCCGCGAGGACAGCACCGCTGCGGGCTCCTCCGTCTCCACCGGGAAGCTCTCCCTGGCCGTCCACCAGCGGGAGGTGGCGGAGAAGGCCGAGGAGTTCGCCCGCAACCTAGGCATGGAGCCGGAGACGATCCGGGCCGTCGGACTGGCCGCCCTCTGGCACGACGAGGGCAAACGCGACCCGCGCTTCCAGGTCATGTTGTGCGGCGGCGACCGCTGGGCGGCTGCGGCCAACGACGAGCCGCTCGCCAAGTCGGGCATGAACCCCGGCGACCGCGCCGCCTTCCGGCAGGCCCGCCGCCGAGCGTCCTACCCGGCGGACATGCGGCACGAGGCGCTCTCCACCCAAATCGCGACGGTCCTCCTGACCGAGGTGCCCGACGTTGACCACGACCTGGTCCTGCACCTCATCGCCAGCCACCATGGACGGAGCCGCCCGCTACTCCCCCCAGTCATCGACCCCGACCCGACCACCAAAATCGAGCGGAACGGTCAGCCGATCGAGGTCGACACCTCCCAATCGGTCGACTGGGCATCACCCGCCCGGTTCGAACGACTCAACCGATGCTACGGCCGCTGGGGACTCGCCCGCCTGGAAGCCGTCGTCCGGCTCGCCGACATCTGGTGCTCGGCCCGGAGCGAGGAGCGCACATGACAGCTCTCAGCACTGAGCCAATGGTCCGGTTCTCCGACGTCTCGCGCTCAACCCAAAACGAGGAGCGCACATGACCACCTTCAGTATCGAACTACCGGCCCTTGATGGACGGACCCCCCTCGGTTTCCTCGCCGCCCTCGGCTTGCTCCGCGTCTGCGCCGACGTCTGCCGCATGCCGACGGCGCTCTCCTTCTCCGACTCCACCGCCTGCGCGATCCTGCACAGCCCGTGCGAGACGGCCGAGGAGATAGCGGAGGCCCTGCGCGGCGTCATCGAGTCGATCCCCGAGTCCGCCATCCTCCCCGACGGCGGAGCCGGTTTTCCTCCGCCGTCGGGGGTGGGAAAGGACCCACTGCGTCGCTCCCGCGAGGAGTTCCACCAGCTGGCGACGAATCACCCCGAGGCAGCGGAGACCTGGTTGCCGTCCCTGGTCACTGACCTGGCCTTGGACAAACAGGAACGCTGCGCCATCACACTGTTCACCGCTCCCAGCGGTAAGCAGACGTTACAGACCTTCTTCGCGAAACCCCTGGAGGCGGTCCGGGGCAGGCCGGAGCGGCTCCTGGAGGCCCTGGTCGGCTGGCGACGGGTCGAGGGGGTCACCGGCGAATACCTCGACCACCGGGTGCTGCGCAGCAACAGCGACGACCCCGAAGGCCGCGCAGGCCGGGAGAGCGGTGTCCCCGGAGCCACCTGGCTGGCCACCATGGCACTTCCCCTCCTCCGCATCACCGGCGACGGCCAGCGCGTCCGCACCACCCTCTGGCACCGGAGACGCTCCGGCCCCGTCATGCTGTGGCCCCTCTGGCGCCCCGCCCTCAACACCCTCGCCGTGAGGTGCCTCCTAGAACATCCCGTCTTCGCCCCCGTTGACCACGTCCCCACCGTAAGCTCCACCCATTGGCCGGCCCTCGGGGTCATCAACGTTTACGGCGCGGAGAGGCAACGCATCCCCGGCCGCACCTTCGACGGCGTCCTGTCCCCTCTCCCCGTGAAGCTCCTCTAGTCCTTGGCCATCCACACAATCCGCCACTTGAAAAACACAACAGCGCGTGCCCTCTCCCTGCCGGAGCGCCTTACCCCCGCCCGTCCACCCCGGGTCGCGGTTAGGAACCCCAAGCATGCCCACTTTCCCCGGGGGGTTCCGAAGTCCAAGCGAGCACTCCAGACCCTAAAGCAGACATTTCTTCAATCCGCTTCAGTCACTATTTGTGATAGTCCCAGCTCAGAAACCGCTCCACCCCGGTCTCCAGGACCGGTCTCATTGCGGCCGTCCCCGGCCGGGCTCGACCTCGCCGCGAGGATGGCTCCACCCCGGTCTCCAGGACCGGTCTCATTGCGGCGCAAGACTCCCGCCGACCCCCAGGAGGACCGTTGAACGCTCCACCCCGGTCTCCAGGACCGGTCTCATTGCGGCCTGACCTTCTGGAACAACTCCACGGGCAACACCAAGCTCCACCCCGGTCTCCAGGACCGGTCTCATTGCGGCCGATGGCCCCCGCGATCCAGGCCGTCCGCGACACCGGCTCCACCCCGGTCTCCAGGACCGGTCTCATTGCGGCGTCGTCTCGGTCCTCATCGATCATCTGGAATCGCCGCCGCTCCACCCCGGTCTCCAGGACCGGTCTCATTGCGGCTCCGGAGATGAGCCAGTAGCCCGCCCTGGTGGGGTCGCTCCACCCCGGTCTCCAGGACCGGTCTCATTGCGGCATGGGGCGCCAGGCGCGTACTCACGTGCTGGCGATCGCTCCACCCCGGTCTCCAGGACCGGTCTCATTGCGGCTATGGATGTACCGGGCGATCAGACCGACACCGAAGCTCCACCCCGGTCTCCAGGACCGGTCTCATTGCGGCTGCTGGGACATCGTCATTCGGGAAACCTGATCCGTGCTCCACCCCGGTCTCCAGGACCGGTCTCATTGCGGCAACCACCTCGTGCGGCTCGACCTCCAGGTCGATACCGCGCTCCACCCCGGTCTCCAGGACCGGTCTCATTGCGGCTCCTTCAGAACGGGTGGAGGACGCACGCCATCATCGAGCTCCACCCCGGTCTCCAGGACCGGTCTCATTGCGGCATGCAGTCCTGGCGCATCTCCTCTTCAGTCATCTTGTCGCTCCACCCCGGTCTCCAGGACCGGTCTCATTGCGGCGTTTATGGGCGGCCGGTGCTCGACCGGCCGCCCCGGGCTCCACCCCGGTCTCCAGGACCGGTCTCATTGCGGCATGTCCTGCCGGTAGAGCCACGTCAGGAACGGCTCGAGCTCCACCCCGGTCTCCAGGACCGGTCTCATTGCGGCACCTACCCCGGCTGGGGGATCGCCTGCCTGGCGTCAAAGCTCCACCCCGGTCTCCAGGACCGGTCTCATTGCGGCGATGTTGACGGTGACGCCCGCAGGCCCGGCCGCGGGGCTCCACCCCGGTCTCCAGGACCGGTCTCATTGCGGCACGAAGCACGGCGGTGCGTCCGCCAAGGAGTACCAGCCGCTCCACCCCGGTCTCCAGGACCGGTCTCATTGCGGCGTTGCAGTCGGCGCAGCGCAGGTACAGATAGCCGTCGCGCTCCACCCCGGTCTCCAGGACCGGTCTCATTGCGGCGAGGAGATTCAGCGGTACTGGAGAGAACGACGACGGCTCCACCCCGGTCTCCAGGACCGGTCTCATTGCGGCACGGTGGGCACCGGGAAGGATCATGCGGGTCTCGCCGGCTCCACCCCGGTCTCCAGGACCGGTCTCATTGCGGCAGGAACCAGGACCGGCCAGCGTCCCAGTGCCCCGCCAGCTCCACCCCGGTCTCCAGGACCGGTCTCATTGCGGCCGTAGCCCGCGAGAACGGTGGTGATAAGCCAGACGGGCTCCACCCCGGTCTCCAGGACCGGTCTCATTGCGGCAACTCCCAGGCCAACTTCATCAGGTAAGCGAGCTGCGTTCCACTCCGGTCTCAGGACCGGTCCCATTGTGGGGTACCCCGTCGGCCTGAGACAACGGCGCCGCCATGTTCCACATCAGTCTCGCTGTGTGTAGACAACTCCGAATCGTCAGAGCAAGTCTGTAAGGGCGCCGCTCTTGATGTTTGCGACGAAGGCGTCCCATGCGGAGGGGGTAAGCGTCAGCACTGGGCCGTCGGGATCCTTGGAGTCACGGATCAAGAGGAGATGCTCAGCACCTGTCGCGTGCTCGGAGGTTGCCCGGGTACCTTCGGCGAGCCCGACTTCTACGCAGTTCTGACCAGCACCGCTGAGAGAACTTTTCTGCCATGTGACGTGGGATAGGTCCAGCTCAGACATTCCGCATACCTTCCGTAACGATCAGCTAGGTCGAACAGCCGCCTTTGCGATGAAATCTCGGGAGTCATCGGGGTCCAACGCTTTGGCACGCAGGTGGTCGAATGCCACCGTATAACGATAAACATCCGCCTCACGTTCTACATAGAGGCTGTCTGTCAGATTCTCCAGAAACACCACGTCTGGATCCGCAGGTTCAGGAAATTCGAGAATCTCGAATGCGCCGCTCGTGCCCGAGTGCGCTCCGGCCGTGAACGGCAGCACCTGGATCGTGACGTTGGGCAGCTCTGCCAGCTCAAGAAGGCGTTTGAGCTGCGCTCGCATCACCGTAGATCCGCCAATCGTGCGACAGACGGCGGCTTCGTCGAGGATGGTCCAGAGTCGAAGAGGATTCGTTTGGGTGAGAAGTGACTGCCTGGCCATACGGACTTCAATGCGCCGTTCGACTTCACCAGGGGGCGCGAGGATCAAACCGGCGCGGATGACGGCCCTGGCGTAGTCCTCGGTCTGGACAAGGCCAGGAAGAAGCACAGTGCCGAAGCTGCGCATCGAAGTTGTCTCGGCTTCGAGGCTGATGTAGGAGGTGTAGTCGCTGGATAGATCGCTGTATGCCTGCCACCACCCCCGCTTACGCGCGTCGCGGGCGAGCTTGAGCAGCTCTTCACGCCTGGAGCCGTCTACCCGATAGAGATCAAGGAGGCTCCCGACGTCCTTGGGCACGACGCCTACTCGGGAGGTCTCGATCCGTGAGATCTTGGTAGCAGACCAGCCAATTTGCTCGCCGACCTCCTCCATGGTCAGTTGAGCGCGTTCGCGTAGACGACGCAGTTCTGCGGCCAAGCGACGCCTGCGCACGGTGGGACTCCCTGTTTGCCGCATGTTCAGCCTCCCTTGAGCTGAGCCCACAGTAGCGACTCACTGACACAGAGTTCCGGCGCTTCCAAGAAAGCGAATTTGCTCATTTGGCAGCGCGCTCATCGTCATCGATGCATGCTCCATGTGTGCGAGACGTGACGCTCCGCACATGACAGTGGCTTCGGTAAGTGCTCAGCAGATGTGAAGTCCACGAAGGGCAGACGATCAGATGAAGGTGCATGATCCTCAAGGGTGGGGTGGGCGGCTTGTGGAGCTGGCCTGGGAGCTGAGTGAGCTGGGGGTCGACTCCGTGGTCCGGCTCTCGCCCGACCGGCCGCCGAGCATGGAGATCCTCCTAGCGCCGGGGCAACGCGGGTCCACGGCCGGGCGGCAGCGGGGCCGCGCTCCGGTCTTCGCCTGTAGCCGGACCCGAGATCGGAAGCGATACCGCAGCCGGAGTCGGGGCCGGAATCGGAACGGGAGTCGGGACGCCCGGACCGGGGCGCAGGCTCGGGAGCGTCTCGGGCGGATCGCACGGAGGCCACGATGAGCACGCCTGGGCTGCTCGGGCAGGTTGAGCTTCCCGCGCAGGTCGCCGCCGTCCCGCAGGCTCGCCGCTACGTCCGCGACCTGCTCGACGGTGTGGGCCACCCGCACGCCGACGACGCGCTGCTCCTGCTCACCGAGCTGGTCACCAACTCGGTGCGTCACTCCGACTCAGGCCGTACCCCCGACGGCCGGATCACCGTCGCCATAGCTCATCACAATGGAACGCTCCATATCGACGTCATCGACGCCGGATCCACCACCGGACAGCGACCCCGAGTCTGCCCGGACACCGACCTCGACAGCGGCGGCGGACGCGATGTGGATCGCGCTGCTGTATGGACTCCTGCGATAGCGACGGGAGGTGGTCTGCGCGCCACCTCACCCACGATGCCCGCCGAGGATGATCTTCCGCATCCCGATCTCATTCAGGTAGCCCCATCCCGGTCTTCAGGACCGGTCTCATTGCGGCGGAGCAGGGCGCAGGCTCGGGAGCGTCTCGGGCGGATTCACTCCACTCCGGTCTTCAGGACCGGTCTCATTGCGGCCGTGCCGAAGAACTCGTCGGCCTCTTGGCGCATGAGTTCATGGTTCACGCGCGGGAGCCGACGGTGGCGGGCGACCAACTCCTCCGCGGTCAGGCGCCGTCGGCGAGGCAGTGGCCGGAGCTCGGCGGCCTCGGTGTCGTCGCGAGTGATCGTGTCCCGGGGGCCTGGGTCGACACCCCCGTACGGCGCGGGACGGGACGGTATCTCGGCATCCCCGCCGTCAGGTCCCCCGGAACGCCCCTGTCGGGTCACGTACGCGCCGTGCGGATCCGGGAGTACGCGGGCGGCTGCCGGGGCACCGCGTCCAGGTCGTGCCGGGCGAACGGCAGAGCCCAGCGGCCGAAGACGACCTTCCCCCTGGCCGGTGACCGGTAGTGGCCCCACTCGTCGGTGCAGACGCCGACGAGCAGCAGGCCCCGGCCGCTCTCATCGTCCTCTCCGGCCTCGGCGAGCCGGGGTTCGCCGTCGCAACTGTCCCAGACCTCCGCGAACAGGCCCACGGTGGTGAGGCGGAGGCGCAGCACGATCGGGTACGGTTCGTCGGCCTGCGAGCAGGCGCAGGCGGCCAGGGGATGCGGGCAGGCGTAGCCGTCCGGGGCATGCGGGACGGCGGTGGCCTTGATGGCGTTGGTGGTCATCTCCGAGACGACCAGGACGCAGACATCGGAAAGCTCCCGCAGACCCCACCTGCGCAGCTGCGTGCGGGTGAAGTCGCGGGCCTGGGAGGCCGCGGCCGGCTGCGCCGCCAGTCGCAGCTCGGCCGCGTCCAGGGACAGGTCATCGGGGGCGCCCAGATCAGGGTGAAACGGTGAGTACATCGGTCCCGGCCGTTCGACGGGGAGCACGGTCATGAGATGGCTCCAGAGAGGTTCAACGGAGATTCGGTCACGCGTCCCCGGCGCAGATAGGGACGCCCCGCCCGAGCTGTGAGATCACGCGAATCCAACGGCTCCGGCGTTGTCTCAACCCTCCTGCGCGGAGCGTGCCGGAAACAGGCGACGAGACCACGTCTGTTCGTCACTGTCGGAGCTCAAGTCACTCCGTACAGCGAGGGCGTTGCAAGGATCGGCGATCTGGCCGCTGATTTCTGCACTCTGCCGTCACCGAACGTGATCGACCAGTAACGTTCGGCCCGAAGAATCGCCACCGGAGGACCCGCCGGGAGGGGCCGAGCCGATGCCACGTGCACCGCGCAGCGTCAAGCAGCAGATGGACATCTTCAGCGCTGAGCTCCGTGAGCGTGGTTGCACGTGGGCCGAGGTCGCAGCTGAATTCCAGCGGCGTTGGCACCTGAACTCCCGCCAGGGCTTCCGGGAGGCGCATCGACTCACACAAGCCAAGGTCTGCCATCTATGGAACGAGTACTGGCCGAACGAGCCACTGACGACCCGCAAGCTCGGGTCGTGGGAGGCCTGGCCCGGCCCCACCGGCAACGAGCCGCCGATCGCCGGTCTGAACCGGCTGGCCCGTATCTATCAATGCCGCACCGCCGACCTGGTCGACGGTGAAGACCACCGCGATGCCGACGAGCACAACGCCCCGGCCACCCGACTCCGGGGGCGGGAACTGGTGGCCGCGGGAGCCGCGGGCAGCCTCTGCCGCGAGGATATCCAGGGGGTGCTGGCGGCCCTGCCCGCCGGACCCGCGCCCGCCGGACCCGCGCCGGTCGGGACGAGCCGCGAGGAGGAGTACGACGCCCTCGTACGGGCTCTCGCCCAGTGGGCGGCGTCCATGAATCGGCGCGACGTGCTGGCCCTGGTCAGGGCCGCGGCGGCCGCGGCGGCGGCCTCTCCGCTGCTGGACCGGCTGAACGACGACGAGCTCGACCGGCTCGCCCTGATCGCCGCCGAGCCGTCCCGGGTGGACGAGGCGACGGTCGACCACATCGACGCGGTGTTGCACCACTGCATGCGCCAGGAGGACCGCCTCGGCCCCCAGTCGGTGCTGGGGACCGTGCTGGCCCAGCAGCACCTGGTGCGGTCGCTGATCCCGGCCGCGTCGACGGACGAGGTGCGCGAGCGGTTGCTGTACCTGCTGGCCAACATCTGCCGGTTCACCGCCTGGGTACTGTTCAATCTCAACGACTTCAACGGGGCGAACTACTACTACGAGCAGGCCAAGTCTGCCGCGCACCGGGCCGACAACGACGCGATGAACAGCTTCGTCCTGGCCAACTGGTCGCAGCTGGCCACCTGGCAGGGCGATCCCCGCCAGGGTGTCGAGCACGCTCTGGGCGCGCTGGCCTGGGGGCAGCGGGCCGGTAGCAAACTGCTGGTGTCGTACGCGTGTGACGTGGGTGCTCGCGCCTACTCGGCGGTGTTGCGCCGCTCGGCCAAGACCGATCGTCACAAGGACCACGCCCGGTGCATGAGGAGCCTGGACCAGGCCCTTCGCGAGCTCGGCCACGCGGGTGAGGGGGATGTGGGGAGCAAGCTGCTCTACTTCTACGGCGACGGGCAGCATCTGTCGACCAAGACCAAGTGTCTGCTGGACATGGGCGATGCCCAGACCGCGGTCGAGATGGCCGCCCGGTCCCTGACCCAGATCGACCCGGCGTTCGTCCGTAACCTGGCGTTCAGCCGCCTGGACCTGGCGCGCGGGTACCTGCGGCTGCGCGCCATCGACGAGGCGTGCGAACAGATCGGCGAGGCCGCCCGCCTCACCTGCCGGAACACCTCGCCGCGGCTGGCTCGCTCGGTGGTGGAGGTCCGCGAGACGCTGAATCCGTGGGCGAGGACCCGCCAGGTCGCCGCCCTGGACGAGAAGCTGCACGCCCTCCAGCTCATCGCCTGACGAATCGCCCGACGAATCGGCTGTCCAATCGGCCGACGAGTCGCCTGTCCAATCAGCTGCCGAATCGGCTGACGAGTTGGCTGACGAGTCGCCTGACGAACCGGCTCACCGGCGGCGTGCCGTGGGTACCTTCTCCAGCACCAGGATGTCGAAGACCGGGGCGGGGATCGGCGGGTCCAGCAGTTTGTGGGACACCTTCCGCCATCCCCACCGCCGGTAGATCGCCTGGGTCCGTGCGGCCCTGGGCTGTACCGACAGTGTCGCCCGCTCGGCACCGGATCCGGCGATCAGCTCGTCGTGGATCCGGTGCCCGATCCCGATGCCGCGCCAGCCGGGCAGCACGCCGTAGTCGATGACGGCGAACGTCCTGGTCCCGGTCTCGGTCGTGAACTCCTCGTCGACCGGTTCGGCCAGCCCGGTCCACCAGCGGGCGTCGGCGGGCAGCAGGTATCCGTACCCGAACCCGACGAACTCGGGGCCGGATCGCGCGGTGGTCAGCCGGAATCCGGGCCGGCCGACCAGCTCGGGAAAGTAGCAACGCTGGTTGGCGAACTCCGCGTCGTTCCCGCTGAAGGGCGGCAGTGAGAACACCGCCTGATAGAGGTCGCAGATCGTCCCGGACAGCGCGAGCGACTCCCTGCGGCCGCGCGTCTCTATGATCATGTTTTCGGTGGGGGCCATGCCCGCCTCCTCGCCTCCTTCGAACCGCCTTCCCTTGGGGCGGTTTCTTACCCGTGGACGGGCGGGGCAGCCGCCCCGGTTCCCGTGCCGAGGGCGAGGCGTCGGGTCAGCCTTTCGTGACGTCGGTCAGCGATACGGAGAGGTCGGCGAGCCGGTCGGGGCTGACTGTCGCACCGCTGCGGATCAGATCCTGTGCCGGTGCGATGCCCTCGTCCCACTGGTTGACGTGCATGCCCGCCACGACGCGCCCCTCGGCGAGCCAGAAGGCGTGGAAGGCCCCCGCCTCCAGGTCCCCGCGGATGACCACGGAGTCGTATCCGCCGGGCGCGAGCCAGCCGGAGAACTCCATGCCGACGTCGTACTGGTCGGTAAAGAAGTAGGGCGGCCGGTCGTGGACGACCTGCCGGCCGAGCATGGCCTTACCCGCGGTCAGCCCCCCGTTCAGCGCGTTGGCCCAGTGCTCGACGCGGATGCGGGTGCCGTACAGGGGGTTGAACGCGTTCGCCACGTCACCGGCGGCGTAGACGTCGGGGTCGTCGGTGCGGAGGGACTCGTCGACGACGATCCCGTTCTCCACCGTCAGGCCGGCCCGCTCGGCGAGTTCGGTGTTGGGGCTCACGCCGACACCGACGATCACCACGTCGGCCGCGACCTCCTCCCCGTCGTCGGTGGCGACCGCGTGGACGCGTCCGGAGCCCAGCAGCCCGGTCACCTCGCGGCCGAGCCGCAGGTCGACGCCGTGCCGCCGGTGCACGTCGGCGAAGAAGGCCCCCAGTTCGGGGCCGAGTGCGGCGTGCAACGGCACCGCCCTCGGCTCGACGATCGTCACCTCGCAGCCGTACTCCCTGGCGGCCGCGGCGGTCTCCAGCCCGATCCAGCCCGCGCCCACGACGGCCACCCTGCCTCCACCGCGGATCGCCTCACGCAACCGTTCCGAGTCGTCGAGGCTGCGGAGGTAGTGCACGCCGTCCAGGTCGGCGCCGGGCACGGTGAGGCGGCGCGGTGAGGCGCCGGGAGCGAGGAGCAGCCGGTCGTACCGGATACGCCGCCCGTCGTGGAGTTCCACCTGGTGCGCGGCCCGGTCGAGGTCCGTCACGCGGCGTCCGAGCAGCGGTTCCACCGAGTTGTCGGCGTACCAGCCCTCGTCGTGGACGTAGACCTTGGCCTTCTCCTCCTTGCCGAGCAGGTAGCCCTTCGAGAGTGGGGGGCGCTCGTACGGCAGCTCGGTCTCGGCTCCGATCAGCGTGATCCGGCCCGAGAAGCCCTCCTGGCGCAGGGACTCCGCCGCCTTGGCCCCGGCCAGACCTGCTCCGACGATGACGAACGTCTGCTCGGTAGTCATGTTCCCCTTCCTATCCGATTCCCGCGCCGGTTCCAACGATCGCGAGAAGCCCGGTTCCCGTGCGTCGGGACGGAGGGGCGGGGGTCGACGGCCGACCGGCCTCGGGCGGGGCATCGGAATGGCGGGCGCCGGGGGGACCCTCCGGGGAAACGCACAACCGGTTCCCGGCCCTGGTACGGGATTGAGCACGCTTGTCGG
The DNA here is from genome assembly GCF_035917995.1 of Streptosporangium sp. NBC_01755. Taxonomy (NCBI): domain Bacteria; kingdom Bacillati; phylum Actinomycetota; class Actinomycetes; order Streptosporangiales; family Streptosporangiaceae; genus Streptosporangium; species Streptosporangium sp. NBC_01755. The sequence continues at coordinate 5,295,414 of NZ_CP109131.1, read as the reverse complement.
AACACGTCCCCAAAACGGACGGTAAATCAGCGAAAGAAGCGCGGCCGGGACACGATCCACTTACTCTCGGGAATTCACAAGAAAGGCACGCGAGCTGACTGCCGGAAAAACACGCCGGTCCTCCATAATCCCTTTCGTGCATGTCACACTGGGTTCCCTTGTGACCGGGCCAGGTATGCGGAATCACAGGCGGCGAGGTCGCGCAAGGCTTCCAGTCGATTACCCGAGGAAATTTTCGTTTACCCTGCCGGAAACCAGATTCCGCACTCCAGGAAAGGGAGGCCTATATATTTCCTACGCCATCAAGCTCGCACCGTGGACGGGAATGCCTATGCCCCGGCCCGCGGCGCGCCGTTTTGATAAGGAGCATGCCGCATGCCATTGAAGCGACGATTCGCCCGAGCCACGGTCAGCTGCGCGTTCGCGGCGGCCGCCGTCCTGAGCCTCGGAGCCTTCTCACCCGTCCCGCCGACCTCCCCGGGCGTCCCGCCGGCCTCCCCTGGCGGCTCGCCGACCTCCCCGGGCGTCCCGCCGACCGCTCTGGGCGGCTCGCCGACCTCCATGATCCAGCGGGTCGACCCGCCCCCCAGGCCCACGGCACGCGCCCTGACCACCGACGAGATTCGTAGGAGGGGGCTGGACAAGTACATCGACATGTCCCGCCAACAGGAAACCCCTCCCCGGATCGTCGACACCAACCAGGGCAAGTTCGCCAGCGGCATCCTGTCGCCCGCCAGGCAGTTCTCCAACACCTCCAGTAATTTCACGTCGGGCTGCTGGTATCTGACCACCACGTACGGGGCCCCCGGTCGCAACGGGGCCGCTTATCACACGTGGTGCGGCAACGGCGCCCAGGTCACGTACACCTCGGCGAGCTGCACGGGGAGCACCAACCTTCCCAGCTACATGTACGAGGGCTGCCAGAACATCCAGGCGTACGGGGTCGGCTGGAACGTCTGGGACGTCACGGACGGATGGCGTTTCTGCACCTCCTACAATCCCTACACGGGCGTGTGCTCCTCCCGGGCATACCCGTGGCAGAAGAACCGCTACGGGGCGAACGGCCAGGTCTGGCTCCTCGGATGGGGCGGCTAGGGACCGACTCCCGAACTCGCGTTTCGCGGCGGCGCCGGCCTCACCAGGCCGGCGCCGCCGCCGTGTCATCTCCCGGCTTCCCCCGCATCCCCGGCATCCCCGGCATCCCCGGTTTCCCGGCATCCCCGGCGTGCCGGTGACGGACCCGGCGCGCGAACCCCGAGCTCCTTGAGCGTCGGCGGGACGGGCATGACGAGTCCTGGCCTGGCGGACGCGACAGATAATTCATCACTTGTTGATTTATTGGCCTCTCCGGCCTAATGTTGCAGCACGCATCAGACGCAGCGACGCAGGGAGCGGCCCGATGGACGGCATGGAGCGTGACCGGCCAGCCGACGACATCCCACCCACGACGCCTCCGGCACGGCCCCCGCTGCCTCGGGGAGACGTGCCCCCACCCCTCATCCTGAAATTTGAGGACATCGGGGCGGAGATGTTGCCGCTGGTCGGTGGCAAGGCGGCCAATCTCGGCGTGCTGACCAGCGCCGGGCTCCCCGTTCCCCCGGGCCTGTGCGTCACCACCGAGGCCTACCGCAGGGTCACCGAACGGACCGCCCTGAAGGACGTGCTCGCCGCGCTCGCCACCACGCCCGCCGGGGACATCCCCGCCCTGAACGCATTGGCCGCGAAGGCCCGCGGGATCGTGCTCGCCGCGCCGGTCCCCGACGACATCGCGGACACGGTGAGGGGCGGCGCGAACGGCCCCGTCGCGGTCCGCTCCTCCGCGACCGCCGAGGACCTGCCGCACGCCAGCTTCGCCGGACAGCAGGACACCTACCTCAACATGATCGGCGCCGACGCCGTGCTGGACGCGGTCCGGCGGTGCTGGGCCTCGCTCTGGACCGACCGGGCCGTCGCCTACCGGGCCGCGAACGGTATCGGCCACGGTGCGGTGCGCCTGGCGGTGGTCATCCAGAAGATGGTCCAGTCCGAGACGGCCGGGGTGATGTTCACCGCCAACCCGGTCACCGGGCGGCGGCACGAGGCGGTGATCGACGCCAGTCCCGGTCTCGGCGAGGCGGTGGTCTCCGGCGCGGTCAACCCCGACCACTTCGTGGTCGACACCGCCACCGGCCGGATCACCGAGCGCCGCCTGGGAGACAAGCTGGTGGCCGTACGGTCACTGGCGGGCGGCGGCGTCGAGCACGTCGAGACCCCCGCGGACCCCGTGGAGAGCGCCTGCATCACCGACGCGCAACTGGGGGCGTTGGCCGAGCTCGGCGACCGGGTCGAACGGCACTACCGGACACCTCAGGACATCGAGTGGGCGATCGACGCCGCCGGAGTCCTCTGGCTGACCCAGGCGCGCCCCATAACCACCCTCTACCCGATCCCCCACCACGCGGAGTCGTCCGGAGGTCCCGTGCCCGGCGACACCCGGATCTACTTCTGTTTCAGCCTGGCCCAGGGGCTGTACCGGCCGATCACCCCCATGGGCATGTCGGCCTTCAGGCTGCTGTCGTCATCGGTGTTCGAGATGCTGGGGACGCCGGTGGCCGACCGGCTGGCCGGCGCCCCGCCCGTCACCGAGGCGGGCGGTCGGCTGTTCTTCGACGTCACCGGCCTCATCCGCAGCCGGGTGGGCCGGGTGGCCTTCCCGAAGGTGCTCGACGTGATGGAGGCCAGGTCCGCGAAGGTGCTGCGCGGACTGTTCGACGACCCCCGGTTCGGCGTCATCCAGCCCTCGCTCCGGCCGCCCCTGCGCCGGGCGGTCAGGATCGCGGCCCGCTTCCACATCCCGCGGCGCGCCGTGCGGGCCCTGCGCGCCCCCGCCTCGGCGCACCGGGACGTGGAGCTGCTCCGGGAGCGTCTGCGGGGGCGGCTCCCGGCACCGCGGGGCGCCACCCCGGCCGAGCGTCTCGACCATGTCGAGCGGATGCTGGGCGGCCAGATCTTCCCGCTGCTGCCGACCATCGCCCCGGCCGCCGCCGCCGGGTTCGCGATGCTCGGCCTGGCCGCCCTGGTGCTGGGCGACCGGGTCAGGCCCGATGAGCTGGAGACGGTGCTGCGCGGGCTCCCGCACAACGTGACCACCGAGATGGACCTGGCACTGTGGCGGCTGGCCACCCGCGTCCGCGAGGACGGCGAGGCCGCCTCCCTGCTGCTGGGCGCCCCCGCCACCGAGCTGGCCGAGCGCTTCCACGCGGGAACACTGCCCGGCGTGCTGGGAAGTGGTCTGGCGGACTTCCTCTCCGTCTACGGCGTCAGGGCGGTCGCCGAGATCGACCTCGGGCTGCCACGCTGGTCAGAGGATCCGACCCACATCATCGGCGTCCTCGCCAACTACCTGCGGCTGGAGGATCCCGCCCTGGCCCCCGACGCGCTGTTCGCCAGGGGTGCCGCCGAGGCCACGCTCATGATCAAGACCTTGGGCGGGCGCGCCGGAGGACTGCGTGGGCGCCTCGTCCGATTCGCGCTCGGCCGGACCCGCGCGCTGGCGGGCCTACGCGAGATGCCCAAGTACGTCATGGTGACCGCCCTGGCCGCGATGCGGGCCGAGCTGCTGGCCGTCGGTGCCGAGCTGGCCTCCCGGGGCCTGCTGTCCCGCGCCGACGACGTCTTCTTCCTGACCTTCCGCGAGGCCAGGGCGGCCCTCACCGCCCCCTCCTCACGGGAGGCCGGCGCGCCCACGGCCGACGGTGACAGGCCGACGCCCGCCCCCGCCCCGGCGGAGGCCGGCGCGCACCCGTCCGAGGTGGCCGTACGACCCGCACTGGGAGATCTCGTGGCGCGGCGACGTGCGGAGGCCGCCCGCGAGCTGCGCCGCAGGCACGTCCCCCGCGTCCTGCTGTCGGACGGCACCGAACCGGAGGCCATCGCCGTACGGGCACCGGTGGACGGCGCGCTGACCGGCACCCCGGCTTCGGCGGGCACCGTCACCGGCCGCGCCAGGGTCGTCCTCGACCCGGTCGGCGCGCACCTGGAACCCGGGGAGATCCTGGTCTGCCCCTCCACCGACCCCGGCTGGACCCCGCTGTTCCTAACCGCCGGCGGCCTGGTGATGGAGATGGGCGGCGCCAATTCCCACGGCGCCGTGGTGGCCCGCGAGTACGGCATCCCGGCCGTCGTGGGCGTGAGCGGGGCGGCCGAGCACATCGTCACCGGCCAGGAGATCACCGTCGACGGCGCCTCCGGCGTCGTCACCACCTGACCGGCGGCTCAGGGCCCCTGCCGGATGAGAGGGGGAGCCGGGCCTGGATTCCGCGCCACCAGATGGAATGATCGTGAGAAGCCGTGGCATTCTCGCGGCCGGCGGGGACGAAGAAGATCACATGTGGTGCACGACGTCACCGACACCGATCTGGTGCTTCAGCGACTGCACGGGCCGACGATGCTTGAGGCGTTGCGGCGGCGGCCCCGGCGGACGACGGCGTACGGCCGGCTGCTCGGCGAGCTTCACCACACGTTGCACGCGGTCACCGCGCCCGACTGGCTCCCGCGCCGGTTCGCCGGCGAATCGGATCACCGGGTGTTGCACCTGGATCTCCACCCGGCCAACGTCATCCTCACCGACCGCGGACCGAGTGTCATCGACTGGTGCAACGCCGCCGCCGGGGATCCCGCGGCGGATGTGGCTCAGACCCTGGTGCTGGTGGGGAGCAGTGACGTGCCGGGGTTCGTCGCCCGGCTTCGCAGGCGTGCCCTCCTGCGGGCGTTCCGGCGTGAATGCCGTATCGATCCGGCATCGCGCACCGCCGAGGTCATCACGGCGCGCCTGGCGGACCCGAACATCACCGCGACCGAGGCGGCGCGACTACACGACCTGTGCCACAGCACCTCGGCCGTCAAGCGGGGTACGGCGTGGCGGTGACGCCCTCGCGGCCGGGCCGGCGGCGCCGCGGCACCCGACCGATCGTCCGGTCGCTCGAATCCCGTACGACCAACTCCGGTTCGAAGACAACCTGGCGGTGCTGGTGGCTGCTGTCCTCGGTCACCTCCTCGATGAGCAGCTCCGCCGCGGTCCGGCCGAGTAACTGCCGGGGCCGGCGGACCGAGGTGAGCGGCACCGCGGCGGCGGCCGCGAAGTCGATGTCGTCGTAGCCGACGATCGCGAACTCCTTCGGAATCCGCACCCCCGGCGGGTCCTGGTCCTCAACGAGCCGACCCGTGGCGTCGACATCGGCGCCAAGGCCGAGATCCACGCGCTCGTCAACGAACTCACCGCTGCCGGTGCGGCGGTCCTCATGGTGAGCAGTGACCTGCCGGAGCTGCTCGGCGCGAGCGATCGGATCGTCGCGACGCCGACTGATCCACCCCCTGAGGAGCAATCATGAAACGCACCACCATATCCACATTGGCCATCGCAGGCGTGCTCACCCTCGGCCTGAGCGCGTGTTCGGACTCCACCACAGCCGAGGGCGGCAAGCCGTGGCCGGCAGGCTTCGGCAACGATCACGCCGCCGACCGGGCCGCCGACCGGGCCGACGCCCTGGTGAGCCGCGAGGAGCGATCGTGAGGGCGAGATCCGCCGCTTCGGCAACCGTTACCACCTCTACGGCACCAGCTACGGCTGCGGCTACGAGTGGCAGCGTCCCGGCGCGCCGTTCTGCGGTTTCCGGTCCTACAGCTCCACGGACCTGGTGCACTGGAACGACGAGGGTGTGGGGCATCACTGGGCGCTCGGGGCCGGGAACCGGGTAGCCGAGCTGAAGGCGGTCGCGGAGCTGCTCGACATCGAGTTCCGCGAGCTGCGGGTATGAGACCGGAGGGGGGCCTCGACCGGGCGCCTGCGGGGGGAGCATGATGGCCTGATGTCGTACGCTGACGCGTTTGCCCGCAGTATCACCGACCCGGAGGACTTCTGGGCGGAGGCCGCCGAGGCGGTCGCCTGGAGCAGGCCCCCGCGCGAGGTGCTGGACGCCGGGGCTCCGCCCTTCTACCGGTGGTTCCCCGACGGGGAGCTGAACACCTGCCACAACGCGCTGGACCGGCACGTCGAGGCGGGCCACGGCGACCGTCTCGCGCTGATCCACGACAGCCCGGTGACCGGTACCGGCAGGCGCTACACGTACGCCGAGCTGCGTGACGAGGTCGCCAGGTTCGCCGGGGTGCTGCGCCACCTCGGGGTGGAGCAGGGCGACCGGGTGGTGGTCTACATGCCGATGGTGCCGGAGGCGGTGATCGCCATGCTGGCCTGCGCGCGGCTGGGGGCCGTGCACTCGGTGGTGTTCGGCGGATTCGCGCCCAAGGAGCTGGCGGTCAGGATCGACGACGCGCGCCCCAAGGTGGTCGTGTCGGCCTCCTGCGGGATCGAGCCCACCCGCGTGGTGCCGTACAAGCCGATGCTCGACGCCGCGCTCGACCTGGCCGGGCACCGGCCCGCGCACTGTGTGATCCTCCAGCGCGAGCAGGCTCCGGCGGAGCTGGTGCCCGGGCGGGACGTCGACTGGGCGAGCGCTACGGCCGAACCCGCCGAGTGCGTGCCGGTGAAGGCGACCGACCCGCTCTACATCCTCTACACCAGCGGCACCACCGGGCTGCCGAAGGGCGTCGTACGCGACAACGGCGGGCACGCGGCGGCGCTGCTGTGGAGCATGGCCAACGTCTACGACATCGCCCCCGGCGAGGTGTTCTGGGCGGCGTCCGACGTCGGCTGGGTGGTCGGGCACTCCTACATCGTGTACGGGCCGCTGCTGCGGGGCGCCACGACGGTGCTGTACGAGGGCAAGCCGGTCGGCACCCCCGACGCGGGCGCGTTCTGGCGGGTGATCGCCGAACATCGGGTGAACGCGCTGTTCACCGCGCCGACCGCGTTCCGCGCCATCAGGAAGACCGACCCGGAGGCGGCCCTGCTGCGCGACCATGACATCTCGTCGCTGCGGACGCTGTTCCTCGCCGGGGAGCGCCTGGACCCCGACACCTACCACTGGGCCGTGGAGAAGCTCGGCATCCCGGTCATCGACAACTGGTGGCAGACCGAGACCGGCTGGCCCGTCGCGGCCAACCTGCGCGGCCTGGAACCCATGCCGGTCAAGCCGGGCTCCCCCACCGTGCCCGTCCCCGGCTACGACGTGCGCGTGCTGCGGGCCTCGGGCGCCGAATGCGCCCCCGGCGAGGAGGGGGCGATCTGCATCCGGCTCCCGCTCCCGCCCGGCACCCTCCCCACGCTCTGGCAGGACGACGAGCGCTATGTGAAGTCCTACCTGTCGGCCTTCCCCGGCTACTACCTGACCGGCGACGGCGGCTACCTCGATGAGGACGGCTACCTCTTCGTGATGGGCCGCACCGACGACGTGATCAACGTGGCCGGGCACCGGCTGTCGACGGGGTCCATGGAGGCGGTGCTGGCCGCGCACCCGGCGGTGGCCGAGTGCGCGGTGATCGGGGTCGCCGACGAGCTGAAGGGGCAGGTCCCGCGCGGCTTCGTGGTGCTGAAGAGCGGGGCTTCGGTCGATCCCGAGACCCTGCGGGCCGAACTGGTCCTGGCCGTCCGCGAGCAGGTGGGCGCGGTGGCGGCGCTGAGACAGGTGGACGTGGTCCCGGCGCTGCCGAAGACCAGGTCGGGGAAGATCCTGCGCAAGACCATGCGCGGCATCGCCGAGGGCATCGACGAGCCCGTCCCCTCGACCATCGAGGACGCGACGGTGCTGGACGTGCTGCGCCCCATCGTCGGGCGCGGCGCCACCACCCGGGACGACCGGGACGCCGACCCCCTCCGCTCGGGCTCCGGCGACGGCTGATAGGCCGGCCCCGGCCGGGCCGCCGGGATCAGTCGCCGGAGACGATGCGGGCGTGAAGCAGCGCGGCGGCCGCCGGGTCCCAGCCGAACGCCTCCCGCCCGGCCAGCCATGCCGCCGCACCCGCGCCGTCACCCGCCAGGACCGCCGTGGCCCCCAGCTTCTCCCGTACGGCGGAGCCGACAGGTCCCTCGCCGGTCAGCACGCTTCCGGCCAGCACGATCGGGCTCGTCTCGCCCGCCGGGCGGACCTCGGCCACCGTCTCGCAGAGCAGCCTGGCAGCGGTGGAGGCGATCTCCAGGGCGGCGGGGTCGCCCTCGTCCGCCGCCCGGCTGACGAGCGGGGCGAGCCTGGCCAGCTCCAGCGTGGGCCGCGACTGTGCGCGGACCACCAGCCTGATCGCCGGCGCCCGTGTCTCCTCCGTCGCCTCCTCCGCCGTCCCCCCGGCCTTCCCCTGCGGGAGCGGCTCGCCCTCCAGCAGGGCACCGATGACGAGGCGGGTCAGCGTCCCGCCCGCGTCGCCCCGGCTGAGGGCGCGGGCGGCGGCGCGGGCCGCCTGTCTGCCCAGCCAGAACCCCGAACCCCGATCGCCCAGGAGCCAGCCGAGCCCGTCGGCGATCATCACGGGCTCGCGATCCTCGATCCTGGCGGCGATCGCCCCGGTCCCGGCGATGAGCACGGTGCCGCGTGGCTCCGCCGTACCGGCGGCGAAGGCGATGCCCAGGTCGCCGGTGAGCCGGGGCCGGGCGCGCAGGCCGGCCGAGGCCCACATGGGGTCGAACACCAGCCGGTCCAGCGCCCCGGCGCCCGCCATCCCGATGACCGCCCCCGCCACCAGGCTCGGGTCGACTCCGCGCAGGGCCTGCCGCAGAGCCAGGCCGATGTTGGCGACGGCGACGGCATTGCCGTGTGCCGCGGGGTTCCCGCCCCCGGCCGTGCCGTATCCGGCCCGCCGACCGCCGGAGTCGATCAGGAGCGCGCGTGAGGACGTCCCGCCGATGTCCAGGCCGAGGACGTACATCGCGTTCAGAGGTGCTCCCCGAAGAACTTGGCGACCGCCTCGACCGCCCGGGTGACGTGCGGCTCGGTGTCGTAGAGGTCGATGTGGAGCCTGGTGTCCAGCCAGACGAGCCTCTTGGGATCGTCCATCCGCCGGTACGCCTCCTCCGCTCCCTCCGGGGAGCAGAGGCGGTCGACCACGCCGTGCACGATCAGCCCCGGCTTGGGCGACAGGAAGTCGGCGCCCGTCATGTTGTCCAGGGTGATCAGCTCGCGGAGGGAGGCCCTGGTCACCGCGTTGCTCCAGTGCGCCGAGGCACCTCGGGAGGTGCCGTAGTAGGCGAACGGCTCGTCGCCCGGCATCGCCGCCTCCCCCTCCCCCGCCACCGCGGGCAGGTACTCCACCTCACCACCCAGGTCCTGGCGCTCCAGCACCCGCGTGAAGGAGGCCAGCGCCTCCTGGTACCCGGAGGGCGACATCCCGGCGCGTACTCCGTAGGGGTTGCTGTACGCCCCCGCGATGCCCGCGAACGCCTTCACCCGGGGGTCGAAGGCGGCGAACCTGAGCGCGTAGCCTCCGCCGAGGCAGATCCCGACCGCGCCGATCCTGGCGCCGTCCACCTCCGGCCGGACTCGCAGCAGCGAGACCGCGGCCCGCAGGTCCTCCAGCTTTCCCTGCGCGTCCTCGTGGTTGCGTGGCTCGCCACCCGACTCGCCCCAGTTGCGGTGATCGAAGGCCAGCGTCACATATCCCGCTCCGGCCAGCCTGGACGCGTACAGGCCGGTGACCTGGTCCCGGGTGCCGGTGAACGGGCCGGTGAGGACCAGGGCGGGATGCGGGCCCGGCGCCGCCGGGATCCGCAGGTCGCCGGCGAGGGTGACCCCGCCGACGGTGAACTTCACCTTTTCGGACATGCTTCAAGTCTGTACGTCCCGCACGGCGGAAGCCAGAGGTTCCGTCGGCCGGCCCCGTCACGGCCCCGTCACGGCCCCGGCCGGCGGGGCTCCATCGGCCATTCCCCGCCCTGGCCGGCGGCGGTTCCGTCGGCCATCCCCGTCCCCGGCCGGTGTGGGCAGGGGACGGGGACGTCCCCTAGGAGTCGAACCCGAGGCCCATCCGGTCCAGGGTGCGCAGCCAGAGGTTGCGGCGGCCCTCGTGCAGGTCGGCCTGGGCGATCGACCAGCGGGTCATCTGGATCCCGACCGAGCGGACCGGCTCGGGCGGGAACGGGACGGGCTTCTCCTTGACCATCCGCAGCTCGGTCCGCTCGGTCCGCTCGCCGCTGAGCAGGTCGAGCATGACGTTCGCTCCGAACCGGGTCGCGCCGACGCCCATACCGGTGTATCCGGCGGCGTAGGCCACGCGCCCGCCGTGCGACCGGCCGTAGAAGGCGCTGAACCGGCTGCAGGTGTCGATGACCCCGCCCCACCTGTGGGTGAAGCGCAGCCCGGACAGCTGGGGGAAGGTGGTGGAGAAGTGTTCGGCCAGCTTGACGAAGGTCTCGTCGCGCTGCTCGTACTCGGGCTTGATCATGCCGCCGTTGTAGTAGACCGCGTCGTAGCCGCCCCAGAGGATCCGGTTGTCCTCGGTCAGCCGGTAGTAGTGGAACTGGTTGGCCGCGTCCCCCACCCCCTGCCGGTTGTGCCAGCCCACCGAGGCCAGCTGGTCGGCGGAGAGCGGCTCGGTCATCAGCGCGTAGTCGTAGACCGGCACGAGGAAGTGCTTCAGCCGCCGCAGCAGCGGCTGGAACACCCCCGTGCCGAGCGCGACGTTGCGCGCCCTGACCATGCCGTTCGGGGTGAGCAGGTCCAGGCTCGTCGGAGTGTCCTTCATGGTGCGTACCGGCGTGCGCTCGTAGATGCGCACGCCCACCGAGAGGCAGGCCGTTCTGAGCCCCCAGGCCAGCCGGGCGGGGTCGAGCATGGCGCAGCCGTCACGCTCCCAGTGGCCACCGATGTAGGTGGGCGAGTTCACCTCCGCCCGGACCTCTTCCGCGTCGAGGACGTCGAAGCGGGTGCCCAGCTCGCGGGCGATGTCGAGGCTCCGGTTCATCTCCTCCAGCTGCCACGGCTCGGCGGCCACGTGCAGCTCGCCGGTGCGCTCGTAACCGCAGTCGATGCCGTACCTGGCGATGGCCTCGCCGAGCTCGTCGAGGTTGTCGACGCCGAGGCGTTCGAGCGTGGAGATCTCCTCGGGCCAGCGCTCCAGCCCGTTGGCGAGGCCGTGGGTGAGCGTGGCCATCGCGAAGCCACCGTTGCGTCCGGAGGCGGCCCAGCCGATCCTCCGTCCCTCAAGCAGGACGACGTCGAGCGACGGGTCGCGTTCCTTGGCCATCAGGGCGGTCCAGAGCCCGGAGAATCCTCCGCCGACCACTGCCAGGTCGGCGCTCGTTTCACCGAAGAGCCGCGCCAGCGGCTCGGGTTTCGCCGCACTGTCGAGCCAGTACGGCTTGCGCTCCGCATCAGCAAGAGCCTTCAGCGGATCCACAAATCTCACTTCCCTACGTGAGTCAGATTATCTTTGTGTGTATCGCGTGGTCGTGAAGATCACGCGCGGGTTCCCCCCGCCTGATTCCGATCTCGCCTCCCTGTTCTGTGCCGTGGATGTCGTGCGGTGGATGTCCTTGCCGGCATCCGGATACACCGAAGCCCCGCGCCACCCGGTGAGGGCACGGGGCTTGACGGCGGCTAGGTGCGGCGGCGCGCGTTGACCGTGTTGACCACGGCGATGGCGACGCCTACTGCGAATATAAGCGTCCCGAGGATGTTGACCTGAGGCGGCACCCCGATACGGGTGGCACCCCAGATCCACAGCGGGAACGTCTGGGTGGCACCGCTGGTGAACTGGGTGATCACGAAGTCGTCGATGGAGAGCGCGAAGGCCAGCAGCGCGCCGGAGACGACGCCGGGCAGGATCATCGGGAAGGTGATCCGCCAGAACGTCGTCCAGGTGGACGCGCCCAGGTCGCGTGCCGCCTCCTCGATCGACCGATCGAGCCCGATCACCCGGGCGCGCACGGTGATCGCCACGAAGGAGAGCGAGAACAGCACGTGCGCGATGACCACCGTCGCGAAGCCGGTCTGCACACCGGCGCTGATGAACAGCGAGAGCAGCGAGGCGCCCATGACGAGCTCGGGTGAGGCGATCGCGGCGAACATCACCAGGTTGGTCGCGCCCTGCCCGCGGAAGCGGTAGCGGCCCAGGGCCAGGCCCATGAGCGTGCCGATCAGCGTCGTGATCACCGTGGCGAGCACGGCGATCTTGAGTGAGTTGAGCACTGCCGTGACCAGCTCGGGATACTCGTCCAGGCGGCCCCACCACTTGAGGGTGAAGCCCTGCCAGGTCACGTTCGACTTGCTCTGGGTGTCGTTGAAGCCGAACACGATCATGACGGCGATCGGCAGGAACAGCCAGGCGATGATCAGCCAGACGTAGACCCGGAGCAGCCGGTCACCCAGCCGCCTCGTGTTCAGCGGGGACCTCCGCCCGGCGGGCGCAGGGGCGTCCATCCCGTTCACGACATCGGGTGCGCCGGTGCTCACGGTCGCTCACCGTTCCTGGTCCGGCGGAGGGTGTCAGGGCTCATCGGGCCGCCGCCTCCAGGACGTTCTCGGTGCCGAGCGCCTTGGCGTAGGCGAAGATGCCGATCAGCATCGCCGCCATCAGCGTGAACGACAGCGCGGCGGCGGTCGGGTAGTCGTTGTTGACCAGATACTCGGTCTGGATGATGTTGCCGATCATCGTGTTCTCCGGACCGCCGAGGATGCCCGCGTTGACGTAGTCCGCGGTCATCGGGACGAACGTCATCAGCACTCCGGCGAACACGCCGGGCAGTGAGAGCGGCAGCACGATCTTGGTGAACGCCTCGTGTCTGGCCGCGTACAGGTCCTGGGCGGCCTCGACCACCTTGGGGTCCACCCGCTCCAGTGCGACGTAGATCGGCAGGATCATGAACGGCAGGTAGTTGTAGATCAGGCCGCCGATCACCGCGAACGTCGTCTGCAGCACGTGGAAGTCGTCGGGCAGCAGCCCCGCCGATTTCAGTGGCCCCAGCAGCATGCCGTCGTCGGCGAGCAGGAACCGCCACGACACGGTGCGCAGCACGAACGAGACGAAGAACGGCAGCAGCACCAGCAGCAGGTAGGTGGACTTGCGGTTGCCGCCCTTGAAGGCGATCCAGTAGGCCATCGGATAGGCCAGCGCGATGGAGACGACGGTCGCGACCAGACCGTACCCGGCCGAGCGCAGGAACTGGGTCTGGTACTGCGCCAGGGCGTCGCCGTACACCGAGAAGTTGAACGTCTGGACGAACCCGTTGACCACGTCGCCCTCCTGGGTGGAGACCGAGGCCATGAAGACCATCGGCACCACCAGGAAGATCGCCAGCCAGAGTCCGCCGGGCAGGATGAGCAGGTAGGGGGCGAGGCGCTTCACCGGCCGCTTGCCCCTTCCCGTCTGGTTCGCTCTCTCATCGGCCTAGCCCTGCGTGATCGGTTGGAAGATGTCCTCGAAGATCTTCTCCTCCGCCGGGCTCAGCTTCTTGTACGACCGCAGCTTGGCCATGTCCGCCTCCGAGGGGAAGATCATCGGGCTCTCGGCGATCTGCTCCAGCGCCGCCTTCTCCTTGCCCGTGGCCTTGGCGGCGTCGGCGAGGACCAGGTCCTTGGCGGAGGAGACCGGCGTGATGTAGTTGATGGACTCGACCAGCATCGTGGCGATCTTCGGCTGGTAGACGTAGTCCATGTAGGTCAGCGCGTCGACCGGGTTCTGCGAGGTCTTCGGGATGCACAGGTTGTCCGTCCAGATCGTGCCGCCCTCCTCGGGCACCACGAACCTCAGGTCCTTGCCCTCGGCGACCTGCTGGAAGATGTCGCCCGACCAGGCCATGGTGATCCAGATGTCTCCCCTGGCGAGGGCGTCGACGTAGTCGTTCTCGTAGTACTTGCGCACCAGACCCGCATCGCGCTGCTGCTTGAGCTTCTCCCCCGCCTTCTTCCAGTCGGCCTCGGTCGAGGTGTCGGGGTCGATGCCCAGGGCGAACATGCCGAAGTTGGCGACCTCCTGGGTGTCGAGCATCATGCCGACCTTGCCCTTGTACCTGGGGTCCCAGAGGTCGGCGATGCTCTTGACCTCGTCCACGTACTTGGGGTTGTAGGCGATGCCGGTCAGGCCGCCCGCCCACGGGATCGTGTGGGCGTTGTTCGGGTCCCAGGTGGGGTTCTTGGACACGGAGCTGGCGTTGGCGGCGAAGTTCGGCAGCTTGGCGTGGTCGAGCGGGACGAGGTAGCCCAGCGCGATGGCCTTGGACAGCTGCAGGCCGTTGGTCAGCACCATCAGGTCGTAGCCGATGTCGTTGTTGGCGGCGAGCAGCGGCTGGATCTTGCCGAAGAACGTGGGGATGTCCTGGATGGCCTCCGTGTAGGTCACCTTGATGCCGGTGTCGGCCTCGAACATCTCCAGGGACGGGTATCGCTTGCCGTCCTTGTCGATGTAGAGCGGCCAGTTGGCGAAGCGCAGCGTGCCGTTCTTCTTCTTGGAGCCCCAGTATTCGGCGACGGCGTCCTTCTGGGGCGCCTCCACCTTCTTGCCCTGCACGCCGCAGGCGGTGAGGGCGAGAGCGGCGGCCGACATCCCACCCAGGCGGAGGGCGTCACGGCGGGTGACGGAGCGGCTCTGCGTCATGCCACGCAGGAAGGCGGGGTTCGTGCGGGGATCCATAGCGTGCTCAACTTCCGATCGCATACGAGTGGTGCGGCTGCCACGACAGCCACACGGCGTCGCCACGCTCCGCCGTACTCGTGCTGTCGAGTGCGTTCTGCTGGAAGACGGTCACCTCTGCCCCCTGGGCCAGGCTGACCGTGTAGGAGTTGTAGAGCCCCAGGTAGACCACCTCTGAGACGACGCCTCGTACGACGCTGAGGTCTCCGGTGGGCTCCTCGGTGGAAATACCGATCTTCTCCGGGCGCACCGTGATCGCGATCGGTTCCCCGGCCGTGAACGATCCGCCCTCGGCGAGCACCTGGTCCTCCTCGCCCAGCTTAAGCACCGCGAAACCGGATTGGAGACGGTCGACGGTGCCGTTGAGCAGGTTGGACGTGCCGATGAACCCGGCCACGAAGGCGGTCGCGGGCCGCTCGTAGATCTCTCTTGGGGTGCCGAGCTGCTCGACCATGCCGTCGTTCATGACCGCGATGCGGTCACTCATGGTGAGCGCCTCGCTCTGGTCGTGGGTGACGTACACGAAGGTGATGCCGACCTCGCGCTGGATGCGCTTGAGCTCGATCTGCATGGCCTGGCGGAGCTTGAGGTCGAGGGCACCGAGCGGCTCGTCCAGCAGGAGCGCGCGGGGGTTATTGACCAGGGCCCTGGCCAGGGCGACCCGCTGCTGCTGGCCTCCGGACATCTCACGAGGACGGCGCTTCTCGCGCCCGGTGAGGTCGACGATCTCCAGGATCTCGCCGACGCGGCGCTTGATCTCGGCCTCGGCGACCTTCTTGCGCCGCAGGCCGAAGGCCACGTTCTCCCAGACGTTCATGTGCGGGAAGAGGGCGTACGACTGGAAGACCATGTTGACGTCGCGCTTGTTGGGGGGGACGTCGGTGACGTCCTGGCCGTGCAGCCGCACGTTACCCCGCGACGGATCCTCGAACCCGGCGATCATGCGCATGGTGGTGGTCTTGCCGCAGCCCGAGGGGCCGAGGAGGGAGAAGAACTCCCCCTCGGCGATCGTCAGGGTGACGCCCCTGACCGCCTGGACGACCTCTCCGTGGGAGACATACTCCTTGACGACCCCGTCGAGTTCGATCGCGGGCACTTGGGGCGAGCGGGCGGCGGCCGCCTCCGCGCCCACCTGGATTTTGGTCATGCCAGGCTTATCCCTCTGTTCGCGGCTATTCGCCGATGTAGTGCATGACGTGCTTGACGCGAAGGTAGTCGTGCAAGCCAAAAACGGACAAATCCTTACCATAACCGGAGTGCTTGAAGCCTCCGTGTGGCATTTCTGAGACGAATGGGATGTGAGTGTTTACCCACACCACACCAAAATCAAGACGATTCGATACCCGCATCGCCCGACCGTGGTCGGAGGTCCACACCGAACCCGACAGGCCGTACTTGACGCCGTTGGCCTTGGCCACCGCGTCCGCCTCGTCGGAGAAGGCCTGGACCGTGATGACCGGCCCGAACACCTCGTTCTGCACCATCTCGTCGTCCTGCCTAAGGCCGTCGACGACCGTGGGGGCGAAGAAGTAGCCCCGCTCGCCGACCCGGTTCCCGCCGGTCAGGACCTTGGCGTGACCGGGAACCCGGTCGATGAAGCCGGTGACACGGGTCAGCTGGTCGGCGTTGTTGAGCGGGCCGTACAGGGCCTCCGTGTCGGAGAGGTCACCCGTCACGGTGCTCGCCACCGCCTCGGTGAGCGCGGCCGTGAACTCGTCGTGGACGTCCTCGTGGACCAGCACGCGGCAGGCCGCGGTGCAGTCCTGGCCGGCGTTGTACAGGCCCGCGGTGGCGATGGACTCGGCGGCGGCCTTGAGGTCCTTGACATCGTCGAACACGATGACGGGCGCCTTGCCGCCCAGCTCCAGGTGGACCCGCTTGAGGTCCTCGGCTGCGCTCCTGGCCACCGCCATACCGGCACCGACGGAACCGGTGATCGCGACCATCGACGCGGTCGGGTGGCCGACGACCAGCGCGCCGGTCTCCCGGTCGCCGACGACGACGTTGAAGACGCCCTTCGGCAGGACCTCGCCGAGGATCTCGGCCAGCTTGACCGTGGAGACGGGGGTGGTGTCGGAGGGCTTGAGCACGACGGTGTTACCCGCGGCGAGCGCCGGGGCGATCTTCCAGACCGCCATCATCATCGGGTAGTTCCACGGCGTGACCTGACCCACCACACCGATCGGCTCGTGCCTGATGACCGAGGTGTGCTCGGCGAGGAACTCACCGGAGGTCGGGCCCTCCAGCGTGCGTGCGGCGCCCGCGAAGAAGCGGAAGTGATCGGCCGCGACCGGGGTCTCGTCCTCGGCCATGCGGGCGCGCGGCTTGCCGGTGTTGAGGCACTCGGCCTCGTTCAGCTCCTCGGCCCGCGCCTCGATCGCGTCGGCCACCTTGAGGAGCAGATTGGCACGCTCGCCCGGGGTGGCCCGGCCCCACGACTCGAATGCGGCGGCAGCGGCGGCGTAGGCCGCGTCGACGTCCTCCTGGCCGGAGACGGGGGCGCTAAGGTAGGCCTCTCCGGTGCAGGGGTCGATGACGTCGGAGAACCTGCCGCTCCTGGCCTCCACGAGCTCGCCGTTGACGTAGTTTCTCAGGCGGGGGAGCTCAGGGGTATCAACCGGGGTGGTCACCGTCGGCCTCCTATGGATCGGGGCTGAGTTGTCGCGACTCTTACAGAGCAAGAACCGTACGACAAGGGATTTCGTTGTTAAGATACCAAATTGCTACGAAATCGCTTGACAGGCAGCCCGAAACTGACAACATGTCACATCGGACCCGCAACATGACGGAAACAGCCCCGCAACATGACGCCAGGGAGCGCGGATGACGACGCCGCCCAAGGTACGCCGCGACAACGACGCCAGGCCAGGACCCGTCGTCCTCGACGAGATCTCCAAGCAGATCATCGAACAACTGCAGGGAGACGGACGCAAGCCGTACGCCGCCATCGGCAAGGCCGTGGGGTTGTCCGAGGCCGCGGTACGCCAGCGGGTCCAGCGCCTGATCGACGCGGGGGTCATGCAGATCGTCGCGGTCACCGACCCGCTGACCCTGGGCTTCTCCCGCCAGGCCATGATCGGCATCAAGTGCGAGGGTGATCTGGAGATCGTGGCCGACGAACTGTCGGCCATAAAGGAGATCGACTACGTGGTGCTGACCGCCGGGTCGCTCGACATCATGGTCGAGGTCGTCTGCGAGAGCGACCAGCACCTCCTGGAGATCCTTGGCAAGATCCGGGCCACCCCCACGGTCCGTGCCACCGAGACCTTCGTCTACCTCAAGCTTCACAAGCAGACCTACTCCTGGGGCACCCGCTGACAACTCAACGGCCGGGATGGGCCTCCAGGACGCCCGCCAGGTCGGCGAGGAACCCGTCGACCTCGCTGACCGCGTAGCCCGGCCTCAGCATCACCGTGGCGAACCTCACTCCGCGCACGTCATCGGGGGTGAGGGGCCGGTCGATGGTGCCGCGCAGGGTGGCCGCGACCCGGTTGAGGAAGGCGTCGACCTGGTCCTCGTTGTAGCCCATACCGAGCCGCCCGGGCCTGAAGGCGACCCGCTCGACCCGGGCGGCGTGCTCCTCGGCCTCGTCGGCGCCGAGCGGCTCCGGTGACCCACCGGCCACCGGCTCCCGGTCAACCGCGCCGGGATACCGGGTCTCGATCGCGCCGAGCGGCTCCGATGACCCACCGGCCACCGGCTCCCGGTCAACCGCGCCGGGATACCGGGTCTCGATCGCGCCGAGCGGCTCCGATGACCCACCGGCCACCGGCTCCCGGTCAACCGCGCCGGGATACCGGGTCTCGATCGCGCCGAGCGGCTCCGATGACCCACCGGCCACCGGCTCCCGGTCAACCGCGCCGGGATACCGGGTCTCGATCGCCACGATGAAGGCCTCCAGCGCGAAGTCGACGGCGATCTCGTGGTAGCCGCCGGGCTTCGCGCGGAAACGGGCGTCGCGGATCTCGTCCGCGGTGATCGGCTCCCCCTCCGGGGCGCCCCTGCCGAGGGTGCCCTCGATCCGGCGGACCAGCAGATCCACCTGATCGGGGTCATATCCCGTACGTACCCCGAGAACCCGTGGAAAGTGGTTCAACCCCGCGTCCTTTCGCCTCTCGCCCATTGGCCTTTCAGCCGACGACCTCCATTCTGCTGGGAATTACCGGCTAAAAGCGACCTCCCAGAGGGCGCTCACCGGCATGGCGCGCATGCGGTCGCCGAACGGGAGCGTCTGTGCGCCCGTGTAGAGGACGATTCCCACCGCGAAATCGTCGCCGAGCCGATTCGCGAGGTGCCGCAGTCCCTTGAAGTCGTCCGGTCGCACCGTCGACGACGCCTTCACCTCTATCCCGACCACGCGCCCCTGGCGATTCTCCAGGACGACGTCGACCTCCACCTTGTCCTTGGTCCGGTAGTGGAACAGCTCCACGCGTTCGTCGGACCATGTGAGCTGGCGAGCCAACTCCATGAGGACGAAGCCCTCCAGGAGCGGGCCGAAGGCGCCCTCGGGACGCACCAGACTCCTGGAATCCGCCCCCAGGAGGTTCGCCGCGATCCCAGAATCGACGAATGCCATCTTGGGCGTTCCGGTCGAACGGCTGCCGAGGTTGCGTGACCAGGCGGGGATCCGCTTGATCAGAAAGACCTCTTCCAGCAGGCCAAGGTAACGCTGGACCGTGCTCGCGGAAAGCCCGATCCCGTTGCTCAAGGACCCGGGAACCAGTAACTGGCCCGACCTGGCGGCCAGTAGCCGGATCAGAGCCCGCATCTCCGAGGTCCGCTCGATCTCCGCCAGCTGACTCACGTCACGCGCGATGAGATCCGCGACGTACGAGTCGAGGAATCGCTCCCGTCTGCGGATGTTGGGACGTGAGACCGCCTCGGGAAACCCACCCCGGACCAGCCGTTCTGCGTACTCGGCACGGCTGACCCCGGAAGTATGGTGAAGATTTTCAGGCTCGGCGAAGATGGCGTCCACGAATCCGTCGGCCGTGCCGTCGATCTCGCCCTGCGAGAAGGGCCACAGCTCGATGGTCTCCATCCGGCCAGGCAACGCGTCGGGAAGCCCCCGGAGCCCAAGCACGCGTGCCGATCCGGTCAGCAGATATCGGCCCGGCCTCGGATCGGTGTCCACCTGTTCCTTGATGGCGAGCAGCAGCTCGGGGGCTCGCTGGATCTCGTCGATGACCATGAGTTCGGGGAATTCCACGAAACCAGCGGGATCGATGAGCGCGGTCTGGTGACAGGATAGCCGCTGGGTTGCTGACAGAATGGTCGCTACTTTGATAGCAGATTGGTCGCCGACTTGCTGACAGGCTGGTCGCCGGTGACGCGGCAGGATCGCCGTCGATGGAGTGGTGCGGTAGTCGCCGCTTTGTGGGATGCCGGTCGATGTGGGGGTGGTCGCGACGAGGGGAACGGGTGGGAATCCGGACGAGCCATGCCGGGCCGGTTGGCGATGCGGAAGGAGTGTGGGGCGGCCGGGGAGCGCCGCCCGGCCAGGAGGGGCCGGGCGGCGGTCGGCGCCTCAGCGGGCGCAGCCGTAAGGAAAAGGGGAGGTTACTCGGCGGCGGCGAGTTGGCCGCAGGCGCCGTCGATCTCGCGGCCGCGGGTGTCACGGACCGTCACCGGCACGCCGTGGAACTCCAGGCGCCGGACGAAGGCCCGCTCGTCCGCCGGCCGGGAGGCGGTCCACTTGGAACCCGGGGTCGGATTGAGCGGGATCAGGTTGACGTGCACGAGCTTGTTCTTGATCAGCTTGCCGAGCAGGTCGGCCCGCCACTCCTGATCGTTGATGTCCTTGATCAGCGCGTACTCGATGGAGACGCGGCGCTTGGTTCTGGCCGCGTAGTCCCAGGCCGCGTCGAGCACCTCGGCGACCTTCCACCGGGTGTTGATCGGCACCAGGGTATCGCGGAGCTCGTCGTCGGGAGCGTGCAGCGAGAGCGCCAGCGTCACCGGAAGCCCCTCCCCGGCGAGCTTGCCGATCGCCGGGACCAGACCGACCGTGGAGACGGTGATGCCCCGGGCGGAGATACCCAGGCCGTCTGGAGCGGGCTCGACCATACGGCGGACGGCGCCGACCACGGCCTTGTAGTTGGCCAGCGGCTCGCCCATGCCCATGAAGACCACGTTGCCGACCCGCCCGGGGCCGCCGGGAACCTCGCCGGCCGCCAGCGCCCGCGCCCCGGCGACGACCTGCTCGACGATCTCGGCGGTGGTCATGTTGCGGGTCAGGCCCGCCTGGCCGGTGGCACAGAACGGGCAGTTCATGCCACAGCCCGCCTGCGAGGACACGCACATGGTCGTGCGGTCGGTGTAGCGCATGAGGACCGACTCGACCAGCGCGCCGTCGAAGAGCCGCCACAGCGTCTTACGGGTGGTGCCGGCGTCGGTGGTCATCTCCCGGACGGAGGTCAGCAGGCTGGGGAAGAGCGCGGCGGCGAACTTCTCCCTGGCCGCGGCCGGAAGGTCGGTCATCAGCGCGGGATCGCCGTTGAGCTTCTCGAAGTAGTGCCGGGACAGCTGGTCCGCGCGGAACGGCTTCTCGCCCAGCTCGGCGACCGCCGCCCGGCGCTCGGCCATGGTCAGGTCGGCCAGGTGGCGGGCGGGCTTGGCCCGGCGCGGCGCCACGAAGGTGAGCTGGCCGGGTACGGGAGTCCCGGACGGGCTGGCAGTCGACACGTCCAATGCCTTCTCTCGACGGTTACGCGAATACTCGAAGCGGTGCCCGACCGTAATCTAGAGTCCGGAGGTATGGCGACAAACCGCCCCACGGGAGAACAGGGAGACGGCGTCGAGGTCGTACTCACCGACGTCAATCCCTACGGGAGCCGCACCCTGGTGGTCGAACGCGACGAGACTTCCTCGGTAGCTTACCTGTGCGGGTCGCGAGGAAAGGTGCACGGAGCCGTCTGGCTGGCCAATCATGGCCCCGCCCCTGAGAGACTCGACCCGGACCGGCTGAACTCCGCACTGCCGCCGATCTCCCCCCGGGCGAACACCCGGCACCCTGACGGCAGAGGCCCCCTGGGCACGCTGCGGGCGCTGTGGTTCGAAGAGGGCGACGGCGTCGCCCTGTACGAGAACGACGAGCTGCTGGCGGTCATTCCCGGGTGGGCGGACATGAGCAGGGGAATGCCCGGCTACTCTCGTGACGCGTTGGGCGAGTCCCCGTTCGCCTGGTCACTGCGGGAGGCCCACGACACACTGGCCGCACGGATCGCCAAGGCCCGCGCCTACTGGGAGTGGCGCGGCGGCGACGGCGCCTGGGCATCGTTCCAGCAGTTCGTGATGGGCCACCTGGACCGCAGGGTCGGCACCGCGGGCCGGTTCTGGGACGCCGGAGGCGAGCGGATGCCCACGGTGGGCATCACCGAACGACCACCGGAGCGGGGCAGGGAGCACACGATCCTTTCCACCGTCGGGATGAGCTGCCAGCGGATGCCCACCGTCGAGCAGTACATCGACCGGCCCGACGCCTACGCCCGGGTGGAGCTCGCCGTCGCCTCATCCGGCGACGCCCGCGACGCGGCCCGGCTGTTCCTGTGGCTGGGACAGTACCCGTGGCACTCGGTCACCTGGCTGGGCCACGGCCACACCGCCAGGTGGTACCACCGGCCGGAGACCTTCCCGCTCGGCTCCGCCTACGGCGGGGTCATGATGCTGACCGGGATGCCCGGGCTGCCCGACCTGTCAGGCTTCTCCTTCGGCGGGGACTCCGTCCAGTGGCTCTGGCTCATCCCGATCACCCCGGACGAGCTACACCTGGCCTCGGCCGAGGGCTACCGGGCGGTGCTTCCGCGCCTGTCGGCCACCCGGCTCACCGAGGCGGGATGAGCCTCTTCACACCAGCAGGGTGAGTAGCACCCAGACCGGAATCAGCGTGACGACGAGGGAGTCGAGGCGGTCCATCATGCCGCCGTGGCCGGGGAGCACACTGCTCATGTCCTTGACGCCGAGGTCGCGCTTGATCACCGACTCGACCAGGTCACCGAGCGTGGCGAAGACCACCACGACCGCGCCGAGGAGAACACCCTTCCAGATGTCGTCCTTCAGCAGCCACGCCACCAGCCAGCCGCCCACGGCCATGCAGGCCAGCGCCGACCCGGCGAAGCCCTCCCAGGTCTTCTTCGGGCTGATCGTCGGGGACATCTTGTGCTTACCGAGGGATATTCCGGCGAAATATCCACCGATGTCACTCGCAACCGTGGTGGCGATGAAGACGACCACCAGGTCCGCACCCTTGATCGGGTGAGCGAGAAGCAGCGCCACGAACCCGGCGAGCAAGGAGGGGTAGACGACGACCAGGATGGTCGCGGTGATGTCACGGACGTAGTTCTCGGTGCCCAGAAGCATCCGCCAGACCATCAGCACGAGCACGGTCATCGCGAAGACGCCGACCAGCCAGGCGGCCCCGCCCCAGTAGGCGCCGGTCAGCATGGCGGCCGTGCCGACCAGAACCGGGATCAACGGAATCCTGATGTCCCTGGTCTCGAACGACCGGACCAGCTCCGTCACTCCGACACCCACCGCCGCGATCACCACGACAAGGAAGAGCTCCTTTACGTAGTAGAGGGAGGCGATGACCGACACCGCCAGGGCGAGACCTACCGCCACCGCAGCAGGAAGATTCCGGCCGGTACGGCTACTGCCCGCCGCAGGTTCCACAGGGGGTCCTACTTTCATACATACACAAAATCCTTGTCCCGCACGGAGTGCCCGCGCGGGACAAGGATCATGGCTCAAACCTCAAGCAGCTCGGATTCCTTGTGCTTGAGCAGCTCGTCAATCTTGGCGACATGCTTCTGGGTGAGGTCGTCGAGCTCCTTCTCCGCCCGGCGCACCTCGTCCTCACCGGCCTCGCCATCCTTAATCATCTTGTCCAGGGTCTCCTTGGCATTACGACGAATGTTACGGATGGAGACCTTGGACTGCTCCGCCTTGTTCCTGGCGACCTTGATGTACTCCTTGCGGCGTTCCTCCGACAACTCGGGGAAGGCCACCCGGATCACCGCCCCGTCGTTACCAGGGTTCACACCGAGGTCCGAGTTGCGGATCGCCTTCTCGATCGCGGCCATCGAGCTCTTGTCGAAAGGCTGGATGATGACCATGCGCGCCTCGGGCACGTGGAACGAGGCAAGCTGCTGAATGGGGGTGGGCGTCCCGTAGTACTCAGCGCTGATCTTGTTGAACATCGACGGGGTGACCCGACCTGTGCGGATGCCGGCGAAGTCTTCCTTCGCCACCGACACGGCCTTGTCCATCTTTTCCTCGGCTTCGAGGAGAGTTTCGTCGATCACAGCGGCTCCCTGTCTTCTCGGTCACTCACCATCCTCGCTCACTTCGCGGGACGCTCCTACCTCGCGTACCACTCCGCTCGCTACGTCGGGCTCGCTCCCTGTCTTCTGGTCGCTCTCCGCTCCTCGCTCACTTCGCGGGACGCTCCTACCTCGCGTACCACTCCGCTCGCTACGTCGGGCTCGCTCCCTAATGTGCCGGACTTACCAGCGTGCCGATCTTCTCACCGCGCACGGCCCGCAGGATGTTGCCCTCCCCCATGAGGTCGAAGACCACGATGGGAAGGTTGTTGTCCATGCACAGACTGATGGCGGTGGCGTCCATGACCCCCAGCCCCCGGGTCAGCACCTCACCATATTCGAGGTGGTCGAACCGGACGGCATCGGGACTCTTTCGCGGGTCGGCGTCGTAGACGCCGTCCACCTGGGTGCCCTTGAGCAGAGCCTCGGCGCCGATCTCCAGCGCTCGCTGCGCGGCGCAGGTGTCGGTGGAGAAGAACGGCGAGCCGAGCCCCGCCCCGAAGATGACCACGCGGCCCTTCTCCAAGTGGCGGATAGCGCGGCGGGGCAGGAACGGTTCGGCGACCTGCTGCATGGTGATGGCCGTCTGGACGCGGGTGTCGATACCCCGCTTCTCCAGGAAGTCCTGGAGGGCCAGGCAGTTGATGACCGTGCCGAGCATGCCCATGTAGTCGGCCCTCGCCCGGTCCATCCCGCGCTCGGAGAGGGCGGCACCCCGGAACATGTTGCCGCCGCCCACGACGACCGAGACCTGGACGCCACCTCGGACGGCCTCGGCGATCGAGTCCGCGAGGTGACCCACGACGGCCGGGTCGATGCCCAGCGGCTCGCCGCCGGCGAACGCCTCACCGGACAGCTTCAACATCACCCGCTTCCAGCGAAGCGGATCCGAGTACGAAGAAACCGCCGACGTGGCGGGTCCTGGATTCTCCTGCACGGCGGCGGCCTCCTCGTTTGGTGCTCTACGTGAAGAGCGGGTGTCTGGAATTAGGCCTGGCCGACCTTGAAGCGGACGAAGGCCTGGACCTTGACACCATTCTCGTCCGCGAACTTCGCGACGGACTTCTTGTTGTCCTTGACGAAGGACTGCTCAAGAAGGGTGAAGTCCTTGTACCAGCCGTTGACGCGACCATCGACGATCTTGCCGATGGCGGCCTCGGGCTTGCCCTCCTCGCGGGTCATCTCCTCGAAGAGCGCGCGCTCCTTCTCGATGACGTCGGCCGGGACCTCGGCGGGGCTGAGGTACTTCGGCGCCATCGCGGCGGCGTGCTGCGCGATGTCCTTGGCGACGTCGGCGTTCGGGGTGTCGAGCTGCACGAGCACGCCGACCGCAGGGGGAAGCTGGGGGTCGGTCTTGTGCATGTAGGAGCCGATGAAACCGCCCTCGAGCACGGCGAACCTGCGGATCTCGATCTTCTCGCCGAGCGCGGCGTTGGCCTCGTCGAGGTGCGTCTTGACGCTCTTGCCGTCGAGCTCGGAGTCGAGCAGCGAGGGCACGTCGGTCGGCCTGGAAGCCAGGATGTGCTTGACCACCTGGGCCGCGAGCTCCTGGAAACGCTCACCCTTGGCGACGAAGTCGGTCTCGCAGTTGAGCTCCAGCAGCGCGGCCGCGGAGTCGCCGTCCTGCTCCAGGGCGACCAGGCCGTTGGAGGCGGTACGAGCCTCACGCTTGCCGACGTCCTTGGCGCCCTTGAGGCGGAGGAGCTCGACCGCGCGGTCAAAGTCGCCCTCGGACTCCTCAAGAGCCTTCTTGCAGTCCATCATGCCGGCGGCGGTCAGCTCACGAAGCCGCTTGACGTCGGCCATGTTCACGGAAGCCATTGTCTTTTCCTCGTGGGAATCGTCGTGGATCGGGTGGGTGCCCCCAACTGAGCGACACCCACCCGGAAGGGTCTTGCGGGTCGTACGGCGGACCGTACGAGAAAGGACCTAGTCCTGCTTCTCAGCGCTCTCGGTCTCGACCTCGGCCTCGACCTCGGCGGGAGCCTCAGCAGCCGCGGCCTCGGCAGGGGCCTCCACGACCTCGACCTCGGCCTCGGCGGCCGGGGCGCTCTCGGCCTCAGCAGCGGGGGCGCTCTCGGCACTGCCGGCCAGCAGCTCCTGCTCCCACTCGGCCAGCGGCTCGGCGCCACCGGCGACGGCCGGCTTGTCGTCGCCACGGCCCGCACCGGCGCGGGCCATGAGGCCGGCGGCGACGGCGTCGGCGACGACGCGGGTCAGCAGGCCGACGGCGCGGATGGCGTCGTCGTTACCCGGGATCGGGTAGTCGACCTCGTCGGGGTCGCAGTTGGTGTCAAGGATGGCCACGACCGGGATGTGAAGCTTGCGAGCCTCGCTGATCCCGATGTGCTCCTTCTTGGTGTCGACGACCCACACGGCGCTGGGAATCCGGGACATGTCCCGGATGCCGCCGAGGGTGCGCTCAAGCTTCTCCTTCTCGCGGCGGCGCATGAGGAGCTCCTTCTTCGTGAGCCCCGAGGCGGCCACGTTGTCGAAGTCGAGCTCCTCCAGCTCCTTCAGGCGCTGGAGCCTCTTGTGCACGGTGGAGAAGTTGGTGAGCATGCCACCCAGCCAGCGCTGGTTGACGTACGGCATGCCGACGCGGGCGGCCTGCTCGGCGATGGCCTCCTGGGCCTGCTTCTTCGTGCCGATGAACATGATCGTGCCGCCGTGCGCGACGGTCTCCTTGACGAAGTCATAGGCCCTGTCGATGAAGGCCAGCGACTTCTGAAGGTCGATGATGTAGATGCCGTTGCGCTCGGTGAAGATGAAGCGCTTCATCTTCGGGTTCCAGCGACGGGTCTGGTGGCCGAAGTGCACGCCGCTTTCGAGCAGCTGTCGCATGGTGACGACGGGGGTGGACATTAATTGTCCTCCAGATCGGAGCGCCTATCTCTGGGCGCTGTTCTCGGTTGGCCGCGACAACCTGCGGCTGTCGCCCTGATGCCCCGAACCGGATCCAGCCGGGCTCTCACCCGGACCGAGGGATCTCGCTTCTTGACGGGGCATGCGAAGTCGGCCCATGACTCATGGGCCATCAAAAATTGTACCCGCAACCGAGCCTCTCCCTGACCTCCGGGCGTCAAGCACCCCCTACCCGTCACTGGGCAGGCCGTGTGGCCGGCGCCGGGCCCGAGGAAAGAGATTGACCTGCGCCTCGGCGATCCGAGCCCCTGACGGAGCGTCCGCCCGGGCCCTGACGGTGGTCTTGTAGGGGGCGAGCAACTCGTCGATCCGCTCGTTCAGCCACTTCAGCTCATCGGCGTCGACCAGCAGAACGGCACGATGAAACACCGCCGCCTCGCGCCACTCCCGGGACTCCCGCTCCATGTTCTCCAGGGCCCGTCTCACCTCGTCCGCCGCCTGGTCCCGCAGGGCCTTGATCAGGAACTCCTTGGCGCTGCGCACGTCCGGGCCGTCGTCCGGATCGGGGGTGACGCTCAGGCCCACGGAGCTGGAGCGCCACAGCCGTTCCCTGCCGTCGCCGCGCGCGGGCGCGTCCTCGACGAAGCCGTACTTGGCGAGCATGCGCAGGTGGTAGCTGGCCGCGCTCGGCGTGACCCCGACGACCTCGGCGACCTCGGTCGCGGTGCAGGGCCCCTCGGCATGGAGTCGGTTCAGGATCGCGAGCCGCGCGGGGTGGGCCAGCGCGCGCATCGCCGTGGGGTCGGTGAGGGACCTGTGCTTCCGTACCTCGGTCATGTGCAGACCGTACCCATTCCAAATATGAAGTATTGCCTTCATAACCATGAAGGGTTACCTTCACAGTTATGAAGTGTTCCCTTCACACCTTCCGGAAAGCGACATGACCTCCGCGCTCCAGCCGGTGCCGCTCAGGAGACAGCGCGACTACCGGCTCCTGCTCTCCGCCCGTGCCGTCACCGAGACCGGCGCCGAGGTCTCCCGGCTGGCGGTGCCGCTCACCGCCGCCGTCCTGCTCGGCGCCTCCCCCGCCCAGATGGGCGTGCTCACCGCCGCGACCTCGCTGCCCTACCTGCTGATCGGGCTCCAGGCGGGTGCCCTCGCCGACCGGCTGAGGCGGCACCGGCCGGTCATGGTCACCTGCGACCTGGTCTCGGCCGCCGCCATGGCCACCGTCCCGGCGGCCTGGATCACCGGGCTGCTGACCGTGCCGTGGCTGATCGCGGTGGCGTTCGTGGTCGGCACCTGCTCAGTGATCTTCAGGGCGGTCAACTTCCCGCACCTGGCCACCGTGGTCCACGAGAGCCAGCGGACCGAGGCGCTCGCGGGTTTCCAGTCGGCCTTCGCCGTGGCGAGCGTCGGTGGCCCCGGTCTCGCCGGGCTGCTCGTCCAGCTGATCACCGCGCCGTTCGCGCTCCTGGTCGACGCGGCGTCGTTCCTGCTCTCGGCGTTCCTGATCCGGCGGATTGGCGCACCGGAGACCCACACGCCTGCTCCCCCACGCGGCATGTGGACCGAGATCCGCGAGGGCCTGGGCATTGTGGCCCGGCACCCGGCGCTCCGCGCGCTCTGCGGAAGCGGGGTGACGATCAACTTCTTCGGCGGCGTGTACATGGCGCTGTTCGTGATCTACGCGCTCAACGTGCTCGACCTGCCCGGAGGCCTGGTCGGCGCGATCACCGCCTGCTTCGGCGTCGGCGGCCTGCTCGGCGCGGCCGTCGTGCCACGCCTGACCAGACGGTTCGGCGAGAACCGGGTGCTGGTCTACGCCGCCCTGCTCTTCCCCGTCGACTACACGGTCGCGGCGCTCGCCGGCGGCCCGGCGTGGCGCAGCCTCCTGTTCATGTCCGCCAGCGCGGTGACCTCCGGTGTGGCCGTAGTCGCCTTCGCCGTCTGTATGGGCGCCATCACCTTCCGCGAGACCCCCGCCGAGCTGCGCGGCCGGGTCAACGCCACGATGTCCTTCATGATCCAGGGCATCCTCACCCTCGGCGGCCTGGCCGGTGGCCTGCTCGGCGAGCTGCTGGGGCTCCGCCCGGTGCTGTGGATCTCCGCGGCCGGGGTGCTGACCACGATCGCGTGGATCGGCCTCTCCCCACTCCGCCACTCCGCCGACACTTCGACAGAACGATCCTCCGCACCTTGAACGCGATGTCCACCGCGCGTCCTCTCCACACGCGTCCCCTCCACATGTGTCCCCTCCACACGCGTCCTCTTCACACCACGAATGTGATGCCGTTCTGGTCGCAGGCCCAAGGTCCGGCGCGAGAGGCCGTTCCCAGACGGCGCGGCCGTCTCACCACCAGGCGGGCGGGTGCCCGCCGTTCCCCGGAGGTGGGCTCGGCCCCCACCTCGGCTGCCGGTTCGGCTGCCGGTTCGGCTGCCGGTTCGCGAACGCGTTCTTCGACCACGCGATTCCTGCACACCCTCGGCCGCCTATCCACAGAATCCCGTTCGGCCGGTATCCGTCTCACCACCGGCCCGCATGCTCACAGGCATGAAACCCTTCTACGCCATGGGACTGCGAGCCGTGCTGTGCTCGCTGATCCTGGCCGCTCCGGCAGCCGGCGCCCACCGCGCGACCGCCCCCGGGTCCCCCGGCGGAGAGACCGGCCGCACAGGTTCCTCCGGCGGAGAGACCGGCCACGCGGGTGCCCCCGGCGGGGCGGCTGCCCCCGGCGGGGCGGGGATGACCCGCCCGGGCCGGGCGCCCGCCCCCTCTCCGCTCTGGGGATGGCCGCTCACCGGGCGGCCACGGGTGCTCAGGGACTTCGCGCCACCGGCGCAGCCGTGGCTGGCCGGCCACAGGGGCGCCGACCTCGCCGCGTCACCCGGAGCCGAGGTGCGCGCCGCGGGAGCCGGAACGGTCGGTTACGCGGACCGGCTCGCGGATCGGGGAGTGGTGACCGTCCTCCACTCCGGTGGCCTGCGGACGACCTACCTGCCCGTTCAGCCCTCGGTGCGGCGCGGGCAGGCGGTGGCGACCGGCGAGGTGATCGGCGTCCTCCAGGACATCCCCGGGCACTGCCCCACCGCCTGCCTGCACTGGGGCCTGCTCCGCGACCGCGCCTACCTCGATCCCCTGCTCCTCCTCGGCCACGGCCAGGTCCGCCTGCTCCCCCTGTGGCCCGGTCAGAACTCCCCTCCGCGATCGCCCGCGACGGTGATCGCCAACGGATGACGATCACTAATGGGCGTGCCGACGCTCGTCCCGGGCCGGCCCGGCACCGAGGCGACCGCCTCCCCTGCGGGGGAACAGGCACACCCGGCCCGGCCCGGAAAAGGCTATCCGCCTGAAGGACGATCGGAGCGGAGGCGCCAGCCCCGGGAGACACGCTCGACATAGCCCGCGGCGGCCAGGCCGCCGAGGCAGGAGAGCACGGTCTCCAGGTCGACGCCGGCGGCGACGGCTATCGTCGCCGGGCCCACGCCGATCCGGGTGGGCATGGCCTCGACGACCTTCCTGGTCTCCGGGTCGAGCCGGTCACGGGGGAGCACCGGCCCGCGCGCCTCGGGGGCCAGGTCGGCGCCCATCGTTCCGGCAAGCTCGATCACCTCCTCGGCACCGGTGACGCAGACGGCCCTGCCCTGGCGGATCAGCCGATGGCACCCCGCCGAAGCCTCCGAGGTCACCGGGCCCGGCACCGCGGCCAGATGCCGGTTGAGCGCGATCGCGTGCCCGGCGGTGTTGAGCGCCCCGCTGCGCACCGCGGCCTCGACGACCACCGTGCTCCGTGACAGGGCCGCGATGAGGCGGTTTCTGATCAGGAACCTCGGCCGGGTCGGGTGCGCGCCCATGGGGCACTCGCTGACCAGCACCCCCTGCTCCCGAACGGCCGCGAACAACTGCTGGTGCGCGCTGGGATAGGCGACGTCGGCGCCGCAGGCGAGCACGACGACCGTCGGGGCCTCACAGGCGAGCGCACCGCGGTGGGCGGCACCGTCGATACCGTAGGCACCGCCGGAGACGACCCCCCATCCTCTCTCGCTCAGTCCCGCCCCGAGTTCCGCCGCCACATGCGCGCCGTATGGCGTGGCGGCGCGGGAACCGACGACCGCGACGGATCTGAGGCAGGAGAACCGCAGGTCGGCGTCACCGCGGAGCCAGAGCCCATGGGGCCGGGAGCCTCCCAGGTCATCCAGTTGGCTCGGCCACTCGGCGTCGCCGGGAATCACCAGCCTGGCCCCTATCCGCTCGCCCTCGGCCAGGTCGCGCTCGGGATCGGCCGTCCTCAGCCGGGCCGCCCAGGAGGCGACCGTCCGGTCGAACCTGGCCGCGAGCCGCCCGTCCCACGCGGCTCCCCTGCCGTCGCCCGCCCCTGACCCGACGTCGGGCGCGCCGGAACCTCCTCCACGTGGGTCCGAGTCCCCGCCGCATGGACCGGAGCCTCCAGCCGGGCGGCCGTGGGTATCGGCGAACCAGCGAGTGAAATCCGCGTCCGCGCCGCCCTCCCGGACCAGGGTGACGGCGGCCTGCGGTCCGCGCAGGGCGACGAGCGCGCCCAGCGCGGTGTCACCTGGTTCGGCCAGGCGCATCAGGGTGAGCCGAGCGAGCCTGTCGTTCAACGTTCTTCCCCCAGCCACAGCCCGAGGGCGGAGTTGGTCTCGTGGAGCTCCGGCCGGTCCTTGCCGGCGAGATCGGCCAGGGTCCAGGCCAATTTGAGGATCCGGTCGAGACCCCGGGCGCTCAGCAGGCCGCTGTCGAGATGCCGGAGCAGCGGCGACATCGCCGCGGGTGGCGGCCGGTATTCGGTGTGGAGGGCGCGGGCGGGCATCTCCGCGTTGCAGCGCCACGGCGTGTTCGCGAACCGCTTGGCGGCGCGCTCACGGGCGAGCAGCACCCGCTCCGCCACCACCCTGCTGGGCTCGATGAAACGGCGGTCGGCGAGGAGCTCACGCCGGGTCGACCGGAACAGGCCGACCTTGACGTCCACCCGGTCGAGCAGCGGGCCGGAGAGCCGGGCGAGGTAGCGGCGGCGGGCGGCGGGAGCGCACGCGCACGGGTCGTCGGGGGTGGAGGGCCGCGCACACGGGCACCTGTTGGCCGCCAGCACCAGGGCGAACCTGGCGGGAAAGGTCACCGCCCCCAGCGCCCTGGAGACCGTCACCCGGCCCGATTCGAGTGGCTGCCTGAGCGCGTCGAGGACCGTCGTCGAGAACTCTGGCGCCTCGTCGAGAAAGAGCACCCCTCGGTGGGCCAGTGAGACCGCACCCGGGCGGATCATCCCGCCGCCCCCACCGACGACGGACGCGACGGTCGCGGTGTGGTGTGGTGCCACGAACGGCGGGCGGACCAGCAGGGGGCGGTCCTTGGGCAGCACCCCGGCGACCGAGTGTATGGCGGTCACCTCCAGGGCCTGATCCCATTCCAGAGCCGGGAGCAGGGTCGGCAGCCGCTCGGCGAGCATGGTCTTGCCGGTGCCGGGAGGACCGAGCATCCACAGATTGTGACCACCGGCGGCGCAGACCTCCAGCGCACGGCGGGCAAGGGGTTGCCCGGCGACGTCTCCCAGGTCGGGAACGACCTCGGCACCATCCCCGGCACTGTCACCGAGATCGTTTCCGAGGCCGTCCCCGGTGCCGTGGACGACCTCGCCGGGGCGTCCCGGGGGAAGCGGGCGCGCACCCCGGTGGCCCAGCCCTCCCGCACCCTCCGGGACGCCTTCCGGCGACTCGTCGCTCCGCAGCCAGCTCACCAGCGCGCCCAGGGTGGTCGCGGGGATCACGGTCACGCCCGGCACGAGACCCGCCTCGGCGGCGTTGCGCGCGGGGACGACGACGGTGCGGGCACCTGCGGCGACGGCTGCCAGCACGGCGGGGAGAACGCCCCGCACCGGCCTCACCGAGCCGTCGAGACCCAGCTCACCCAGGAAGAACGGCTCGGCGACCCTGGCCGCGGGCACGAATCCGGCCGCCGCGAGCAGGGCCACGGCGATCGCGACGTCGAAGAGGCTTCCCCGCTTGGGGAGGCTGGCGGGAAACAGGCTGACGGTGATCCGGGTGTCGGGCCACGCGTATCGGCTGTTGACCAGGGCGGAGCGGACCCGGTCGCGGGCCTCGCTCAGCGCGGTGTCGAGCATGCCGATCAGGTGCAGACCCGCGACGCCGCTGCCGACGTCGGCCTCGACCTCGACGAGACGGCCGGTCACCCCGACCAGGGCGACGCAGCGCGTGCGTGCGACGGCCATTCACCCCACCCCCCAAGGGGAGCGAATGATCCCGGACAGGCCAGGAGACATCAGCACACCCCCCGCTCGTAGCGGATGGCGAAATCCCCGGCGAACCGCTCAAGGGCGACGACGTCGACGCGGATCGCGTCGAACCTCTCCTGGTGCTCGGCGACCCATCTGGCCACGAGCACGCGCAGGCGAGCGATCTTCGCATCGGTGACCGCCTCGTAGGCGGTGCCGTGACGGCGGCCGGAGCGGGTCTTCACCTCCACCGCGACGAGCGTGCGCCCCTCCCGGGCGACGACGTCGATCTCCCCGTCCGGGCACCGCCAGTTGCGATCCAGGATCTGCAGGTCGTGCGCGAGCAGATAGTCGACGGCGATCTGCTCGCCGTACTTGCCGAGCTCATCCTTCGCGGCCATGGAACCACCTCCGGTTCCCGACCTTCGCTCAGCTCACCCCACCTCCAAGGAGCCGAACGAGACTCTGTGGACAACCGGCCGGACACGGGGCGCGCCTGTGGACAACACCTCAGGGCCCATCCCGCGAGCCCTTCCCCACTCCGGCCCGCGGACAGTGGTCTCTCAGCTCACCAATGGTCAAAACACCGCAAAGCCTCTCAGGAGGAGAAGCCCTCCTTCGGCATCTCCAGATCGGGCTTGGCGAGCTCCTCAACGTTCACGTCCTTGAAGGTCACCACTCGGACATTCTTGACAAACCTCGCTGGCCGGTACATATCCCAGACCCAGGCGTCCTGCATCTTCACGTCGAAGAACACGTCACCGTTCTCGGCGGTCCGCACGTCGAGATCGACGGAGTTGGTGAGATAGAAGCGCCGCTCAGTCTCCACGACGTATGTGAACAGGCCGACAACGTCGCGGTACTCACGGTAAAGCTGCAGCTCCATCTCGGTTTCGTACTTTTCGAGATCCTCTGCGCTCATACCGGTCCTCCTGTTAAACGCCCACCCCGGCCCGCCCGATCAGACGGCACCGGCCCCCACTTCATTCTCACCCATCACCTCGCCCGCTCCTGACCGTGCCACCGTCGAGAACGAGAAGCGGTGGTCCGGACACGGCCCGTAGGTGCTGAGAGCCCTGCGATGATCGACGGTGCCATACCCCTTGTGCACGGCGAATCCGTACCGGGGATGGCGTTCGTGCAACGCGACCATCATCTCGTCCCGCGTCACCTTGGCCACGATCGAGGCCGCGGCGATGCAGGCCGCGACCTGATCTCCCTTCCACACCCCCAGTGACGGTACGGGCAGTCCGGGAACGGGGAACCCGTCGGTGAGCACGTAGCCGGGGTGGCATGGAAGCCGTGCCACGACCCTGCGCATTCCATCGATGTTGGATCTGTGCAGACCACGGGCGTCGATCTCACCCGGCGGGATCACCAGCACGCTCACCGCCTCCGCGGTCACCGTGATCCGCTCGTACAGCGACTCGCGGCGGGATGCCGTCAGCTGCTTGGAATCACCCAGGCCGTCGATCCGGCCGCCCAGCACCACGGCGGCGATCACCAGAGGCCCGGCACAGGCGCCCCGGCCCGCCTCGTCGACCCCCGCCACGGGACCGAGCCCGCGGCGGTCAAGAGCCCGCTCGTAGCCGTACAGCCCTAGATCGCGCCGGACCACGCTGGGTTTGGGGCGAAACGCAACCGTCATGGCACCTCGGGTGACACAGCGACCATGACCAGAGAGTACGCCCCCTCCGGTGCATTCGGTACCGCTATCCCACCTTGAGAAAGCTCTCCGGCCTCGAAAGGATCGTGGCCCTGGAGAACGGCCAGTAGATCGCCACGGCACGGCCGATGACGTCGTCCTCGGAGATCGACCCGTCCCCCTGCCGCTTCTCGTGGGCGCGCGAGTCGGCGGAGGCGGTGCGATGGTCGCCCATCACCCACAGGCGGCCCTCGGGTACGACCTTCTGGAACGCATCCCCCGAGGGGAAATCCTCGGAGTACAGGTAGGAGCCCTCTTCGAGCGGCACTCCGTTGACCGTGATCCGCCTCTTGGCGTCACAGCACTTCACCGTGTCACCACCGACCCCGATGACCCGCTTGATGGTGTCCTCGCCGTTCCAGCCCTTGAAGACCACGATGTCGCCACGCTCGGCGTCACCGTGCAGCTTGTTGACGACCACCCGGTCGTCCACCTGAAGGGTGTTCTCCATCGACTCCGACGGGATGTAGAACGACTGGAAGACGAAGACCTGCAACAGCAGCGCCACCACCACCCCGCACGCCAGCAGGAACAGCGACTCACGCAGGTTGCCGCCCTTGCCGGACTTCTTGTTCTTGTCAGCCTCGGGTTCCGCGGTCATGAGGTTCGGTCACCGCCTTGAAGCCGGCGACGACGCCACAGCACCAGCGGCACGGCGCCCACGAAGCCTGCGAGGAACGGGGTCGCCCCTCCCACCGCCGCGGCGGCTTTGAGGGCCGGCTGACCGAAGGTGTCGGGAATGGGAATGGTCGCGGCCCTGGAGAACGGCCACACCTTCACGAAGGCCCGGCCGATCACCTTGTCCACCGAGATCGTCCCACCACCGGGATCGCCCAGGTGGGAGCGGGAGTCGAGGGAGACCATCCGATGGTCGCCCATCACCCACAGGCGGCCCTCGGGGACCTTGGCCTCGAAGAACTTCTGGGACGGCACGTCACCCGGGTATAGGTAGTCCTCGTTGATGGGGACCCCGTTGACCGTCACCCGCCCCTGGGCGTCGCAGCACTTCACCGTGTCACCGCCGACGCCGATGACCCGCTTGATGTAGTCCTTCTCGCCGGGGACCAAGCCGAAGGCGGTTCCGACCCAGTGGAAGAAGCCCGCGACCGGGTTGGACGGCTCCTCAAGGTCGATCTCGGGATCCCAGGAGTCGACACCGGAGAACACCACCACGTCGCCGCGCTCGATGTCGCGGACGCGGTAGACGAGCTTGTTGACCAGGACCCGATCGTTCGTGAGGAGGGTGTTCTCCATCGACTCCGAAGGGATGTAGAACGCCTGGATCACGAAGGTCTTGATTATGAGGGCGAGCACCACAGCCACGACGATCAGGACAGGCAGCTCCTTCCAGAAGGAGCCCTTCTTCTTGTCCTTGTCGCCCTCGGCGTTCTTCTGAGTGTCTTCGGCGACCACGTCCACCTCGTCCTCGACAGGTCGACGCGAGACTGCGCCGTACTCCCGGTCTTCGCTAGTCATCGCTGACGAGCCTAGATGATGGGCGGTACCAAGTGGTCGAGTGACGGGGTACCGCATAGCCATGCGTATTGCCATAGGAGGTCAAACCTCCTCACATGCGACTGGCCCGCTCCCCGGAAAGGGCGCGGGCCAGTGCGGCGACTACCGAACGCCTAGCGGGCGTCGCGCTTCTCGCGAATACGGGCGGCCTTGCCGCGCAGGTCACGCATGTAGTAGAGCTTGGCCCGGCGGACATCGCCACGGGTCACGAGGACGATCTTCTCGATGACCGGGCTGTGCACCGGGAAGGTGCGCTCGACGCCGACGCTGTAGCTGACCTTGCGGACCGTGAAGGTCTCGCGGGCGCCACCGCCCTGGCGGCGAAGAACGAAGCCCTTGAAGACCTGGACACGGGACCTGCTGCCCTCAATGACCCGAACGTGGACCTCGAGCGTGTCACCGGGCCGGAAGTTCGGGATGTCGGTGCGGAGCGCGGACTTCTCGAGCTCGCTGATCAGCGTGTGCATGGCAGTGGTACCTCATTTTTAAACGCACACGGAGGTCCATCCGGCCGCGACGGAGCGGCGTCGTGATGGACACGCGTGCTGACGTGGACTGTGTCTCGGAGCCGGAACCGTCTACCCGGCGGCGCATGCGCCGCGCTGAGACCGGCCTGGAGGCCGGAAGGCAGTCGGCGGCAACGCTTCAGTCTGCCATATTTTCCCGACCGATCGGAAATCAGCCGGTCAGAGCGGCCGGGCCTGCCCCCTGTCAGCGCCGTATCGGCCCCACATCGGCCTCACATCGGCCCCACATCGGCCTCACATCGGCCCCACATCGGCCCCATGTCGGCCCCGTGTCGGCCCCACCGGTCAGGGGACGGAAACGATCAGGGGGCCGGGTTCGCGGGGCCGGTCCCCGGCAGGTCGAGCTCGGACAGGAGCTGCCTGTCGTGCTTGTCCAGGCTCTGTGGGTCGAGCGCCGCCAGCAGTTCGGGCCGGTTCCTCGCGGTACGGCGCAGCGCCTGGTCTCGCCGCCACCGAGCGATCTTTCCGTGATGCCCGGAGAGCAGGATCTCCGGCACCTCGTGCCCCCGCCACTCGGGCGGTTTGGTGTAGACGGGGCCCTCTAGGAGGTTCTCCATCGCGCCGGGCGCGAAGGAGTCGTCCACGACCGAGTGGACGTTGCCGAGCACGCCCGGCAGCAGCCGCCCGATGGCCTCGATCATCACCAGCACGGCCACCTCGCCCCCGGCGAGCACGTAGTCGCCGATGCTGACCTCGTCCACGCGCACGCGCGCGCCGTACTCGGCCATCACTCTGGAGTCGATGCCCTCGTAGCGGGCCGGGGTGAACAGCAGCCAGGGCTCGGCGGCGTACTCCATCGCCAGCCTCTGGGTGAAGGGCACACCGCTGGGGGTCGGCACGATCATCCGCGGCAGTGCCGCGGGGTCCGCGGAGAGGACCTCGTCGAGGGCCTCCCCCCAGGGTCCGGGCTTCATGACCATGCCGGGGCCGCCCCCGTAGGGTGTGTCGTCCACGGTGCGGTGCACGTCGTGGGCGTGGTCACGGAGCTGGTGGAGATGTACGTCGAGGATGCCGCGCTCGCGGGCCTTGCCGATGAGGGAGACGTCGAGGGGGGCGAAGTACTCGGGGAAGATCGAGATGACGTCGACGCGCATGTCAGACGATCTCGTCCGGATCGAGCAGTCCCGCCGGGGCGTCCACGACGAGGATGCCCTCCTCAAGGTCGATCACCGGGACCAGCGCCTTGACGAACGGCACGTAGACCTCGGCCTTTCCACGCCGTACGACGAGCAGGTCCTGGCCGTGGTGGAGCACGTCGGACACCTCGCCCACCCGCTCGCCGTCGGGCTTGACCACGGCGAGGCCGATGAGCTGGTGGTCGTAGAACTCGTCGGGGTCGTCGGACGGCGGGATGTCCGCCGAGTCGATGACGAGCATGGTGCCGCGGAGCTCCTCGGCGCGGTCGCGATCACTCACGCCCTCGAACCTGACCAGCAGGATCCCCGAATGCCAGCGGCAGGACTCGACGACCAGGGGGCCGGTCGACGCGGGGTCGGTGGCCAGTGCGGTGCCCGGGGCGAAGCGCCTGTCAGGCTCGTCGGTGCGCACCTCCACGGACACGTCTCCGCGGAGTCCGTGTGGGCGGCCGATCCGCCCTACGACGAGCTGCACGCCCGCCTCCTCACATAGTGGTGCCGGTAGAAAGCAGACGGGCCACCCACGCTGGGCGGGTGGCCCGTTCGCTCGATTGGACGCGTCCGCCGGCTAGCGGGCCTCGTTCAGGTCGATCAGATCGACCCGGACGTACTTGCCGTCGCCGAGGGCGTTCACGACCGTGCGAAGCGCCTTGGCCGTACGGCCACCGCGGCCGATGACCTTACCGAGGTCCTCGGGGTGCACCCGGACCTCAAGCACACGCCCGCTGCGGATGCGGCGAGCGTGAACCTGGACATCGTCGGGGTATTCGACAATGCCCTTCACCAGGTGCTCGAGGGCCTCCTCAAGCACCTCAGGCCTCGCCTTCCGGCTTCTCCTCGGCGGCCGCGGTGGGCTCAGCCGGGGTCTCGGCGGGGGCCTCTTCAGCCTTGGGAGCCGCCTTGCGGGGCGACTTCTTCGGCGTGGTGGCGGCTTCCAGAGACAGTGCCTCCTTGGCCGCGGCCTCGTAGACGGCGTGGCGGTCGGCCTTGGGCTCGGCGACCAGGAGCGGAGCCGGGGCCGACTCGCCCTTGAACTTCTGCCAGTCGCCGGTGAGCTTGAGAAGCTTGAGGACGGGCTCGGTCGGCTGTGCGCCGACACCCAGCCAGTAGGCCGCCCGCTCGGAGTCGACCTCGATGCGCGAGGGGTTCTCCTTCGGGTGGTAGAGGCCGATCTCCTCGATCGCCCGGCCGTCACGCTTGGTGCGGCTGTCGGCGATGACGATGCGGTACTGCGGGTTGCGGATCATGCCGAGCCGCTTGAGCTTGATCTTGACTGCCACTGGTGTGGTCTCTCCTGCATTAGAGCGTGGGTGAGCGGCGTCTCATCGAGTGGGGCACGAGGAGAGGACCGATCGAGGGACAGGCATGGCACGCGGGAGTGAGAGGGCAACCACGTGTCACGATGTTCCAACATGTCATTGTGCCAGACGTGCGGGGGTGCCCGGCCAATCAACGACCATCCCCTGCGGCGGCCGGAGGGCAAATCTCGGTAATCCACGTGTGTCCGGACCCCTGGTGAGTCCGGCCTGCTGCGCTAAATGGCCGCCGTGGCAACCACCCTCAGATCTCTGCTGCTGACCGCGACCGGATCCATCACCGTGCTGGGAGCGGTGCTGACCATCAGGGCGACCCCTGCCGGTCAGGCCGACGCGCCTCCGGCGTCCTCCTCGTCTCCTGCCGGAACCCCGGAAACCGGCCACGGCGGCGCCCCCCGGCCCTCTCACGTCCCGCGAGGAACGTCCGTGCCACCTGGAATGCCCGTGCCACCTGGAACGTCCGTGCCGCCCGGGGCTCTACTCCTGCCCGGGGCTCCGGCACAGCCGGGAGCGCCCGCCCCGCCGGGGACGACCTCACGGCTCGGAGCCCCCCTCCTGCCCGAGGCACCGATCCTGCCGGGAGGCGCCCAGGCGCCGGAGATCCCCGCACTCCCGGGAACACCCGCGTGGCCCGCGTACCCGCCGTACGGTCCGTCGGCCGGGATGCCGTGGTGGGAGCCCTATTTCGGACGCACCCCGAGCAGTTCGAGCGCGGCCACGAGGATGAACCCCACGACGATGACCACCCAGATCCATCTGGCACGCCTGTGGAAGGAGCCGTCGCTCATTTCTGACCGGGGAGCTTGAACTTCGAGGGGTCGAAGCCCGGCGGCAGCTCCAGGCCAGGAGGCGGCTGCTGCCTGGAACCGAGCTTGCCGAGGAGGCCGTTCCCGGCCGGGGTC
This sequence comes from Streptosporangium sp. NBC_01755, assembly GCF_035917995.1. Lineage (NCBI taxonomy): Bacteria > Bacillati > Actinomycetota > Actinomycetes > Streptosporangiales > Streptosporangiaceae > Streptosporangium > Streptosporangium sp. NBC_01755. The sequence goes on along the minus strand of NZ_CP109131.1, from coordinate 5,255,390 downwards.
GCGGGTTCGCCGGTCTCGGCGGGGGCGGCCTTGCCGAGCGCCGCCTTGCGCGGGTCACCGCTGACCCTGCGCCCCTTGGCCGCCTTCTTCTGCGCGGCCTTGGCTCCCTTGCGACCGCCGGGCATGCCGGGGATGCCCATGCCGCCGGCCATCCGCTTCATCATCTTCTGAGCGTCGAAGAAGCGGGTGACCAGGCCGCTCACCTCGGTCACCGTCACGCCGGAGCCCTTCGCGATACGGGAGCGGCGTGAGCCGTCGATCATCTTCGGGTTGTGGCGCTCGGCGGGGGTCATGGAGCGGATGATGGCGGCGATGCGGTCGAGGTCGCGGTCGTCCACCTGGTTGAGCTGATCACGCATCTGTCCCATGCCGGGCATCATGCCGAGCAGGTTCTTGATGGGGCCCATCTTCTGGACCATCATCATCTGCTCGAGGAAGTCCTCCAGCGTGAAACCCTCGCCCGAGGTGAGCTTGCTCGCCATCTTGGCGGTCTCGGCCTCGTCGAAGGTCTTCTGGGCCTGCTCGATCAGGGTGAGGATGTCACCCATGTCGAGGATGCGGGAGGCCATCCGGTCCGGGTGGAAGGCGTCGAAGTCCTCGAGCTTCTCACCGGTGGACGCGAACATGATCGGCCTGCCGGTGATGTGGCGGACCGACAGTGCGGCGCCACCGCGGGCGTCGCCGTCGAGCTTGGTCAGCACGACACCGTCGAAACCGACGCCCTCCATGAATGCCTGGGCCGTGGTCACGGCGTCCTGGCCGATCATCGCGTCGACGACGAAGAGGACCTCGTCGGGCGAGACCGCGTCACGGATGTCGGCCGCCTGCCTCATCAGCTCCTGGTCGATGCCCAGGCGGCCCGCGGTGTCGATGATGACGATGTCGTGCTGCTGCCGCTTGGCGTGGTCGATCGACTGGCGGGCCACCGCGACCGGGTCGCCGACGCCGTTTCCCGGCTCGGGCGCGTAGACCGCGACGCCCGCACGCTCGGCCACGACCGAGAGCTGCTGTACCGCGTTGGGCCGCTGAAGGTCGGCGGCGACCAGCAGCGGCGTGTGGTTCTGCTCACGCAGCCAGCGGGCGAGCTTGCCGGCCAGGGTCGTCTTGCCCGCGCCCTGCAGGCCCGCGAGCATGATGACGGTCGGCGGGTTCTTGGCATGGCGAAGCCGCCGGGTCTCTCCGCCGAGGATCCCGATGAGCTCGTCATTGACGATCTTGACGACCTGCTGCGCCGGGTTCAGCGCCTGGGAGACCTCGGCACCTCGTGCGCGCTCCTTGACCTGAGCGACGAATGCCTTGACCACGGGCAGCGCGACGTCGGCCTCGAGAAGCGCGATGCGGATCTCGCGGCAGGTCGCGTCGATGTCGGCCTCGGAGAGCCGACCCTTGGATCGAAGGGAGGAGAAGACCGATGTCAGCCGGTCGGAAAGCGTCTCGAACACGTGATTGGCCAGCCTCTGCGCTACAGGTCTGCGACTCGACCTCCCAGCCTATCCGCTGGGAGGTGCGACTGACGCCCTCCCGCGGTCAGCGGCCCCAGCCGGGAAGGGCCATCCGCACGGTGAGCGCGTGCTCCACGAGCGTGATGAGCGTGGTCTTCACCGCGTCGCGCGAGCGGGCGTCGGTCCTGGAGATGGGGATGTGCGGCGCCAGCGTCAGCGCCTCGCGTACCTCCTCCTCACCGTGCAGGTAGTTACCGTCCCACCCGTTGACCGCGACGACGAAGGGGAGCTTGGCCTCCTCGAAGTAGTCGATCGCCGGGAAGCTGTCGGCCAGCCTCCGGGTGTCGACGAGCACGACCGCGCCGATCGCACCGCGGACCAGGTCGTCCCACATGAACCAGAACCGGTGCTGGCCGGGCGTGCCGAACAGGTACAGGATCAGGTCGCGGTCCAGCGAGACACGGCCGAAGTCCATCGCGACCGTGGTGGTGGTCTTGTTCGGTGTGAGGTCGAGATCGTCGATCCCGGCGCTGGCGTCGGTCATCACCGCCTCCGTGGTCAGCGGCAGGATCTCCGACACCGCCCCCACGAACGTGGTCTTACCGACACCGAATCCCCCCGCGACAACGATTTTCGTCGATGTCAGGCCGCCGCCGCGGCTAGAGCCTGCGAAGTCCACTGAGCACCCTTTCCAGCAGGTTGAGATCCGGCTTGCCCGCGTCCAGCTGAGGCTGATGCAGCTGGACCAGACCCTCGGCGGCCATGTCGGCGACGAGGATCCGGGTCACGCCGAGCGGGATGCGGAGCATCGCGGAGATCTCAGCGACCGAACGCACTTGCCGGCACAGGGCACTTATCGCCTGATACTCCGGAGTGCGGGTGGATAAATCGTGATGTATAGAGGTCGCCGAGGAGACCAGAGCCTCCAGGGCGAGTTGGATCCGAGGGGCGGTACGCCCCCCGGTCACTGCATACGGGCGGACGAGGGAGCTCTGCTCCGACGGCGCCGGCTGCATGAGATGCGAAGGACCACCCTGTTGCCGGTGGGGGTCGTCCATCGATTGGTAGGGAAACCCGCCGTGCGGGTCACCCTCACCGGTCCAGCCGCGGCCTGCCACGGCAGCCTCCTAGCGTCATCGCCGTCACCGTGAGTGGGAAGACTGCAGTTCCGCACGGACGGCCGGGGTCAGCACCTGACCTGCCCGCTCGACGAGCATCGTCATCTGGTAGGCCACCAGTCCCATGTCACAGTCGGCGGCGGCCAGCACCGCCAGACAGGAACCGTCACTGATGGACATGATGAGGAGCAGCCCTCGTTGCATCTCCACCACGGTCTGGGTGACCGCGCCGCCTTCGAAAACCCGCGAGGCGCCCTGGGTCAGGCTGATCAGGCCGGCCGCGACCGCGGCCAGCTGGTCCGCCCTGTCCCTGGGAAATCCGTCGGAATACGCCAACGGCAGACCGTCCGCCGACACGACGACCGTGTGCGCCACACCTGGGACGTTGTTCACAAAGTCAGTGATCAGCCAATTGACCCCCCGGGCGGCCTGGCTCATTTCGCGCACGTGTCATCCTCCTTGGCGACCATGATGAGCTCGCTCACCGGTCCTCCTTGTTTCCTTCAACGTCCCGGCCGAAGTCGGGATACGGCCGTCCGTCTCCGGCTTCGCCCCTGGCTGCCGCGCGGCCCTGCCGTACTCCCTGCTGGAAGCTCGCCAACCTGTTGCGCACCGCCTCCGGGGAGACAGTCGGCCGGAGCACGGGAGCTTGGGGAGCCGCGCTCAGGTCGGGCGCGGCCGTACCGGGCACCAGGTTCGCCTTGGGCACCCGCTTGGGCAGCCCGGAACCGGTGATCCCGCCACGTGTGGGCTCACTGGCGGCCTTGGCCGCCTGCCAGCCCACATCGGCAGGCGACGACCAGCCGTTCCCCTGCGCGGGGGCGACCGGTTGTGAGAGCTGGACGGTCTCCTGAACGGCCTGGACCGGCTGAACCGGTTCGACCTCCTGGCCCCGTTCCTCGACGGCCGGGACCGGCTCGACCTTCTTGAACCAGTCGGACTCGACGGCCGCGAAGATCGGCAGAAACTCCTCCTTCGCCTCTTCCATCGGCGAGGAGTCGGGGATCACCGGCAGCGGGCCGGTGTTGTCCGCCGGGTCGAACGGACGCCGCCCGAACAGGCCGGAGTCGCCGGTGGACGGCCATCCTCCGGAGTCTCCGCCGCGGAGCGAGGAGTCCGACCAGGCGTCGGGGCCGCCGTCCCTGCTCTGCCCGCCGGGCCAGACGGGGGCGTCACCGCGCGCGGGCGCGCTCGGTGCCCCGGACCACATTCCCGCGTCGCCGCGGGGCGAATTGCCCTGGCCTTGCCGCCACGCGGTGGGGTCGGGCGGGGGGGCGTCCGGCCAGCCGTGACCGGGAGTGGTGCCCGGCGGCGGAAGCTGTCCCGGCCACGGGGTGTCGACGGGCGCCTGCCCGAACTGGCCGCCTCCGAAGGGAAACTGCGAGGCCTCGAAGGAGTTGAACTGCTGCCCCATGTCGAAGGAGGAGAACGAGTTCTGGTGAGCGGCCTCGAACGAGGCGAAGGACGGCATCGGGGGGGCGTCGGGGCTTGCCAGCACGGGCGGGCGGTCCATGGACACCATGGAGTTGGCCCAGTCGCCGCTCTGCGTCATGGCACCGGGAGGGCCTCCCGGGCGGGCGGTGACGGCGAGCAGGTTCTCCGGGAGCAGGACCATGGCGGTCAGGCCGCCGTTGTCCTGCTGCCTGAGCTGGACTCGGATGCCGTGCCGCAGGGCAAGACGGCCGACCACGAACAGGCCCATCCGGCGGGAGACCGATACGTCCACCACCGGCGGGTTGGCCAGTCGCCAGTTGGCCTGGGCGAGTTCCTCGGCGGTCATGCCGATGCCGATGTCGGTCACCGAGACCATCACGCCACCACCGTCGATGCGGTTGCTGGAGACGATGACCTTGGTCTCCCGGGGGGAGAAGGAGATCGCGTTCTCCACGAGCTCCGCGATCAGGTGGACGATGTCGTTGACGGAGGTGCCGACCACGGCCACGCCCGCGGACAGTTGCAGGTCCACCCGCTCGTAGTTCTCGACCTCCGACAGCGAGGCGCGGACCACGTCGATGAGCGGGACCGGCTGGCTCCACCGGCGGGCGGGCTCCTGGCCGGCGAGGACCAGGAGGTTCTCCGAGTTGCGGCGCATACGGGTGGCGAGGTGATCGAGGCGGAAGAGGCTGCCGAGCCGGCCCTCGTCCTGCTCGCCCTGCTCCAGGCTCTCGATGAGGGAGAGCTGGCGCTCCACCAGTGTCTGGCTGCGCCGGGAGAGGTTGACGAACATCGAGTTGACGTTGCTCCGCAGCGTGGCCTCCTGGCCCGCCAGTCGCACGGCCTCGCGGTGAACCTCGTCGAAGGCCCGGGCCACCTCACCGATCTCGTCGTCGGAGGCGACACCGATCGGGGTGATGTCGGTGGTCGAGACCTCGCCGCTCTCGCGCATGCTCTGGACGGTCTCGGGCAGACGCTGACCGGCGATGGAAAGCGCCTCGGTGCGGAGCCTGCGCAGCGGCCTGACCAGCGACCGCGCCATGATCGCGGTGATGACCAGGACGAGGATGAGCAGTAGCGCGCTCAGCCCGGCGGCGATCAGCGCTCCGCGCTGCTCGGACTCCTGCAGGACCCGGCTCTGCGTGATGAGGGTGTCGGCGACCCCCTTCTCCACCGTGCGCATGCGGTCGACGATGTCACTGGAGGCGTCGAACCAGGTCGTCTGGTCACCGAGTCCGGTCCTGGAGACGTCGACGTTCCTCAGCGGCTGGCCGTTGAGGGCCAGGAAGATGGCGCGGGCGCGCAGTGCCGCCGCACGGTCCTTCTTCTGGCTGCTGACCGTGTCGTCGTAGAGCTGGCGCTGGGCGACCGAGGCCTCGGAGCGGAAGGTCGCGAGCTCGCCGTCGAGCTGCGCCCGGGCGGCCAGCATGGCGTTGAGGCCTTCCGCGCTGAACCCCCTGACGGCGAGGGCGACGGCGAGGTTCGCCCGCTCCCTGGACATCTGTTCCTTGGCCCTGGCCAGCGCGGCGAACGCGGCCGCGCTGGAGGTGATCTCCTGGTCCGCGCCGCCCTGAATGATCTCGTCGTGCAGGGCCAGCAGGTCCGCGATGGTACGGGAGTACGCGGCGATCGTGGGCTGGGCCGGTAGCTGAGTGGCCGTCACCGCGTCACGCAGGCTCTTGAGCTCGTCGATGCGGCTGCGGATCTGCGTGAGCTCGGTCCTGCTCCGGGTGCTGAACGTCTCCACGACGCCGTTGTCATTGATGACGCCGTCGATGCTGGTGCGCAGCTCGCGGGCGACACCGTCGACGCTCTCGTACTGCTTGCGCAGGTTCGACTTGCCAGTGCTCAGTCTGCCCTGTGCCACGTACCGGCCCGACAGGTCCCGCTCGACCTGTAGCTCGTCGACCAGGTGGCTGAGGCCCGCGGTGAGTTCGGCGGTGGTGCGCACGCGCTCGTACTCGGCGGCGCTGCTGATCGAGGTGGTGACCCGCAGGCCGCCCAGCACGATGGCGGCGGCCGTGGGGATGACGATGAGCGCGATCAGTCGCGATCTCACCCGCCAGTTCTTGAGCGCGAGCTTGCCTCCGTTCCTCGCGGACCTTTCGGAGTCAGGACCGTCCGGGTCCGAGCTCGGGCCGCGCTGCGGCCGCCTCCCCTGGTTGTCGAATCCCCGGGCAGGTGCCGGCCCGGATTCGCGTTCGCTGGGGATTGACGCTGTCCTCACTGGCCTCCGCTGCCTCTCCTCGGATCGTCTGCTTGGAGGGGATCGCGTCACGCAATGATGTGCAGGTGACGCCGACGCATCCATGGGGTAGGGGTTATTGGAGCACAGCCGGAAGAGTTCGGCCAACAGCACATAACTCACATTTCCGCCCGAACGGGCACATGGCATCCGTAACCGGGCGATGACTCTCCGCCTCATAGCCACAAACTTCCACAAAATTGCGGATCAGGTTTATTGACATCTTTGACTACGCCCGCTATGCGGATCTATCTGTTGATTGTTACGGGTGTGACAACTGGGTGGCGTGTGACTTCTTTGTGGCTTAGGGGCGAAAGGGGCGAAAGGGGTGGTACTTGTAATTTGACTGATCTACTCCGCTACTCTGATCCGCGGTCGGCAAACCCCCCTTGACCAACATGCCTCCCGGGACCACCTCCATGTCGCCCGATGAGTTACCGCGAGCTCCGGCAGGGGCGGTCAAATGCAGCTAATGCAGCTAAAAGGAGACCCATGAGGTTCACACTTGCGAGCCGGGCCGTCATTGCAGGAGTCGCCGCCGCCCTGGTGCTGAGCGCCTGCGGAGGTTCCGACAAACCCGCTGACACCGCCGCGAACGCGGGTGGTCTGGAGAAGACCCAGATCAAGATCGGCGCGCTGCCGATCCCCGACTCGGCCGCGCTCTACATCGCCAAGGACAAGGGCTACTTCAAGGCCGAGGGGCTCACCGTCAACATCGAGCCGGTGGTCGGCGGTGCTCAGGCCCAGCAGGCCCTCGTCGGCGGCTCCCTGGACGCCACCCAGACGAACTACGTGTCGGCCTTCCTGGCCGTCGCGGCCGGCAACAAGATGCAGATCATCTCAGACCTCTACCAGGCCAGCCCGAACTCGTTCAACATCATGGTTCCCAAGGACTCATCGATCAAGACGCCCGCCGACCTCAAGGGCAAGAAGATCGCGGTCAACAGCCTCAAGAACATCGGCACCCTGGCGGTGACCACGGTGCTCAAGACGCACGGCCTCACCGAGAACGACGTGCAGTTCCTGGAGTTCCCCTTCCCCGAGATGGGTGCCCAGCTGGCCAACAAGGTCGTCGACGCGGCCTGGATGACGGAGCCGGCCCTGACCGCGGTGCAGAAGAACCTCGGCGCCCAGAAGCTCGCCGACACGATGGTCGACTCCACCGCCGACTTCCCCATCGCCGGCGTGATCGTGATGGAGAGCTTCGCCACCGAGAACCCCAAGACCGTCGCCGCCTTCCAGCGTGCGATCGCCAAGGCCCAGCAGATCGCCGCCACCGACCGCAAGGCCGTCGAGCAGATCCTGCCGACCTACACCAAGATCGACGCCGCGACCGCCGCCGTCATCACCCTCGGCTCCTTCCCCACCAGCCTTGACGAGACCCGCCTGCAGCGGGTCGCCGACCTGATGGTCGAGCAGGGCTACCTGAAGAGCCCGATCCAGGCCAAGACCATCCTTCCTGGAAACCTCGGGTGACACGGCGTAACCCGCTCGACAGCAGGCTGCTCTGCGGCGCCCTCGGCACCGCAGGGCTGTTCTGCGTCATGGAGGTCGCGGGCCGGGCCGGGCTGATCAGCTCGCTCTCGTTCCCGCTGGCCTCCACGGTGCTCGGTCGAGCAGCCACGCTCGTGACGGACGGGGAGTTCCTCTCCGACGTCGCCTCGACCCTCGGCGCCTGGGCCTTTGGATTACTGATCACGGTCGCGCTCGCCGTACCAGCCGGGTTCCTGCTCGGCAGCCTGCCCCGCGTGGAGGGCGCGCTCCGGCCGATCCTTGAGTTCCTGCGCCCGATCCCGTCGATCGCGCTGATCCCGCTGGCGCTCGCCGTGTTCTCCGACAGGTTCGACATGAAGGTCACCCTGATCGTCTACGCGGCGACCTGGCCCGTTCTGATCAACACGATGTACGGCCTCAAGGACGTCGACCCGCTCGCCAAGGAGACCCTCCGCAGCTTCGGGTTCGGGAAGTCCGCGGTGCTGTGGCGCGTCTCCCTGCCGAGCACGGCGCCCTTCATCGCCACCGGCGTCCGGCTGGCGTCGGCGATCGCGCTCATTGTGGCGATCAGCGCGGAACTGCTCGGCGGCGGCGCCCAGGGCATCGGCAGTTACGTCCTGGAGAGCGGCGGCAGCGTGGACGCGGTGGAGTACATCATCGCCGCCGCCATCTGGACCGGGATCATCGGCGTGGTCACCAACAGCCTGTTCGTGCTCGCGGAACGGCGGGTCTTCCGCTGGCACACCGCCCGTACGGAGGTGGCCTGATGAACGGCCTGCTGCGCGGCGCGGTCCGGCTGTGGCCGGTGCCCGTCGTTCTGGTGCTGTGGGAGCTTCTCACCCGCGGCATCGAGATGCTGAGCTTCCCGCCGCCGTCGCAGATCGCGACCAGCATGTACACGATGTGGCTGACCGGCCCCGCGGAGCGGCTCTGGCTGACCGACGCGGCGCTGACGAACATCCCCGTGAGCGTCGGCCGGCTGCTGGCCGGATGGGTGCTGGCCGGGGTCGTCGGGATCGTCCTCGGGGTCGCCCTGGGCCGCTCCCCCCTGCTCTTCCGCTTCGTCGACCCCCTGATCCAGTTCGCCCGCGCCATCCCGCCGCCCATGCTGCTGGCGTTCTTCATGGCACTGTTCTCCATCGGCCCCCGGATGCAGATCAGCTTCATCGCGTTCGGCATCGTCTGGCCGATCCTGATCAACGCCTCCGAGGGGGCGCGCCAGGTCGACCGCCAGCACCTGGACACCGCCAGGGTCTTCGGGCTGTCGGGCGGTGAGCGACTGTTCCGGATCATCCTGCCCTCGGCCATGCCGAAGATCTTCGCCGGACTCCGGGTCAGCCTGTCACTGGCACTGATCCTCATGGTGCTCTCCGAACTCGTCGGCAGCGTCGACGGGATCGGCTTCCAGCTTCTGGACGCCCAGAGGTCGTACGACTTCCCCGGCGTGTGGGGAACCATCGTGGTCCTCGGTGTCCTGGGATACGTGTTCAACTCGGCGTTCCTGGCGACCGAACGACGTGTCCTGTCCTGGCACCGCTCCGCCAAGCAGACGACCTGAGGACCTGCTGTGCTTGAGATCACGAATCTGTCCCACACCTACGGCAGCGGGCCGACCGCCCACAACGCGCTGGGCGGCATCGACCTGAAGGTCGCCCAGGGTGAGCTGGTGTGCATCGTCGGCCCCTCCGGGTGCGGCAAGTCCACACTGCTGCGCTCCATCGCGGGGCTGCTCCGGCCCAGCGTCGGCCAGGTCACGCTCAACGGCGCCCACGTCGAGCAGACCCCCGACAACCTGGCCGTTGTCTTCCAGGACTACAGCCGCTCCCTGTTCCCCTGGATGTCGGTGGCCGACAACGTCTCGCTCCCGCTGCGCCGCAGGGGACTGGACAAGCGGCAGCGCGGGCAGGCCGCGCTGGAGGCGCTGGAGGAGGTCGGCCTGCACGGCGCCGCGGCCAAGTACCCGTGGCAACTGTCGGGGGGCATGCAGCAGAGGGTGTCCATCGCCCGCGCCCTGGCCTACCGACCGGCCCTGCTGCTGATGGACGAGCCCTTCGGCTCCGTGGACGCCCAGACCCGCGAGGACCTGGAAGACCTGACCCTGCGGGTCCGCAACCTGCACAACATGACCATCGTGCTGATCACCCACGACATCGACGAGAGCGTCTACGTCGGTGACCGCGTCGTGGTCCTGTCCAAGGCCCCGGCCGGGATCGTCGGTGACCTGCGCGTGGACCTGCCGGGACCGCGCGACCAGATCACCACCCGCGAGCATCCCGACTTCGTGCACCTGCGCGCCGAGGTCGGCCGCCTGGTGCGCGGCATGCGGAGCCCGTCGGCCTCGACCCCCTGACACCCGACCCCTGAGAACACCCGCCGGAATCCACGCCCCCCGCCCGGGCCGCGGGTCCCGCGCACGCTTGCCGGGGCGTACCCGGTCCCCCCCTCAGGACCGCACGCCGCAGAGAGAGGATTTTCATGAGCGACCCACAGGCACCCGTCTGGGATGCGATCGGTGGCGTCTCCCGTTTCGCCGCCCTGGCCACGATGGCCGAGCTGGGCTGCGCCGACCAGCTGCGAGACGGCGCCCTGAGCGTTGACGAGCTCGCACTGCGCTGTGGCGCCGACCCGTCCGGGCTCGGCAGGGTGCTCCGCCAGCTCGCCGCCATGGGCATGGTCGCGACCGCGGCGCCCGACACCTACGAGCTGACCGAGGCGGGTGCCACCCTCCGCGCCGACGTGCCCGGCTCGCTCCGCTCCGCCGTACGGATGATCGCCGAGGACGGCTTCTGGTACGGCATGGGCAAGCTCCCGCAGACCGTGCGCACCGGCAGGTCGGGCTTCGTCGAGCGGCACGGGCACTTCTACGGCTACCTGAAGGCCACCCCCGGGGCCGGCGCGCTGTTCGACGACTACATGGTGGTCAGGGCCCAGCCGTTCGCGGACGCCGTGGCCTCCCGCTATGACTTCTCCGGCGTGCGGACCCTGGTGGACGTGGCCGGCGGCAAGGGGCACATCCTGGCCGCGGTCCTGAAGGAACACTCAGATCTCAGCGGTGTGCTGTTCGACCAGGAACAGGTCGTCAGCGGGGCCAGGGAGTTCTTCGCCGAGGCCGGCCTTGAAGACCGGTGCGAATTCGTGGACGGCGACTTCTTCGCCTCGGTACCCGCCGGGGCGGACGCCTACCTGCTGAGCAGCGTGATCCACAACTGGTCCGACGAGGACTCCGTACGGATCCTGCGCAACGTCAGGGAGGCCATCTCCGACGACGGCCGTGTGCTCCTGGTGGAGGCCGTGGTGCCGGACGACGACAGGCCGCACATCAGCAAGGACGTCGACATGCGAATGCTCGCCCTTTTCGGCGAGGGCATGGAACGCAGCACCTCCGAGTACGCCGAACTCCTGGGCAAGTCCGGTTTCCGGCTCAGCCGGCAGGTTGAACTGCCCGGTGGCGCCTCAATCGTGGAGGCCCTGCCGATTTAGGGCCGATTCAGGGGCCGACTCAGCCCGATACAGGCCTGATGCGGGGCTCGATACAGGCCCGATGCGGAGCCCGACTCAGGGCCCGATACAGGCCCGATGCGGGGCCCGCGAAAAAGCGGCGGCCGGTGACGTGAGGTTCACGTCACCGGCCGCCGCTTTTCCAACCACTTTTCGCACAGAAAGGAAACGACCACCGTGAGATCGGTGGTCACCTGCTCAATCGGCACGGCAGGCGACCGGTACATCTGCCCGGAGGACGGACGCCCTGGAGGGAACGGCACGCGATGCGGGGGCGGACACCGGAACGGGGTTGGGAGCGGGTGGGGGCGGGAAAGACGTGGGCCTCGCCCCCTCGGGGCGAGGCCCACGTCAGGAGGTCAGACCCTGAGCGTGAGAACGTGCTCGACCAAGGTGATCAGGGTCGACTTCACGGCGTCACGGGACCGGGCGTCGGTCCGGACGATGGGGATGTGCGGGGAGATCGTCAGAGCCTCCCGCACCTCCTCCTCACCGTGGACGTGCGATCCGCCGAACCCGTTGAGGGCCACGACGAACGGCAGTCCTGCCTCCTCGAAGTAGTCGACCGCCGGGAAGCTGTCGGCCAGCCTCCGGGTGTCGACGAGCACGACCGCGCCGATCGCACCTTTCACGAGGTCGTCCCACATGAACCAGAACCGGTGCTGACCAGGCGTACCGAACAGGTACAGGATCAGGTCACGGTCCAGCGAGACCCGGCCGAAGTCCATGGCGACCGTGGTGGTGCGCTTTGTCGGGATGTGCGAGAGGTCATCGACGTCCGCACTGGCCTCTGTCATCACCGCTTCCGTGGTCAGCGGCATGATCTCGGAGACCGCGCCGACGAAGGTCGTCTTGCCGACACCGAACCCGCCGGCGACGACGATCTTCGTCGACGTCATCCCGGCGTCAGAGCCTGCGAAGCCCACTGAGCACCCTTTCAAGCAAATTGAGATTCGGCTTACCCGCATCCAGCGACGGCTGGTGGATCTGCACCAGGCCCTCGGCCGCCATGTCCGCGATCAGTACCCGGGTCACGCCGAGTGGCATGCGTAACAGGGCGGAGAGCTCGGCAACCGAGCGCACCTGCCGGGACAGCGAAATGATCGCCTGATATTCCGTGGAGAGCGTGGTGGGATCCACTCCCGCCAACGTCGCCGAGGAGACCAGCGCCTCGAGAGCGAGCTGCATCCGAGGGGCGGTCCTGCCCCCGGTCACAGCGTACGGGCGAATCAAACGGTCTCGCCCGCTCTTGGCCTTGGGCGTGTTCGGGGGTTCCTCCCCGGGCCCACGCCAACCTGGTGCCTCCATATCACCCCCCTATCGCTGAACCGACTGCAGTTCGGCCCGTAGCGCAGGCGTAAGCGCCTGACCGGCACGCTCTGCGAGCAGTGTCATCTGGTAGGCCACGAGGCCCATGTCGCAGTCCGGCGAGGCCAGTACGGCCAGCGCGGAACCATCACTGATCGACATGGTCAGCAGGAGACCCCGCTGCATCTCGATCACCGTCTGTGCCACAGGGCCGCCCTCGAAGACTCGTGAGGCACCCTGGGTGAGGCTGATCAGACCGGCCGTGATCGCGGCGAGCTGATCCGCTCGATCTTTGGGAAACCCCTGGGAGTAGGCGAGCGGGAGCCCATCCGCGGAGACGATCACCGCGTGTGCCACTCCGGGCATCTCCTTGACGAACTCGGTGATCAGCCAGTTGAAGCCACGGGCGGCCTGGCTGAGTTGGTTGTTCACTGCTGGTTCTCTCCCTCGACGGCCTTGGCGCGTTCGCTCATCTCAGCGCGCCCCTGCCGTACGCCTTGCTGGAAACTGGACAGGCGGCTGCGCACCCGATCCGCCGATATCGGCGGCATCGAGAGGGGCTGCGCAGCCGGTGCCGCCGAAGCGGCTCCGGGAACGAGGTTCGCCTTGGGCACCCGCTTCGGCAGGCCCGATCCGGTCACGCCGCCCTCCATGGGCTTCTTGGCGGCCTCGGCGGCTGCCCAGCCCTGATCTGAGGGGGTGCTCCACGGCTGCCTCTCGGCCGCCGGCATGACCGGCTTGATCGGCTGCGGCTGCGGCTGCGGCTGCGGCATGGAATCCGAGACCTTCGGGAAGTTCTGGGTCTCCAGCCCCTGCGGCCCCCGCCTGACCCGTGGCTCCAGCGGCCGAGGCCTGGTCTCGGCGACAGGCTCGGGATCGGGATCGAGATCGGCCCCCTGCTCCTGCTCGGGTGCGACGGACGCGCTGCTGCGGAACCAGTCGGACCCCACCGCCTCGAAGATCGGAAGGAACTCCTCCGGCTCCGGTTCCGTCGGCGACACCTCGACCACGGGAAGGGCCTGGGTGTTCTCCACCGGCTCCAGCCGCTGCGGCGTCCACAGCTCGGACGAGGAGGTCTCGGACCATGCCGAGGGGAACGACGGCGCCGGGGTCGGCGTCAGCGGCGACGACCACAGGTCCTCCACCGCGGAGGCGGGCACCACCGGCCCCGACCAGAGGTCTCCGGACATCGGCGCCGGCACCTGGGGCGGCTGGGGTGGCGCCTGGGCGGGCTGCCCGAGGCCGGCCTGCGGTCGGCCACCGGGCCCGGCACCGGTCCCGAACGGGTCCAGGTTCGGAACGGAGCCGAACGGGTCGGGGTTGACGGAGGAGAACGAGTTCGCGGGATCACCGAAGAAACCGGGCGGCATGCCGCCCTGTCCGGCCATCGCCATCTCGGGCATCACCGTGCCCTGGGCCACCACCTGCGCCGGCAGGAGCACGACGGCGCTCAGGCCACCGGTCTCGGGGCGCCGGAGCTGGACCCTGATCCCGTGGCGCGTGGCCAGCCGGCCGACCACGAAAAGGCCCATCCGGCGGGAGACCGACAGGTCCACCGCGGGGGGCTCGGCCAGCCGCCGGTTGGCCTCGGCCAGTTCCTCGTCGCTCATGCCGATGCCCGCGTCGGTGACCGCCAGGATGACGGCGCCCATCTCGTTGCCGTTGCTGGTCACCGTGATCTTGGTGTCCTGCGGCGAGAAGAAGATCGCGTTCTCGACGAGCTCCGCGACCAGGTGGACGATGTCGTTGACGGCGTGGCCGATGATCGAGATGCCCGACTCGACCCGGAGGTTCACCCGCTCGTAGTTCTCGACCTCCGACAGCGAGGCGCGGACCACGTCGCTGAGCGGAACAGGCTCACTCCACCGGCGGCTCTGCTCCTGACCGGCGAGGACCAGGAGGTTCTCGGAGTTCCGGCGCATGCGGGTGGCCAGGTGGTCCAGCTTGAAGAGGCTGCCCAGCCGGCCCTCGTCCTGCTCGCCCTGCTCCAGGTCGTCGATGAGGTCGATCTGGCGTTCCACGAGCGACTGGGTGCGCCGGGAGAGGTTGACGAACATCGCGTTGATGTTGCTTCGCAGCCGGGCCTCGTCACCCGCCAGCCGGATGGCCTCGCGGTGAACCTCGTCGAAGGCCCTGGCCACTTCCCCGATCTCGTCGCGGGAGGCCACCCCGATGGAGGGCACCTCGATGTTCGGAGCGTGGTCTCCGGACTCCCGCAGCGCCCGGACGGTCTCGGGCAGCCGGCTGTCGGCCACCTCAAGCGCCTCGCTGCGCAGCTTGCGCAGCGGCCGGACGAGCGTGCCGGCCACCCAGGCGGTGATGAGCAGGATCAGGACCAGCAGGACCAGGATCGAGGCACCGGAGATCGCGGCGCTGCGCTGTTCCGCGGCCTCCATCTCCTGGCTGCGGGCCACCACCGCGGCCGACAGGCCGCGCTCGACGGTCCGCATGTTGTCCACGATCGCGGAGGAGGCGGTGTACCAGGTGTCGGCGCTCCTGAGCCAGCCGGTACCGATCCGCTCCAGCGGCTTGTTCTCCCGAATGAAGGACATGACGAGGGCGCGCATGGAGTCGGCCTGGTCGATCTTGGGGCCGTTGACCACATCGCGGAACTTCTTGACGTCGGCGGCCGAGGCGGTCGCGCGGAAGGCGTTCTCCTCGCTCTGCTGGCTCCGGTACGCGCCCAGCAGGTCGGCGGGGTCGTCGAAGTCGAACTTGCGGTCCAGGAAGCTGACGAGGAGGGTGCCCCGCTGCCTGGCGACCTGTTCCTTGGCCCGGCTCAGCGCGCCCAGCGCGAGCGCGTCACCGATGAGGCGCTCGTCGCCGCCACTGCGCCCCAGGTCGTCGTGGAGGGTGATGAAGTCGGCGATCATCCGGGAGTACATGCCGAGGGCCGCCCGGGGCAGCACGCTGCCGTCGGTCATCAGTCTGCGCAGGCCGGGGAGACCGTCGAGCCAGCCGCGGATCTGGGTGACCTCGGTACGGACACGGGCCGCCTGCGACTCGTCGAGGGCTTCCACGGCGGCCAGCGTCTGCTTGCTGCTCCGGTCGACCACCCCACGCTGTTCCCTGACCTTGGTGAGCCGGGTGCGGTTGGCACCGGCGACGTACCAGGCGGTGAGGTCGCGCTCCTCGGCCATCTCGTGGGAGAGCGTGCCGAGCGACTCGACCAGTGAGGCGACCTCGGTCATCCGGCGGTACTCACCGGCCGTGGAGAGGGCGGTGGTCAACTGGAGGCCGGTGAGCAGGATGGCCGCGGCGGTCGGGAGCAGGATCAGCGCGACCAGACGTGGACGCACACGCCAGTTCGCCGGCAGGAGTCGACTGCCCCCTGACGCGCGGTGGCTTCGGCGGTCTTGTGTCATCACTGGCCTACGTAACCCCTCGCCGAATTCGGAAGCGGCGAAAGCAATTTGAGCACATCCTTTATGTCACTTCGAATGGAGTAAAAGCCGATAAATCCCCAAAAAAAGGACATACGGCTACAAAGCTGTCAGGCCGGTCTGAAGGAATCCCTCACCTCCGGAGCCTGGTGCTTGATCATCAGGTGGCGGGTCACAGAGTATTCCCCAACCGCCTCCTGACTCATGTCCTTGCCGAAGCCACTCCCCTTGACCCCGCCGTGCGGTGCCTCAGAGGCGATGGGCAGATGGTCGTTCACCCAGGTCACGCCCACATCGAGCCGATGCGACACGCGCAGCGCCCTGGCCACGTCCGCAGACCAGACCGACGAGGCCAGCCCGTAGACGGTGTCGTTGGCCAGCCGCACCGCCTCGTCCTCTCCGTCGAAGGGCAGGGCGACCAGCACCGGGCCGAAGAGTTCACCCTGAACGATCTCACTGTCCTGGGTCGCACCGGAAATCAGCGTCGGCGGGTAGTAAAATCCGGGCCCTTCGAGCGGGGCGCCGCCGCAGAGCACGGAGGCACCCGCGGCGACGGATCGCTCCACGAAGCCGTGCACACGGTCGCGGTGCCCCGCGGAGATCAGCGGGCCGATGTCGGTGGCCGGGTCCCAGGGGTCGCCCACCCTGATCCGCGCCAGCGTCGCGTGGAGCGCCTCGACCGCCTCGTCGTACACCTCCCGGGAGATGTAGACACGGGTCGCGGCCGTGCAGTCCTGGCCGGTGTTGTAGGTGGCGCCCATCGCGACGCCCCTGGCCATCTCGGACAGGTCGGCGTCCCCGAAGACCAGCGCCGGAGCCTTGCCGCCGAGCTCCAGATGAACCCGCTTCAGGGAGCCCGTGGCACCGCGCATGACCGCGCGGCCGGTCGCGGTGGAGCCCGTGACGCTCACCATGTCGACGCCCGGGTCGGTGACGAGGGCCTCGCCCACCTCGGCGCCGCCCAGCACCACCTGGAGCAGGCCGTCGGGCGCGCCCGCGCGGGCGAACAGCTCGGCCATCCGCAGCGTGGTGCCGGGCGTCTGCGGGGCGGGCTTGATGACCACCGCGTTCCCCGCGGCGAGCGCGGGGCCGATCTTCCACACCGCCATGACCAGGGGAAAGTTCCACGGGGCGATCGATCCGACGACGCCGACCGGGCGGCGCACGAGCACCGAGGTGTAGCCGGAGCTGAGCACCCCCGCACCGGTGCCGTCCAGCGAACGGGCCGCCCCGGCGAAGAAGCGGAGGTTGTCCGCCGCGAACGGCAACTCGCCGTCGCGGAAGACCGGCGCGGGCTTGCCGCTCTCGGCGACCTCCAGCCGGGTGAGCTCCTCGGCGTCGGCCTCGACGAGATCGGCGAAACGCAGCAGCACCCTGGCCCGCTCGGCCGGGGTCGCGGCGCTCCATTCCTGGAACGCCACGCGGGCCCGCCGCACGGCGGCGGCCACCTCCTCGACAGGGGTGTCGGCCGGCTCCCCCAGGAGCTCGCCGGTCGCCGGATTGATCAACTTGCCCATGGAACTTCCCTCATCGTGGTGGTGCGGAGAGCCGTCAGGCGCCGGCCCGCTCGATCAGGTCGGCCGCCCTGCGCAGGCCGTCCCGTCCGCGGATCTCCTCGCCCGCGGCTGCCAGGCGCTCGCGGAGCGCGCCGTCGCCCAGGAGTCTGTCCAGCGCGCCGGTCAGCTCCTCGGCGGAGAAGGCGTAGGTGGACAGGCGCACACCGTAGCCGAGTTCGTGGACGCGCTGCGCGTTGTCGTACTGGTCCCAGAACAGGGGCAGCAGGATCATCGGCTTGCCGAAGTGCAGCGCCTCGGTGGTGGTGTTGTTGCCGCCGTGCGTGATGACCAGGTCCGCCAGAGGAATGATCTTGGTCTGCGGGACGAACTCGGCGCCCCACATGTTGGCGGCCAGCTTGATCTCCTCGTGCAGCGGACCCATGGAGACGATGAAACGGTACGGGGTGGTGGCCAGCACGTCGATGACCCGCTGCATGAGCGAGACGTCGGCCGAGCCGAGCGAGCCCAGCGAGAAGTAGACCAGCGGGCCGTCCTGCCCGGCCAGCGACGCGGGGAGCTCGAAACCGCCCTCCGTCTCACGCACCGAGGAGTCCAGGCGGTGCCAGGAGTCGCCCAGCGGCCGGGCGTCGACGTAGTCGGCGATCTCGGGGAAGACGTAGAGGTTGAGGTCACCCTCGTGGATGAAGTCCAGGTCCGGCAGCGGGTCGGCGCCCTGCTCGACGACCCACTCGTTGAAGGCGGTCCAGATCTCACGGTGGGTGCGGTCGTGCTCGGCGTTGAAGGCGGCCCACTGCGACCGGTCGTCGGCGGGCAGCCCGGAGAAGACCGGGGCGACGCCCTCGCCGCGCACCTCCAGCGGGTTGCAGGAGACGATCCGGACGAACGGCTTGCCCGCCGTCAGCAGCGCGGGGAAGGTGATGACGTTGTCCTCGACGATGACGTCCGGCTGGACGCGCTCGATAATCCCCTTCAACTGAGGCTCGCAGTACTTGACGCCGTCGATAAGCGCGTCCCAGATCGGCTTGGTGACCGTCTCCAGTTGCTCCAGGGTCGACTTCCGGTATTCCGGGGCGGTGTCCCTGATGAAGTCCTTCCAGAACTGCCCGGCGTCCTGCTCCTCTTCGGCCGGCGGTGCGAGATCGACCAGGTCCTCCTCGAATCCGAGGGCCGCCAATTTCCCCTTCCAGGAGGCCTCAGCTGCGAAAACAACTCTATGTCCGCGCTTACGAAGAATGTCACCGATGCCGATACAGTTGTTCGTCGGCCCGTAGGCACTCTCCGGCATGAACAGGATCGTGAGAGACATCACGCCTCCTTGCGTCTAGAGGTTGCGGCTTTTGAAGAATGGTGAAATTCTCGGCTAGCAAAAATGCGGGAAAACGGTCACTACGGCCCCCGGCACAGAGCATGATTTTCAACGAGCGGGGGAATATGACGCGCAAGGGACGGGCGGACCGGCGCCTGGATCTCATCGCGGCCGCGCATCGGGCGATCATCCGGCACGGCACCGATGGGGTGCACCTCAACCATGTCGCCGAGGAGGCCGGGCTCACCTCCGGCGCCGTCCTGTACCACTACCCGCGCCTCAGCGAGTTGCTGGTCGACGCCCACCATGCCGGGATGGAGCGCTTCTACGAGCAGCGACTCAAGCGGATCAAGGGCACGCGCGACCCCGCGGAGAAGCTCGTCGTGACCATCCGCTCGGGACTGCCGCACGGCCCGGACGACCCGGACGTCCGGCTGCTCAACGAGCTCGGCGGCGCCGCGCCCCGCAACAGGATGTACGCGCTCCTGCTGACCACCCTCTACGACCGCCAGGTCTCGCTCTACCAGAGCATCCTGGACACCGGGGCCGCGCTGGAGACCTTCACGCTCTCCGGCGACTCCCTGCTCATCGCCCGCAACCTGGTCGCGCTCGAAGATGCGTACGGCTATCGCATAACGGCCCGCCACCCGATGATCGGCCCGCAGGAGGCGGCGGAACTCATCCTCGACTACGCCAGGACCGCGACGAACAACCCGCTCGACTCGTCTCATTGAGGGATCAGCACTCCGTCCCCCTCCGCCCAGCCGAGCGTCACCTCGGAGCCCGCCTGGACCTGGGTGGCCCCCTGGGTGGCCACCAGCACGGGCTCCGGACGCCCGCTCACCTGTACCGACACGTGCGAGACGCCGCCGTAGAAGCTCACGTCGACGACCTCTCCGCTCAGCACGCCCTCGTCGCCCAGCCTGAGCCGCTCCGGCCGTACGGCGAGCAGCGCGGGCGTGCCGTCGGGCAGGCCCGACGTGCCGGGAAGGATGCCGAGCCCCTCGCTGGCCAGGCCGACCGAGCAGGCCCTGCCCGCGAAGATGTTGTTGGCCCCCACGAAACCGGCGACGAACGGCGTGCGCGGACGCTCGTACAGCTCCACCGGGGCGTCCACCTGCTCGACCCCGCCGGCGTTGAAGACCGCGATCCTGTCGGCCAGCGACATGGCCTCCTCCTGGTCGTGAGTGACCACGACGAAGGTGATGCCGACCTCGTTCTGCAGCCGTTTGAGCTCCAGCTGCATCTCCGCGCGCACCTTCTTGTCCAGCGCGGACAGCGGCTCGTCCAGCAGCAGCAGGCGTGGCCGCTTGACGATCGCGCGGGCGAGCGCGACCCGCTGCCGCTGGCCGCCGGAGAGCTGATGCGGCCTGCGCCCGGCCATCGCCGCCAGCCCGACCTTCTCCAGGACCTCGTCGACCCTTTTGCGGATCTCCGCCCTGCCCAGCCTCTCCCGCTCCAGGCCGTACGCGACGTTCCTGGCCACGGTCATGTGCGGGAAGAGCGCGTACGACTGGAACATCAGGTTGACCGGGCGGCGGTGGGCCGCCTGGCCGAGCAGGTCGTCGCCGTCGAGCGTGACGGTGCCCTCGTCTGGCGACTCGAAGCCGGCCAGGATCCGCAGGAGTGTCGTCTTACCGCAGCCGCTGGGGCCGAGCAACGCGAAGAACTCGCCCTGCCGGATCTCCAGGGAGACGTCCGACAGCGCCGTGACGTCACCGAACCGGCGGCTGACACCCGTGATCTTCAGCATTAGGACAGCGACTCCGTCAGTCGGGTCATCCGCTGGGTCACGATCACCGCGGTGAAGCTCACGAGCAGCAGCAGCGTGGCCAGAGCGTTGATCTCGGGGGTGACCCCGAAGCGGACCATTGAGTAGATGACGATGGGCAGGGTCGGCGTGGTTGGCGCCGCCGTGAAGAACGCGATGACGAACTCGTCGATCGAGAGGGTGAACGCGAGCAGCGCGCCGGCACCGATGCCCGGTGCCAGCTGCGGCAGGGTGATCCGGACGAACGTCGTGAACGGCGTCGCCCCCAGATCCCTGGACGCCTCCTCCAGGGAGGTGTCGGCGTGGGTGAGCCGGGTGCGGACCACCGCGGCCACGAACGCCATGCCGAACACCGTGTGGGCCAGCAGCACCGAGTGCAGCCCGAGGGTCGACTTGATCGTGGCGTAGAACACCAGCAGGCCGATGCCCAGCACCAGGTCGGGAAGGACGGCCGGCAGCACGCCGAGCGCGTCGAGCACCCGCGACCTGGTGTGGCGGGCCAGGCCCACGGCCAGCAGGGTGCCGAGCACCGTGGCCAGCGCCGTGGAGCCCACCGCGACGATCAGCGTGTTGACCAGGCCCTCGCGGATGCCGGCGTTCCCGGCGAGCACGCCGTACCACTCCAGGCTGAAACCCTCGTAGACGTAAGGGGACTCGCCGGCGTTGAAGGACATCGCGACGAGCACGACGATCGGCGTGTAGAGGAAGACGTAGGTCGCCCAGAAGGGGACGTACAGCAGTCGGGGTCTACGCACGTCGGGCACTCCATGCCTGCAGGAGCAGCAGGACGATCAGCACGGCGAGCAGCGCCAGTGCGAGGGTGGACCCGAACGGCCAGTCGCGCGCCTTGAGGAACTGGTCCCTGATCAGGTTGCCGACCATGATGGAACGG
Organism: Streptosporangium sp. NBC_01755; assembly: GCF_035917995.1. Taxonomy (NCBI): domain Bacteria; kingdom Bacillati; phylum Actinomycetota; class Actinomycetes; order Streptosporangiales; family Streptosporangiaceae; genus Streptosporangium; species Streptosporangium sp. NBC_01755. Next base: position 5,233,982 of record NZ_CP109131.1, on the reverse strand, counting down.
CCACCGCCGAGCAGCTCGGGGATGATGAAGTTGCCGAAGCTCGGTACGAACACGAACAGGCAACCGGTGAACACGCCCGGCAGGGTCAGCGGCAGCGTCACCGAGGCGAACGTGCGGACGGGCCCGGCTCCGAGGTTGGCCGACGCCTCACGGAGCTGCGGGTCCAGCTTCTCGATCGCCGCGTACAGCGGCAGGACCATCAGCGGCAGGTACGAGTACACCAGGCCGGTGACGATGGTGCCCTGGTTGTAGAGCAGCTCCAGCGGCTTGTCGATCAGCCCCAGGTCCATCAGGGTGCTGTTGACCAGCCCGGGACCGCTCAGCAGGACGATCCAGGCGTAGATGCGCACCAGGAAGTTGGTCCAGAACGGCAGCACGACCGCGACCAGCGCGATCGTCTTCCACTTCCGCGGGAGCTGGGCGATCAGGTAGGCCGTCGGGTAGCCGACCAGCAGGGCGATCAGCGTGGCGATCGCGGCCAGTTTCAGCGAGCCGATCACCACGTCGAGATAGAGGGGGTCGAGCAGGCGGGTGAAGTTCTCCCCCGTCAGCTCGTAGACCACCCCGCCGAACCGTCCCCGGCGAAACACCGTGAAGCCGATGAGCAGCGCCAGCGGGATGAGCAGCAGGACGATCAGGTACGTCAGTCCGGGCCCCAGAAAGACGAGCCTTCCCAGGGCACGCGATCGGCGCGCCCGTGATCGCACGGACGCGCCGGAGGTGGTGGAGCGTGTCACTGCTGGGCCGCGACCTCGGTCGCGAGCTTGGTGAACTTCAGTGAGTCCTCGCCCAGGTCGATGATCGACTCACCCTTGAGCAGGTCGGACGGGCTCATCTGCAGCGGGGCGTTGGCAGCCTTGAGCTCGGGGTTCATCGCGTCCATGGCGGCCTTGTTCGGGACCTTGTAGAGGATGTTCTCCGCGGCCCAGCCGTGCACCTTCGGGTCCAGGATGTAGTTGATGAAGGCGTGTGCCGCCTCCTTGTTCTTGGAGGACTTCAGCACGACCATGGTGTCCACCCACAGGTCGCTGCCCTCCTTCGGCACCGCGAACTTGATGTTCTCCTCGGTGGTCGGGCACCAGCCGTCCCACGCCTCGACCATCACGGCCTCGCCGCTCTTGAGCTTGTCGCCGAAGGTGGTGTCGTCATAGCCGAGCAGCTTCGGCTTGGCCTCCAGCAGCTTCGCCTTGACCTTGGCGATCTCCTCGTCGTTCTTGGTGTTGACCGAGTAGCCGAGCGCCTTGATGGCGGGCAGGGCCAGCCAGCGCTCGGTGGTCATCATGGTGACCTTCTTCACCGCCTCGGCGGGCGGGTCGAGAAGGTCGTTCCAGCTGGTCGGAGCGGTCTTCATCAGGTCGGTCCGGTAGCAGATGCCGGTGGTGCCCCAGGTGTAGGGAACCGAGAAGACATTGCCCTTGTCGTAGGAGAGCTCCTTGGCCTCGGGATAGAGGTTCGCGAGGTTCGGGATGAGCTCGGGGTGGAGCGGCTCCAGCAGGCCGGCCTCGTTGAGGGCCTGGGCGTACTGACCGGAGACGAAGGCAACGTCGAGCCCGGTGTCGGCGCCACCGGTGAGCTTCGCCATGATCGCTTCGTTGGTGTCGTGCAGGGTGACCTTGAGGTCGGTCTTGAGCTTGTCCTTGACCTCGGCGGCCAGTTCCTTGGGGGTGTAGCCGTCCCAGACGGAGATGGTGAGGCTCTGCTTGGACAGATCGGCGTTGGGGTTGAGCTGCGCAGACGAGGCGCTGGCGGCGGGTGCGGCGGTGTCCGCGCCCCCTCCTCCACATGCGGAGACTGCGAGCGCGAGGCCGGCGGTCAAAGCGACGGCCGGGAGACTACGGGTATACCGAGTGCGGGACACGGCCGCTACTCCTTCGAAATTCAGCGTAAGTGGGGTAGACCGGCCGTAGGGGACACGGCAGACCAAACCAGGAGTGTTGCAGTCAACATTATCTTGAGCAAGACTTCCCACGACATCATCCCTGGAAAGTTGGGTCCGCTTGTTAAATCCAGCTTCAATCTGGAACCGGCTCGACACGGTTCCCCGAGCCGGCGACGGCCGGAGCAGCGCGCTCCTCAGCGCTCTGACCAGCACGGATACCTCCCCCTTCAGCGTGCGCCGGTTCCATCCGCTTCCCGACCCGGCTGTCCCGGTTTTCTCAACCGACACTCAATTGTCATTGATCGACAGGGGTGCCCGGACGGGTGAGCGAGGGTTCGACGTCGACCAGACCAACCACTCGGTGGTCGTCGGCGAGAGGGTGGTTGTCAAATGGCTCACCCCGCCCGTACCGCTCCCGGCGCCCGCGCCCGACGTGTTCGCGCACCTGACATCGGTCGGCTTCACCGCGACCGCCACGCCCTACGCGTCCCTCTCCCGGCGCGCGGACGACGGCTCCGAGACGCTGCTCGCCCTCGTCACCGCCTACCTCCCCGAAGCGAGGGACGGCTGGGAGTGGTGCGTGGACGAGGCCGTCTCCTTCGGGACCTCCTTCGCCGCCGACCTGGGCGTCCTCTCGGCCGACCTGCACGCGGCGATGGCGACCCCGTCGACGACCTTCCCCGACCCGGTACGGACGGCGGAGGGCCCGTGGTCACTCCGGGCCGGCGAGGCGCTGGAGGAGGCGCTGGCACTGACCGACGGCGAGGACGGCGAGTGGCTCGCGGCCCACGCCGGCGCACTCCGCGCCGAACTGGCACCGCCGGCCGCCACGGGCGCCACCCCGCTGATCCGCATCCACGGCGACCTGCACGTCGGCCAGATGCTCCGCTGGCGGGACGGGTACGCGGTGATCGACTTCGACGGCAACCCGACCGTCGCGGACGCCAACCCCTTCCAGCCCGCCGCCCGCGACCTCGCCCAGCTCACCACGAGCCTCGAACACGTCGGTCAGGTCGCGGTCAGGCGCCGCGACGCCGACCCCGCGATGATCGCCGAGTGGGCCGTCGCGGCCCGCGCCACCCTGGAGTCGGCCTACCTGGGACGCCTGGCCGAGTTGGGGCACGCCACCCTTTTGGACCGTTCCCTGCTGCGCCCTTTCGAGATCGAGCAGGAGTGCCGCGAGCTGGTATACGCCGCCCGGCACCTTCCCCGCTGGCGCTACGCCCCGATGGGCGTGCTGCGGTCGCGCTACCGATGACCGTTGGAACCGATGAAGGAGAGCACGTGATTCCCGAGCTGTACCTCGCCGATCTGGAGGCCAAGCCGGCCGCGCTGACCGGCCTGGCAAGCGCGCTGGAGGCCGACGACCCGTATCCCGGAATTCCCTCCGGGATACGGCGGGTGGTCTTCCTCGGCATGGGCAGCTCCCGGTACGCCGCCCGGGTGGCCGCGCTGCGCCTGCGGGCGGCCGGAGTGGACGCGGTGGCCGAGTACGCCTCCGCCGCCCTGACCTACCCGCCGAGCCCGGACACCCTGGTGGTCGCCATCTCCGCCACCGGTGGCAGCAGGGAGACCCTCGACGCCCTCGCCCGCCACCGTGGCCGGTCCTTCGTCGTCGCGCTGACCAACGTGCCGGGCTCGCCGGTCACCGAGGGCGCCGACCTGGTGGCCTTGATGCTGGCCGGCGAGGAGCGCGGTGGCGTGGCCTGCCGGACCTTCCAGCACACCCTCGCCCTGCTCCTGGCACTCGGAAACCGCCTCACCGCCTCCGGCGGGGATGTGCCCGCGCTACTCCGCCGTACAGCCGAGGCCACCGCCGATCTGCTGGAGCGCCGCGGCGAGTGGCTGGAACCGGCGGCGGCACTGCTCGACGGCCCGCACGGCGTCTACACGATCGCCCCCGCCGAGCACCTGTCCTCCGCCGAGCAGTCGGCCCTGATGTTCCGGGAGGGACCACGCAGGGCCGCCGACGCGTGCGAGACCGGTGACTGGGCCCATGTGGACGTCTACCTCACCAAGACCCTCGACTACCGCGCCATCCTGTTCCCCGGCTCCCGCTACGACGAGCAGGCCATGGAGTGGATTCGGCAGCGCGGCTCCACGGTCCTGACCGTCGGCGGCGACCTTCCCGGCGCCAAGGCCTCCATCCGCTACCGCCACGACGACGATCCCGACGTGGCGCTCCTGACCGAGACCCTGGTGGCCGAGCTCGTCGCCGCCCGGTGGTGGCTCGCCCCGAGCTGACCCGCCGTCCCCGGCGGGCCCCGCGACCGGCCCCGACCGGCCCCGACCGGCCTCAGATCTGGTCGAGGCCGCTGAGGACGCGTTCGAGAATGTCGGGACCGGGGCCCGCCGCGTCGACCTTGGGGTGGTGGATCCGCACCAGGCCCTCGGACTCCATGTCGGAGACCAGGACACGGGTCACACCGAGGGGGACGCCCAGGAGGGCGGAGATCTCCGCGACCGAGCGGACCCGGCGGCACAGATCGCTGATGAGGCGATACTCCCGGATGTAGGACAGGCCGAGCTGGGCCGTGGTCGAGGTCGAGACCATCGCCTCCATGGCGAGCTTGGCGCTCGGCACGATCCGCCCTCCGGTCACGGCGTACATCCGGACCAGCGAGCTCTCCTCCTCGACCGGCTCGCCGTACTCCGGCTCGTCCCCGAAGCGCCTGTCCTGCCCACCGTCGGAGTTGTCGGCCCGCACGGCTACCGATCCCCGTTCGAGAGCTCGTTGCGCGCCCTGTGCACGCCCTGCTGGAAGCTCGATATCCGGTCGCGGAGCCGCTCGGCCGAGACCGGGGCCGGGGCCGCGCCCGGTTCCGGGTGCGACTGTGCCCGCGCGAGCGGCGCCACGGAGCCGGGCACCAGGTTGGCCTTGGGAGTGCGCCTGGGCAGGCCGGCCGCGGTCGTACCGCCGTGTGCGGGGGCGCTCGCCGCCTGGGCGGCCTGCCAGCCTCCGTCACCTGGCGAGGACCACGCTTCGGGCTCGTCCCGGAGTTTCCCCGGGACGGGGTCGCCAGGGGCCGCGGCAGCGGAACCGTCTGGCTCCGCGCCGGGTTCTCCGGAGGAGGCGGCGATCCTGAACCAGGCGGACTCGACCGAGGCGAAGATCGGCAGGAACTCGTCCCGCTGTGCCGGCGGCGAGGCCCCCATCCTGGGCAGCGGCCCTGTCCCGTCCGCCGGAACCTGACCTGGAAAGGAGTCGAGCGGGCCGGGAAGGCTGCCGAAGAGGCCGGAGTCCGGCTCTGGGAACTCCCCCCGCGAGCGGGACCGCTCCACGGGCGGGCTCCACACGCTCGGCGCGTTCGCGTCCGGCCGCCTGTCCCACCCGGGTGCGGGGGATGCCTGTGCGGGGACCTGCGCGGTGGGGGCCGCGAGCACGGGGGCCCTCCGGGACAGGCCCTCGGCACCGGCGGGGAACGACGGGCCGGTAAAGGGCGAGACACCCGCGGGGAGGGCGCCGGAGAGTTGCGGGTAGCCGACCTGCTGGGGCGCGTCGGGCGGCGTGACGAGGAGCGTCTCCGGGAGGAGGATCATCGCGGTCAGGCCGGACTCCTGGTGGCGGAGCCGGACCCGGATGTCGTGCTTGACCGCGAGGCGGCCGACCACGAACAGACCCATGTGGCGGGCGACCGACGCGTCGGCGGCCTGCGGGTTGGCCAGCCGCCAGTTGGCCTGGGAGAGCTCGTCCGGCGTCATACCGATGCCCTGGTCGGTCACCGAGACCATCACACCGCCGCCCTCGATCCGGCTGCTGGACACCGTGACCCTGGTGTTCGTCTGCGAGAACGAGACGGCGTTCTCCACCAACTCGGCCAGCAGGTGGACCACGTCGCTCACCGCGGGACCCTCGACGGCGACCTCCGACTGGACCCGGTTCGTCACCCGCTCATAGTTCTCCACCTCCGACAGCGCGGCCCTGACCACGTCCATCAGCTCGACAGGCTGCCTCCAGCGCCGTGCCACCTCCTGCCCGGCGAGGACGAGCAGGTTCTCGCTGTTGCGGCGCATGCGGGTGGCGAGGTGGTCGAGCTTGAACAGGTCCGCCAGCCGCTGGTCGTCGCGCTCGCCGCGCTCCAGCCGCTCGACCAGGCTGAGCTGGCGTTCCACCAGGTTCTGGCTCCGCCGGGAGAGGTTGACGAACATCGCGTTCACCGTGTTCCGCAACTTGGCCTCGTCGCCCGCCAGCCGCACCGCCTCCCTGAGTACCTCGTCGAACGCCCTGGCGACCTCGCCGATCTCGTCTCGGGACAGCACCCCGATCGGCGGCACGTCCGCGACGACCTCCCCCTCGCGCGACTCGCGGACCCGCTGGACGTACGCGGGCAGCCGCTCCCCGGCGACCTCCAACGCCTCCCCGCGCAGCCGCCGTAGCGGGCTGACCAGCGAGCGCGCCACCCAGATGGTGATCACCAGCACGAGCGCCAGCAGGGTGACGACGGCCATGGCGACCATCAGGGCGCGGCTCTGCTCGGCGTCACCGAGCTGCTGGCTGCGTACCACGATGTCCCGGGCGTGCCGTTCCTCGACCCCGCGCATCTGGTCGACGACGACGGTGGCCGCATCGAACCACTCCTCGGCGTCGTCCTTCTCCGCCGGGTCCAGCCCTTTCAGCGAGACGCCGGAGGCCACGCGGAGCAGGACCAGCTCGCGGAGGAACTCGGCGCGGTCGGCGGTACGGCCGTTGACCGCCTCGTCGAAGAGGCGGCGGTCCCGGCTTCCGGCCTCGGCGGCGAAGGCCTTCCTCTCGTTGCGTTCCGTGGAGAGCGCGCCGAGGAACTGCTCCATCTGCTCCTGCTCGAACCGCCCCGCCACCAGCACCACGGTCAGCAGCGCCCGCTGGAACGAGACCGCCTCCTTGGCGCGGGCGAGCGCGTCCAGGGTCAGGGCCTGGCCGAACAGGACGTCGTCGGCGGTGCCCTTGCCGAGCTCGTCGTGGAGGGAGATCAGATCGGCGATGACCGGGGTGTAGGCGGCGATGGCCGCGTCGGGTAGCAGCGTCGACCCCAGGGCCTGGGTACGCAACGGGGGGAGGTCGTCCAGGCGGGTGATCGCGGTCTCGACCTCGTCCCGGGTACGGCCGCTCACCTCCCTGCCGAGCAGGGCACCGCTCTCGCGAACGCGTGTCACGGCACCGTCGACCAGGTCCATCTGGGCCCGCACGTTCTTCACCCCGCTCGCGGGGCGGCCGAGGGCGATGAACCAGGCGGTGTGGTCACGTTCCTTGGCCAGTTCGTGGGTGAGCGCGCCGACGTGGCCGGAGAGCCGGGCCAGGTCGTTGATCCGCCGGTAGTCGTTCGAGGCACTCATCGAGGCGAGCACCTGGACCCCGCCGAGCAGCACCGCGGCGATCGTGGGCACCAGGATGAGCGCGACAAGGCGCCGCCTCACCCGCCAGTTCCGCGGGCGTAGGCCGCTGCCCGCGGCTTGGATCCTCTGTGTGCTCACCGAACGCTGCCTCTCGGTGGATGAACCACCGGTCGAATTTCCTGCGGTTCTCGGCAATTCGAGCACATATCGACCTATGGGGCCAAGCGAACACAGCTCAATAAATGCGTATTCCTGGCGAAGCGGTGACTGGAATCTGGAGCTCCAACTACGGATGGAATACCGGTTTTATTCACCTACGAGATGGTCGCGGACCACGAACCCACCCGGATGCGGCAGGGGCTACGCAGACGTGCCGTAGGCCGCGCGGACCCGCAGAACATGCTCGACCAGAGTGATCAGCGTGCCTTTGACGGAGTCGCGGGAGCGGGCGTCGGTCCGCACGACGGGAATGTGCGGGGCCAGCGTCAGAGCCTCCCGCACCTCGTCCTCGTTGTGCGGGAACTCCCCGTTCCAGCCGTTGATACCGACCACGAAGGGGAGCTTGGCCTCCTCGAAGTAGTCGATCGCGGGAAAGCCCTCGGCCAGTCGCCGGGTGTCGATCAGGACCACCGCGCCGATCGCGCCGCGGACCAGGTCGTCCCACATGAACCAGAACCGGTGCTGGCCGGGCGTGCCGAACAGGTACAGGATCAGGTCGCGGTCCAGCGAGAGACGGCCGAAGTCCATCGCGACCGTGGTGGTGGTCTTGTTCGGTGTGAGGTCGAGATCGTCGATCCCGGCGCTGGCGTCGGTCATCACCGCCTCCGTGGTCAGCGGCAGGATCTCCGACACCGCCCCCACGAACGTGGTCTTACCGACACCGAATCCCCCCGCGACAACGATTTTCGTCGATGTCAGGCCGCCGCCGCGGCTAGAGCCTGCGAAGTCCACTGAGCACCCTTTCCAGCATGTTGAGATCCGGTTGTCCCCCGTTGAGACGTGGCTGGTGGATGCGGACGAAACCCTCGTCGACCATATCCGCCACCAGAACGCGGGCCACGCCGAGCGGGACCCTCAGCAGAGCCGAGATCTCAGCCACGGAACGATACGAGCGACAGAGCCTGATGATCGCATCCTGCTCGGGGCTGAGCAGAGCCAGGTCCTCCTCCATGATGAAGGAAGAGGAGACCAACGTCTCCATCGCCAGGTGGAAACGGGGCTCCGACCTGCCACCGGTGACGGTGTACGGACGGAACAGGGGCTCGTCGTCCTCGGTTCCGTCAATCCCGCGCACCGGCCTCCCCACGGACGACCCCGACACGGACCCGGTCACTACCGGCCCCGGAAAGACTGCAGCTCGGCACGGAGCGCGGGGGTGAGCACCTGACCGGCCCGCTCGACGAGCAGGGTCATCTGGTACGCCACCAGACCCATGTCGCAGTCGGGAGAGGCCAGCACGGCGAGCGCGGAACCGTCGCTGATCGCCATGACCAGCAACAGTCCGCGCTCCATCTCGACCACGGTCTGGGTGACGGAACCTCCGTCGAACACGCGGGAGGCACCCACGGTCAGGCTGAGGAGACCCGCCGCGACCGCGGCGAGCTGGTCGGCCCTGTCGGCCGGAAACCCTTCCGAGCCGGCGACCCTCAGCCCGTCGGCGGAGACGCACACCGCGTGCGCGACACCGGGTGTGCCGCGGACGAACTCGGTGATCAGCCAGTCGAACCTGCGTGCCTCATGACTCAGGGTCGTCACGAGCCCTCCTCCTTGTCCATAAGGCTCCCGGTAGTGGCTTCGGCCACTTCGGCGCGACCTCGTCGCACCCCCTGCTGAAAACTCGTCAGACGGTTGCGCACCCTGTCCGGGGACGGCGACGGCATCGGGCTGGACGGCGTGGGAGCGGCCGTGCCCGGTACGAGATTCGCCCTTGGAATGCGCTTGGGCAGGCCCGCGGCGGTGATCCCGCCGAGGGTGGGGGCACTCACCGCCTGGGCGGCCTGCCAGCCGACGTCGGAGGGGGTGTCCCAGCCGTCCGGGTCGCCCGCCTCCGCGCCCGCCGGGGGCATGGACTCCTCCGCCCAGGCCGCCTCCGGCTCTCCGGACCTGCTCACCGGTGCGGAGGACGTGGGCACCTTGTCTTCCACCGGCCCGTCCTTCTGCTCACCCGGCCCGTCCGCGCGGCGGAACCAGGCCGACTCGACCGAGGCGAAGATGGGCAGGTACTCCTCCTGCTCGGGTTCGAGCGGGGAGACGCCCACCGTGGGCATCGTCCCAGCCGCCGGCCCCTCGTACTCGTACTCGTACTCGTACTCGTACTCGTGCTCGTATGAGGACTCTCCCCGGGAGGGGGAGCCGGGAGCGGAGACACCCCCGTTGCCTTTCATCCCGCCGACCTGGCGCTTGGGCAGTGGCGCGCCACCTGCCGGAGCACCTGACGAGTCGATGTGACCGGCGGAGTCCTGCCGTCCCGGAGCGGTATGGTCACCGGGCAGCGAGGTCGAACCGAACGAGGGTGCGTCCGGGATGGACGCCTGCCCGAACGAACCCTGTCCGAACGAGCTCTGCCCGAACGAGGACTGCCCCTGTCCGAACGAGGACTGCTCGAACGAGGGCTGGGCCTGTCCGAACGAGGACTGCCCGAATGAGGGCTGGGCCTGTCCGTACGAGGGCCGCTGGACGGGCGGACCGCCGGTGGGCGCCTGGGCGGAGAAGTCCCGCGAGACCGCCTGCTCCGTCCCCCAGGAGGGCGTCTGCACCGGCTGGACCTCCTGCACGAGGATCTCGGGCGGGAACAGCACCATGGCGACGAGGCCACCGCCCTCCTGCGGGCGCAACTGCACCCGGATGCCGTGGCGCAGCGCCAGGCGGCCGACCACGAACAGGCCCATGCGCCGCGACACCGAGACGTCGACGACGGGCGGATCCGCCAGCCTGCGGTTCGTCTCGACCAGTTCCTCGTGGGTCATGCCGATACCCGGGTCGCTGACCGCGAGCAGCGCGCCACCGCCCTCGATCGCGCTGCTGGAGACCACGACCCGGCTGGCCCGGGGAGAGAACTGGACGGCGTTCTCCACCAGCTCCGCGACCAGGTGCACGATGTCGTTGGCGGCACTGCCCGCGACCGAGATCGTACGGTGCACCTTGACCTGGACCCGCTCGTAGTCCTCCACCTCGGATAGGGAGGCGCGCACGACGTCGACGAGTTTGGCGGGCCGGCTGCGCCTGCGGGGCGGCTCGTGACCGGCGAGGACCAGGAGGTTCTCGGAGTTGCGCCGCATACGGGTGGCCAGGTGGTCGAGCCTGAACAGGTCGGCCAGGCGGCCGCCGTCCTCCTCCCCCTTCTCCAGGCCGTCGATCAGCGAGATCTGCCGCTCGACCAGGGTCTGCGTGCGACGCGACAGGTTGACGAACATCGCGCTGATGTTGGAACGGAGCTCGGACTCCTCGGCGGCCAGGCGCACGGCCTGCCGGTGGACCTCGTCGAAGGCCTTGGCCACCTCGCCGATCTCGTCGGTGGTCTCGACCGAGATGGGGGCGATGTCGGGTGTCCTGGTGTCGCCGGAGACCCGCAGCCGTTGCACGACCTCGGGAAGCCTGAAGCCCGCGACCTCCAGCGCCTCGGCTCGCAGGCGGCGCAGCGGCGTCACCATCGAGCGGGCGATGACGACGGTGAGGCCGAGCACCAACAGGAGCAGGAGCAGGATCAGAGCCGATGTGATGATCGCGGTGCGCTGCTCGGTGTCCTCCAGCGCCCGTGCCCTGGCGACCACGTCACCGGCGACCTTGGTCTCGACCTTCCGCATCAGGTCGAGGACCGCGGTGTTGTCCGAGAACCACTGCTTGACCTCGTTGGAACCCGGCAGCAGCCGCCCGGTGTAACGGGGGTCGCCGGCGAGCACGATCGCCCTGGACTTGGTCAGCTCGGCCCGGTGCACCCTTTCGTCGATCATGGAGGTGACGAGAAGCGAGCTGTTGGCCGGGCTCGCCTCGACGCTGAAGTCCGCCTCGAACTCGTTCATGCGGGAACGGGAGGCGATGAACTTCTCGATCTCCTGCGGATTGATCAGCGAGGGCGCGTAGTAACCGGCCAGCAGGCGGGCGCGCTGCCTGGAGACCTCCTCCTTGGCGTACGCCAGGGCGCTCAGCGCGCGGGCGTTGCCGATGATCTCCGAATCGTCACTGACCAGTGTGAGCTCCTCATGGAGCTTGAGCAGCGGGGCGATCATGTGGCTGTAACGTTCCACACGGGTCGTGCCCGGCAGGCGGCGCAGCTCGGAAATGCCCTCCAGCTGGTAGGCGACGCTCTTGGCCGCCTCGACGGTTCGGGACCCGTAGGAGTCGTCTATCGCCTGGACCTCCAGCAGCACCTTCTTGACCAGCGCGTCGACCACCTTCCGCTGGGCTTCCTCGCTCTCTTCCAACCCCTTGTTCGAGGGCTGGAACGACGCCCAGGCGCCTCGGTCACGTTCCAATCCAAGCGCCTGGGCCAGATCCCGGAGGCCGCCGGAGTACTCCGCCGCGGCGGCGGTCCGCTGGTATCCGGCGACGCTGTCGACGGAGGCCACCACGCGCGTACCGGCAAGCAGGACACCCACCGTGGTCGGCACCAGGATCAGAGCCGTCAGACGCGAACGGACACGCCAGTTCCTCAGGCCGAACCGGGCGGCAGGCCGCTTGCCACGGTCGGGTGCCGAAGCACCCCCGCTCTCGGATGTCGCCGTCGCCAAAGCTCTCGCTACCCCTCAATCACGACACAGGTGGACAACATCAGACCACAAGGTCACGTGAGAGAGTCGACAAAACCGACATATCACCTTTGATTGTTACGAAGGCGACAAAAGCGATCATCCACGGCTACCGCAGGGCAGCCAGCACCTGGTCGCGTATCTGAGCTCGCTGGACCTCGTCGGTCAGCGGGCGGCCGGCTCTGTCGACCACGTAGAAGACGTCCACCACCTCTGCGCCGAGAGTCTCCACACGGGCAGCCCGTACGTCAAGGCCACATTCACCAAACGCTCTACCAATGCGCCACAAAAGTCCCGGACGGTCATGGGCTCGCACCTCGATGACCGTCGCGGTGTTCGACGCGTCGTCCAGCAGGTTCACCCTGGGCGGCGCCACCGGCACCCGGGTCGGGCGCAGCGACCTGCTCCTCCTGGAGAGACGCTGCTCGATGTCGAGGCGGCCGGCCAGGACCAGCCGCAGGTCCGCCTCCAGCGTCGCGGGGTCGGGCGGCGAGCCGTACTCGGGGACGACCGAGAACTCGATCACGGCGGTCGCCCCCGCCGAAGCGGCCGACGCGGCGCGGACCACCATCCGGTGCGCGGCCAGCACCCCGGCCGCACGCCAGAGCAGCCCGGCGCGGTCCGGCGCGACCACGGTGACCGCTCCCCCGTTGATCCGTACGGCGCCTCCGCCGTGGCGGGCCAGGGACGCCTGCTCCACCGAGAGCGAGGGCGCGGGCCGCAGCGGGGTGCCCGAGAGCACCGAACGGACCCGGCGTACCAGATCGGTGACCAGCGAGGCCTTCCACGAGTTCCAGGCGGCGGGCCCGGTGGCGTGGCCGTCGGCCACGGCGAGGGCCGCCAGCAGTTCGAGGACCTCGCGCGTACCGACGGCCTCGGCCACCCGGGAGATCGTCACCGGGTCGTCCAGGTCGCGGCGGGTGGCCGTCTCGGGCAGCAGGAGGTGATGGCGGACCACGGTCTCCAGGGTGTCGACGTCCGCCGGGGGCAGGCCCATCCGGGTCCCGATGTCGCGGGCGACGACGGCGCCGGTGGTGGAGTGGTCGCCGGGATATCCCTTACCGATGTCGTGCAGGAGCGCCGATATGAGCAGCAGATCGGGCCGGGAGACCTCGCGGGTGAACGAGGCGGCCCCGGCCGCGGCCTCGATCAGGTGCCGGTCGACCGTGTAGCGGTGCACCGGGTTGCGCTGCGGGCGGTGCCGCACCCGCTCCCAGTCGGGCAGCAGGCGGACCAGCACTCCCGCCTGGTCCAGCTCCTCCCAGACCGGCACGGCCGCGCGCCCGGCGCCCAGCAGGGCCACCAGGGCATCGCGCGCCTCGTCCGGCCAGGGCACGGGGAGTGGTGGCGACTGGGCCGCCAGCGTGGTGACCGTGGCGGGTGCCAGCGGCAGTCCCGCCTCTGCGGCGGCGGCGGCGGCGCGCAGCACGAGGGTCGGGTCCTTGCGGGGGTTGACCCCGCGGGCCAGCACGACCTCTCCGCCGTGCTCGACGACTCCGTCGGCGAGCGGGCGGCGGCCACGGGGGGTGGGACCGGTCAGCAGCCGGTCGACGGTGCGCCAGGTGGCGTCGAAGGCGTGCCCGATCGTCCTGGCGGCCTCGGCGAGCCTGCGCATCAGCGCCTCGGCGTCGAGCAGGCCGAGGATCCCGGCGACCGCGTCCTGCTCCTGGAGCACCAGCCGGTCGACGCCTCGGGCGGTCACCAGGTGCAGGCCGTGCCGGATGTCGAGCAGCAGCTCGTAGGCCTCGCGGACTCGCGGGCCGGGAGCCGAGGCGACCCAGGCCGCAGCCACGGCCTGCATCGCCTGCACGTCACGGATGCCGCCGCGGGAATCCTTGATGTCGGGTTCGAGGAGGAACGCCAGCTCCCCGCTCGCCTCCGCACGCTTGTCTGCGGCGTCGCGCAGCTCGCCCAGGCGGCGCCGGGAGTCGGCCCGCCACTCGGCGAGCACGACCTCGCGCGCCGACCGCGTCAGCTCCTGGTCTCCCGCCACGTGCCGGGCCTGGATCAACCCGAGGACCGCCTTGAGGTCCTCCCCGGCCACCCTCGCCGCCTCGTCCACGGTCCGCACCGAGTGGTCGAGGCCGATCCCGGAGTCCCAGATCGGATACCAGATGCGGTCGGCGATACGCGCCACGTCATCTCGCCCGTCGTGGAGCAGGACCAGGTCAAGGTCGCTGCCCGGCGCGAGCTCCGAGCGGCCCAGGCTCCCGACCGCGACGAGCGCGACTCCACTGAGGGCGCCGCGCTCGTCGTTTCTCGTCGTTCCCCCGTTGTGCCCGTACGGCGTGCCGCAGGCGGTCCTGACCAGGTCTGTCAGCCAGCGGTCGATGTCCGCGGCCCGTTCCTTACGGGCCGCGGCGTACGAGCGAGTGTCGCCTCTCACCGGTTAGAGCGCCTCAGGTCCGCGTTCCCCGGTGCGGACGCGGATCACCGTGTCCACCGGAACGGACCAGACCTTGCCGTCGCCGATCTTGCCGGTCTGCGCGGCCTTGACGATGACGTCGATGACGTCCTCGGCGTCGTCCTCCTCGGTGAGCACTTCGAGGCGAACCTTGGGCACCAGGTCGACCTGGTACTCGGCACCGCGGTAGACCTCGGTGTGGCCGCGCTGGCGGCCGTAGCCGCTGGCCTCGCTGACCGTCATGCCCTTGACCCCGAACTGCTCCAGGGCCGCCTTCACGTCGTCGAGTTTGAACGGTTTGATGATCGCGGTGATGAGTCTCATGCGTCGACCTTCTTAGACGCCGGGGTGGGAGCCGGACCGTTGACGGCGGCCACACCTGAGGAGTGGATGGTACCGAGGTCGTAACCGGTCTCGGCGTGGGAGGTGATGTCGACGCCGGCGATCTCTTCCTCGGCACCGATCCGGAAGCCCATCGTCTTGTCGATGATCTTCGCGATGATCCAGGTGATGATGAAGGAGTACGCGCCGACCGCGACCGGGCCGAGAATCTGCAGGCCCAGCTGCTTGATGCCGCCGCCGTAGAGGAGGCCGGTGCTCTGCTGCTCCAGGAACGGGTAGGCGGCGATGAAGCCCAGGGAGACAGCGCCGATCACACCGCCGACCAGGTGCACGCCGACCACGTCGAGGGAGTCGTCGTAGCCGAACTTGTACTTCAGGCCCACCGCATAGGCGCAGGCCGCACCGGCGACGAGGCCGAGGATGAGAGCCGCCCAGGGGTCCACGAAACCACAGGCCGGGGTGACGGCGACCAGACCGGCGACGGCACCGGAGGCGACACCGAGGCTGGTGGCGTGACCGTCGCGGATCTTCTCGACCACGAGCCAGGCACCCGCGGCGGCGGCGGTGGCGATCTGGGTGTTCATGAACGCCAGGCCGGCGGTGCCGTCCACCGCGAGCTCGGAGCCCGCGTTGAAACCGAACCAGCCGAACCACAGGAGACCGGCGCCGAGCAGGACCAGGGTCAGGTTGTGCGGCCGCATCGGCTCCTTGCGCCAGCCGGCGCGCTTGCCGAGCACGAGCGCGAGGGCCAGGGCCGCGGCTCCGGCGTTGATGTGGACCACGGTGCCACCGGCGAAGTCCTCGATACCGAGGCTGAACAGCCAGCCGTTGCCCCAGACCCAGTGGGCCACGGGGAAGTAGACAATGGTCGCCCAGACGATGGTGAACAGCACCCAGGCGCCGAACTTGGCGCGGTCGGCGATGGCACCGCTGATCAGCGCGACGGTGATGATCGCGAAAGTGAGCTGGAAGGCCGAGAACACCAGGCTCGGCATACCCGTGCCGTCGTCCTTGGTGGCGGTGTCGACCAGGCTCTGCAGCCCGAGGGCGTCGAAGCCGCCGACGAACTTGTTGACGAGCTCGTTGCCGTTGTCGGTGAACGTCAGCGAGTGCCCGTAAAGCACCCATGCGATGGTGACGGTGATGATGCTGACGAACGACATCATCATCATGTTCAGGACACTCTTGGCCCTGGTCATTCCCCCATAGAAGAACGCAAGGCCGGGAGTCATCAACAGCACCAACGCGGTGGCTGTGAGCATCCAGGCAGTGGTGCCGCTATCGATCTTCATTCGACGCGACCCTCCCTTACAAATGGCGTGTGGCCGGTTTCACAGTCGCAGTGATCGCTTCCTGGGCTCCATCGACCGGCCGCGCACTGACGTTGCGCCACAGCGTGTTCTTCCGCCGTTTCAAGGCGCGACTCTGCGTGTTTCGCATCTGTGAATCTCGGCCGCATGATGTTTCCATCAAGTTTCGGACCGGGCGTGCCTTGACTTATAGATGACCCAAAAGGTGCCCGGGCGAGCAACCGCCGGGCTCTTCAGCGGGCTGCCGATGACCACACGCATGACCGCCGCCACGCCCGCCATGTCCCCTCGTCCGGGCGAAGCAGCGCCGGCCCCGGGAAAACGAATCCGGCACGCCCCACAGGGGGCGTGCCGGATCGCGGGTCGTTCAGGCGGCCGTGGCCATCTTCCGCAGCCGGGCCAGGGCGTCGCGCTCGATGCGACGGGCACGGTCCCGGCCGATGCCGTAGCGCTCGCCGACCTCGGTCAGCGTGTGCTCGCGGCCGTCCATCAGGCCGTAGCGCCAGCGGAGCATCTCGCGGGTCTGCCCCTCCAAACCCGTCAGCCACTCCTCCAGACGCTCACGTTCAAGGACGTCCATCGCCTGCTGCTCGGGATCGGCCCACGTGTCGTCGGCGATCATGTCGCCGAGTTCGGTCTCGTCCTCGTCGCCCACACCCAGCTGCAGGGAGACGGGGTCGGAGGCCCAGCGGCGAAGCTCGCGGACCCGCTCGATGGGCAGTTCGAGCACCGCCGCGAGATCGGCGTCGGTCGGCTCGGCGTCGGACTCGGCCAGCATGTCCCGGCGGACCCGCATCAGCCTGGTCATCTGCTCACCCGCGTGGGTGGGCAGGCGGACCGGCCGGGCCTGCTCGTGGATGGCGCGCCCCACGGACTGCCGGATCCACCAGGTGGCATAAGTCGAGAACTTGTAACCGCGCCGGTAGTCGAACTTCTCAACCGCGCGGACCAACCCCAGGTTGCCCTCCTGAACCAAATCGATCAGCGGCATTCCCCGCCCCGAATATTTGCGCGCCACCGCCACCACAAGACGTAGATTGGCCTGGATGAATTCATCCTTGGCCCTTCGCCCGGAAACGGCCAGTCGCTCAAGCTCCTCATCGGCGGCGTCCGCGATCCGCGGCTCCGTCAACCCGCCGTCCAGCAACTGCTCCGCGAAGAGACCCGCCTCGATCCGCTTGGCGAGTTCCACCTCCTCCTCCGCGGTGAGCAGGGGCACCCTTCCAATCTCTGCCAGGTAGGTCCCGAGCAGGTCTCTGTCAGAGACGTGCTGATCCTGCGTCCGATTCCCCGTCGGCCTTGCCATCCGATGGCACCTCGCTCCGGCTGCTTATGACGTGTCCACCCGCTCGCTCAACGCCCCAATGCGCGCGGACACGTCGCTTGACTTTTCAACGGCTGGATCAGAGCAAAGATTCCCTCAAGAAGTACGCCTGGAGAATGGTTTCGAATTCCTCCTCAGGGAGGATGTCCCCCGACTCCGTGACAAGGCCGACGGCTGCCCCTGGCAAAAATGGTCAGACCAGACGGCGCCCCTCCTTCCACACCTGTGTCACCAGCGGCACCCCCGGCCGGTAGGCGAGATGGACGTACGTCGGGGCGTCCAGGATCACCAGGTTCCCCCTGGTTCCCACCCGCAGCGTGCCGACGTCCCCGCGGCGCAGCGCCCTGGCCCCGCCGTACGTGGCCGCCCTGATCGCCTCCAGCGGCGTCATCCGCATCTCGCGGACCGCCAGCGCCACGCAGAAGGGCATGGAGGAGGTGAAGGAGGAACCCGGGTTGCAGTCGGTGGCCAGCGCGACCGTCACCCCGGCGTCCAGCAGGCGACGGGCATCCGGGTAGGGCGAGCGGGTGGAGAACTCCGCGCCGGGCAGCAGGGTGGCCACCACTCCCGCCGACGACAGCGCCGAGACGTCGTCGTCGGTCAGGTGGGTGCAGTGGTCGGCGGAGGCCGCGCCCACCTCGGCGGCGATCCGCGCCCCGGGGCCCTCGCCCAGCTGGTTGGCGTGGATCCTCGGCAGCAGCCCCGCCTTCATCCCGGCGAGAAGGATCTCCCTGCTCTGGTCGGCGTCGAAGGCGCCGCGCTCGCAGAACACGTCGACCCACCGGGCGTGCGGCGCGCAGGCCTCCAGCATCTCCCCGGTGACCGTGCGGACGTACTCGTCGGCCGAGGAGGCGTCGGGGGGCACCACGTGCGCGCCCAGGTAGGTGGTCTCCTCGGTGAACCCCCGCGCGATCTCCAGGGACCTGCGCTCGTCCTCTACCGTGAGGCCGTAACCGCTCTTGATCTCCAGCGTGGTCGTCCCCTGGGTGAGCATCTCCGAGACCAGGGCGGCGGTGCGCGTCACGAGTTCGACGTCGGAGGCGGCGCGGGTGGCCGACACCGTGGTGCGGATGCCACCGGCCGTGTAGGGCCGGCCCGCCATGCGGGCGGCGAACTCGGCCGTGCGGTCGCCGGCGAAGACGAGGTGGGCGTGGCTGTCGACGAAGCCCGGGATCACGCAGCGCCCCTCGGTGTCCACCCGCTCGTCGGCGCAGGGAGCCGCGCCGGTGGGCCCCACCCACACCACCTCGCCGTCCTCCACCACCAGCGCGGCGTCCTCGATCTCCTCCCGCGCCGGATCGCCCGTGTAGAGCAGTCCGATGCGATCGAAGAGGATGCTCCTCACCTGCCGGTCCTCGCCCGTCATGCCGACCTTCCCCCTCGCGCCTCGGTGATCGCCTCGGTGAGCATGCCGCCCACGTCACCGAGGGCGTGCCTGCCGTCGGTGACCACGCGGCGGCCACTCGACACCACGGAGTGCACGTCGGCGGCCGCGGCGGCGAAGACGACGGTCTCGGCCAGGTGCGCCGGGGAGGCGCCCGCCGTACGGACCGAGTCCAGGCGCAGCGACACCAGGTCGGCCCACGCGCCGGGGACGAGCATGCCCGCGCAGGCGAAGCCGAGCGAGTCGTGTCCCGCGGCGGTGGCGGCGTGCAGGAGCTCGGCGGCCGACCAGTGGCCGCGCCGCTCGGTGGCCAGCCGCTCGTCCAGCTCGACCGCGCGGGCCTCCTCGAACAGGTCGACGACCGCGTGGCTGTCCGAGCCGAGCGTGATGGGCGCCCCCGCGTCGAACAGCGCCCTGGCCGGCCCGATGCCGTCGGCGAGGTCGCGCTCGGTCGTCGGGCACATGCACACGCGTGTGCCGGAGCCGCCGAGCAGCGCGACGTCCACGTCCGACAGGTGCGTGGCGTGCACGGCGGTCGAGCGGGGGCCGAGCGCGCCGTGCGCCTCCAGCAGCTGGACCGGGCTCGCGGAGTACGCCTCCACGCAGGCGGTGTTCTCCGCCCGTTGCTCGGAGACATGGGAGTGGAGCGGGACCGCGTGGTGGCGGGAGAACTCGGCGACCACGGGTATCTGCTCGGGCCTGACCGCGCGGACCGAGTGCACTGCCACGCCGATCTCCACATCCGGATCGCCCCGGTAGTGGGCCGTGAGCGCCTCCGCCCGGGCGGCCCACCCGTCGGCGTCGCCGTCACCGAACCGCAGCTGTACACCGCTCAGCGGGGTGCCGACGCCGCCTGTCAGGTAACAGGCGTCCAGCAGCGCGATGCGCAGCCCCGCGTCGCGCGCCGCCTGGACGAGCGCGTGGCCCATGACGTTCGGGTCGTCGTAGCGCCTGCCGCCCGGACCGTGGTGCAGGTAGTGGAACTCCCCGACGCAGGTGATGCCGGCCAGTGCCATCTCGGCGAACGCGGCCCTGGCGAGTCTGAGATAGGACTCGGGGTCGAGGGTCCCCGCCACCCCGTACATCTGCTCGCGCCAGGTCCAGAAACTGCCCTTCTCACGTTGCGTCACCCCGCGCAGGGCGCGATGGAAGGCGTGGGAGTGCGCGTTGGCCAGACCGGGGATGGTCAGCCCGGCCAGCCGGACGGCTCCGGCCGGCGGGGTCGCCACACCGGTGACGATCTCGGAGATCACGGTGTCGTGGACCTTGACGAGCACCCCTGCGACGGCCTCGCCCGGTGGCAGCCAGGCCAGCTCGCACCAGTAGTTCAGCTCGCGCACAGGTCCTCCAGCGTCGCGGCGAGGACGGTGACCCCCGCATGGCAGTCGGCCGTCTCCGCGTGTTCGTCCGGAGAGTGAGAGATGCCCGTCGGATTGCGGACGAACACCATCGCGCTGGGCACACCCGCGGACGCGAGAATGCCCGCGTCGTGTCCGGCCCCGGTCGGCAGGACGGGTGCGCCCCCCGCGGCGGCGGCGACCCGCTCCCGCAGGACCGCGTCGAAGTCCACGACCGGGGTCCACGACTCGACGCTGACCTCGGCACCGGAGAACTCGGTCAGTTCGGCGACCAGCGCCCTGACCGCGTCCTCGTCACCGCCCCTGGCATCCAGCCAGGCGCTGACCAGTCCGGGGATGGCATTGGCGTTGTTGGGCGACACACGCATCCTGCCGAAGGTGGCGACCACGCCGCCGCGCTCGGCGGCCTGGCGGGCGTGGAGCACGGTACGGGCGAAGGGCAGCATCGGGTCGTCGCGGTCGGCCAGCCTGGTGGTGCCGGCGTGGTTGGCCTGGCCGTGGAAGTCGAACCGCCAGCGGCCGTGCGGCCAGATGGCCGAGGCGACGCCGACCGGCGCGTCCCGGTGGACCAGGTCCTTGCCCTGCTCGACGTGGAGCTCGACGAAGACCCCGATGTGCCGCAGGGTCTCCTCGTCCCGGCCCAGGGCGCCCGGGTCACGCCCTGCCCTGCGCAGCACCTCGGCCAGCGAGTCGCCCTCGTCGTCGGTCAGGGCGCGCGCCTTGTCAGGGTCCAGGATCCCGGTCAGCAGGCGGGAGCCGACGCACGGGACACCGAACCTGGCGCCCTCCTCGTCGGTGAAACAGGCGATCCCCAGGGGGCGCGCGGGCCGGAAGTCCCTGGCCCGCAGCAGGTCGAGGGCGGCGAAGGCCGACACGACCCCCAGGGGGCCGTCGAAGGCACCGCCCTGCCTCACCGAGTCGAGGTGGCTGCCGGTGACCACCCCGGGCCGCGCCGACGGGTCACCCCACCAGGCCCACAGGTTGCCGTTGCGATCCTCCCTCAGGTCGAGGCCGCGCCTGGCCGCCTCCTGTCCGAACCAGCGCCGAAGCTCCAGATCCGCCGGCGACCACGCGTCTCGCAGGTAGCCCCGGGTCCGGCCATCACGTCCGAGGTGCGCGATGGCACCCCACATCTCGTCGAACACCCTCCCATTATCTGAATGATTCCATTCAGATGCGAGTCCGCCGCACCCTCAACCGATTCCCCCCTTGCCGCACAGGCCCACTCCGGTCGCCGGGCGAGGAGCCGGGCGGCGACCGCGCCCTCAGCTCAGAGGCCTGCGGCGGGACGGACGGTGATCTCGGTGACGTGGGCGTCGGGGGACGCGGTCAGGGCCGCCTGCACCACCCTGGCCACCGAGTCCGCGTTCAGATACTTCTCCGGCTGGTAGGGGCCGCCCTCCCGGACCCGGACCTCACGCTGCATGTCGGTGTCGACCCGTCCCGGATAGATCGTCGTCACCCGGAGCTCCGGCTCCTCCAGGCGGAGCGCGTCGGCGAAGGCGCGCAGCGCGAACTTGCTCGCCGAGTAGGAGCCCCAGCTAGCGCCGGCCCGCTGCCCGGAGCCGGAGTTGATCAGCACCACGTGACCGTGCCCCGCGCGCAGGGCGGGCAGCAGCAGCCGGGTCAGCTCGACCACCGCGATCACGTTGACCTCCATGGTGTGACGCCACACCTCTGCCGGGGTCTCCGCCACCCGCCCCAGGTGCAGCACGCCCGCGCTGTGCACCAGCACGTCGAGCCGGTCGACGGCGGCGACGTCGGCCTCCGTGACGGCGGTGAGCTCCACCGGCCAGGGCCGCGCGCCGGGCAGGGCGGAGGCCATCTGGGCCAGCGCCTCGGGGTCGCGGCCGCCGAGCAGCAGGTCGTGGGTGGGGGCCAGGGCGCGGGCGATCGCGGCACCGACCCCTCGCGAGGCGCCGGTGACCAGCGCGGTCGGACGTACAGGCATGTCGATCACCTTACTCGCTGGAAGATCTCCGGCCGGCGGCACTCCGGCGGCACGGCGACGGTGTTCTCGCCCGGGTGGCGAAAGCCGTACGGGCAGCGAAAGCCATTCGGGCGGACCGTGCCGGCCTCGGCGAAACCGGCGGCCGGATGCTCCCGCCGCTCTCACCCGGGCACGGATGTCAGTCGAACCGCTCGGTGAAGACCCCCGCCTGGTCGGTCATCCGTTCGTACTCCTCCAACCGGGCCTGCGTGCGCAGCGGCGCCGCGTCCGCCATGGCCTCCACCAGCACCATGGCCAGGGTCAGCGGCGCCGCGTGCGAGTCGAAGACCAGCCGTTCGCCGACGGGGGCGGCCAGGATCACGTCGGCCTCGAAGGGCACGTCCCGCCGGTCGGTGATCACCGCCGTACGCAGGCCGAGGTCCCGGGCGCCGCGCAGCGCCTGTACGGCCTCGGCCGGGTAACGGGGCAGGATCACCGCGACCAGCCAGCTCGCTCCCGCGCGGCGCGCGGCGTACAGGCCGTCGGCCAGCTCGGAACCGCCGTGGGTCAGCAGGCGGACGTCAGGGTGGATCCGGCGCGCGAAGTAGGCGAACGTGGTGGCCAGCCCGCTCGACACCCGCAGGCCCAGCACCGGCAGCGGCTCGCATCCCGCCAGCCTGACACCCAGCTCCGAGATGTCGGCGGGGTCGCCCAGTGCGTCGCGTACGCTCCGCAGGTTGTCGATCTCCACGTCTATGGCCGTCTGCAGGTCGTTGGCCCGCGACGGTTTCCGCCCGCCCACCACGAGGGGCCGTAGCGCCTGTCTGAGCTCGGGAAAGCCCGCGAAACCGAGCACCATCGCGAACCTCGTCACCGACGGCTGGCTGACCCCTGCCCGCTCGGCCAGCTCCACGCTGGACAGGAAGATGGCCTCGGACAGGTGATCGCCCAGGTAGCGTGCGATCCGCCGCTGCACGGGCGACAGCCGCCGCCCCCCCAGAAGCTGATCGAGTCCGTCCCCCACGTCCTCTCCAACCGCTCGATGCCCCACGAGCATTCCCCTCCCCGTCCCGCTGTCGTTCATACACCCGGGCGGGACGGGAGGGAGCGGCGCCGAAGGGATCCGCGCCCCCGAGATCGGGACACGGTACGCGGATCGGTGCCCGGTCGGGTACTTCCCGTTCGACGGGAGACAACGCATCCGACCAGGGCCGGCACGCCCCCGGCCGGAGCCCGGCTGTCCGGCCGGGACCCGCGTGTCCGGCCGGGACCCGCATGCCCGATCAGGACTCGCGCATCGGGATGCGGACGTCTCGCTCCTCGGCCACGGCGACGGCCTCGTCGTAGCCGGCGTCGACGTGACGGATGACCCCCATGCCCGGGTCGTTGGTGAGCACCCGGTTGAGCTTCTCGGCACCGAGCCTGGTGCCGTCGGCGACGGTGACCTGGCCGGCATGGATGGAGCGGCCGATGCCGACACCGCCGCCGTGGTGGATGGAGACCCACGCGGCACCGGAGGCGACGTTGAGCATGGCGTTCAGCAGCGGCCAGTCGGCGATCGCGTCGGAGCCGTCGGCCATGCCCTCGGTCTCCCGGTACGGGCTCGCGACGCTGCCGCAGTCGAGGTGGTCGCGGCCGATCACCAGCGGGGCCTCGATCTCCCCCGAGGCCACCATGTCGTTGAACCGCTCTCCGGCCAGGTGGCGCTCGCCGTATCCGAGCCAGCAGATACGGGCGGGCAGGCCCTGGAAGTGGACCTTCTCCCCGGCCATCCGGATCCACCTGGCAAGCGGCTCGTTGTCTGGGAAGAGCTCCAGGATCGCGCGGTCGGTCTTGGCGATGTCGGAGGGGGAACCGGAGAGCGCGGCCCAGCGGAACGGGCCCTTGCCCTCGCAGAACAGCGGCCTGATGTAGGCGGGCACGAAGCCGGGGAAGTCGAACGCGCGACCGTAGCCCGCGAGCCGGGCCTCGCCCCGGATCGAGTTGCCGTAGTCGAAGACCTCGGCTCCGGCGTCCTGGAAGCCGACCATGGCCTCCACGTGAGCGGCCATCGCCTCGCGGGCCCTGCGGGTGAAACCCGCCGGGTCCTTCTCCCGTTCGTCGGCCATGTCCTCGAAGGCCACACCGATCGGCAGGTACATCAGCGGGTCGTGAGCGGAGGTCTGGTCGGTGACGACGTCGATCTCGGCGTCCCTGCGGAGCAGTTCGGGCACGATCTCGGCCGCGTTGCCCTCCACCCCGATGCTCAACGGCCTGCGCTGGTCGCGGGCCTCGTACGCCAGGCGCAGCGCCTCGTCGAGGTCGGCGGCGCGGACGTCCAGGTAGCGGTGCTCGATCCGCCGGTCGATCGACCTGGGGTCGCAGTCGACGCAGATCACCACGCCGCCGTTCATGGTCACGGCCAGCGGCTGCGCGCCGCCCATGCCGCCGAGCCCGGCGGTCAGCGTGATCGTCCCCGCGAGGCTCCCGCCGAACCGCTTGGCGGCCACGGCGCCGAAGGTCTCGTAGGTGCCCTGCAGGATGCCCTGGGTGCCGATGTAGATCCAGGAGCCCGCGGTCATCTGCCCGTACATGGTCAGTCCGGCGGCCTCCAGGCGCCGGAACTCCTCCCAGTTGGCCCAGTCGGGCACCAGGTTGGAGTTGGCGATGAGCACCCGGGGTGCCCACTCGTGGGTGCGGAACACGCCGACGGGACGACCGGACTGCACCAGCAGCGTCTCGTCGCCCTCCAGGGTGGTCAGAGTGCGGGTGATCGCGTCGAAGGAGCGCCAGTCGCGGGCGGCCTTGCCCGAGCCGCCGTAGACGACGAGCTGTTCCGGATGCTCGGCCACCTCGGGATCCAGATTGTTCTGGATCATGCGGAGCGCCGCTTCCTGCGGCCACCCCTTGGCGGTGAGCATGGTACCGCGCGGCGCGCGCACAACCCGGCTGCCGGTCATGCCCGGACCTCCCCATCAGGAATGAATGAATGCATTCATATTTGTCACCTGGAGGCTACAGGTCAACTCGGGAGAGGGGTACCACGGCAAAGGGGTGTCGCGGGCGACATGCCCGCGACACCCCCCGGTGGTAGCCGTAACGATCGTCGCGCCCCGATCTTCGTCCCGCACGGACGGGATCGGGAGATCGAATGCGGCGCGCGCCCGATGGGGCACCCCGGCGCGAAGGAGAGGCTTCGCACAGGCGGGGATGCCCGGTTCGCCGAACAGCGAATCAGACCATCGACCCGGCGCCCGAATTATTCCTTTGTGAACGATATGAATTTACACAACCGCGCCAGTACCACCGCGATGCCTTCACCCTGACGAACGGCAGGCGGACGGCAGGCGAGCGGCAGGCGGACGGCAGGCGAGCGGGCCTCTGACAATGCGGCCCCCTTCGAATCGACGCGGTCGACCCCGGCCGCCTCTCCTGCTTACCCGGTATCATGATCAGCACTCCTTCGGCAGAGAGGGCCGTCACCTGCCCGGCGGGCGGGCGGGTATGCGCCCTGCCTCTTTCCGGTTTGAAAGCTCACCACGACCGTGCCGCCGCTTTCCCCGCGTCGCTCAGTCCGGGTCGGGGACGTCGTCGTAGTCGATGTCGCCCTCCTCCGCGCGGCGCAGCCCGATGTCCTCCACCCAGGCACCGGCGAACCGGCGGATCTCCCAGAGCCGCTCGCCCTGCACGCCGTAGGCCTCGAAGTCCTCGTCGGCGATCAGGTCGACGAACTCCAACCGCATCACCAGCTCGGCGAGCGAGAACCCCCCGTCGTGCAGGCGGGCGAGGTGTTCGAGTTCGCGGAAGCCGTACGGCTGGGAGACCGAGGCGACCTCGACGACGTCATGGGCGAGACCGCGCTCGTGCAGGGCCCACACCCGCGGGCCGACCTCGGCGCCCGGCCCGAACATCGGCGACATCGGCCACGTCGGTGGCGTCGGTGGCGTCGGTGGCATCTGGGGCATCTGGGGCATCTGGGGCATCGGTGGCTCAGTGGCGGGAGCGGCGGCGGGTGGAGGGGAGGTCATGGCGGCCTGAGACGAACTCCTGGAAGGCGATCTTGCCGCGGATCACCGGGCGGCGCCAGCGCTCCTCACGACGCTCGGCCCTGGCCATCTTGCGGAGCCGCGGATGCCGGGCGCCCGGGGCGAAGAACCAGTGCGCCCAGGGCGATCCCGGGCGTGCCAGCCGCAGGGCGCCGGGCACCAGGAGGACCGGCACGAACAGTCCGACCAGGCCCGTCCAGATCTTGCCCTTGAGCAGCGTGACCACGGCGAGCCCGAGGTTGGTCACGATGAGGCCGACGGTCAG
The DNA here is from genome assembly GCF_035917995.1 of Streptosporangium sp. NBC_01755. Taxonomy (NCBI): domain Bacteria; kingdom Bacillati; phylum Actinomycetota; class Actinomycetes; order Streptosporangiales; family Streptosporangiaceae; genus Streptosporangium; species Streptosporangium sp. NBC_01755. The sequence continues at coordinate 5,207,703 of NZ_CP109131.1, read as the reverse complement.
CCAGGTGCCCCTGGGGGTGCCGTCGGAGTTCTCCCAGCCGAGAGGGCGCAGGCCGAGCAGGAGCAGGCCGGTGATCGCGATGGCGATGAACACGGTGTCGACGGAGGCCCGGCCCTCCTCCTCCCAGTAGACGTCGCGCAGGTGCAGGATCAGCGCGAACTCGTCGAGGATGAGGGCGGCTCCGATGCCGAAGATCGCCGCCGTCACCGCGTACCAGCCGTCGGAGACCCCCGAGACGATGAGGCCGGACACCCCGCCGAGCAGGGTCAGCACCACGCCGAACACCACGTGGTGGATGTGCATCTCACCGACGTTGACGTTGCGGAACCAGCCGATCTTGGCTCGGATGAGCCTGACGTTGATCCTGGTGAACACGAAGGCGACGATCAACGCGACGAAGAAACAGAACAGCGGCAGCCGTCCTGTTTCCATGATCCGATCTCGAAACACATCTCCCACCGACTCATCAGGCTATGCGAGGAAGCCCCGGAGCAGCGCGGCGGTGCCCTCCAGGTGCTCGGCCACGGCGCGGCGCGCGCCCTCGGGGTCGCCGGCCAGGATCGCCGTCACGATCGCCTCGTGCTGGATCACGGCGTGCTCGATGTTGCGCCGGAGCACCGGGATGGCGTTGAGCAGGTCGGTGACCCTGAGCCTGGCGTCGGCGCAGGCCGCGGCGAGCAGCGGGGAGCCGGTCAGCTCGGCGATGGCCAGGTGGAAGGCCGTGTCGAGACGGCGGTAGTCGTCGGGCCCCGCCGAGTTGACCTCGCGCAGCCGCTCCCGCAGGGCGTCGCGCCGTTCTTCGGTGAGCGCGGTGGCGGCGAGCACCTGGGCGGCGCCGCACTCCACGGCCATCCTGAAGGTGAGCGCGTCGCCCAGGTCGTCGGTGCCCATGTCGGCGACCGCCCTGCGCAGGTCGTCGCGGCGCGGGCGCGGCGGGGCGTAGGTGAGAAACGCGCCGCCGTACCTGCCGCGGCGTACGGTGAGGTAGCCCGCTTCGGCGAGGGCGCGGATGGCCTCGCGCAGGGTGACCCTGCTGATCCCGAGCTGGGCGGCGAGTTCCCGCTCGGGCGGCAGCTTCTCGGCCACCAGCCCCAGCTTGATGACCTGTAGCAGGCGTTCCACGGTCTCCTCGAACGCGTTGCCCGCGCGCACCGGCCGCAGCACGGTGGCCAGTCGCGACACCTCGTCCAATTGATCTCCTCCGACCCTTGACAACGCTCCCCCCGCTACACGTCAATGGTCTGACACTAGCCCAATAAGACTCCGGCGAGGAGGGCGTGTGGACGTCCGCGAGCTTCACGACGAGGTGCGGGCAGGACGGATCGACACCGTGCTGCTGGCGATCGTCGACATGCAGGGCCGCCTACAGGGGAAACGCCTGTCGGCACGTTACTTCCTGCAGGAGGTGCTGGGGCATGCCTCCGAGGGGTGCAACTACCTGCTCGCGGTCGACGTCGACATGAACACGGTCGACGGCTACGCGATGTCGTCCTGGGAGCGAGGATACGGCGATTTCATCATGAAACCCGACGTGTCCACCCTGCGCCGGGTGCCGTGGCAGGAGGGAACGGCCCTGGTGATGGCCGACCTGGTCTGGGAGGACGGCTCCGACGTGACCGCCTCACCGCGGCAGATCCTGCGACGGCAGCTCGCCCGGCTGGCCGAGCGGGGCTGGGGGGCGTTCGTGGGGACCGAACTGGAGTTCGTGGTCTTCAACGACACCTACGAGGACGCCTGGCGCAGCGGCTACCGCGACCTGACGCCCGCCAACCTCTACAACGTCGACTACTCCCTCCTCGGCACCGCCAGGGTCGAGCCGCTGCTGCGCAGGATCAGGCTCGGCATGGAGGGCGCGGGCATGTACGTCGAGTCGGCCAAGGGCGAGTGCAACCTCGGCCAGCACGAGATCGCCTTCCGCTTCGGCGAGGCCCTGTCCAGCTGCGACGACCACTCCGTCTACAAGAACGGCGCCAAGGAGATCGCTTCCCAGGAGGGCATGTCGATCACCTTCATGGCCAAGCCGAACCAGCGCGAGGGCAACTCCTGCCACATCCACATCTCGCTCAGGGACACCGCCGGGGAGCCGATCATGGCGGGTTCGGAAGCGCACGGACTGTCCGTGACGGGACAGCACTTCATCGCCGGTCAGCTCGCCCTCATGCGCGAGCTGACCCTGCTGTACGCGCCGAACGTCAACTCCTACAAGCGGTACGTGCCGGGCAGCTTCGCCCCCACCGCCGTCAAGTGGGGCGTGGACAACAGGACGTGCGCGCTGCGCCTGGTCGGCCACGGCCCCTCGCTGCGGATCGAGAACCGGGTGCCCGGCGGCGACGTCAACCCCTACCTGGCGGTCTCGGCGCTGGTCGCGGCCGGGCTGCACGGCATCGAGAACGAGCTGCCGCTTCAGGACGCGTTCACGGGGAACGCCTACACCTCGGGCGCGGAGACCGTCCCGCACACCCTGCGGGACGCGCTGGAGCTCTGGGAGGGCTCCGCGTTCGCGGCCTCCGTCTTCGGCGAGGACGTCGTGGCGCACTACGCGAACAACGCCCGGACCGAGCTGGCCGCCTTCGACGCGGCGGTGACCGACTGGGAGCTGTTCCGAGGATTCGAACGGATGTGACAGTGAAGATCATAAATCCGGCGACGGAAGAGGTGATCGCCGAAGTCGAGATGGCGGACGCCGCCGAGGTCGACAGGGCGGTGGAGCGTGCCAGAAGGGCCTTCGCCACCTGGCGGAGCGTCGGCCCTTCGGACCGGGCCCGGCTGTTGCGCCGGTTCGCCTCGCTGGTGCGCGAGCACGCGGAGGAGCTGGCCCTGGCCGAGGTCGCCAACGCCGGGCACACGATCGGCAACGCCCGCTGGGAGGCGGGCAACGTCGCCGACGTGCTCGACTTCTACGCCGGGGCGCCGGAGCGCAACCACGGCCTGCAGATCCCGGTGCCCGGCGGCCTGGACGTCACCTTCAGGGAACCCCTGGGCGTCGTCGGCGTGATCGTGCCATGGAACTTCCCGATGGTCATCATGACCTGGGGGATGGCCCCGGCGCTGGCCGCGGGCAACACCGTGATCGTCAAGCCCGCCGAGTGGACACCGCTGACCGCCCTGCGGGTGGCCGAACTGGCCCTGGCCGCCGGACTGCCCGAGGGGGTCTTCCAGGTCCTGCCCGGCGCCGGAGAGGTCGCGGGCGCCCGGCTGGTCGAGCACCCGGACGTGACGAAGATCGTGTTCACCGGCTCCACCGAGGTGGGCAAGGAGATCGCCGCCGTCTGCGCCGGGCAGGTCAAGCGGCTCACCCTGGAGCTGGGCGGCAAGAGCGCCAACGTGGTCTTCGCCGACGCCGACCTGGAACGGGCGGCGGCGACCGCGCCGTACGCGGTGTTCGACAACGCGGGCCAGGACTGCTGCGCGCGCTCCCGGATCCTGGTCGAGCGCTCGGCGTACGACGAGTTCCTGGCCCGGTTCGGCGAGGCCGTGCTGAACGTCCAGGTCGGCGACCCCCGCGACGAGAGCACCGAGATGGGCCCGCTGATCAGCGCCGAGCACCGGGAGCGGGTGGCCTCCTTCGTCACCGAGCCGCCCCATCTGCGGGGCGCTTGCCCGTCGGGGCCGGGGTTCTGGTTCCCGGCGACGGTCCTGACCCCGCGCTCGGCCGACGACCGGGCATTCACCGAGGAGATCTTCGGGCCCGTGGTGTCGGTGCTGCCGTTCGACGACGAGGCGGACGCCGTGCGGATCGCCAACGACACCCCGTACGGCCTGAGCGGGTCCATCTGGACCCGTGACGTCGGCCGGGCGCTCCGGGTGGCCAGGGCCGTCGAGGCGGGCAACCTGAGCGTCAACTCGCATTCGAGCGTCCGCTACTGGACCCCGTTCGGCGGTTTCAAGCAGTCGGGCCTCGGTCGTGAACTGGGACCCGACGCCCTGTCAGCGTTCACCGAGACCAAGAACGTCTTCATTTCCGAGGAGTAGAAGCGATGCTGCGTTTGCAGGACCGGGTGGCCGTCATCACCGGCGCCGGTAGCGGGATCGGCCTGGCCACCGCGCGCCGGTTCGCCGAGGAGGGCGCCCGCGTCGTGTGCGTGGACCTGGACGAGACGACCGGCGCGGCGGCCGCGGCCGAGGTCGGCGGGCTTTTCGTGAAGGCCGACGTGACCAGCGAGGACGACGTCGTCCGAATGTTCCAGACCGCGTTCGACAGCTACGGCAGCGTGGACATCGCGTTCAACAACGCGGGCATCTCACCGCCGGAGGACGACTCGATCCTGGAGACCGGCATCGACGCCTGGCGCCGGGTCCAGGAGGTCAACCTCACCTCCGTCTATCTGTGCTGCAAGCACGCCATCCCGTACATGCGGCGGCAGGGCAAGGGGTCGATCATCAACACCGCGTCGTTCGTGGCGGTGATGGGCTCGGCGACCAGCCAGATCTCCTACACCGCCTCCAAGGGCGGGGTGCTGGCGATGTCGCGCGAGCTGGGCGTGCAGTTCGCCCGCGAGGGCATCCGGGTCAACGCGCTCTGCCCCGGCCCGGTCAACACCCCGCTGCTGCAGGAGCTGTTCGCCAAGGACCCCGAGCGGGCTCGGCGCCGCCTGGTGCACATCCCGATCGGCCGCTTCGCCGAGGCGACCGAGATCGCCGCCGCGGTGGCGTTCCTCGCCTCGGACGACGCGAGCTTCATCACCGGCTCGGAGTTCCTGGTGGACGGCGGCATCTCGGGCGCCTATGTCACGCCGCTCTGAGCGTTCCCCGACTCTGACCGTTCCCCGGCCGGTTTTGCCCAGGCCATACCTCGGCCCCGATAACGTGCCGGGACGTGGGGTGTCACCCCACATCCCGGCGTCCGCGCGAGAAGGAGACCATGTCCCGTCCCGTCATCGGCATCACCTGCTACGTCGAGCCCGCGAGGTTCACGGTCTGGGAGACGAACACCGCGCTCCTGCCGTACGACTACGTCGACCACGTGGCCCGCGCGGGCGGGCAGCCGGTGATCCTGCCGCCCGCGGGTGACCCCGCGGCGCTCGTGAACCGCCTGGACGGGCTGATCCTGGCCGGCGGCGGGGACGTCGGCCCGGAACGGTACGGGCAGGAGCCGCACGAGCGGACCGGCTACGTCCGGCCGTTCCGCGACGACGCCGAACTGGGACTGGTCCGGGCGGCGCTGGAGCGGGACCTGCCCTTCCTCGGCATCTGCAGGGGCATGCAGATCCTGAACGTCGCCCTTGGCGGCGGCCTCCACCAGCACCTGCCCGACGTGGTGGGCCACCAGGGGCACGCCCCGGCCCCCGGCGGCTACGGCAGGATGCCGGTGCGGCTCGCCCCCGGCAGCCTGACCTCGAAGGTCTTCGGAACCGAGACCGTGGACGTGGCCCACTACCACCATCAGGCCGTTGACCTGCTCGCTGATGGCCTGATCGTGACCGGCCACGCCGAGGACGGCACGGTGGAGGCCGTGGAGGTGGAGGATCATCCGTTCGCCCTCGCCGTCCAGTGGCACCCGGAGACCGACGACGAGTCGGCCCTGTTCGAGGCACTGGTCCGGCACGCCCGCCGCTGAGTGATTCGTGAAGGCCGGTGCGCGCCTGGGGATTTCGCTCGGCCGGTGCGGGCGGTTAGGCTGGCCAGCGACACCGATGAACCCCGCGCGGGAGAGTGTCCTGACATCCAGGCCAGGACCCCTGAAGGAGCAAGCCCTCCCCGCGAACCTCTCAAGGCAAAGGACCGTGCGGGTAGGTGCCTCTGGAAAGCAGGTCCCACGACCTCGCCGAAGGTGAAAGTCCGGTAAAACCCGGATGAAACTCTCAGGCACCAATGACAGAGGGGGAGGATGATCTCATCTGTCCCTTGTCTGAGGTGCGAACATGTCCCGACCTACGCCGCTGCGCGGCGTGCACGAGTCCCTCGGCGCGACGCTGACCGACTTCGCGGGCTGGCTGATGCCGCTCCGCTACGGCAGCGAGTCCGCCGAGCACAACGCGGTCCGCCAGGCGGCGGGCCTGTTCGACCTCTCCCACATGGGGGAGATCCTCGTGACCGGCCCGCAGGCCGCCGAGGCCCTCGACTACGCGCTGGTCGGCCACCTCTCCGCGCTGGCACCCGGCCGCGCCCGCTACACGATGATCGTCGACGCCGGGGGCGGCGTGCTGGACGACCTGATCGTCTACCGGCTGGCCCCCGAAGAGTTCATGGTCGTCGCCAACGCCTCCAACTACCCCCGGGTGGCCGCCGAGCTGATCGAGCGCGCCAAGGACTTCGACGCCGCGGTGCAGGACCGCTCCGAGGAGTACGCGCTGGTCGCGGTCCAGGGACCGCGCTCGGTGGAGATCCTGAGCGCCCTCACCGACGCCGACCTGGACGGGCTCGGGTACTACGCGGGCCTGCCCGCCGTCGTGGCCGGACACGAGGCCCTCGTCGCCCGCACCGGATACACCGGCGAGGACGGCTTCGAGCTGTTCGTCGCGGCCTCGGCGGCGGAGTCCCTCTGGTCCGCCCTCATCGAGGCGGGCGCACCGCATGGGCTGATCCCCGCAGGTCTGTCCGCGCGCGACACCCTCCGCCTGGAGGCGGGCATGCCGCTCTACGGCAACGAGCTCTCGGCGGACCTCACTCCGTTCGACGCCGGGCTCGGCCGTGTGGTGAGGTTTGACAAGCCGGGCGACTTCGTCGGCCGGGCCGCCCTCGAACCGTTCAGGGACGTCCCGCCGGCCCGTCGTCTGGTCGGCCTGGTCGGACGCGGCCGCAGGGTGCCCCGGCACGGGTATCCGGTGGTGGTCGCCGGTGACGGCACGGTCGTCGGGGAGGTCACCAGCGGGGCGCCCTCCCAGACACTGGGCAGGCCCATCGCCATGGCCTACGTGGACAGCGGCCTGTCGTCAGGACTGGCCGTCGACATCCGGGGCAGCCGCGAGCCGGTCGAGGTCGTCGAACTGCCTTTCTACAGGAGGAAAAAATGAGCAGCATTCCCGAGAATCTGCACTACACCAAGGAACACGAGTGGATCGGCGGCGTCGACGACGGCCTGACCCTCACCGTGGGCATCACCGCCTACGCCGCCGAAGCGCTGGGCGACGTGGTCTACGTGCAGGTACCCGAGGTCGGCGCGTCGATCGCCACCGGTGACGCCATCGGCGAGGTCGAGTCGACCAAGTCGGTCAGTGACATCTTCGCGCCGGTCACCGGCGAGGTCGTGGAGGTCAACCAGGCGGTCGTGGACGACCCCTCGCTGGTCAACAGCGACTCATACGGTGACGGCTGGCTGTTCCGGGTACGTCTTGAGGGCTCCGCCGACGACCTGCTGTCGCCGGAGGAGTACACCGCGCTCACCTCGGGTGAGTCATAAGTTCGACGCCTCGCGTCACGGTCACGCGCGTCCCCGGGCACGCGTGACCGTCCACGCTGGAAGGATTCAGATGACGATCAGTGTCTTCGATCTCTTCAAGATCGGAATCGGCCCGTCCAGCTCGCACACCGGCGGCCCGATGGCCGCCGCCCACAAGTTCGCCCGGGGCCTGCACCAGGACGGGCTGCTGGAGAAGACCGTCCGGGTGAGCGCCATCCTGTACGGCTCGCTTGGGCTGACCGGCAAGGGCCACGGCAGCGACAAGGCGGTGCTGCTCGGCCTGTCCGGCGAGAAACCCGAGCTGGTCGACGTCGACACGGTCGACGAGCGGCTGGCCGCCATGCGCGAGTCCGGCACCATCTCCCTGTACGGCTCCCACGAGATCCCCTTCGTCGTCGGCGAGGACCTCGTCTTCGAACGCAAGATCTCGCTCCCCGGCCACCCCAACGGCATGCGCTTCACCGCACTGTCGGAGTCCGGCGAGACGCTACGGGAGAAGGTCTACTACTCGGTGGGCGGCGGCTTCGTCGTCGACGAGAACGCCACCGGCGCCGACCGGATCAAACCCGACGACACGGTCCTGCCGTACCCCTTCACCACGGCCGCGGAACTGCTCGCCCAGTGCGCGGAGACCGGGCTGTCGATCTCCGGGCTGATGCTGGAGAACGAGCGGGCGTTCGGCCGCACCGAGGCCGAGATCCGCGCCCAACTGCTCGTCCTGTGGCAGGTCATGAGCGAGTGCGTGCGGCGGGGCATCGGCAAGGAGGGCGTGCTGCCCGGCGGGCTGAAGGTCCGCCGCCGCGCCCACCAGCTCCACCGGCAGCTGCGGAGCGAGCCGGCAGAGAAGGACTCGCTGCAGACGATGGACTGGGTCTCGCTGTTCGCCCTCGCGGTCAACGAGGAGAACGCCGCCGGCGGCCGGATCGTCACCGCGCCCACCAACGGCGCCGCGGGCATCATCCCCGCCGTGCTCACCTACTACGACCGCTTCGTCCGCGAATCCGATGACGAGGGGGTGATCCGCTTCCTGCTGACCGCGGGGGCGATCGGCGTGCTGTTCAAGGAGAACGCCTCCATCTCCGGGGCCGAGGTGGGCTGCCAGGGCGAGGTCGGCTCGGCCTGCTCGATGGCCGCCGCCGGGCTCACCGAGGTGATGGGCGGCACCCCCGAGCAGGTCGAGAACGCCGCCGAGATCGGCATCGAGCACAACCTGGGGCTGACCTGCGACCCGATCGGCGGCCTGGTGCAGATCCCGTGCATCGAGCGCAACGCCGTCGCCTCGATCAAGGCCATCGCCGCGGCCAGGATCGCGCTGCGCGGCGACGGCCGCCACTTCGTCTCGCTGGACAAGGCCATCAAGACGATGCGCGACACCGGCCGGGACATGCTCGACAAGTACAAGGAGACCAGCCGCGGCGGGCTCGCGGTGAACGTCATCGAATGCTGAGCGGGAACGGCCGGGGCCCTGACGGACAGGCTGTCAGGGCGGCCTTCCCGATGCCCGGGGCCGGTGGATCCGCGCTTCCAATGAGGAACGCCCGAGAAACGCCCGAAGGCACCCGAGCTCAGGGACACCCGAGCTCAGGGCACCTGGGCTCAGGGCACCTGAGGAACGTCTGAGGAACACCGCATAAAACTCGATCACCACCAAATTTCGCATCACGTATAGGCCCCTCCTGTCCCGCGCCTATGCTGGGTGGCCATGTCCGCGGGACTTGGGAGGTCGTCGTGGTAACGGGAGCGCATCCGGCGAACCGTTCCTCGCGAGTGCTCCGTTTTCTCGGGTCACACTGGCTCTTCATGGCCGCCCTGCTGGTCGGCGGCGGCCTGCGCGCCCTGGCCGTGCTCGGCTACCGGCCCGCCCTGTGGTTCTGGGCCGACTCCTTCGTCTATCTGAACGCCGGGCTCGACCCCCGCCCCCTGGAGTCCCGCCCCGCGGGCTACTCCCTGTTCCTGTGGATCCTCAAGCCGCTGGCCAGCGTCCAGGCCGTGGTCGTCGTCCAGCACCTGCTCGGGCTGGCCGTCGCGCTCTGCGTCTACCTGCTGCTGCGCAGACTGGGCCGGCTGCCGGGATGGGGCGCGACGCTCGCCACGCTGCCGGTGCTGCTGGACGCCTACCAGATTCAGCTCGAACACCTCGTCATGGCTGACCTGCTCTTCCAGTTCCTCGCGGTGCTGGCGGTCACGCTGCTGCTGTGGCGGCGGCGCCCGGCCGCCTGGGTCGCGGCGCTGGCCGGCCTGCTGCTGGCCGCCGCGACGGTCACCCGTACCATCGGGCTGCCGCTGATCGCCGTGGCACTGGTCTGCCTGGTGATCCGCCGGGCCGGGTGGCGGGCGGTCGTCTCCGCGACCCTGGCCGCCGCGATCGGCCTGGGCGCGTACGCCGCCTGGTTCGAGTCCGAGCACGGCGGCTACGCGCTGACCCGGGGAAACACCTTCCTGTGGGCGCGGACGATGACCTTCGCCGACTGCGCCAGAATCCAGCCGACCGGACCCGAGGCGGCCCTGTGCCCCGTCGAGCCGGTGGGGCAACGCGCGGCACCGCCGGTCTACATCTGGGGCGACGCCTCACCGCTGACCAAGGTCGAGGGCAGCTGGGCCGAGCGCGACGCGCTCGCCGGCGCCTTCGCCACCCAGGCCATCACAGCCCAGCCGCTGGACTTCCTGCGGGCGGGCCTGGACGACGCGGCCCACATCTTCGACTGGACTCGGCGCGTCTACCCGACCCCCGGACCGCAGAGCGCCTACGTCTTCCCCGACACTCTGCGCCCCTTCCCAGCCGGGGCCGCCTCCCAGGGGAAGACCGCCGAGCAGCTGACCGTGGCCTACCAGGGTGCCTCGGGCGCGCCGACGATGGCCGAGCCGTACGCGGGCTGGCTGCGCGGCTACCAGGAGTACGGCTTCGTGCGCGGCCCGTTCCTCGCGGTGATCTGCCTGGTCGGCCTGGTCGGTGTGCTGATGCGGCTGCGGCGGCTCGGCGGCGCGGTGCTGCTGCCCTGGGCCGCGGGGACCATGCTGCTTCTCCTGCCGCCCTTCATCGCGGCCTTCGACCACCGCTACGTGGTGCCCGCCCTCCCGTTCCTCTGCCTGGCCGCCGGACTGGCCTTCGGCGTCCGGCACCAGGAGAGCGCCCCCGAGGAGGTGGAGGACGAGGAACCGGACGAGGGCCCGGACGAGGAACCGGTGTACGGCAGGACCGCCGGGCATCCGGCGTACGGCAGGACCGCCGAGCATCCGGTGTATGCGAGCCCCATCGAGGAACCGGCGTACGAAAAGTCAGCGGCGGTGGACGTGCAGGCGAATCACCGTGCCGAGTTCTACCTCCCCGAGAGCCCGTCTGACCTTCCCCACCGCGTCCTTGTTCAGCCGCGCCACGAGCTTGCCGACATCGGTCCCGGGCGCGCAGCCCACACTGATTCGCAACCGCTCATGCCTTACGTACCTGACCCGAATCCGGGCGAGCCCTTCGACTTCTTTAAGGGCAACAGCGAGCATGGCGGTTCCCGTTCCGGTCCGCCTGCCCCACCGTCCCCATCCCAGGGCGTGTAGCAGCCACCTCACCGCCAGCAGCGCGAGCACCGTCAGCAGCAGCGCGACCAGCCACCCCAGCCACGGATGTGCGGCCAGCCAGCCGGGGAACCCCCCGCGCACGAGCCTGGCCCCTGGTGGCTGGCCGGGGAGGTCACCACGTCCCCGTAGGAAGGCGTAGAGACCGGCGCAGACCAGCACCGCGCCGGTGACGGCCAGGCCGATCCGGTTGCCGACGTACGGTCTCATCGGACCCTCCGCCCGCGCAGCCGCACCACGACGTCGCCCGCGCACATCGCGCCCAGGCCCGCCAGCCGATCGCCCACCGCCGCGCCCACTCCGCGCAGCACCGGCCCGGTCCGCTCGGCCTCGGTGAACACGGTGACCTCGACGATCCGCGGCGCGAGCCGGACCCGCGCCCCGCTCACCTCCTCCACCGAGGCCGCTGCCTCCCCCAGCGTGCGGCAGAGCCCGGGCCTGGTGATCCCGATCACCATGTGCGGATCCCCCGATTCCAGCGGCACCAGCCTGGGCCGCCCCGGCAGGGCGGCGAACCCGAGCATCAGCAGGCCCGCCGCCATGGCGAGCACCGCCACGGCGAACACGGTGGGATCCGACCAGTTCCACGAGCCGGCACCGTTGACGAGCCGCCGGTAGGGCATTCGCGCGACGGGCGACTCCAGCAGCAGGCCCACGGTCACCGCGGCCGCGGCCGAGAGCACGACGGACGCCGCCAGCGCCGCCGGCACGCCCATCGGGGTCCTCCCCGGCCTGAGCATCCGCACCGACCTGCGGCGGACGTCCTGGAACTGCTCGGCCGCCCTGCCTCCCGAGCCTCCGGTGCTCCCCGAGCCCGCCAGGACGTCCTGGAGAGTAGTCGTCATTCGGTCAGGTGTACGCGTTCCGGCAGGGGCGAGGCCGGGATCAACCGCCCTCTTGCGCGATCTTGGAACCCTCCTGGCAGGAGCATTGACCACCCGTCCAACAACATGAACATTGCTCACATTATCCCGAGCCGGGTTATCCTGCGAACATGGACGACCTCCAGCGCTACAACCGGGCCACAGCACACCTGGACCCCCCCTTCGCCGTCCTCGATCTGCCCGCCCTGCACGCCAACGCCGAGGGAATGCTCCAGCGGGCCCACGGCAAACCGATCAGGGTCGCGAGCAAGTCCATCAGGTCCAGGGCCGTGCTCGAACGGATCCTCGCCATGGACGGCTTCACCGGGATCATGGCCTTCACCCTCCCCGAGGCCCTCTGGCTGGTCTCCACCGGAATACGGAACGTGCTCGTCGCCTACCCCACGGTGGACCGCGCCGCGCTCGCCGAACTGGCCGCCGAACCGCTCGCCGCCCGGGAGATCACCATCATGGTGGACCGGATCGACCACCTCGACCTCGTCGACTCCGCCGTCGCCGGCGTCCACGACCGCCAGGAGATCCGGGTCTGCCTCGACATCGACGCCGGCTACCTCACCTTCGGCGGCCGGTTCCGGGCCGGCGCCCGCCGCTCCCCCGTCCGCGAGAGCGACCAGGCCGCCGACCTGGCCACTCAGATCGCCAAACGCCCCGGGTTCCGCCTCGTGGGCGTGATGGCCTACGAGGCGCAGATCGCCGGGGTCGGCGACGACCCTCCCGGCAAGCCCGCCCTCACCCGGGCCATCCGCCTGATGCAGACCCGATCCCAGCGCGAACTGATCACACGCAGGGGCCGGATCGTCCAGGCGGTCCGCCAGATCACCGACCTGGAGTTCGTCAACGGCGGCGGCACCGGCAGCATCGAGAAGACCGCCGGGGAGAGGGCCATCACCGAGATCGCCGCCGGCTCCGGCTTCTTCCACCCCCGCCTGTTCGACTTCTACCGGGGCTTCACCGGCCACCCCGCCGCCCTCTTCGCCCTGCCCGTCGTACGCCGCCCCGCCCCCGGCGTCGTCACGGTCCTCGGCGGCGGCTACCCCGCCTCCGGCGTCCCCGGCGACGACCGCCTGCCCCAGCCCTACCTGCCGTGCGGGCTGCGCTACGACTCCGACGAGGGAGCCGGCGAGGTCCAGACCCCCCTGGTCGGTCAGGCCGCCGAGGACCTGCGCACCGGCGACCGGGTCTGGTTCAGGCACGCCAAGGCCGGCGAGCTCTGCGAGCGCTTCGCCGGCCTGCACCTGATCGACGGGGACAGGCTCGTGGACGAGGTCCCCACCTACCGGGGCGAGGGCCGCACCTTCCTGTGACCCACCGCCCGCGCGAGGGCATGGCCCCCGCACGCGGAGCGGGCACCCGTCGCCCACCGGCGGGTGCCCGCTCGTGTCTCATCCCCACCCTCCGGCACCGGAAGCCTGCGCTGCTCCCACGCCCGGAGAGGCCCCTGTACCGGGTGAGGCCCTGTACCGGGTGAGGCCCCTCCTGATGAGGCCCCTCCGTGAGGCCCCTCCTGATGAGGCCCCTCCTGATGAGGCCCCTCCGTGAGGCCCCTCCTGATGAGGCCCCTCCGTGAGGCCCCTCCTGATGAGGCCCCTCCTGATGAGGCCCCTCCTGATGAGGCCCCTCCTGATGAGGCCCCTCCTGATGAGGCCCCTCCTGATGAGGCCCCGAGAAGACCTCAGAAGCCCAGGTCGAGCTCGTACCACCTGCTGCACTTGTAGGTGGACCAGCCCCGGTAGCTGATCTGGCAGGTCCTCACCTGTACCTCGCTGACGTCGTGCGCCGTGACGCGGAAGTACTTGATGTCGTCATAGCCGCACTGCTTCACACGCTTGATGACATTCCAGTCCTCGTCATCGGACGAGGCGGCCCGAACCTCGAAGTAGCCACACCGGCCGCCCCGAGCCAGAGAACGCCTGTCACCGTCGTACAGCCCGCCCCGCAGCACGAACGTGTTCTCATCCTCGTCTTCGCCCTCGACCGAGTACTCGGCCTCAACCGTGGCCAGACCGTTCCTGGACTCCTGATCGAAGCTGTCGTCGAAGTCACGCGCGGCCGACGTCGGCGCCGCCGCGAAGGCGGCCGGAACCACCGTCAGCATGAGGCCGGTGGTCGCCGCCACCGCGACCGCAGCGCGAATGATGCTTTTCACGGATTTGCCCTCCCTTTTCCTTGCTCGCAATGTTCCGCGAGCAGGGAAAAGGGCACATGAGTAAACCCCTACTCAATTCGGGACCGCCGATCACCGGCGACGGCGCCGCCACAGCATAATCACCGCGCTGACCGCCAGCACCGCACCCACACCGATCAGAATCGGCGCCAGATCCGGCCGGTCATCCGCCCACAGATCCTCGGGCTCGCCGTCCAGCCTGACCGGTTTCGGCCCCGCCGCACCGGTCACCAGATCACCGACCTGGGCGACGAAATGCTCCGCGTTCGCCCTGACCTTCGCCACACCACGCTCCGCGACCCGCTTGGGGTTCACCCGGTCCGCGATGGCGTCCACCGTCTGGGCCAACTCCGCGCGCGTGCGCTCGATCCGCCGCTCCAACTCCGCGGGATCGGTGTCCGCCATGGCTCTCCTCCCCTACTCCTTGACATCGATCAGTCTGTCAGGTCCGGCCCACCCACGGCACTTCGGACAGGCCGGTAAGTTGACCTGGGAACCATTCCTCGGAGGGACATATGAAACTCGAGCCGGGCGACGCCGCCCCGGACTTCACGCTTCCGGCCGCCGACGGCACCACCGTGTCGCTGGAGCAGTACCGCGGCAGGCGCGTCATCCTCTACTTCTACCCAGCCGCGATGACCCCGGGCTGCACCAAGCAGGCCTGCGACTTCCGCGACAACCTCGCCTCGCTCACCTCGGCCGGCTTCGTCGTGCTCGGCGTCTCGAAGGACACCCCCGCCAAGCTCGCCAAGTTCGTCGAGCGCGACGCGCTGACCTTCCCGCTCCTGTCCGACCCCGCGCTGGAGGTCCACAAGGCCTACGACGCCTACGGGGAGAAGATGATGTACGGCAAGACGACGGTCGGGGTCATCCGCTCCACCTTTGTCATCGACGCCGACGGCAAGATTGAGAAATCCCTCTACAACGTGAAGGCGACCGGCCACGTGGCCCGGCTCCGCCGCGAACTCGGCGTCGATTAAATCCCTTTTTTAGCTATTTATCGTGATGTCGGCACGCGTCGAGAATTGTCGTACCCGTTACCTAGGCTTGGCGCGTGCCTGTCAAATACAAATACACTCCCGAAATGCTGGCGGAGGCCGCGGCCGACTCCCTCAGCATCGCCGACGTCCTCCGCCGCCTCGGCATCACCATCGCGGGCGGCAACCACGCCCACATCAGCCGCCAGCTGAAGCGCTTCGGAATCGACACGTCGCACTTTCGCAGGGTCTCCCCCAACAGAGGGAAGCCCTCACCACGACGCAGTCGCCCGGAACAGGTTCTCGCCATACGATCGGAGGGCAGCCCGCGCTCGAACCCCGGGCAGCTCAGGCGCAGCTTGATCGAGATCGGGATGCCATACCGCTGCGCGGGCTGTAGGATCGAGGGCGCCTGGCAAGGTCAGGCATTGATACTGCACGTTGACCACATCAATGGCAACCGGCTGGATAACAGAAAAGAAAACCTGCGCCTTCTCTGCCCAAATTGCCATTCACAGACAGAGAATTTCGCAGGCAAGAATAGGGGTCGTAGCCCAACGGCAGAGGCAACGGTTTTAGGAACCGTCCAGAGCGGGTTCGAATCCCGTCGACCCCACAAAACAATTCAAAGCCAACCGGTCGACATGAAATCGATAGACACCAGCATAACAATATCGGCCCAGGATTCATTCTTCATAGAATATTGCCGGACCGAAAGACGCTTCGCATCGAGATCTGCGGTCATACGCAGAGCCATTCAATTACTGCGCGAATCCGTCCTCGCGGAAGACCGTGCCGCCGCGTCCGGTGTGGCGGGTGAGGCCGGGGATGCACGTTCGGGTGGCTTCGCCGTGGGGAACGGCTTCGGTGAGTCACCCGCGTGAGCTCCGGTCGACCGCTCATGGGACCGGCGTCGCCCGGAACGGCACGATGTCCACCGCTGGACGGGAAAAACCCTGTGGATCCGCGCGGGTAAGCGGGTGATTCGGGTGAGATCACCGAAGCATCCGAGCGGGCGCGGAGCGGTATCCGGTGTGGCGGCTCTATCCGGTATGGCGGGGGGAACGGGGGAAAAACGTCAGGTCGCGCGGCTTGGTCTGTGTGCCGCGCGACCCGGCGTCGTTGTGATTGATCACCACAAACTATCTCCCTTTACTCACCCCGAAGGGCGCTCCCATAAACCATGGTGCCACAGGGGCCGTAAAGGCTCTGTAAGTCGTGCCGGATGTGCGACCTGGGTCGTACATCGGGCTCCGCCTTCAGGGGGAAGGGGCGTGATCTGCGTATACGTATCGTGGTGGTGTGTTCGGCAGATTACGCGCCTGGAGCAGGCGCCATCCCAGGGTTACGGACGCGCTGTGGCTGAGCCCGTTCCTGCTGGTCTCGGTGCTCAACGTCTGGGCCGTCGGGACGGGTGACCTGGCGGCGTTGGGGGCGACGAGGCTCGGGCACTGGGGGTTCGCGGGGCTGGGGTTGCTACTGTTCGTGCCTCTGCTCTGGTTGCGGCAACGTCCCGTCACGGTCTTCGTGATCATCTCGCTGACCTGTTTCCTGCAGTGGCTGTTCGGTATGCAGCCACTGTTCTTCAACGTCTCGGTGCTCGTCGCCATGTACGGTGTGGCGTCGCGGCGCCCGCTGCGCTGGGCGGTCGGCGCGGGCCTGGTGGTGGAGTTGGGGCTGGCTCTGGCGTTCGCGCGGCCGGCACTGCCCCTTGACCTGAGTGCCTTCGCCACGGCTTCGGCGTTCGCGGTGGCGATCTGGATCGCGGGCATCTATACGAACACCCGTCGCCGCTACCTGGAGGGGTTGGAGGAGCGGGCCGAGCGGGCGGAGCGGGAGCGCGACCAGCAGGCCCGGTTGGCGGCGGCGGCGGAGCGGGCCCGGATCGCCCGTGAGCTGCACGATGTGGTCGCGCACAATGTGAGCGTGATGATCGTTCAGGCGGACGGGGCGGGTTATGCGATCGAGCATGATCCGGAGCAGGCGCGTCAGGCGATGCGTGCGGTCTCGGCGACGGGGCGCGGGGCGCTGGCGGAGATGCGGCGGATGGTGGGTGTGTTGCGGGCCGACGGTGTGCAGGAGGAGTACGCTCCGCAGCCGAGCCTGTCGCAGCTGGACGATCTGGTGGCGCGGGTGCGTGCGTCCGGGTTGGCCGTGGAGTTGCGGATGCTCGGTGTTCCTCGGGAGCTTCCGGAGGGGGAGCAGTTGACCGTTTATCGGATCGTGCAGGAGGCGCTCACCAATACTCTCAAGCATGGCGGTCCGGACAGCCACGCCGTGGTGGAGATGGAGTACGGCGTACGGGAGTTGCTGTTGCGGGTGACCGACGACGGTCGTGGTGCGGCGGCGCCGGAGCGCGAGGGCGGGCACGGCCTGGTCGGCATGCGGGAGCGGGTCGCGCTGTTCGGTGGGAGTGTGGAGGCGAGGCCCGGTCCCGGTGGCGGTTTCCGGGTGGTGGCGCGGCTGCCGATCGGTGAGGCCGGGGCGGGCCGGGCGGCTTGAGGGCGGGTGTCCGTGTCGGGCGTGGTGGCGATCGGGCGCGTCCCGCAGGGTGTTCTGTGGAGAGCGACCGGGCGTGTCCGGTGGAGAGCGGGACGGGTGTGGAGTGGTGAGCGATCAGGTGATTCGGGTGATGCTGGTCGACGATCAGGAGTTGCTGCGTACCGGGTTCCGGATGGTGCTCGGTGCCCATCCCGGCATCGAGGTCGTCGCGGAGGCGGGCAACGGGGCCGCCGCGGTGGAGGCGGTGCGGGCGGTCGAGGTCGACGTGGTGCTGATGGATGTGCGGATGCCGGTCATGGACGGGGTGGAGGCGACGCGGTTGATCTGTTCGGTGGCCGGGGGTCCTCGGGTGCTGATCCTGACCACGTTCGATCTGGATGAGTACGTGTTCGCGGCGTTGAAGGCGGGTGCGTCGGGGTTCCTGCTGAAGGATGTGCCGCCCGCCGATCTGGTGAGTGCGATCCATTCGGTGCACAGTGGGGACGCGGTGGTGGCGCCGAGTACGACGCGGCGGTTGCTGGAGCGGTTCGCGGTGCATCTTCCCTCGGCGGGGGCGGTCGAGCCTGCCGCGTTGTCGGGGTTGACGGCGCGGGAGCGTGAGGTGCTGGTGCTGGTGGCGAGGGGGTTGTCGAACACGGAGATCGCCGGTCGGCTGGAGTTGGCGGAGGCGACGGTCAAGACGCATCTGGGCCGGGTGCTGGCCAAGCTGGGTCTGCGGGATCGGGCGCAGGTGGTCGTGTACGCCTACGAGTCCGGTCTGGTGACCCCGCATTCGGCCGACTAGTGCGACGTTCCGCACCGAAGGTACAGATCCACCTCGGTCCTGGCATCAGGAAGGCAGGCCGACAACCTCGGTTTCCCCGCAGCGCGTTCGCAACCTCTGCTGAGGAACGGAGAGCACTGGCTCCGCTGGCCGACATCGGGGACAGTGGTCGCAGATCAATATCGGCATGTTCGAGGTGCGCCGACCGTTCTCGTCCTTCCGTCCCGGCCGGCCCTCGTGGATGTCATCGGCCGAATGGCCGAGGTGGTGCTGCGACGTAGGTGGTGTCTCCTCTTCTGGGTACGCCCTGCGTAGGGCCGCAGGCCAGGCCTAATTCATGATGGATACCGCTTTTCCCGCCAATAGCGTTTGGTGCGTCATAACGCCACACGTTGTTGAGGAGAGCGAACCGTGACCATCACCGGAGAGGTCGGCACGTGGGACACGCGCGGAAAAGGCGCGGAGCCGGCCGTGACGGCCAGGGGTCTCACGAAGGTGTACGGCCGGGGGGACACCGCGGTGCACGCGCTGCGTGGCGTGGACGTCTCGTTCTCGGCCGGTGCCTTCACCGCGATCATGGGGCCCTCGGGGTCGGGCAAGTCCACGTTGATGCACTGCCTGGCCGGGCTGGACACGGTGAGCGGCGGGCAGGTGCGCATCGGGGACGTGGAGCTCACCGGTCTCAACGACAGGCAGCTCACCCTGCTGCGCCGCGAGCGGATCGGTTTCGTCTTCCAGGCGTTCAACCTGCTGCCGACGCTGACCGCCGAGCAGAACATCCGGCTCCCGCTGGAGATCGCCGGGCGGCTGGCCGACCCGGAGCTGTTCGACCTGGTGGTGGAGACCGTGGGGTTGCGCGACCGGCTGGGGCACAGGCCCTCGGAGCTGTCCGGTGGCCAGCAGCAGCGGGTCGCGGTCGCCCGTGCCCTGATCAGCGGGCCGCAGGTCATCTTCGCCGACGAGCCCACCGGCAACCTGGACTCGCGCAGCGGTGCCGAGGTGCTGTCGTTCCTGCGTACGTCGGTGCGCGAGCTCGACCAGACGATCGTGATGGTCACCCACGACCCGGTGGCGGCCTCGTACGCCGACCGGGTGGTCTTCCTTCGGGACGGCCTGCTGGTCAGCGAGTTGGTGGGGCCGACGCCGCAGTCGGTGCTGGACACGCTGATGAAGCTGGAGGCGTGAGGTGCTGAGGACGACGCTGGCCGGGCTGCGCGCGCACCGGCTGCGCCTGATGCTGACGTCGCTGGCGATCGCACTGGGTGTGGGCTTCATCGCGGGGACGTTCGTACTGACCGACACCATTGAGGCGGGTTTCACCCAGAAGTTCGCGGCGGCGGCCGACCGGATCGACGTCGCGGTGCTCCCGGGGCCGGACAAGGGCGACGAGCCGTCGGCCGTCTCCGACGCGACCCTGGAGAAGATTCGCGCCACGGCGGGTGTCGCCGACGCCCAGGGGCTGGTGCGGGGCACGTCCGCCCTGATCGGCAAGGACGGCAAGGCGGCCGGTGATTACCCCACGGCGGGGATCTCCCTGCCCGAGGGCGCGCTGAACCGTACCTCGATCGTCAGCGGTGCGGCGCCGAGGACCGCGAGGGAGGCGGTGCTCGACGAGGGTACGGCCAGGACCCGTGGTTTCAAGATCGGTGACACCGTCGCGGTGCTCGACTCGGAGAACGCCAGGCACGAGTTCACCCTGGTGGGGCTGTTCGACATCGGCCTGGACCAGGAGATCGGGTACACCGGCGCGGTCGGCTACACCACCGACACCGCCAGAAAGATGACCGGGCAGCGGGGGTTCCGGGAGGTCGACGTCGTCGCCGCCGAGGGTGTCTCCCAGGAGACGCTGCGCGCCTCGGTCGCGGCGGCCGTGGGGGCGGATCACCAGGTCAAGACCGGTGAGCGGTACGCGGCGGACCTGGCCAAGGCCAACGGTGCCAGCAGCGAGTTCCTCACGCTGGGTCTGCTGCTGTTCGGCGTGGTGGCGATGTTCGTGGCCGCGCTGGTCATCTACAACACCTTCAACATCCTGGTGGCCCAGCGGACCCGTGAGATGGCACTGCTGCGCTGCATCGGGGCGACGCGCGGGCAGGTCTTCGGCTCGATCGTGCTGGAGTCGGCGGTGGTCGGCCTGCTGTCGTCGGTGCTGGGCCTGCTGCTCGGCTACGGCATGGGTGCGGGAGCGCTGGCCGTGCTGACCGCGCTCGACGCGCCGCTGCCGTCGGTCGCGGCCTCCCTGACGCCTCGTACGATCGTCCTGGGCCTGGTCATCGGCCTGACCGTCACGGTCGGCGCGGCGCTGCTGCCCGCGCGGTCGGCGACGCGGGTGGCGCCGATCGCGGCGCTGCGCTCGCAGGCCGAGGAGCAGACCTTCAGGGCCGGCCTGATACGGATGATCTTCACGGTGCTCTTCCTGGTCTCGGGCGCGGGGGTCACCGCGACGGGAATGGCCATGGAGCCCGGCGAGACCGCGCTCGTCGTGGTCATGGCCGGCTGCTCGCTCGTATTCCTGGCGGTGCTGACCCTCGGCCCGGTGATCGTGAAGCCGCTGTCCGCCTTCGCGGGCTGGGTTCCGGCCAGGCTCTTCGGCGTGCCGGGCAGGCTGGCCGTGGACAACTCCCGGCGTAACCCGAAGCGGTCGGCGACCACCACGGTGGCGCTCACCGTGGGTGTGACGCTGATGACCGTCATCTCCGTCCTCACCGGCACCATCCGGGTGACGTACGCCCATCAGCTCGACGAGCAGTTCCCGGTCGACTACCTGGTGCAGAGCCAGGATCGCAGCTCGGAGTTGCCCCGGGCGATCGCCGAGGACCTGCGGACCAGGCCTGAGCTGACCGCGGTCGTCGCGTTCCGCGGGAGCACCGCCAGGCTCGGGACCGGGGACGAGAAGTACGAGGTGGGGACGTTCACCCCGGCTCCGGGCTTCGTCCCTAAGCTCGACGCGGGCTCGATCGACCGGCTCGTACCGGGGACCGCGCTCGTCGCGGACCACGTCGCCGAGCGGCTCAAGGTCGGGGTCGGTGACCGGATCACCGTGCGGACGGCGAAGGCGGGTGCGGTCGAGCTGTCGATCGTGGGCGTCTCCGGCCCGGAGGCGGGCCTTTCCGGTGTGACGGTGCCGGAGCGGGAGTTCGACCGCTACTTCGGCGAGGTGGGCGACAGCCGGGTGATAGTCAACTACTCCGACGGGGTGGATCCCGACCGGGCGCTCATGGTCGTCGAGGCGGCGACGCTGCCGTATCCGACGGCGAAGGTCGCCAGCTCGACGGAGGTGCGGGGCGAGTTCGACGAGGCGCTCGACATGATGCTGATGATCATCACGGGGCTGCTCGGCCTGGCGGTGCTCATCTCCCTGCTGGGCATCGCCAACACGCTCTCCCTGTCGGTCCACGAGCGCACCCGCGAGTCCGCGCTGCTGCGGGCACTCGGCCTGACCAGGCCCCAGCTGCGGCGGATGCTCTCGGTCGAGGCGCTGGTCCTGGGGCTCATCGGCGCGCTGGTCGGCGTGGTGCTGGGCATCGGGTTCGGCTGGGCCGCCGCGCGGACGATGACCGAGAACGTCATCTTCCAGTTGCCGGTGCCGCAGATCCTGTCGTTCGTGGCGCTGTCCGGCCTGGCCGGGGTGCTCGCCGCGGTCCTGCCCGCCCGGCGCGCGGCCCGCGCCTCGGTCGTGGGCTCGCTCGCGAGCGGCTGAGCAGGCCGGAGCGCGACCGAACGGGCTGAGCGAGGCCCGGCAAGACCGCGATAAGGCACGGCCAGGCGGGTCGAGCGGAGCCCGGCAAGGCCACGATAAGGCCCCGCAAGGCCGGACGGGTCGAGCAGGGTGGCCGGGACGTCTCCGTTATCGGGGGCGGCGTCCCGGCCACTGCTCCGCCACCGTCTCGGGGTTGAGCAGCGGCCGGATGACGATCTCACCGGTGGCCCGGTCGACGACCACGCACCCGGAGCCGGCGGTGTCGGGCAGCACGCTGGGATCGTCGGACTCAGGCTCGTTCGCCCAGGCGACATAGCCCTCTTGAAAGGCATAAATCCTGATATCGACGGCGGCGCCTGCGCTGCGGACACCGTTGAAGTACTCCTCCGCCACCGCCCTGGCCTGGTCCGGGTTCACAGCCGCCGCCCCTCCCTGTCGATCACGACGCAGAACACGCCGGTCACCGACTCGTACGGCGGCTCCACCGCCATGTGCCCCCGCTGCCCGTCGATCCAGATCACCTCGCCGTCGAAGTTCACCGCGTTCCAGGCGTGGCTGCCCCCGGCCGGCCAGCGGTTGATGACGACGGCCGAGGAACCGTGCCCACCGGCCAGCAGCGCCTGCGCGATCGGGAGGTAGGCGTGGCGCCCCTGCCCCACGTACTGGAAGCGCTGTCCCAGCCACCGCTCCGCCCTGGCCACTCCCCCGGCCTCGCCGCTGAGCAGCGGCCTGCCGACCCGGTCGTACTCGGGCCGCCGGGGCGCGGCCACCGCCGGGGCCCCGTACCAGGTGGAGAGCACCGACAGCGCGCAGTCGATCGCGTTGGTGGCCCGGAACGGGTCGTCGGCCGGCCCGGTCCCGTTGATCAACCTGATCCACATGCCGCGCGGGTCGGGGAAGCGGCGCGGGGTGCCCTGCTCGGTGAGGGGGACGGCCCGCAGCATGTCCTCCTCGGTCTGCGGATCAGGCCTGGCCAGCCCGCCCGCCACCCCGTACGGCCGGCACTGGTCCAGCCGGGCCGGCCCCCAGCGCATCCGCTCCCGCTCCAGAGGCGCCGCCGCCGAGGCCGCCACCTGAAACTCCAGCTCGAAGTCCCGCCACCGCTGCCCGTCCACGGTCACCACGGGGTTGTAGACCCCCGAGGCCAAACTCCACTCGCTCACCGGCTCCCCCGTCCCCGAACCCCTGGGAGCCAGATAGTAGAGCGGCCCACCCACCCGACACGGAGGAGTTGACCATTTAAAGGCCAGGGTTAACGGCCCTGCGGCCTCGTGGAGCGGCATCGAGGTCGCCGACACCGCCCTGACCTTCTCCGTTTCGGGCTCGCGCACGCGGGCGGCACGAGCGCCCTGCCCGCCGAGGCACTCGCCGCCGGCCACCGTCCCACCGCGCCGTGGCCCGGTGCCGACGGCTACGGGATCGGCTGGGGCGTGCAGCGCCACGGCGACCTGTCCATCGCCTTCCACGGCGGCAGCATGGGCGGGGTGGCCCGACGCCGGCTACGAGGAACATCGCACTAGGAGCTGTTTGAGGTTCGGATCTAGGTGAGGCCCGGCCGCGGTATCTTTCTCCCGTATTCCGGACGCCCCCGGTACGAGGCGAGAGCCAGAATGTAACCTCGACAGCGCCGATACCAAGTCGTACCGTTCAGGGTCTGTGCCGGAACAATCACGGGAGCGGCCTCAATGATCAAAGCTGTCATCAGCCCGGACCAGTACGGCACCAACCCGTACTCGGTTCCCACCGCCAAGTACCGCATCGAGAATCCGCACATCACGCCGGGCCAGAACATCGCGACGTTCCACCTGACCCGGCGGCGCGACATAGACGACCAGGGCACCGTCACGGACTGGTTGTCTCCCGCCGAGTACCCGGACCGGCTCATCACCGTGCCCAGCCTGGGCGTGGCGTTCAAGCAGGACGTCGGCATCCGCGGGAAGACCATCACCCTCAACACCAGCCATTCGGAGTATCAGCTCTACCAGCACAACCAGGAATTCGTGGCGCTGCGGGAAGCGGAAACCTGGCCCCGCTACTACGTCATCGACTGGGTCTTCACCGAGCGGCCCGCCTGTGGCGCCAAGTTCCACAACTGGAAAGTCGTCGCGGGTGGCTGTGAGCGCCTCCTCGACCACTGCGAAGACCAGCAGAGCCTGCGCCTGTGGGACCGCGACAAGGGTGGGGAATGGCCGTACAGCAATCGCCCCGACATGCAGATCACCGTCCACAGCATGTTTGACCCCGGCACCGCCAGCAGTGCGATCAAGGCTGCTGCCGCCGCCTACAAGAAGTCCCTGCAGAAGTAGTCTCTCGCACCGGGGGTAGCCCAGACCACCGTCGTGCTGGTCTGCCCCCGCGACCAGTGAGACCGCCGGGTACCTGATTCGGGCTAGCGGGGGCTCAAACGCGCTCAGATGCGCCAGTCGGCGAGAGGGCTCTAGGCACTGCGGCTTGACGCTGGAGTTCGGGAAAGCGAGCGCCCCAGAGAACGCGGACGGGCGGCGGTAGCACCACCTCCGGCCACAGTCTGCGCAGCATCGCGGCGTTGAGGAACTGCCGTAGATCCGCAGGAGTCGCGCTTTCCCGGATCACCCGCATGTACAGCAGGCGCGCATCGGCGAGCTGATCCAGGTGGTAACCGCGCTTCGGCCCCCAGTCGAGATGCCTGGGCAGCATGACCACACCGTCGACCGGCCCGACGAGCTCCTCCAAGGTCGTGGGCACGACATATGGACGGAGCGCTCCATATCCCCTGGCATGCATAACCTCAGCGTGACCGATAGAAGCATGATCATGCCTGGCCCCGGGATATGGCCGGCGGGAACATGACGGATCCCCCGCTCGATCAGCAGTAGCTGCACGACCGCCAGCGCCCTGTCATGACTTTCCGCCGTAGCCTCATCGACCACCTCAGAAAAAACCGACGAAACCACGCGCTTCGCCATTTACCCTCCAAGGTCGGAACCATCAGATTCGGACCGCGAATGCCTTGCCATTCGCGCCGCTTCCGACCTTATGAATTGCCAAGAGGGCTGACTTTCACTTTTTCAGTGAAAGATCTCTCCGCGATAATTCCCTAGAGTGCCATTCTGTTTTCGAGCCGCCGCAGGGATTCGGGGACGGTTCGATAGTGGGCGAAGAGTTGCCTGGCAGTACTTCTGGCAGTGGGATGGAAGTACGTCATCTCAGGCGCGACTTTTTCGGCCACAACAAGCCGTTTCAATGCCTTTTCCTCCTTACCCACCCAGGCCAGGGTTCGCACAGGTCAGCCCTCGCGTGTTGGTGGCTTTGGTCGGCCGATCTCAGCCAACCGGCGTGCGGGGGCCTATTGCTGCACCTGCTGAGTCATCGAGGTCATCTTGCGTTGGCCGGGGAACCGTTCTGTGCGGGTGTCCCGACAAAGGCCGCGATGTGCTGGATACCGGGGCTGTAGCCGTTCGCGGTGTCGACCATCAGTGTTGGGACGTCCAGCGAGATCGGCACGAAGGACTCGAGTGAGTGTTGCCCTGCCGCGATCGCTTCGAGTAGGTCTTGATCAGCGTGCGCCGCTCGGTGGTTGCCGTGCTCGGCGCGTTGGGCGATCCGAGCGTGGGCGATCGCTGCGGGGACCCTGCAGCGGATGACTCGGATGTGTGCGAGATCGGCGAGCGGTTCCAGGTTCGGGCGCCATAACCGGTCCTGGAAATTTGGCGTATTCGGCCGGGTACCGGTGGGCCATTTCCGGTACGGGCCGGTGTTCCACCAGGTGTTCGATGGTGAAGTCTGCGGCGGTGAACTCCTCGACCCAGTACTGGAGGGGTTGCCGCCAGTATCTGTGGAGCAAGCCGCAGGACCAGGTCTCGTCGACGTGCCGGGCGTCGAAGTAGCTGCCGCCGTCGGCGAGCCAGTCGGCAGCCGGGTGGCTGGTGGACAGGACGAGTCGTCCCTGCGGGCGTAGGACGCGATGGAGTTCGCGCAGGGCGGCGACGCGGTCGTGGACGTAGTGGATGACCAGCGTCGCGAGGATGAGGTCGATGGTGGCGTCGGGCAGCCAGTCAAGGGGTTCGTCGAGGTCGTGCCGGCGCACGGGCACGGCGGGGCCGAGGCGCCTGCGGGCGTGTCGGACCATGTCTGCGCTTTGGTCGAACCCGATGGCGTCGGCACCGCGCGCGATGAGCTCGGTCAGATACAGACCGGGCCCGCATCCGGCGTCCAGGACGCGCCGACCGTCGACGTCGCCGATGAGATCGAGGACGGTGGGCCGGTCGTAGAGGGCGTTGTAGGCGCTGCCGGCTGCTTCGTCGGCGAAGGTCTCGGCGAAGCCGTCGTAGGCCGCTGCCGCGCTCAGGCGAGCGCGGGCGAGCGTGAAGCTGGCGGGGGTCGACGTTGAGCAGCGTCAGCCGCAGGTCGTGCCTCCAGCTGTCCACGACCGATCGCGGTGATCGACCACCGTCGCGTACGACGATGACCTCGAAGTCGCGCAACCTCTGGCGCGACAGGCTGCGTAGCGCCCGGTGCAGCGGACCCGGACGGTCAGCCGTGGGGATGATCACGCTGATCACGGGACGCTCCTGAGATCGAGGTGGACATCGTCGCTGAGTTCGCACCGCACCCGTGCGCTGGCCAGGCGCCGTGCTGGTTCGTCGCCACCGCGCAGGGTCGCGGCGGCCGGGGCGGGTACCGCTGAGATCCGGTAGAGCTCCGCGCGGGAGGCGGTGGTCGACGATCGGGTGGTGCGGATCTGGACGGCCCATACGGTTCGCCGGTCGCGGGTCACCTCGATGGCCCGTCCGGCTTGGGCGTCGCTGATCAGTATGTTGCCGCCCGGGAGTCGTTCGCAGCCGCCGGCCATCGCGCAGAACAGGTCTTGCGGCGGGTCGGCCGTGTACTGCCACACGATCGCGTCGCTGCTGGGGTCGATCTCCAGCACGCGGGAGCGGCCTACGGCGTGACCGTTGTCGAAGACGAGCACGGTGCCGCCGGGCAGGGCGGAGGGCTGGTGTTGGCCTGAGAGCTCACCCGGCCCCCAAAACCACCGCACCGACCGGGCTGCCAGGTCCAGCACCGCGATCATGTTGAGTTCCCGCAAGGAGACCAGCACATCGCCCTGACTCCATACCCCGCCAGGATGGGCATCGAGGATCTCGACCGTGTTGGCGTGCAGAACGTCGCTGGGCGAGCCGGGTAGGTCTCGCAGCAACCGGGAGACCTCTCGTCCCCGGTGATGGCCGCTCGACCGGTTCGGCATGCAGGAGCGTGCCGCGTCGAGGTTCGGCGAATTCGCTCTGCGACGCCCGATCTCGTCCTCGATTAGCGAGCGCGGGGTGTGGTGGGAGGTGAGCGCGTCGTACAGCGAATGGGCCGCGAGGATGCCACCGTCGCGCCCGAGGATCGTCACCGTGTTGTCCAGCAGGATGTGGGTGCCGCCGCGCCACTTTGTTGCAGCAGCCGCTGGCCGCCTCGCACAGTGCCCACCGCTCAGGGCGCAGGCTCAGCTCGAACCCCGGGTCCAAGACGTTGCCGTAGGAATGCCGGTCCAAGACCGCGTACCTCGAACACCGGTAGGTCTGGCCATGGATGTCGATGAACAGGTAGTCGTGGCCGGCCCGGCAGGCCGGCCCAGCGGGGAGGTCAGGCCCATCAGGGCGACCTCGGTGAGCGCGCCGTCTCCGCCACAGGCGACCACCGTGCTCAGCGCGTCGGCGGTCCGCATCAGCGGAACCGCGGCAGCGGCGTCGCCGGTGTGCTCAAAGGCCTTCGACGGGGCGAAGGGGTCGTAGCCGAGGTCGACGTTGAACCGCAGCCCCGCCTCCAGCGCTGCGCTCTTCACCCGTTTGACCGTCTCGCTATCGTCGAACAGCAGGGCGTTCACCACGACGAAGCAGCCGTACTCCTCTTGCGCGAAGCGTGCGGCGCAGATGAACTTCTCCAGGCTCATCTGACTGTCGTGCCAGGTGAGCCAGAGCGACAGCTTCCCGAGGTTGGCCATGGATTCGATCGTCGGCAGCCGCTGCTTCAGCAGGCAGGCGTTGGACAGCAGTTCCACGTACCGCACACCCGGCTGCCGGGTGAGCCAGCCCGCCCTCTTGAGGAAGAACGGCGAGGCGAAAGGCTCGCCCAGGCTACCTAGACGCACCTCGACCTCGAAGGGCCGCGACCCCAGCCAGCCCGTGATGGAGGTGAACGTGTCACGGTCACCAGGGTCCTTCCAGTCATACCTGCGGCTCTTGGCCCAGGACCCGACGGACACGCAGTACGGGCAGTCGAAGTTGCACAGCCGCTGGGCGGCGACGTACCAAATCCTCACTGGCTGCGACATGGTCCCCCTCATCCGAAGGTCGCGATGGGCCGGAAGTCCCGGCCGGGAAAGTCAAGCTTCTGGTTATGACAGCGCCGGCACAGAAAATCGTCGGCCGCCTCGGCCACCCCGAACACACGCCGCCGCAGGCGCACCGCGATGTCGCTGGTCATGAGGTCGTCGACCGAGCCGTCGCGGATGTTCCCGAACACCTCCCGCTGGTAGTAGTCGTTGCAGCACAGGAACAGGTCACCGCGAACGCTGACGTTGGCGTGCTGGACTGGCCACCCGCATCCGGT
This sequence comes from Streptosporangium sp. NBC_01755, assembly GCF_035917995.1. Lineage (NCBI taxonomy): Bacteria > Bacillati > Actinomycetota > Actinomycetes > Streptosporangiales > Streptosporangiaceae > Streptosporangium > Streptosporangium sp. NBC_01755. Next base: position 5,179,234 of record NZ_CP109131.1, on the reverse strand, counting down.
GAGCCGCCCGTCCACCCGCACGTCCCGGAAGTACTCCGCCCCCACCTCGCCCACCCGGTCGCACGTCAGGCTCGGATAGATCTCCACCCCGAGCGGCTCGTACCGGCGGGCCACCCCGGCGAGGTTGCGCACCAGGCGCTCACCGACGCCGTTCACGACGATCTGGACGCGGAATCCGGCGCGGATCGCCCGCTCCAGGTTCTGCACGGTGTGCGGGTAGCTGCGCGAGCCGGTCAGCTCTGCGAACTCCCGCGGGTCGGTGCTGGGCAGGTTGACAATGAGGTGGCGAAGAACGCCGTGACGGCTCAGCGCGTCGATCTTGTCTTGGGTGAGTCCTGAGGCGTTGGTGTAGAGCGCGAGCTGGAGTGTACTGCGCCAGCACAGCGAGGCGGTCGGTGAAGTACTTGTCCAGGGTGGGTTCGTTGAAGAACTGGAAAGTCACGTAGTCGATCGTTGCGACCTCGGCGAGTTTCGCGATGATCTCCTCGAAAAGGTCCATCGGCATGGTCTGGCGAGGCTTCGGGTCGGTGGCGACGGGACAGAAGCGACAGCCCCAGTTGCAGTGGGCGGTAACCTCGATCTCCCCCGACACCAGCCGGTACTCCCGGCAAAGATCGTCGGGTGTCTGCAGCCAGGTGCGGTCGACGGCCGCGCCGACCCGATCGGCACCGAATCGCCCCACCAGATGCTGAACACTGCAGGGCTCCTGCGCGCACGCCGTGAGCATCTCCAGCACCCGGCGGTCGCTCTGCCACACGATTTGACGGTCGAGCCCGACGATCCCGAACACCACGTCAGCCGCCGGAGGATCACCCTGGGGGAACGTCGGACCGAAGGTGTCGGTCAGGTAGATGACCGGTGGATCGGCGCCCGGCGCGACATGGGTGAGATACGGCGATGTCTGAAGCAGCTCCGGCAGCATGATCCTTCTCGGGCGCGTCCGCCCCGAGGCAACGGTGAATACCTCGGGGCGGACGCGGTCCAGCAGGGCGGAATCGATCGCCGCGGTAGTGCAGGCCACCTGCTCGGCCCGTTTGGTCGTCATGGGCTCAAGGCTCCCTTCATCCTTGCGGAGGAGGCCGACATCGCAGTACGGGGGTGATGTTCGCGGTCGGGGGTGTTCAGCCGGGCCAGGGCGTCGGCGAGGTCTTGTGCGACCTGCTCAGCCGTGAGCGGATCAGTCGGGTGCCGGGTCATCGAGCCGCTTCCAACCGCAACTGGTCGCGCAATGCGACCATCGTCGGCGCCTCAACGCATCCCTCCCCGTGCGTGGCTCGCCATTGGTCGCCCACCCGCTCCAGGTGCCAGCCCGGAAACTCCCCCAGGGCCTCGCCCGTCGCCTCTACGCACGTCATCGGATGCTCCTCCTGGCTTGCCCTACGGCGCACGTCGCCGCTTCGACCAGTGGAACGCGGACAGGACGGACGCGGCCACCTTGTAGCCGAGACGTTGCGAGGCGTAACGTGAGACCGCCAAACGTCCCCCAACGCCCCTGAGGGGATCGCCTCATGGTCAATGAGCGCCTGCGCAACACGCTGCTGTCCAGCCCCTACACCGAGGCCTCTCTCGCCGCCCACCTCGGCCTGGACACCAAAAGCGTGCAGCGGTGGATCACCAAGAACATCACCCCCCGCCGGGCGACCGCTCACCGCGCCGCGCAAACCCTGAACGTCCCCCTCGCCTGGCTATGGCCCGAGCTTGCCATCGAGCCGACCGCGGCGGCGGAATCGGAGATTGTTCGGCTATATCCGCATCGCTCCGACACTCCCCGCCAGATGTGGCTGGATCTGCTCACCCAGGCGCGCAGCCAGGTATGGCTGTTCGCCAACGCCAGCCTGTTCCTGCCCGAGGACAACCCCGACTCCATCACGGTCCTCAAAGACAAGGCAGCCGCAGGAGTGAGCGTGCGCATCATGATGGGCGATCCCGACTGTCCGGAGATGACACTCCGCGGCGTGGAGGAACGCCTGTATGACGCGATCCCCGCGCGGATCCGGATGGCTCTGGCCTACTACAGCCCGCTGTCGCAGGCCCCCGGCATCCAGTTCCGTCTCCACCGCACCTCTTTGTACAATTCGATCTTCCGCTATGACGAGGAGATGCTGGTCAACCAGCACATTTACGGGACCTACGGCTACATCGCGCCGATCTTGCACCTGCGGCGTGTCGACGGCGGTGACTTCTTCGACACTTACCTGCGCAGCTTCGAGCGCGTCTGGGAGAGTGCCTATCCGATCCAGGAGTCGAACTTCTACCAGCAGCGGCAGATCTTGATCGAGGAGAGCATCAGGCCTTCAGGTGCGCCGAAATCTGAGCCTGAACATCGGTGACCGCCTTCACCACGGCGGCGGTGTCGGCCAGATCCGCCAGCGCCACATCCGCCCCCTCCGCGAGCAGTTCGGCCACGGTATTCGGCCCAGAAGCCACCCCGATGGCGACAGCTCCGCCGCGGCGGGCGGCTTGGATGTCGCGGATGGTGTCGCCGATCAGCACCGTGCTCGACGCGTCGAGCATGACCTGGTACTTGGCCCTGGCCCGGTTGCGGGCCACCTCCACCAGGTGGGCCCGGACCAGGTCATCAGACCCATATCCACCCACCTCGAAATCCAGCCCACCGTGTAGATTGAACACCTCCACTTTGGTGAACGCGTTGGGCTGCACGTTCCCGGTCAGCACGGATTGGATGACCCCGGGCATCTGGCCCAGCGCGGCGATCGCCTCCCGCGCGCCCGGCAACGCGTGGCCACGTTGACGCAGCCGGTCTCGTCTCGCGGCCAGGGCACAGGTCAACACCTCCGGGAACCGGGCCAGATGCGCCGGCGTGACCTGCACGTCATGCCGCTCCAGAAGATCGCGCATGATCTCCGGATCGGTCCGGCCATCTGTTCGGGCACGGTGCTCGGCAGGCCGGCCGGTCAGCAACTCGAACGCGGCCGCGTAGGTCTCCTTGCTGACGCCTGCGTTCTCGATCAGAGTATGGTCGACATCCCACAAGACAAGCACGCAAGCCGGTACCGAATCCACCCGCGGGTCTCCGATCAGAGAGAAGGTTCACATGGTAACGCTCACCTGCCCGGCCTGCCGAGAGCGGCTCTCATAAACGAAGGTTCGCGATACACAAAGATCAACATGGCGTTCCCGTAGGTCGCCTCTGTAACGCATGCCGTGTACGCGCCTATGTAACGTGCAAAGCTTGTGCGCAGCAGCCCCCTTGACACACCGACCCTTCAGACGGTCATGCGCCCTTGCAGCGCACGCAGTGGTTCCGGAATCCTGCGATGGACTCGTACGAGCTGGCGGACCGCCTCTCTTGCCGAAGGGTGGAAGCGCGTCATCTGCGGCGCGACCCGCTCAGCGTTGATCATGCGCTTGAGCGCCCTGTCGTTGTCGTTGACCCACAGATGAGCCCTTGCCATGTCGATCTCGTGGTGCGCCCGGCGCTCGTCATTGTTGTCCGGTCCGGATAGGTCGACACCCTGGTCCAGCCGAATGGCTTGATCGAAATCACCCAGTTCGACGGCCACCGCACACCCGTGAATTGAGGCGTTCCCCGGGTTCATCTGCAGGCCGTAAGGGTCGCGACGATCTCTTGGGCTGATCCGTGCCGCCGCCTCGGTCGCGGTCCCGTGGTGCTCCCAGGCATCCGCTGTCTTCCCCGCTCTCGCGGCGGTGATGGCCGCGTTCAGATGCAGCGCCCCGAAAACCTCCGTTGACACCGGGTTATCCTGATCGACTTTACTCATGGCCTGCTGGACCATTTTGAGGGCGACATCCCAGGAACCCATGGTCATCAGCAACCGTGCCCGGCCCAGGGTGACCACATACGGCAGATATGGATCTTCCGCGCGCTGCGCGGAGAGCGTCGTTCGTTCCACCACGACCTGTGCCAGGTCGTTGTAGCCGAGGCGGCGTACCAGGGATCCAGCCAGCGCTTGAGCACGGTTGAGCAGACGCCAGGCACGAACCGTATCCAGTTCCATGACCTGAATCGTCAATTCCTCCAGGAGCGCAGGCAGCAGAGCGCCGAGCTGGGCGTACGACACAGATTTTTGAAGCTTCTGAAGCGCGACCACCTCAGCGGCCAACTCGTCGAGCGTTCGGGGAGGCATGCCCAGTTCGGGTGCGACGTCCACATAGGCCAAGGCCACACGAATGGCAGGAATCGCCGCGTGCACGGCGTCACTGCGTTCGTCGGTGCCCCGGTATGGTTGCCCGTTGATCTCCGCCGGATCCACCGAGCAGGCCCGTGCGACAGCTGCGACAAGAGACGGGGTGGCGGGCCTGGCGCCCGACTCGACCTTGGCGATCAAGCTTCGAGAGACATGCGCGAGCCCGGCCAAGCCTTCCTGGGTGAGATTTCGGAGCTTCCGCGCCTTGGCTATCCGGTCCCCGGTGTGCTCGCTACGCTCGGCGTACGTCAGGTCGGGGTTCCAGTCCTGCCCGGTCATCTCGGTGCCCTCCTCGCGACTGCGCGGCGTCTCCACGATAACGAGCCACCCCTGTCAACGAGGGAAAGATTCCCCTTCCGCCAGGTGATAGCCGACCGCATACGCATCCAACTCGGCTTCGGCAGCGGCCTGCCGCTCCGGGTCGGCCATCTCGGGATACAGCCGGTGTGCCTCGGCCTTGACCTCCTGCCAGCGGCGTACAGGGCTCACCGGCGCACCATCCCTATGTCGGTGGTCGAAAGACTACTGATCGAGAGCCACCGGGATGGTTCGAATACAGCCTGAGTCAGCTGACCCGCACCTGGATGGTGTGCCAGCCGGTGGCACCGTCGGGGGCTATCGGGGCTCGGTCGGGGGTCTGGGTGTAGCCGGTGGCGTCGGTGGCGCGGACCTCGATGGTGTGGCTGCCCGGGGTGGCGTCCCAGTCGTCGAGGACCCACTGGCGCCAGGTGTCGGCGGTGGGGGCCTCGGCGAGACGGGCCTGGCGCCACTGGCCCCCATCGACGCGGACCTCGACCGCGTCCACACCCTTGTGCTGGGCCCAGGCGACGCCCGCGACGACGGTGCGGCCCGCCGGGACGCTCGCGCCGTCCCTGGGCAGGTCGATGCGGGACTCGGTCTTGACCGGGCCCTTGGCCGACCAGCCCCTGGGCGTCCAGTAGGCCTCGTCCTCGTCGAAGCGGGTGACCTTGATCTCGGTGACCCACTTGGTGGCCGAGACGTAGCCGTAGAGACCTGGGACGACCTGGCGGACCGGGAAGCCGTGGTCGACGGGAAGCACCTCGCCGTTCATGCCGAAGGCCAGCAGGGCGTCGCGGCCGTCGAGGACGACGTCGACCGGGGTTCCGGCGGTCCAGCCGTCGGCGGAAGTGCTGAGCAGCATGTCGGCGCCTTTCTGGACACCCGCGTCGCGCAGCACGTCGGCCAGCCTGACGCCCAGCCAGCGGGCGTTGCCGATGTAGGGGCCGCCGACCTCGTTGGAGACACAGCAGAGCGTGACGTCGGCCTCGACCACGGTGCGCTTCATCAGGTCGGCGAAGGTGAGCTCGACCGGGCGGTCGACCATGCCGTGGATCTTGAGAGTCCAGCTGCTCGGGTCCACCTGAGGGACGACCAGGGCGGTGTCGACCCGGTAGAAGTCGTTGTTCGGGGTGACGAACGGCGACAGGCCCTTGATTTTGAGGTCGACCCCGGTGGGCAGCGGCGCGAGGGGGGTCGTGGGCCGGGGCAGCGCGATGCTGTTGCGCGCCACGCTCACCTCGGCCCGCCCCGACAGCAGGCGTCCGGCGAGCCCGGCCACCCCGGCGACGGCGACGCCGCCGAGCACACCGGTCAGCAGGCCCCGGCGGTCGAACGCGCGCAGGTCTCTCCCGGCCCGCATGACCGGCGGCGTGGCCGGCTCGTGCCGTTCCCCGGCCTCCGGCAGAGGCTCCGGCGATGAATCCGGCGCGTCCTTCCGTGGCGCCCCCTGCGCGATCTCCCACGGTCCGGCGCCGTGCGCGGTCCCCGCCGCGCCCGCGGCGCCGCCGGGCATCGGGTGCTCCCGGTCGCCGTACGGACCGGTCGAGGCGCCGGCGAACTCTTCGACGGGCACGAGGGAGCGGCGGATGATCCGTCGCAGCGCGAACATGCCCGCACCGACGCCGACCACGGTCGGCAGGACGTCCGCGAGCCCGGAGTCCGGCCGGGTCAGCACGGCGACGACTCCGACGAGGCCGAAGGCGGCCAGGCCCACCAGGCCGTACCGGACGTCGTGGGCGGCGGCGATGCCCAGCGCGGCGGCGATGAGCGCCATGACCACGAAGATCCCGCCGAGCAGCACGACCTTGTCGTTCTCGCCGAAGGTGCGGATCGCCCACTCCTTGAGCGCGGCCGGGGTGAGGTCGACCGCCGAGTTGCCCACCGCGACGATCGGGAAGGCGGAGGGGTTCACCAGGCCCGCGACGAGCAGGGACACCCCGACCGCCACCGCGCCGGACACCAGGCCGATCAGCGCCGCGGCCCACGAGGGCATGCGCCTGTTGCTCTGCATACCTTCGACGCTACGCCCATCCGGGCCGCGGGTTCTTACACGCCGATTACAGACTCGCCGGGATAAGTCAGACGAGCACTTCGGCGAGGATGGGGGCCAGGGCGCGGAAGGCACGACCCCGGTGGCTGATGGCGTCCTTCTCCGCGGCGGACAACTCGGCGGTGGTACGGGTCTCACCCTCGGGGAGCAGGATCGGGTCGTAGCCGAAGCCATTGGTGCCGCGCGGGGTATCGATGATCACGCCGTGCAGCGCGCCCTCGATCACCCGTTCCGCTCCGGAGGGGAGCGCCAGCGCGGCGGCGCAGGCGAAGTGCGCGCCCCGGTGCTCGGCGGGCACGTCGGAGACCTGGGCGAGCAGCAGGTCGAGGTTGGCCAGGTCGTCGCCGTGCTTTCCCGACCAGCGGGCGGAGAAGATGCCCGGCATGCCGTTCAGCGCGTCGACACAGAGGCCTGAGTCGTCGGCGATCGCCGGCAGGCCGGACTGCCGGGCCACCGCGTGCGCCTTGAGCAGGGCGTTCTCCGCGAAGGTCAGGCCGGTCTCGGCGACGTCGCCGATCTCGGGGAACTCCTCAAGCCCGACGATCTCCACCGGGACCTCGGCATCGGCCAGGATCCGGCGCAGCTCGGCGATCTTCCCGGCGTTCCGGGTTGCGAGGACGACACGGGGCCTGCTCATGCCAGGGCCTCCCGCTGCAGGCGGGTGAGCTCGGCGCAGCCGGCCGCGCCGAGGTCGAGCAGCTCGTCGAGGGCGGCACGGTTGAACGGCTTGCCCTCGGCGGTGCCCTGGACCTCGACGAACTCGCCGGAGCCGGTCATCACCACGTTCATGTCCGTCTCGGCGGCGACGTCCTCGGTGTAGCAGAGGTCGAGCAGCGGCGTGGAGCCGACGATGCCGACGGAGACGGCCGCGACCGAGTCGATCAGCGGGTCGGCGCCGCACATCTTCCGCTCGCGCATCCAGGCGATCGCGTCGGCCAGCGCCACGTACGCGCCGGTGATGGCGGCGGTGCGGGTGCCGCCGTCCGCCTGGAGCACGTCGCAGTCGATGACGATCGAGTTCTCGCCCAGGACCTTGTAGTCGACGCAGGCGCGCAGCGAGCGGCCGATCAGGCGGGAGATCTCGTGGGTACGACCGCCGATCTTGCCGCGTACCGACTCGCGGTCGTTGCGGGTGTTCGTGGCGCGCGGCAGCATGGCGTACTCGGCGGTGATCCAGCCCTGACCGCTGCCCCGGCGCCAGCGCGGCACGCTGTCCTGCACGGAGGCGGCACAGAGCACCCTGGTGCCGCCGAACTCGACGAGCACCGAACCCTCTGCGTGGGTGATCCAGTCGCGGGTGATGGTGACAGGGCGGAGCTGATCGGGAGAACGTCCATCTGCACGAGCCATGAAGTTCACCCTAGGTCATACCGGAGCCCGCTTCGTGCGAGTTCCATGCGCCCGCCGAACCCACCGCGGGAGGCGTCCTCCCTGACGCGGTCGTGATCGTTCCAGGGCACCAGGTGGGTCAGCACCAGGGTGTCCACCTCCGCCCTGGCCGCGTGCTCGGCCGCCTGGCGGCCGCTCAGGTGCAGGCCGGCGGGGAGTTCGGGCCGATCGAGGTGTGACGCCTCACACAGGAACACGTCCGCCCCGGAGGCGAGCTTGACCAGCTCGGCGCTCTCGCCGGTGTCGCCCGAGTAGGCCACCGAGCGCCCGCCGTGGGAGACCCTGAACCCGTAGGTCTCCACCGGGTGGTTCATCAGCGCGGTCGTCACCTCGAACGGGCCGACCTCGAACGTTCCCGGCATCAGTTCCACGAAGTCGAAGGCCGTGTCGAGCGACGGTTCGTCCGGCATCGCGTAGGCCGAGTTCAGGCGCCGGCGCGCGTCGGCGGGCGCGTACACCGGCACCCTGGGCAGCGGGCCCTCGGGCGAGTAGGTGCGGACCACGTGGTACGGGCACATGTCGAGGCAGTGGTCGGCGTGCAGGTGCGACAGGCAGATCGCGTCCACGTCGTACAGGCCGAGGTGCCTCTGGAGCGCGCCGAGCGCGCCGTTCCCGAAGTCCAGCAGCATGCGGAACCCCTCCGCCTCCAGCAGATAGCAGGAGGAAGGGCTGTCAGGGCCGGGAAAGCTTCCCGAGCACCCGATGATCGTCAATCTCACGGCGGCCTCCTACGGTTCACAGTGCGGCGCCGCGCCGCGCGGCACGGCGCGGGCGCCGGTGGCCGCCCCGCCCTTTCCGGCGCTCCCCCTACGGAACGCCGGAACACCGTCACGCGCGATGCCCGTTGTTCGAAACATCACCCACCACCGCCACCTCGACCGCATCGATCTCCGGTCCGAGGAAGCGTCGTCCGAGGTCAGCGAAGAGGCCCGCGTCACCGGTGGCGCGGAAACGGTGTCTGGGCGCACCCCCTACGGCGGCCAGACCCCGGTCGTGCAGGATGCGGTACACGTCCTTGGCCGTCTCGTCGGCGCTGGACACCAGCGTGACGCCGTCTCCCACCACGTAGGAGATCGGCCCGATGAGGAGCGGGTAGTGCGTGCATCCCAGGATCAACGTGTCGCACCGGTCGGCGAGCACCGGCTCCAGGTATTCGCGGATGACGTCGATGAGCTCCTCGCTCATGGTCTCCCCGCGCTCGACGAACTCCACCAGGCGCGGCGCCGCCACTCCGGTCAGCCGGACGTCGGGGGCCGCGGCGAACGCGTCGTGGTACGCCATCGACTCGATGGTGGCCCTGGTCCCGATCACCCCGACCCTGCCGTTACGGGTGGCACGTACGGCACGGCGGGTGGCCGGCTGGATCACCTCGACGACCGGCACGTCGTAGCGCTCGCGGGCATCGCGGAGCACTGCCGCGCTGGCGCTGTTGCACGCGATCACCAGCATCTTCACGTCGTGCTCGACAAGGTGATCCATCACCTCCAGCGCGTAGGCGCGGACCTGCGCGATGGTCTTGGGGCCGTACGGCTGCCTCGCCGTGTCCGCCACGTAGAGGATCGACTCGTTGGGCAACTGGTCGATGATCGCCCGAGCCACCGTGAGGCCGCCGACACCGCTGTCAAAGATTCCAACACTCGCTTGCGACACAGTTCCCAAGGCTAGGCGACCTGGGACGATCGAACACGGTAAGAATCCTCACAACGCCTATTACCGATTCGGCCTTGTGTTTTCCCGCTCTGCGGGGCCGCTCACCCGGCCGGCCCCGCGGGTGTCAGATGGCGTAGTCGACATGGAAAGTCGCGCGATAGGCGCGGGGCCGCTCGCCCGACCGGCCCTGCGGGTGTCAGCCCCGCCCGACGCGAGCCAGCTGGCGGGACTGGGCGACCAGGCGGCCCGCGGAGTCCCAGACCTCGACGTCCTCGTCGAACCAGCCGTCGTTGATCAGCCTGCCTCCGGCGATGAGGGTCAGCCAACCGGGGGCGGGCAGGGCGCGCAGGTGCCAGGTGAGGTCGACGGTGGGGGCCCAGCCACGCTTTCCGGCGGAGAAGACCACCGGCGGCAGGCAGTCCACGGCCAGTGCCAGCACGTACGGGTCGGGGTCCTGTGGCTCGGCCATCCGGAAGTAGGCGCGGGCCTCGGGGCGGCCGCTGGGCTTGCCGTCGAGCCACCCGATGGTGGGAGGGTCGAACGCCAGGTCCATCTGGGCGTTGAGCGTCATGTTCGACTCGGTCTTGGGAGCGGGCAGCCGGAGGCACCGCTCCATCGGCGGCATCGCCGCCGATGGTCCGTCCGTCCAGTCGGGGGCGGCGCCGTCGAGGGTCGCGGTCGTGACGAGGGACTCGATGATGGAGTCGCCGTCCCTGACCAGGCTGGCCCGGGTCATCGTGACGGTGCGGCCGGTCTTGATCTGCTCCAGGCGCACCTGCGCGGGGCCTGGGACGGCGGCGCGCAGGAACTGGGCGCCGGTGGTCACCGGGTGCTCATGGGGGGAGGCGTCCACGACCGCGCGCAGCAGCACGGCCATCAGGTAGCCGCCGTTGAGGGGCCCGCCGACTGAGTATCCGGGGTCGAGGCACACGTCGTAGGTGGTCTCGTCCACCCGGATCGCCTCTGTCGCCTCGTCGAACTTCGTCATCCACACTCCCGAACCTTGTTCTAGAGAGCTCACTTTACCTACCCCCCGCGACCTCCGTTTCCCCGCCCCCCTGACGCTTCACCAGCCGAGCCGCACCCGAGCCGAATCCGAGCCGTACCCAAGCCGCACCCGAGCCGCACCCGAGCCGCACCCGAGCCTGACCCCGAGACCGATCCGAATCCAAACCGAGCCCGAAACGGGTCTGAAGGCAACCGGGTCGCGAGATTCCCCACGGTTTCCGGAGCCGCCCGAGCCCCAGGAAAGGTCAGAGCCGGCCGGAAGAAGGCCTGGCGACCACCTGCGGAAATAGCATGACAAAGCCCATAAGGCCGAATGAAGCCCCAGAGAGCGGGCTCGATCCCGCTTAGACGTACCAATCACATGGTTAGTTCAATGCAAGCGGGTTGCTAGCAATGTGCACTAGCTTCTTTATATCCACGAAGTCCACATTGTGAGTGATCATGCCTGCCAACAATCCCCCCGACCAGTCGCCCACCCCGGATCAGCAACCCGACAGGACGATCGCCTACCGCTGGAATGAGGGCGCGCAGCGAAGCGACCAACCGCACACGCAGGCCTATCCTCAGAACGGCCAGCCCGGATACCCCCAGCCCCAGCAGGGCTACCAGCAGGGGCAGCCCTACCCGCAGCAGGGCCAGCCCCAGTACAACCCCCAGCAGAACTACGGCCAGCAGAACTACGGCCAGCAGGCCGGCCAGCCCTACGGCCAGCAGCAGCAGAACTATGGCCAGCAGGCCTACCAGCAGCAGGCGGGGAACTGGCAGCAGGGCCCCGACTTCCTGGGCTCGGGGCAGCCGACCGGAACTCCCCCGCGCAAGGGCGGTAAGGGCTGGCTGCTCGCGGCGATCGCCGCGCTGGTCGTGGTCCTGGTGGGCGGCGGCGGCGTCTTCGCGGTCAACCTGCTCAGCGGCGGCGGCACGCAGCCGCACGACGTGCTGCCCGCCAACGCCATCGGCTACGTACGCCTTGACCTCGACCCGGCCGCGAACCAGAAGCTGGCGCTGTTCGACATCGCCAGGAAGTTCACCACCACCAAGGACTCCTTCAGCGGCGACGACCCGCGCCAGGCCATCTTCGACCTGCTGAAGAAGGAGTCCGACAGCCTCAGCAAGGTTAACTACGCCACCGACATCGAGCCGTGGCTCGGCGTTCGCGTCGGCGTGGCCGCGACTCCGGCCGCCAAGGGCGCCAAGGAGCCCGGCGCCGTGGTGGCCGTCCAGGTCACCGACCAGGACAAGGCCAAGGCGGGCATCGCCAAGCTGATGGGCGAGGAGAAGTACGGCATCGCCTTCCGCGACGACTACGCGCTGCTCAGCCCCACCCAGGCGGAGGCCGACCAGGCCGCGGCCGCCGCGCCGCTGTCGGAGAACGCCACCTTCTCCGAGGACCTGAGCGCCCTCGGCGAGACCGGCGTCCTCTCCTTCTGGGCGGACGCCGGCAAGATCGCCCAACTGGCTCCCGAGCTGACGACCCAGGACCCCACCGCCCTCGCCCAGATCAAGAACGTCCGGGTAGCCGGTGCCCTCCGCTTCGACAGCGGGTACGTCGAGCTCGCGGGCATCAGCCGCGGCGCCCAGGACCTGGACATGGGCACCCTCGAAGCCTCCCGGATCAGCGCGCTTCCGGCCTCCACCGCCGGCGCGGCCTCGTTCTCCGGTCTCGGCGAGATGATCGGCAAGCAGTGGACGCAGCTCATGAAGTCGGCCGACACGGCCGGCGGCGGTGGCGTGCAGCAGCTCGTCGACCAGGCCCAGCAGCAGTCCGGGCTGGCGCTTCCCGACGATCTGGTGACGCTGCTCGGCAAGAACATCACCCTCGCGCTGGACGCCAACGGCCTCGACGGCGACCAGCCGAAGTTCGGCGCGAAGATCGTCACCGACCCGGCCAAGGCGCAGGAGATCGTCGGCAAGATCGAGAAGTACCTTGCCGGCACCGGGACGACCGTCCCGCAGCTCGCCAAGGTCCCCGGTGACGGCACCTTCGTCCTGGCCAGCTCGCAGGAGTACGCCGCCGAGCTCGACAAGGACGGCACCCTGGGCGACAGCGAGACCTTCCAGCTCGCGATCCCCAACGCCGACGAGGCGACCTTCGCCGTCTACGTCGACCTGGACAAGGTGGAGAAGCTCTATCTCAACGGCCTGCAGGGCGACGAGAAGGCCAACCTCCAGGTGCTGCGCGGCATGGGCATGAGCGGCACCCAGTCGGGCAGCGAGGCGACCTTCTCGCTGAGGCTCCTGTTCAACGACTAGCTCTCCGAGGCTCCTGACCGATCAGACCTCCCCCGATCCCCGGCCGGGCTTCCGCCCGCCGGGGATCGGTCCCCATCGTGAACGGCGAAGGGCGGGCGTCCCACCGGGACGCCCGCCCTTCGCCGTTCACCTGCCATTCGCCGCCCGGCCCCATGCCCACCGATCCCGGCTCCGCTTCCCACGACGGGCCTCACGGATCCGGCCGCTCCGGTCGTCCGCCGCGGAACTCGCGTCAGGCCCAGAGCTGGCCTTCGAGCCGCTCCTCGGCCTCCTCCAGCGTCCCCTCGTAGGCGCCGGTGGACAGGTACTTCCAGCCGCCGTCCGCGACCACGAAGACGATGTCGGCCCGTTCCCCCGCCTTGACGGCCTTGGCCGCCATGCCGAGCGCGGCGTGCAGCGCGGCCCCGGTGGAGACCCCGGCGAAGATGCCCTCGGCGGCCAGCAGTTCCCGGGTGCGCCGGAGCGCGTCGGCGGAGGAGACGGAGAAACGCGTGGTCAGGACCTCGGCGTCGTACAGCTCGGGGATGAAGCCCTCGTCGACGTTGCGCAGGCCGTACACCAGCTCGCCGTAGCGCGGCTCGGCGGCGACGATCCGCACGTCGGGGACCTGCTCGCGCAGGAACCGGCCGACGCCCATCAGGGTGCCCGTGGTGCCCAGACCGGCCACGAAGTGGGTGACGGACGGCAGGTCCGCCAGGATCTCCGGCCCGGTCGACTCGTAGTGCGAGCGCCAGTTGGCCGGGTTGCCGTACTGGTAGAGCATCACCCAGTCGGGGTTCTCGGCGGCCAGGCCCTTGGCGACCCTGACCGCCTCGTTGGAGCCACCCGCCGCGGGCGAGGAGATGATCCGCGCCCCCCACATGCGCAGCAGCTGGCGGCGTTCCTCGGAGGTGTTCTCCGGCATCACGCAGATCAGCTTGTAACCCTTGAGCCGGGCGGACATCGCCAGCGAGATGCCGGTGTTGCCGCTCGTGGGTTCAAGAATGGTGCAGCCCGGCTGGAGGAGCCCGTCCTTCTCCGCCTGCTCGATCATCCACAGCGCCGGACGGTCCTTGATCGAACCTGTCGGGTTGCGGTCTTCGAGCTTGGCCCAGATCCGCACGTCCTCCGAGGGCGAGAGCCTGGGCAGGCCGACCATCGGGGTCCGGCCGACCGAGTCGATCAGTGAGTCAAAACGCATGGTGTACGGCTTCCGCCTCTGTAGTCCTACCAACGACAGCGAGGTGCGCCGCCCGCCTCTCGCGGGACCCTTCGAGGTCCCGCGAGAGGCGGGCGGCGCCGCGCGGCTAGCGGGGCGTCTCCGAACCTTGACCGGGCTTTTCCGGGCCGGAACGTCTGTTCCCCGCTGCGGGTTTCCCGGTCAACGTTCGGTGTGGGGCCACTAGCGGGAGCCGCCGGCCACGGCGGGCAGAACGGTGACCGTGTCGCCGTCGGCGACCGGGGTCTCCAGCCCGCCCAGGAAGCGGACGTCCTCGTCGTTCAGGTAGACGTTCACGAAGCGGCGCAGCGCGCCCTTGTCGACCAGGCGCTCCTTCAGCCCGGGGTGCCGGGCCTCCAGGTCGCCGATCAGCTCCTCAAGCGTGGCGCCCTTGGCGTCAACGGCCTTGGCACCGTCGGTGTAGGGGCGCAGGATCGTCGGAATGCGAACCTCAATGGCCATCGCGGGTCAATCTCCTTGTGTCGTCATGGGAGTAAGGCCCACCGGTTTCAGAACACCGGCGAGCACCGGAGGATTCCAGAAAAGCCGGTCAGCGACAGTCGTAGACGACGACGAAGGGCGTGTGCGCGAACAGGAAGTTCTGCACGGGCGCGACGTCCGCGTGCCGTGCCCATAGGCCGGGACGCGAGAGCACGACGTCCTCCTGGCTCGGGGCGGCGGTCAGCATGCCCACCAGCTTACCCAAAGGGACAATCCACCTCACGGCCGTACACCCGGGACGGTCACCCGGAGGTGATCGTCACCTTCTCCTCGCTCACGACACCGTCGACGATCCGGTACGAGCGGAACTCGGCCTCCTCACCCAGTTCCTCGCGGGTGGAGACCAGCACGTAGTGGGCTCCTGGTTCGGAGGCGTAGGAGATGTCGGTGCGGGAGGGGTACGCCTCGGTGGCGGTGTGGGAGTGGTAGATGACCACCGGCTCCTCGTCGCGGTCGTCCATCTCCCGCCAGACGCGCAACTGCTCCAGAGAGTCGAACCGGTAGAACGTCGGCGACCGCTCGGCGTTCTCCATCGCGATGAAGCGTTCGGGGGAGTCGGAACCGACGGGCCCGGCGATCACGCCGCAGGCCTCGTCGGGGTGGTCCGCCCGAGCGTGCGTGATGATCTTGTCAACCAGTTCCCGAGAGATCGTGAGCATGTCTGAAAGCTACCAAAGGGCTCGGACCAGGGTGTCTTGGAGGTAGGTCAGCCAGTCGTAGATGACGTACGCCGGGTAGCGGGGGTCGTGCTCCGACATGTCGGCGATCTCGTCGTGCACCTCCTCGGTCACCTCCAGCCGGGTGCCGAGCGCGAGCCGCACGTCGTTCAGCGCGCGCATCCACGCCTGCGCCTGCTCCCTGGTCAGCTCGACCTGGCCGGGCTCGGCGCTGTCGAGCATCGCCTTGGCGTCGGCCCGCTTGCCCTCGCGCAGCGTCACCTCGGTGTACCGGCGAAACTCCGCGGCCGCCTCACCGTCCTCGTACGCGGAGGGAAACAGCCTGGCCAGCACCGGATCGTTGGACTGTTCGGACGTGCCGATGCCGAGCGCCTTCTCCAGAGGGTCGTCGCCGGTCTCCCCCGGCTCTATCAGGCCCAGGATCTGGGTGACCAGCGAGCGCAGGATCGACACCTCGGCGGCGTCGAAGCCCGTGATCACACCGCCCTCGCGCCCTGGCTTGAACCCCGAACTCATCTCTCGCCCACCATTCCTCGTGGATTCCGCCCAAGACCCGCCCGTCGCCCAGAACCGGCCCGCTGCCCGCCACCGCACGGCGCCGGGTGGGGGCGGACCGCCCGCCCGCTCACGAATCCCGCTGGACCGTGGCCCACAGCCCATAGGAGTGCATGATCTGCGCGTCGCGCTCCATCTCCTCACGGGTGCCGCTGGAGACCACGGCTTTACCCTTGTGGTGCACGTCGAGCATCAACTTCTCCGCCTTCTCCTTGGAATATCCGAAGACGGTTCGGAAGACGTACGTCACGTAGGACATCAGGTTGACCGGGTCGTTCCAGACGATCGTCAACCATGGCAGATCGGGCCTTACGTCGATTGACGGACGCTCGACCTCTGTTGGAGCGGTGCTACCCACATTCACCAGTCTGCCCTACCCCGGGATTAGTCTTCGACTCGTGACAAAGAGCATGAGCACCGCGTTGCTTACCGATCACTATGAGCTGACGATGCTGGAGGCGGCGCTGAGAAGCGGCGCCGCCTCCAGGCGTGCGGTCTTCGAGGTGTTCGCGAGGCAACTGCCCGGTGGACGGCGCTACGGGGTCGTCGCGGGCACCGGACGGGTGCTGGAGGCGCTGGAGTCCTTCCGCTTCGACGAGGAGTCGCTGGCGTTCCTCGAAGACAATCAGGTTGTCGACGAGCCCACCCTGGCCTTCCTCGCCGGGTACCGGTTCTCGGGGGACGTGGACGGCTACGCCGAGGGCGAGTGCTACTTCCCCGGTTCCCCGATCATGACGGTGGAGGGCACGTTCGCCGAGTCGGTGCTGCTGGAGACCGTGATCCTCTCGGTGCTCAACCACGACTGCGCGATCGCCGCCGCCGCCGCCCGCATGGTCGGCGCCGCCGGGACCAGGCCGATCATCGAGATGGGCTCGCGACGCACCCACGAGGCGGCCGCTGTGGCCGCCGCGCGAGCCGCCTACCTCTGCGGGTTCTCCTCCACCTCCAACCTCATGGCGGGCCGCGTGTACGGCGTGCCGACGGCCGGGACCGCGGCCCACGCGTTCACCCTGCTCCACGACTCCGAGGAGCAGGCTTTCCAAGCCCAGATCACCTCCCTCGGTACCGGCACCACGCTGCTGGTCGACACCTACGACGTGGCCCAGGCCGTACGGACCGCGGTGGAGCTGGCCGGCCCCTCCCTCGGCGCCGTCCGCCTCGATTCCGGCGATCTCGTCCAGGTGGCCCACGAGGTACGCGAGCAGCTCGACGCGCTCGGCGCGCACAAGACCCGGATCATCGTCACCAGCGACCTCGACGAGTACGCCATCGCGGCGCTGTCGGCAGCGCCCGTGGACGGCTACGGCGTCGGCACGTCGCTGGTCACCGGCTCCGGCTCGCCCACCGCCGCCCTGGTCTACAAGCTCGTCGCCCGCCAGGACGCCGACGGGGTCATGCGGCCGGTGGCCAAGAAGTCGGTGGGCAAGCCCAGCAGGGGCGGCCGCAAGAACGCCTTCCGCAGGCTCGACCCGGCGGGCACGGCGGTCGCCGAGCTGGTCACCACCTCCGGTGACCTTCCCCCCGACGCCCGTCCGCTGCAGGTCCCGCTGGTCAGGGAGGGCGAGGTCGTCGGCCGCGAGAAGCTGGACGCGGCCCGCGCCCGGCACCGCGTAGTCCTCGCCGAGTTGCCCGCCAACGCCCACCAGCTGTCCCGGGGCTACGCCGCGCTCCCCACCGTGTTTGACTGACCACATGCCAACCGCACTGATCATCGTTGATGTCCAGAACGACTTCTGCGAGGGCGGCAGCCTTCCGGTCGGCGGCGGCGCCGAGGTGGCCGCCGCCATCTCCCGGCACACCGCATCGCACGGCTACGACCACGTCGTGGCCACCCGCGACCACCATGTGGACCCCGGCTCCCACTTCGCCGCCGAACCCGACTACGTGAACTCCTGGCCCGTCCACTGCGTCGCCGGGACGTCCGGCTCCGACTTCCATCCCGCCCTCGACACCGGACGGGTGGAGGAGGTGTTCAGCAAGGGCGCCCACGCCGCCGCCTACAGTGGCTTCGAGGGCGTCACCTCCGACGGTACGAGCCTGGCCGACTGGCTCGGTGAGCGCGGCGTGGAGGCGGTGGACGTCGTCGGCATCGCCACCGACCACTGTGTGCGGGCCACCGCCCTGGACGCGCTCGCGCACGGCCTCTCCGTCCAGGTGCTGCTGGACCTCACCGCCGGGGTGGCGGCCCCGACCACCGAGGCCGCCCTCGCCGAGCTCGGCTCCGCCGGGGCCCGTCTCACCGGCACCCCCGTGGTCCGCCCGGCCTGACGGCTCCCCACCCGAGCACCGTAGCCGCGTACCCACCGCGATCTCGGTACGGATCACCCCGGCCGGCACCCGTCCCGGATGAGCCCTGAGCATTCGAACGACTACCGGACCGGCATGGGTGGGTAAACACAACCACCACCCGCCGCGACAGGAGTATCACGGAGAGCTGAGACCTCTTACTCCCGGTGGTGACCTCATATGTTCGTGCTCGGTGTCTCCTGGCTGGTCCTGACCCCGCTGTGCCTGTGGAACCTTTTTCGCGGCGGGACGCTGGTGCGGCTGACGAGCGTGCTGGCGCTGGTCTCGCTGGAGGTGGCCACGATCTGGACCACCAGCACAGTCCAGATCCCGCCGCGGACCCTCATCGCCGCGCCCCCGCAGCCGGCGGCCCGAACACCGGCCCCGGCCCCATCCCCGGCCCCATCCCCGGCACCGTCCCCGTCCGCGCAGGCGGCTCAGCGGGGTGCGCGGGCAGAGCCTGCCGGTCAGGACCGGCAAAGCGCATCCTGCCCGGGCAGGATGCCCGCTCCCGAGCGGGTGCGTCTGGCCCGCCGCCAGGGCGCGCTGCGGGGCGTGACGCTCTTCTGGACGGCCAGGACCGACGAGTGTGACACCGCGACCGTGGTCCTGCGTCACCGGAACCGCACGATCAGGGTCTGGATGCGCGAGGGCGAGGCGGAGAGTCGCACCTCGGGCGCCACTACGCGGCCGGTGAGCGTCACCGGCGGCGTCGCCTCCCTGCAGGTACCACTCGCACAACCGGTGCGCGCCGAGGGAGGGTTCCGGGCGATCGACGGCCGGACCGGCAGGCCGATCGCCCTCGGCTGACCCGATCGCCTTCGGCTAACCGGTCGCGCATGGCTGACCGGTCGCGCACGGCTGACCGGTCGCGCACGGCGCCGGCGCCGTGCGCGACCCGGTGGCCGGGTCAGTGGGAGCGCTGGGTGGCCCAGTGGCGGATCTTGTCGATCCGCTCCTGGATCTGCTCGGCGGAGGCCTGCGCGATGGCGGGGCCACCGCAGGACCTGCGGAGCTCGGCGTGGATGACGCCGTGGGGCTGGCCGGTGCGATGGTTCCAGGCGCCGACGAGGCCGTTGAGCTCCTTGCGCAGGTTGGCGATCAGCTCGTGCGGGGCAAGCTGAGGCTCCTTGGGCTCGGGCCTGGTCCGCCTGGCCTTCAGCTGGTCGGACTGGCGCTTGCTCAGCAGGGTCCGGACCTGGTCCGGCTCCAGCAGGCCCGGCAGGCCGAGGAAGTCCTCCTCCTCGGGGGAGCCGGTCTCTGCGGCGCTGCCGAACTCGCCGCCGTCGAAGAGCACCCGGTCGAAGGTGGCGACCGCTTCCAGGGTCTCGAACGGCAGCTCGTCGCCCAGCACGTCGGGGTTGTCCTTCTTGCGCTGGGCGTCCTCCAGGAGGAGGTCGTCCAGTCCCTCCTCGGGGGGTTTGCGGTCGAGCACATGGTCGCGCTCGGCCTCCAGCTCCGCCGCCAGCCCCATCAGGGTCGGCACGGAGGGCACGAAGACGGACGCGGTCTCGCCTCTTTTACGGGCCCGGACGAAGCGGCCGACGGCCTGGGCGAAGAACAGCGGGGTCGAGATGCTCGTGGCGTAGACGCCGACGGCCAGGCGCGGGATGTCGACGCCCTCGGAGACCATCCGGACGGCGACCAGCCAGCGTTGCCCGGAGGCGGAGAACTCCTTGATCTTCTTGGAGGCCGCCGGGTCGTCGGAGAGCACGACCGTGGCGCCCTCACCGGTGATGGTCCTGATGTGGCGGGCGTAGGCGCGGGCGGTCTCGTGGTCGGTGGCGATGACCAGGGCCCCGGCGTCCGGTACGCCCCTGCGCACCTCGGTCAGGCGCCGGTCGGCCGCCCGGAGGACCTGGCGAATCCACTCGCCCTTCGGGTCGAGCGCGGCCCGCCAGGCCTGGCCGAGCTGGTCCTTGGTGAGCGGGGTGCCGAGGGTCGCGGCGATCTCGTCGCCGGCGCGGGTCCGCCAGCGCATCTCACCGGCGTAGGCGAGGAAGATGACCGGGCGGACGACACCGTCGGCGAGCGCGGGACCGTACCCGTAGGAGTAGTCGGAGACGCTGCGCCGGATCCCGTCGCCGTCCTCGGCGTAGGTGACGAAGGGGATCGGGTTGATGTCGGACCTGAAGGGGGTGCCGGTCAGGGCGAGGCGCCGGGCGGCGGGCTCGAACGCCTCCCGTACGCCGTCGCCCCAGGACTTCGCGTCGCCCGCGTGGTGGATCTCGTCGAAGATCACGAGTGTCTTGCGCGCCTCGGTGCGGGCGCGGTGCAGCGCCGGATGCATGGACACCTGAGCGTAGGTGATGGCCACCCCGATGTAGTCGCGGGAGGTCGCGCCCTGGCTGTTCTTGAACTCGGGGTCGATCGCGATGCCGACCCTGCCCGCGGCGTCCGCCCACTGCTGTTTGAGATGCTCCGTCGGTGTGACGATCGTCACAGCCCGGATCATCCCTCTCGACAGAAGGTCGCCGGCGATGCGGAGCGCGAAGGTCGTCTTGCCCGCGCCCGGCGTGGCGACCGCGAGGAAGTCGCGTGGCTCACGGCTGGAGTACAGGTCAAGGGCCTCCTGCTGCCACGCGCGAAGCTTCGGCGCGGTGCCCCAGGCGGCACGGTCCGGATATGAGGGCGAGAGGTGGGATGCGGCGAAAGTGCTCACAGTGTCCCCAGGGTAATCTGCGTCGCCGACAAGACGTGCCGATCGGCCGAGATCCTCGCCAAGGTCGTCTCCACGTGCTAGGCCCTGTCCTGCAGATCTTTTGCCTACTGTGGTCGGTCAGGCGGCGGCTCGCGGAGGCCGGGCGTCAGCGCAGGCCCCCGATCACCGTATCGATCTCGGCCCGCGACACGGGGTCGTCCGGCTGGGTCATCGCGACCACGACCACCGGGCGCACTCCGGCACCTGTGAGGAAGACCACGCGAAGGTAGGCCGGCCGGTTCACCACATCCAGGTACTCGGCGCGCAGGGAGCGGGCGTGCCCGGTGCGCGCGCCCACGGTGATCTCCGTGTCGTCCACGACCTTCACCTTGTCTCCGTGGAGCAGGAGCCTCTCGTACAGGTCACTGAGCTCGGCCACGGTGGCGCGCACGTCGGCCGCGGGCTCCGCCGGCATGACCATCACCGTCGTGTTGACACCGTCGCCCGCGGCCGAGCTGAACGCCGTGACAGGCGGTGCCGTGCCCACGCGCCAGCCGTCGGGCAGCGGGTAGCCGACCCCCGCGACCGGATCGATCACCTGTCCCGGCGGCGGGGCGGGCACCGATCGCAACGCCACCGCGACCGCGCCGGCGACGACGCCGCCGCCGACGGCCAGGGTGAGCAGTACGAGCAGCAGGCTGCGCAGACGCCCCGGGCGGGGCCGGGGCGGGGCGATGGGCGTGCCGTACCAGCGGGCCGAGGGTGGGAGGTCGTCGCCGGGCTCGGGTATCCGGGGAGGCCAGGTGAGGTGGGAGCGGTCATCGGACGGCTCGGACTCCGGCGGCGGCCAGGGGCGGCGCTCGTCGTCGAGGTCCGGATCTCCGGGCGGCCAACCCTGGTCCTCGGCTTCCCGTGCGGCCTTCCGTGCGGCCTTCTGGGCGGCCTTCTGGGCGGCCTTCTGTTCGGCCTTCTGTTCGGCCTTTCTGGCCCGCCGGGACCGGTGCTCCCCGTCATGGCCGGGCTCGTCCAACGGGTCCGACCGGCGAGGTCGTTCGTGCACTGGGCCTCCTCCCGGCGGTCACGGTCCTACCGTCCTACCATGCATCCCGCGGCGTGGTCCGGCTATGGGTGATCGCTGTTACAGGAGTGACCAATGAGTCATGAGATGTCACGCATGCGCCGTGCCGCGATCACCCCGAAGAGCCCCAGGGAGGCCATCAGGACGACGATCGTGGTGTAGCCGGTGGCGATGTCGTCATGGCCGATCAGGTTGATCAGAACCCCGCCGAAACCGATGGTGAGCGCGCCGCCCAGGGTGTCGACGACCTGAAGCGCGGCGGAGTTGGCGCCCTGCTCCGCATCGGGCGACTGGCGCATCGCGGTGATGTTGACGCTGGTCGTGCCGATGCCCATGCCGAACCCGGCGACGACCCAGGCGGGCACGGTGACCCAGCCGGTGATACCGGGTACGAGCGCGAGCAGGGTCAGCAGGATGCCCGCGGTGATCGCCGCGGAGCCGACCCCGACCAGCAGGGGACGATCGTATGAGCGGCGGCTCTGCAGGTAGGAACCGGTGGTCCAGCCCAGGGCACCGGTGGTGAGCGCGACCCCCGCCTCGGCGACGGAGAAGCCTCGCACCTCGGTCAGGAGCAGCGGGATGAAGGAGTTGACCGCGAAGAAGGCCGAGGCGAGCACCCCGCGCATCATGATCGTGGTGGGCAGACCGCGGCCGAATCCGAGTGCCCTGGGCGGCAGCAGCCTGGGCAGCCCCACGGCGAGGAACACCAGCCCGGCCACGACGGCGACCCCGGCGGGCACCGGGGTGTCCTGCAGGCGGTCCACGCCGTACAGTAGCGCCCCGCCACCGCCCGCTGTGGCGACTGCGGCCAGGGTCATTGCCAGCGGCCTGGACCGGGGTCCGGTGGAGGGCTCGGGTGTCCGGCCCTCCCGGGTACGCAGCGCGGGCAGCAGCATCACGAGGGCGGGGACGACGAGCGGCACGATGCCGTAGAAGACCCACCGCCAGCCGACCGTCTCGGCGATGATCCCGCTGAGGGCCGGCCCGAGCAGGGCGGGGAGCACCCAGGCGGCCGACAGCGCGGCGAACACCCGAGGCCTGGTCTCGGGGACGTAGACCCGCGCGATCATCACGTAGATCGCCACGATGACGGCGCCGCCACCGAGGCCCTGCACCGCCCGCGCCACGATGAACAGTTCCTTGGTCCCGGCTGCTCCGGCCAGGACCATACCTGCGGTGAACAGTCCCACGCCGAGCAGGAACGGCCAGGCGTGTCCCCGCCGGTCGGACCAGAGGCCGGCCACGACGTTGGCGAGCAGGCCGGAGATGAGAAAGGCCGAGAAGCTCATTCCGTACAGGCCCAGGGCGTCGAGATCCGCCGAGACGGCGGGCATGACCGTGCCCACGGACATGCCCTCAAAAGCGATCAGCGTGACGACGAGCAGGATGCCGAGGGAGGCGGTGCGGTACTCGGGGCCGAAGAGCCGAGGGGATTCGTATGGAGCGTCAAGTGCCTTCGGTACTGTCACCTGTCAAGGGTAGTGTCCGCCCCGCATCTCGGTGGACGACCCACATCTCCTGCATCCTGAGAGCCTGACCGGGCGTGAACCCGGACATGCAGCGGTCGTCGGAGTAGTCCATGAAGTTGTGGATCGGATCCGGCCCACCCCCCTCACAGGTGTCCTTGACCAGCGGACAGCCCTCGGTGGGCTGCCCCTCGGGCGAGGTGTCGGCGACGCCGTCGCCCGCGGCCTCGCAGCCCTTCTCGAAGGTGTGCAGCAGTCCGAGCCAGTGGCCGATCTCGTGGACCCCGGTGAATCCCTTGTCGAAGCTGCGCATCGCCCCGCCGGGCAGGCTGCGCCAGTCGACGACCACGCCGTCGAGAGCGGGCGCCTTCCGGTATCCGTGGGGGTAGGTGGAGTAGCCGAGCACCAGCTCGCTGAGCTGGGCGAGGTAGAGGTTGAGGGTCTCGGGGCCGCCCCTGCGCATCTGTTTGATCGACCGCTCGTGGGTGACGGGGGCGCGGAACCAGGTCGCGTTGACGGTGCGGGTGATGCCCTCCAGCCTGAACCGGATCCCGGTGTCCGCCCCGCCGAGCCGCCCGGAGTAGGCGGCGTTGAGCGTGGCGACCTGGTCGCGTACGGCGGCGTCGGACGCACCGAGGCGACCGTCGGTGATGACGTGCACCCAGGTGGGCACCGTGATGGGAAGCACGAGCGGGAGCGGTCTCGACCGGGACCCTCCGTCGACGGGCACATGGGCGAACGGCACCGGAGACGGCTCGGGAGACGGCACGGGCCGGGCCGCCCCCCGCACCATGACGTGAGCGGCTCTGGAGGCGAGGACGCACCCGGGCGCGGCGGGTTCCCTGCCGGGGGTGGGCGCCGTCAACAGGCATGCGGAAACAACGGCGATCGCACGCCGAAACATGGATTCCCCCGACAGATCCCAGCCACTGGTCGCTCGCCGCCCCCCGGCGACATCCCGACCGTAGCCTCATCGGTGGCGATCACCCACGAGCAACACTCACTCCTTGTTGCCGTCTTCACCCTTCGGCAGACCCGAGTAGATCTCCTTGCACTCCGGGCAGACAGGGAACTTCTGGGGGTCGCGGTTGGGCACCCAGACCTTCCCGCAGAGCGCGCGGACCGGGGTCCCGCTCAGCGCACTCTCCATGATCTTGTTTTTCTCGACGTAGTGGGCGAAGCGCTCGTGGTCGCCGTCGCCGTGCGACAGGTCCGGCCGGACGTCGCTCTCAGGGAGAATCTTCGTACTCACCCTGGTGATTTTATGCCCGCACCGCCGCGCCCCGGTCATCGGCGCGACATCCCGGGCCCGGCGATCGAGCGCCGGGCCCGGGATGTGAGCCGTGTTCGAGGGCCTTCAGCCCATGTGGATCGCGGCACCCTCGCTCTTGCGGCCCGCCCTGACGAAGAGCGCGAGCAGCGCCGCGAGGACGGCCACCCCGGTGCTGACCGTGAAACCGAGGTGCATGCCCTCCAGGAAGGACGAGTGCACGACGCCGGTGATGGCCTGCACGATCGGCTCGGGCGTGCCGGGGGCCGCGCCGGCCTGAGCGTAGGAGGCACCCTGCTTGACCAGCTCCATCTGCTCGGCGGGGAGTTCCGGGAGCTTGGCGGCCGTCCAGTAGCCGGGAAGCACGTCGGCCACCTTGGCCGCGACGATCGCGCCGAGCACCGCGGTGCCCATCGAGCCTCCGACCTGCATCGCCGACTGCTGCACGCCGCCCGCCACGCCGCTGAGCTCCTCCGGCGCGTTGCCCACGATGATCTCGGTGGCGCCGACCATCACCGGGGAGAGTCCGAAGGCGAGCAACACGAACGGGATCGCGCTGTCGACGTAGCCCGCGTCCATGCCCAGGCGGGAGAGGAGGAACATGGCCACGGCCGTGATCAGCATGCCCGCCGAGATCGTGATCTTCGGGCCGAGTCTGCCGATCGCCAGACCCGCCAGCGGTGAGGCGACGATCATGCCCGCGCTCATCGGGAGCATCCGCATCCCCGAGTCGAGCGGTGACAGGCCGTGCACGCCCTGGAAGTAGAAGGTGAGGAAGAACATCGCGCCGAACATCGAGAACGCCACCAGCACCATCAGCACGGTGCCGATCGCGACCGAGGCGTTGCCGAACAGGCTGAGCGGGATGAGCGGCTCGGCGGCCTTGGTCTGCCAGTAGACGAACGCGGCGCCGAGCACCACGGCACCGGCCAGGAAGCCGAGCGTCCTGGTGTCGCCCCAGCCGTACTCGGGGGCCTTGATGATCGCCCAGACCATGCAGAACATGGCGCCGGAGAGCAGGACCACGCCGAGCCAGTCGATCCTGGACAGGGAGGCCGCCTTGCTCTCCTTGATCACCAGGAACCCGACGGCCAGGGCGACGATGCCGACCGGGACGTTGATGAAGAAGACCGACTGCCAGTTGACGTGCTCCACCAGCAGGCCGCCGACGATGGGACCGGCGGCGCTGGACAGGCCGATCACCGCGCCCCAGACCCCGATCGCCATGTTCAGCTTCTCGGCGGGGAAGGCCGCGCGGAGCAGGGCCAGGGCCGCGGGCTGCAGCAGGGCACCGAAGAGCCCCTGCAGGACGCGGAAGGCGATCAGCCAGGTGATGGAGTCGGACAGGCCGATGGCCAGGGAGGTGAGCGCGAAGCCCGCGATGCCGATCACGAAGATCCGCTTGTGCCCGAACAGGTCACCGAGCTTGCCGGCGGTGATCAGGAACACGGCGAGCGCGAGGAGATAACCGCTGGTCACCCACTGCAGGTCGGCGAGGGAGGCGTTGAGCTCCTTACCGATCACCGGATTGGCGATGGCGACGACGGTGCCGTCGAGCATCACCATCATCACGCCGAGGGAGACCGCCAGCAGCGTCAGCCACGGGTGCCCCTGCCTGGATGATCTGCCCGGATCCGGTGGTGGTGTCGCGGCCACCGTCTTGGCCTGTGCCATGGAAGGGTCCCCCTCGATCTTTCGTCCGCCCCCGCGTGGGACGTCAACCCGGGGTAATTTATGACAGTCACTGACAAATGACAAATTCTTTCAAAGGGCAGACCACGACTTATGGCAGACTATGAACTATACGTTTCGAGAGGATGGCGAGTATGGGTCGGCTCGGCCTACGCGAGCGCAAGAAGCAGAAGACCCGGCT
This sequence comes from Streptosporangium sp. NBC_01755, assembly GCF_035917995.1. Lineage (NCBI taxonomy): Bacteria > Bacillati > Actinomycetota > Actinomycetes > Streptosporangiales > Streptosporangiaceae > Streptosporangium > Streptosporangium sp. NBC_01755. Next base: position 5,152,873 of record NZ_CP109131.1, on the reverse strand, counting down.
GGCACTCATCGACGCCGCCCTCTCCCTGTTCCTTGAGCAGGGGTACGAGGCGACGACCGTCGACCAGATCGCCGCGGCCGTGGACGTCTCACCGCGCACGTTCTTCCGCTACTTCGCCACCAAGGAGGCCGTCGCCCTCTCCCTGCCCGCCGACGGACAGGAGATCGTGCTCGCCGAGCTGACCGCCCGCCCGGACGACGAGTCCCCGTTCACCGCGCTCTCACACGCCGCACGCGCAGTGGTCACCATGCTGGAGAAGGGGGACCTCGACGACACCGCCAGGTTCCTCAGAGCCCGCGAAGTGATCGACGGCACCCCCGCGCTCTTCGCCGGAAGCGTGCGCCAGATGATGGAGAACGAGCAGCGGCTGATCGCCGAGATCGCCCGGCGCCAGGAAGCCAGCCCCGACGACCTGCTGCCCCACTTCGTGGTGGCACTCTTCACCACCGTCACCCGGGTCGGTTTCGAACTCTGCGATCCCGCCGACATCAACAACATCACCGCCCTGTCCGCCCGCCTGGAGACGACACTCGCTCTCGCCGAGCGCTCCCTGCGCCCCGGTTGGGACCGCCCCGGGCACCCGGCGGGCTAGGTGTACCCGCCCAGGCGGGTCAGTGACGCGGCCTGCGAGTGGAAGTCCCTGCGAGACACCACCTGACCGATCCTCGCCACGGCGAGATCCGCCAGGCAGGGCCTAGTTCATCGACGGGTCGTCGGGGCAGGTGGCCACGTAGGCGAGCTCGCCCCGCTGGCGGCGGAGCACGGCCCGCCAGAGCGACTCGGGCTCGTGGTGGAAGGTGTCGCCGGGCTCCGAGTCCACGACGTACCAGGCGCCCTCGCCGATCTCACTCTCCAGTTGCCCGGCCGACCAGCCGGCGTACCCCGCGAAGATGCGCATCTCGGCGATCTCTCCGGCGAGGATCTCCGGCGGCGCGTCGAGATCGACGGTGCCGAGCCTGGAGACCGCCGCGGTGCCCGCGTGCAGCCGCCGCCAGCCGAGCGGCTCCTGCCCGCTCGGAACCGCGGCCAGCGCCAGGGCACTGTCGGTCTGGACAGGCCCCCCCTGGAACAGCACGGACGGACCGGTGACCATGGTGTCCCAGGTCGGGAGCACCTGGGTCACCGAGATGTCACTCGGTCTGTTGAGCACCACGCCCAGGGTGCCGCCATCGAGGTCGTGTTCCAGCACCAGGACCACGCTGCGCCGGAAGTTGGGATCCTCCAGCTGCGGCGTCGCCACCAGAAGCCCACCGACGTAGATCGCCTCCGCCATACCTCCATCATGGGGGGTGAACACCCCTTCGCGCTGCTCCCCCCGCTCTTCCAATGACCCGGACCTCACGTGCTCGTCACGCGACGCGCACGTGAGAGAACTCCTTGGAGCGAGGGTCGCGGAACGGGGCGGGAACGACGGCCTCAGGCCTCCGTCATGCCGGTACGCGCACGGCCGCCGGCCGACTCACGCACGGCCGCCGCGACGGCACCCGACACGTCCGGGTGGAACACGCTGGGGACGATGTAGTTGGGGCCGAGCTCCTCGGTGGTCACCACGTCGGCCAGCGCCTTGGCCGCGGCCAGCAGCATCTCCTGGCTGACCACGGTGGCCTGCGCGTCGAGCAGACCGCGGAAGACGCCGGGGAAGGCCAGCACGTTGTTGATCTGGTTCGGGTAGTCGGAGCGGCCGGTGGCGACCACGGCGGCGTACTCGCGAGCGATGTCGGGCGAGATCTCGGGCTCGGGGTTGGCGAGCGCGAAGACCACGGCGTCCTTGGCCATCGTGGCGATGTCGTCGCCGTTGAGGATGCCGGGTGCGGACACACCGATGAACACGTCGGCGCCCTTGACCGCGCCGCGCAGGTCACCCGCGTAGCCGGCGGCGTTGGTGTGGTCGGCGATCCACCGGAGCGAGTCGTCCAGGTCCTGGCGCCCGCGGTGCACCGCGCCCAGATAGTCGCAGACGACCACGTTACGGGCGCCCGCCGCGAGCAGCAGTCGCAGCACCGCCGTCCCGGCCGCGCCCGCGCCCGCGAGGGTGATGCGGACCTCGCCCAGATCCTTGCCGACCACGCGCAGCGCGTTGGTGAGCGCGGCCAGCACGCAGATCGCGGTGCCGTGCTGGTCGTCGTGGAAGACCGGGATGTCCAGCAGCTCGCGCAGCCGCCGCTCCACCTCGAAGCAGCGCGGCGCCGAGATGTCCTCCAGGTTGATGCCGCCGAAACCGGGAGCGATGATCTGCACGGTCCGCACGATCTCGTCGACGTCCTGGGTGTCCAGGCAGATCGGCCAGGCGTCGATGTCGGCGAACCGCTTGAACAGCGCGGCCTTGCCCTCCATGACGGGGAGCCCGGCGGCCGGACCGATGTTGCCCAGGCCGAGCACCGCCGAGCCGTCGGTGACGACGGCGACGGTGTTGCGCTTGATGGTCAGGCGGCGGGCGTCCTCGGGGTTGCGGGCGATGGCCATGGAGACCCGGGCGACACCGGGCGTGTAGGCCATGGAGAGCTCGTCACGGTTGCGCAGCGGCACCTTCGAGCGCATCTCGATCTTTCCACCGAGGTGCATGAGGAAGGTCCGGTCGGAGACCTTGTGGATGACGACGCCCTCGACGCCCTCCAGCTTGTCGACGATCGCCTGCGCGTGATCGGTGTCACGCGCGGCGCAGGTGACGTCGATGCGCAGCGTCTCATGCCCGGCCGTGGTCACGTCGAGCGCGGTGACCACACCTCCGGCGGACTCTACGGCGTGGGTGAGCTGGCTGACGGCCTTGCCGCCGGCGGGCACCTCCAGGCGCACGGTGATGGAGTACGACACACTCGGCACGGTGGCCACAGCCAATCCGCTCCTTTGCGACTGACTTTGGATGGGATGCCTCCATCGTGCCATCACCGGGGGAGTATATGCACCGGAGGTGGCGGACCCGCACGTGTGGATACGGCCACAGAGCCGCGCTCATCCTCCGGGGACGGTTCCGGTGGACGGCGCCCGCCCCGCCCCACGGCCGGCAGGCCGCCGGGCCGGGTGCTCAGAACAGGGCGCTGGCCAGATTCCTGCGGGCCCTGGCGATGGACGGGTCGTCCCCGGGGAGCGTGTCGAACAGGCCGAGCAGGTGCACCCTGGCCCTGTCCCGCTCGGCCCCCGAGGTGCGGCGCACCACGTCGACGAGCCGGTCGAAGGCCCTGTCCACGTCGCCGGAGAGCGTCTCGAAGTCGGCGGCCAGGAGCTGGGCCTCGATGTCGGCGGGATCGGCCAGCCGGCTCTGCAGGTCGGCCGGATCGACGTCCTGCGTCCGGCGGATCAGACCGAGCCCGGCCAGGCCCAGCTTCGCGTCCTGGTTGTTCGGCGAGCGAGCCAGCAGCCGCTCGTACGCGGCCACCGCGCCGTCGAGGTCGCCGGCGTCGACGGCCTGCTCGGCGGCGAGCACGTCCGGGTCGACCGGGGGCTCCTGCGGCTGCTCCTGCTGGTCCTGCTGGTCCTGGGCCTCCTCGCCCGGGGGCGGGAGATACTGCGCCAGTGCCTCCATGAGCTGCGACAGCCAGTCACGGAGTTGCGGCTCCGTGGCGATGCCCGGGACGACGGCCACCGGCTGTCCCTGGAAGATGGCGTACAGGGCGGGCACGTTCTGCACCCGGAGCGCCTGTGCGATCTGCTGGTTGACCTCGACGTCGACCCTGGCCAGGACCCACCGGCCGGCGTTCTCGGCGGCCAGTTTCTCCAGCAGCCGGCTGTACTGCTTGGCCTGCTCGGCACGGGTGACGGTGAGCTCCAACAGCACGAGGCCGTTCATGGAGCGTTCTACGACCTCGGTCGCGAAGTTGGCGTCGTCGACGTCGATGACCGGCGCCGGAACACCGCCGGTTTCCTGCGCGGCGCTCTCCCGCCGCGCCTGCGCCTCCAGTGCCTGCTTACGAGCGCCGAGATCGACGGCGCCGTAGAGCGATCCGGGTCGAGTGAAGTCCGCTGGGCTCATACCCCAATCCTGCCGTATCCCGGTCGGTGCCCCGACGCGCCCTCGCTAGAAACGGGCCGGTTCCGTGTAGACGCCCCACTCGTCGCGCAGCGCGTCGCAGATCTCGCCCAGCGTGGCCTCGGCCCTGGCCGCGTCGAGCATGGCGGGGATCATGTTGCCCTCACCCCTGGCCACCTGCGTCATCGTGGCCAGGGCGGCGTCCACGGCCGTCTGGTCACGGGCGGCGCGGCGCTCGGCGAGCACGCGGTTCTGCTCGCGCTCGACCTCGTGGCCGACCCGGAGAATTTCCAGCGGCTCGTCGATGGACGCCGTGTGGCAGTTCACCCCGATGATCCTCTTCTCACCCTTCTCCAGCTTGCGCTGGTAGTCGAAGGCGGCCTCGGCGATCTCGGACACGAACCAGCCGTCCTCGATGCCACGCAGGATGCCCGAGGTCATCGTGCCGTCGGCGCCCATGTCCCGGATCCTCGTGAAGATCGCCTCGGCCTCGGCCTCCAGCCGGTCGGTCAGCGCCTCCACATACCAGGATCCGCCGAGCGGGTCGGCGACGTTGACGACCTCGGTCTCCTCCATGAGCACCTGCTGGGTGCGCAGCGCGATCTCCGCCGCCCTCGTCGAGGGCAGCGCGAGGACCTCGTCCAGCGCGTTGGTGTGCAGCGAGTTGGTGCCGCCGAGCACCGCCGCGAGCGCCTCGACCGCGGTGCGCACCACGTTGTTGTACGGCTGCTGCGCGGTCAGTGACACGCCCGCCGTCTGGGTGTGGAAGCGCAGCCACTGGGCCTTCTCCGTAGTGGCCCCGTAGACGTCTCGCAGCCACCGCGCCCAGATCCGTCGGGCGGCCCTGAACTTGGCGATCTCCTCGAAGAAGTCGATGTGCGCGTCGAAGAAGAAGGACAGGCCGGGGGCGAAGACGTCGACGTCCAGGCCGCGCGACAGGCCGAGCTCCACGTAGCCGAACCCGTCGGCCAAGGTGAAGGCCAGCTCCTGGGCGGCCGTGGACCCGGCCTCGCGGATGTGGTAGCCGGAGACGCTGAGCGGCTTGTACGCGGGGACGTCCGCCGCACAGAACTCCATCAGGTCGCCGATCAGCCGCAGGTGCGGCTCGGGGGCGAACAGCCACTCCTTCTGCGCTATGTACTCCTTGAAGATGTCGGTCTGCAGGGTGCCGTTGAGGTCGGCGGCCGGCACCCCCTGCCGCTCGGCGGCCACGACGTACATGCAGAAGATCGGGACGGCCGGACCGCTGATCGTCATCGAGGTGGTGATCTCGCCGAGCGGGATTCCATCGAAGAGCAGATCCATGTCCAGCGCGGAGTCGATCGCCACGCCGCAGTGGCCGACCTCGCCGAGCGAGCGCGGGTCGTCGGAGTCGCGGCCCATCAGCGTCGGCATGTCGAAGGCCACGCTCAACCCGTCGCCGCCGGCGGCGAGGATCATCTTGTAGCGCTCGTTGGTCTGCCGTGCGTTGCCGAACCCGGCGAACTGCCGGATGGTCCATGTCTTGCCCCGGTAGCCGGTGGGATGCAGACCGCGGGTGAAGGGATACTCCCCCGGCCAGCCGATGCGCTCCATGCGCGGGTCACCGCCACCTGGCCCGTAGACCGGCTCGACGTCGAGCCCCGACAGGGTGCGGAACTCGGACTCACGCCTGCGAGCCCTGTCGAACCGCGCCTGCCAGCGCGCACGCCCCGCCTCGACCTGCTCGGCGTCCATGGCCAACCCCCTTGTACGGCAGCGGCTCACACCCGGCTTGTGGCCTCCCTCAAATACTAGGACGCCCTACTAATTCTTGGCCGACGTGAGGCCGCACAACTCGCCATCAGCACTTACTGGAAATCGCCGGCGGCGACGCGGAGGGTTCTGAGGAGGCCGAACATCTGCTCCAGGTCCTCCTCGCCGTACATGGGCATGGCGAAGTCGGCCTCCATCAGGTCGGCGGTCGCCCCGCGGGCGACCTCCCGGCCCCGGTCGGTGATCTCGGCGAGCACCCCCCGGCCGTCCTGGGGGTTGGGCATGCGGCGTACCAGACCGGCACGTTCCAGGCGGCTCACGGTGTTGGTCACGCTCGTGGGATGGACCATCAGACGCTCACCGATCCTGGAAAGCGGCAGCGCTCCAGTCCTGCTGAAGGTCAGCAGCACCAGGGCCTCGTACCGGGCGAAGGTCAAGTCATGCGGTTTGAGCAGCGTGTCCAGTTGCGACAGCAGGATCTGATGCGCTCTCATGATCGATGTGACGGCGGCCATGGCCGAGGAGGGCCCGAAGTGAACGCGCCACGTCTCCGCGGCACGTTCGATGGGGTCAAACGGGAGATTCAGCCGACCTGTAACCACAGGGCTACGGTAGCGCGACCTCATCCCGGTTCGCCCATATACGTAGAGTCACCAGACTGATGGCTTCACCAAGAACCCGGACGCCAAACGTCACGCTCCGTTATGGTTCCCACATCGAATGGTGAGGCCGTGGCCAAGTGGCCACGCTGACTCAGTCCGGCCTGCGGGGGACGCGAGCCGGACCGGTGCCGAGGGGACCGGCATCCGCACATTCACGGCACGGGGGGTGCTTGATGAACGACAACTTGACGGCGTTCGAACGCCGGACGCACTTCGGCTACACCGGCTCGGCGTGGGTTCTCACCACGCCCACCGGTGCGTGAGCACAGGGGCGTTTCACGCGAGGAACTCCAGCAGAGTGGGTTGATGGCGGTCGCCATCCTGCTCGTGCTCGGGGTGGTCGCGGCGTGGAGCGTCCTGGTTCCCGGTGTCAGCGCGTGGGAGAACATCGTCGTCGCGGTGATCGGCTCGCTCCGGTTGACCGGCCCGGTGGCGGCCGCGTTCGCCGCGTGGGTGGCGGTGCGCAGGCGGCGTGGAACGGGCGGCCGATCGCTGACCCCGTGGCAGGCGGTGCGTGCGCCGCTGGCGATCCTGGTGGTGACGGGAGGCGCGTTCACCGCCACCGTCATGGTCCTGGCGGTCAGAACCATGATCACCGAGCAGGCCGGGCGGCTGCTGCCCAGCGGCCTGGTGATGGGCGTGGCCGGGCTGGCACTGTACGTCGTCATCGGCTGGGTCACCGGCTGGCTGATGCCGTGGACGATCACGCCGGTCCTGGCCGGGCTCGGCTGCTACAGCCTGTTCACCTGGCTGTGCCACGGCCCGACCTGGGGTGACCGGCTCGCCCCCGCCACCCGGGAGCCGTACGACCCGTTTCAGGGGCTGAACGCGGCGGCGTTCACAGACCAGACGCTCTGGCTGGTGGGGATCAGCGCGGCTCTCCTACTCGGCTGGGCCGCGGTCGTGACACGCCAGGCGCTGGTGCTGGCCGCCGCGCTGATCGCGGTGCTGGCGGCGGGGACCGGCATGGCCCGCCTGTTCACCGAGGAGCAGCCGGTCTCGGCCCAGCAGATCGTCTACAGCTGCCAGGAATGGCCGATCATGGTCTGCGTGCACCCGGGGATGCGCGCCGGACTACCCGATCTGGGCTCGGAGTTCATCAAGATCGCCTCCCGGCTGGCCGGGACCCCCGGGGAGTTCTCCCGGGTGGAGCAGCACCCCAGGCGTGACGCTGCCGCCCCCTCCGCGGGCGTGATCTCGATCCACGTGGACGATCTGGCCACGGGGTTCGCCGAGAAGGCGGCCGACGAGTTCGTCGACGGCCTGGCCGCGCGGTGCGACGCCACTCCGGCGGCGGGCTACCGCGACATCGTGGCCGCGTGGCTGCGGGGCGAGCCGCTTCCCGGTGGGCCGCTCGCGGAGCACCGATACGCCGCGGCGTGGTTCTCGGGGCTCACAGACGTCCAGCGACGCGACTGGCTCCGGCTCTACTACATGGACTTCACCGGCTGCCGGTTACAAAGCACTCACTTCGGGGGCCAGTCCGAGCAGACCGCCCAGACAGGGCAGTACGGCCTCCCGGGGCAGGGTGCGGGTGGCACCTCGACCGGGCCCGAGCCCAGGTCAGGCCCCGCCCCCCAGGCACCCGGCAGCCCGCCACCGCCCGGGGCGGGCAGCTCGCCCGCCCCGTGGCGCCTCCCCTTCGCCGAAGGCGGCACGCCGCCGTCGCCACGGGGCTGACAAGATCGGCATAGGCTCGGCGTGAGAAGGTCGCCCCCCGGGGAAGGAGAGCTTCGTGAAAGCCTCCCAAGAAGCTCCGCCCGAGGCCCCCCCGGCGGCGCCTCGCAGGCGTCGCCGGCGTTTCCTCGCCGGACTGCTCGTCGTCATGGTCCTCCTCGTCGTGGGCGCTCGCGTGACCTGGTCGTGGTTGAACCCGTTCGGTGAGGCCACGATCGACCGCAGCCAGCCCGTGCTGCTGGAGTCCATTCACAACCTCAGCCGTTTCGAGGCCGCCACCGGCAACTTTCAGGTCGTGGTCGACCTGGAGAAGGACGCCGCCTTCCTGCCCGACGCGGTCAAGGGCAGCCGGACGCTCTTCGTCGGTGCCGGTGGCGTCGACGCCTACGTCGACTTCGGCGGCATCGGCAACGGCGGGCTGACGGTCTCCGGGGACCGCACCGAGGTCACGGTCAGGCTGCCCCGCGCCCAGTTGGAGAAGCCGAACCTCGACAACAAGCGCTCCTACGTCTACGCCCAGCAGCGCGGCCTGCTGGACCGGGTCGAGGATTTCCTGTCCTCCTCCCCCTCCGACCAGCAGGAGCTCTACGTGCTGGCCGAGAAGAAGATCGCCGAAGCCGCTCAGGCCAGTGATCTGCGCAACCGCGCCGACCAGAACACCAAGATCATGCTTGAGGGCATACTGAAAGGCCTCGGCTTCGAGAAGGTCACCGTCAAGTTCGCCGACGAGACCTGACCGTTCACCGCGTGCCGGCCCTTCGTGACCGGCGCGGCCGTCGGGTCCGGTGCGGCCGTCGGGTCCGGTGCGGCCCCGGGCGGCGGCGCGGGCAGGAGTGGGATCAGCCCACGGCCGTCAGAAGCTCGTCCGCCGCGGTGTAGGGGTCGAGTTCCGCGTCCAGGACGCGGGTGGCGAGGGCGTCGAGGCGCCGGTCTCCGTGCAGGTGGGCGAAGCGGGAGCGCAGGGCGGTGAGGGCGATCGCCTCGATCTCGTCCCTGGCCCTGGCGTGGCGGCGGCGGGCGAGCTCTCCCGACTCCTCCAAATAGGTCAGGTGGCCGTCGAGGGCCGCGACCACCTCCTCGCCCCCTTCCCCCCGAATCGCCACGGTCGGCACGATCGGCGGCCTCCATGGCCGCTCGACCAGGGCGATCATGTTGCGGAGCTCGCGAATCGTGGCCTGGACGTCCTCGCGGTCGGCCTTGTTCACCACGAACACGTCGGCGATCTCCAGGATGCCCGCCTTGGCCGCCTGGATGCCGTCGCCCATCCCCGGGGCGAGCAGCACGACCGTGGTGTCGGCCAGCGAGGCGATGTCGACCTCCGCCTGGCCGACACCGACGGTCTCGACGAGGATGACCTCGCAACCGGCCGCTTCCAGGACGCGCAGCGCCTGGGGCGCGGCCCACGACAGCCCGCCCAGGTGCCCCCGGCTCGCCATCGACCTGATGAACACGTCCGGATCGGTGGCGTGGTCCTGCATCCGGACCCGGTCGCCCAGCAGCGCCCCGCCGGTGAACGGTGAGGAAGGGTCGACGGCGAGCACGCCTACCCTCATGTCCCGCCCGCGGAACGCGTGGACCAGCATCCCGGTGGAAGTCGACTTGCCGACACCGGGAGGGCCGGTGAGGCCGATGATCCGGGCCCGGTGCGGCCGGTCGGCGCAGAGCAGCTCGGTGATCTCCCTGAGCCCGGGGGAACCGTTCTCGACCATGGAGATCAACCGGGCCACGGCCCGGGGCCGGCCTTCCCTGACCGTCGCGACCAGGTCGGAGACCTCCGAGGTCATGCCGATGGAATGCGGATGATCAGAGCGTCACCCTGCCCGCCGCCGCCGCAGAGGCCGGCCGCGCCGAGGCCGCCGCCCCTGCGCCTGAGCTCGTGGGCGAGGGCGAGGACGATGCGGGCGCCGGAGGCGCCGATCGGGTGGCCGACCGCGATGCCGCCGCCGTTGACGTTGACTTTGTCGAGGGGAACGTCCAGCTCCTTGACCGACTGGAGGACCACCTGGGCGAAGGCCTCATTGATCTCCAGCAGGTCGAGGTCACCGGCGACGAGCCCCTGCTTGCCGAGGGCATGCTTGATCGCGTTGGCCGGCTGGGACTGGAGCGAGTTGTCGGGCCCGGCGACGTTGCCGTGGGCGCCGATCTCAGCCAGCCAGTCAAGGCCGAGCTCCTCGGCCTTGGCCTTGGACATCACGACGACGGCGCAGGCGCCGTCGGAGATCTGCGAGGCGGACCCGGCGGTGATCGTGCCGTCCTTCGCGAACGCCGGTCGCAGCCGCGACAGGGCCTCGGCCGTGGTGTCCCCGCGCACGCCCTCGTCGGCGGAGAGGACCGTAGGCTCGCCCTTGCGCTGCGGGATCGCCACCGGCACGATCTCGTCGTCGAAGGTCCCGTTCTTGATCCCGGCGGCGGCGAGCGCGTGGGAGCGGGCGGAGTACTCGTCCTGCTCCTGGCGGGTCAGGCCGAAGCGCGCGTTGTGCCGCTCGGTGGACTCGCCCATGGCCACCTGGTCGTAGGCGTCGGTGAGGCCGTCGAAGGCCATCGAGTCGATGATGCCGGCGGCGCCGTACTTCACTCCCTTGCGCAGGCCGGGCAGCAGGTGCGGGGCGTTCGACATGGACTCCATGCCGCCCGCGACCACGATGTCGAACTCACCTGCCCGGATGAGCTGGTCGGCCAGGGCGATGGCGTCCAGGCCGGAGAGGCAGACCTTGTTGATCGTCAGGGACGGCACGGTCATCGGGATGCCCGCGGCGACGGCGGCCTGGCGGGAGGGCATCTGACCTGCCCCCGCCTGGAGCACCTGTCCCATGATCACGTACTGCACCGCCTCCGGAGCGACGCCGGAACGCTCCAACGCGGCTTTGATGGCGATGCCGCCCAGCTCGACGGCCGACAGGCCGGACAGCGAGCCGAGCAGGCGGCCGATGGGGGTTCGAGCCCCGGCGACGATGACGGAAACGGACATAACAGGGGGCCTCCCTGACAGAGCTTGGAACGACTTTGCAACCATACCCGTGAGTACCTTGGTGACCTTGAAGGAGGATGGCCCTATGTTCATGCGCATCGACCATGTGGGAATCGCCTGTCACAACCTTGAAGAGAAGATCTCTTTTTTCGAACAGACTTTCGAACTTACGGTGGTGGCCCGCGAGGTGAACGCCGAGCAGGGGGTGAAGGAGGCGATGCTGCACATCGCCGACGGTGAGGGCGGTGGGTCTTACATCCAGCTCCTCGAACCGCTCGCCCCCGACACGCCGGTCGGCAAATTTCTCGCGAAGCGCGGGGAAGGCGTTCATCATGTCGCCTTCGGCGTTCCGGATGTCGTGCAGACCCTGGAGACGATCGGTGGCAGGGGAATCCGGTTGCTCGACGAACGGCCGCGCCACGGCTCCATGGGTTCGTCCATCGCCTTTCTTCACCCCAAAGACGTGGGCGGAATGCTTACCGAACTCGTCCAGGCTCCGGAAAGGCAAGCTGGGACCATGTCGAATGCAAGAAACGCTGATACGTAACAAGTCGCGCATAAAGTCGGACGAGACCGCCAACTCGGCAACGGCGGAGTACGCTGGCGTACCACCGGACGTGGATCCCGCCCCGGCTCCCGCTTCGGATGCCTGAAACCCCCCGTCCGGCCCGTGTAGCCGTCTCGACAACCCAGGATCGAGCCTCCATGCAGTCCGACATCGACGCCCAGCTCAACAATTTCTTTGAAGACGCCCCCGCTCGGGAATTCGACGTGGTGCTCCGTGGCTATGACCGGCACCAGGTCCACGACCATCTGAAGCAAATCGACGGTGAGCTTCGGCAGTCCCGTGAGCAGGTTCAGGGCCTGCAGCGGGATCTGTCCGACTCCCAACGCCAGCTTCAGGAGCAGGAGCGTCCGACCTACTCCGGCCTCGGCGCCCGGATCGAGCAACTGCTCCGCCTGGCGGAGGAGCAGGCCACCGAACTGGTCCAGGCAGCCAGGTCCGAGGCGAACGAGATCAAGGCGGCGTCCAAGGTCGAGGCCGCCGACCTGCGCGCCGCCGCTGAGAACGAGGCCGCGGAGAAGCGCGCCCTCGCCACCCGCGAGGTCGACGAGATGCGCACCACCGCGGAGCGCGAGGCCGAGGAGATCCGCTCGACCGCCCGCCGCGAGGCCGACGAGCTGACCGCCACCACCGAGCGCGAGGTCTCCAAGCTGCGGGCCACCGCCGACCACGAGGTGGCCGAGAAGCGCGCCGACGCCGAGCGCGAGATCGCCAAGCTGCGCACCACCACCGAGCGCGAGGTGGCCCAGCTGCGCGCCTCGACCAAGCGTGAGCGCGATGAGGTCCTCACCACCGCCAAGCGCCAGGCCGACGAGATGCGCGCCCAGGCCCAGCGGGTGCTTGAGGAGTCCGAGGCCAAGCGGGCCCAGGACGAGGCGGAGTTCGAGATCCAGCTCGCCGCCCGGCGCGAGGAGGCCGAGCGCCAGGAGGCCGAGCGCCACGCCACGGCGCAGGCCGCCACCCAGAAGCTGGTCGCCGAGGCCGAGCAGCGTGCGGCCACCGCCGAGCAGCGCGCCACCAAGGCCACCCAGCAGGCCGAGCAGACCCGCCGTGAGGCCGACACGCACGCCAAGCAGCTGCTGGCCAACGCGCGTAAGAACGCCGACCAGGTCGTGTCCGAGGCCAAGTCGAGCGCCGAGTCCATCGTCTCCGAGGCCAAGTCGGAGTCCGAGCGGAGCCGCTCCGTCGCCCAGCGCCAGGTCGACGAACTGACCCGCCAGCGCGACAGCATCACCAGCCACCTCGCCCAGCTGCGCCAGCTGCTCGGTGGCGCGCCGCTCCCGGCCGCCGACCCGGAGCCCGCGATCGCCGCGGCCCCGCCGAAGCCGGCCATCCCCGCCGCCACCAACGGCGCCGAGAAGCCGGTTCCGACTCCCGCCAGAGCGGAGAAGGACGACGACGCGGAGTGGTGGCAGGAATAGGCAGCCGCTGACTCCGGGGCGTTGACGACGGCTGTCGAGAGCCTGGCGACCTTCACGGTCACCAGGCTTTCTTCCCGTCTACCGCCCCGCTTACCTACCCCCTTACCCACAGTCAGGAGCGGTCGTCCCCGAAGCGTCACCGGTGTCCGACGACCCTGGGGCTCCCGCCCCGAGTCAGGAGCCGGTCCCGCCCTCCGGGGGCCCGATCCGCGCGCAGCACCCGCCGGTGTCCCGTACGTCGAGAACTACCTGATCCATCCCCGGGTGATGAGGCACTCGGTGGACGTGACCCCGGCGGTCACCGTCATCGCCACGCTGTTCGGCGGCGCGCTGACGGGCATTCCCGCACCGTCACCGCCGCGCTGACGGGCATTCCCGCACCGTCACCGCCGCGCTGACGGGCATTCCCGCACCGTCACCGCCGCGCTGACGGGCATTCCCGCACCGTCACCGCCGCGCTGACGGGCATTCCCGCACCGTCACCGCCGCGCTGACGGGCATTCCCGCACCGTCACCGCCGCGCTGACGGGCATTCCCGCACCGTCACCGCCGCGCTGACGGGCATTCCCGCACCGTCACCGCCGCGCTGACGGGCATTCCCGCACCGTCACCGCCGCGCTGACGGGCATTCCCGCACCGTCACCGCCGCGCTGACGGGCGGTGCGCTGACGGGCGGTGCGGTGGACGCGGCGATCGCCCTGCTCATCCGCGAGGTGGTGATCCCCCGGCAAGCTCGGCAATGAAGTCCGACACCGCCCGGTTGAACGCCTCGGGCTGCTCGATCGCGCTGAGGTGGCCGGCCTTCTCGATGACGGCCAGCCGCCCGTCGGGCACCGCCTCGACCATCGCGCCCGCTTCCGCCGGCGGGGTGATCTCGTCCTCCTCGCCCACGATCACCAGGACGGGTGTCTTGATCGCCCGCAGCGTGTCGAAGGAGTCGGGACGGGCGGCCATGGCCCGTTGCGCCCAGGCCGCGGCCGTCGGCGGAGCCGACTGGACCAGCCCCCGTACCCGGCCGAACACCATCGCCCTGCTCCGCACCGTGGTCTGCCCGACCAGCCCCGGCAGCAGCTCCTTCAGCAGGACGGACGTGCCCTCCCGAAGCACCGCGGCGGCGATCCGCTCGCGGTTGGATCTCGCGGCCTGCGGGTCGGCGCCCGCCTTCGTGTCGGCGAGGATCACCCCCAGCAGCCGGTCGGGGTGGCGGCGGCACAGGGCCATCGTCACGTAGCCGCCCATGGACAGGCCGCCGACGACCGCGCGGTCGACGCCCTCGCTGTCCAGCAGGCGCACGACGTCGTCGGCCATCACGTCGAGGGAGGGATCGTCCCCGCCCAGCAGCGAGCCACCGAAGCCGCGCAGGTCGGGAGTGATGACCTTGCAGACCGCGGCCAGGCCCTCGCGCTGGGCCAGCCACATGGCCGACGACAGGGGGAACGCGTGAAGGAGGACGACCGGAAGCCCCTCTCCAGCCGATCGCGTGTACAACTGCACGCCGTCCACCGTATTCCCGGAGCCCCCATCTGGCACCCCCGCTTCCACAACCGTTTATGACGTTGCGGTAACTCCGAGGTCAACGAACGGGACCCGACCGGCGATACGGCGACGAGGCTTCCGGGACGGGTCCGAACCGGACGGGTCCGAACCGGACGGGTGCCTACGAGTCGGCGACCTCGGTGGGGAGGGGGTGGGCGGCCGGATTGACCCGCAGGACGATCTCGTTGAGGACGATCCGCACGTACGGCTCGCCGACCCACAGGTGCTTGGCGTCGTCCACCCCGACGACCTCGGCCTGGGGCACCCTGGCGAAGCGCTCGCGGGCCTGCTCGGGGCGGAGGTAGTCGTCGAACTCCGGAACCAGCGCGGTCAGCGGCCGCCCGAACTCCGCCCACCCGTCGAGGTCTGCGTCGGTAGCCCTGTGCAGCGGCGGGGAGAGGAGGATCGCCCCCTCCACCAGCGGGTCGCGGCCCCACTTGAGCGCCAGTTCGGTACCGAAGGACCAGCCGAGCAGCCAGACCCGGGGCAGGTCGTGGAAGTCGGCGTACTCCAGGGCCGCGGCGACGTCCAGGCGCTCGTCCTCCCCCTTGCCGAAGGCGCCCTGGGATGTTCCCCGCTCGGAGGTGGTGCCGCGCGTGTTGAACCGCAGCACGGCCAGGTCGGCGAGGGCGGGCAACCGGTTCGCCGCCTTCTTGTAGACGTGGCTGTCCATCATGCCGCCGTGGGTGGGCAGCGGATGCAGGCAGACCAGTGTGGCCGCCGGAGGCCGGTCGGCGGGAAGGGCCAGCTCGCCGACGAGCGTCAGCCCGTCACCGGTGTGCAGCTCGATCGGCTCCCTGCGCGCGGGCAGCACCGTAGAGGCCCGGATCTCCATGTCTCTCCTCACCACGACCGGCGATTCACGCCGGTCAGTATCTGCTTCTGCCAGGACCGCGCCTGACCCGGTTGCGCCAGCACGCGGTGTGCCAGTGCCTGCGTTCCTGCTCGCCGCCCTGCCAGGCGGGCCAGCTGACCAGGTGCGGCAGGCCCGGCCTGATCTCCTGGTCGCAGCCGGGGCAGCGGTAGACCTTGTCCGCCGCGCCACCGGTGACCCGGCGTACCTGCCAGTCTCCGTCGGGCCACTCTTCCGTCTGGTCGGCACCTGGCACGGATCCGCCGACGGGACGAGCCGACCCCCGGTTGCCGCCGCGGTCGAACGGGTCGGCCCGACGGGCCCTGCGGGGGCTCACGGCAGGTCTCGGAGGCTCCGGACCCCCGCCGCGACGAGCTGCCCCGGCAGCGGTACGGGCGCGAGGAACGGTTCGCGGCACTTCGCATACTTCGCATACTTCGCGCACTTCGCGACCGCGCGGCCCGTGGAGTCCTCCAGATGGCCCCGGCCTCGCGTCAACGTCTCAGGACCGGCCTCCACCCCGATCACAGCGATCCCGGCACGGGCGAAGCACTCGGCGATCCCGGCGCCCATAGTGCCGAGGCCGGCCACGCCGACCGTCTCAAAACTGCCCGTCATCGCTCTCCCCACCCTGCCTGCGGATCCCGCTCCGCACGACAAACCGCCCGTCCTCGAACCGCAACAGTCTCCCAGAGAGGGATCGGCTACCCAAAAGCCGGGCATGCACCGCGGGAGGGGAAAGAAAGTACTTGAATGGAAGTTGAGTAGTAATTACTATTTGAGTACATGAACAGAGGAGGAGGCATGGGAGACGACCTGACGCCGGAGGAGGCTCTGCGGCAGATCGGCGAGGTCGACCGGCGCCCCCGGCGGCCGGCGCGTGTCGCCGGCCTGCTCTACGCGCTCCTCGGCCTGGGCACGATCGCGTACTGGCCGATCATGTATCTCGGCCCTGGCTGGTCCCGGGCCACGGCCGGGGTGGCGTGGATCGTCCTGACCTTCGTGTTCGCCTGGCACCTCGGCCGCATGCGGGTCCAGGACCGCGAGGTCACCTGGGTCAACAAATTCACCGGGCCGGTGACGGTCACCTACTTCGTCGCCTTCCTGGCCGTGTTCGTGTTCGGGACGTTCTTCCGCCCCGACGACCCGGACGGCGGCTGGATCGCGACGCTGGTCACGCTGGCGGCCTGTGCGAGCATCCCGCCCTTCTACGCGGCATGGCGCGTGCTGCGGGCGGAGCGGTGAGCGGCAGGAACGGAGCCGGAGAGACGAGTCGTGCCGGGGATGGTACGGGCTCGCACCCCCGGCACGACCTCGACGACGTCATCCACGCACCCGTCCGACTGTCGATCATGGCCGCCCTGGCGGCCACCGACAGGGCGGAGTTCCGCTTCCTGCGCGACACGATCGAGGTCAGCGACTCCCTGCTCTCCAAGCATGTCATCACCCTGGAAGAGGCCGGCTACGTGCGCGTGGAGAAGGCCTTCGTGGGTAAGCGCCCACGCACCTGGCTGGCTCTCACCGACGAGGGCCGCCAGGCGTTCCACGACTACGTCTCCGTGCTGAGGCGCCTTACCGAAGGATCTCCCCCATGATCGAGATAGCCGACCTGCACAAACGATACGGCGACAAGACCGCCCTGAGCGGGGTGACGTTCTCCGTGAAACCCGGCGAGATGTTTGGTTTCGTCGGAGCCAACGGCGCGGGCAAGACCACCACGATGCGCATCCTGATGGGCGTGCTGACCGCCGACTCGGGCTCGGTGCTCCGCGACGGCCGGCCTCTGACGTTCGAGGACCGGCGCCGGTTCGGTTACATGCCCGAAGAGCGCGGCCTCTACCAGAAGATGAAGGTCGCCGAGCAGGTCGAGTACTTCGGCAGGCTCAGCGGCCTGACCGCGAGCGGGACGAGGAAGGCCACCGGCGACCTGCTCGAACAGCTCGCACTCACCGAACGCGCGAACGACACGGTGGACGCGCTCTCCCTGGGCAACCAGCAGCGCGTGCAGCTCGCGGTGGCGCTGGTGCACGACCCCGAGGTGCTCGTGCTGGACGAGCCCTTCTCCGGGCTCGACCCGCTCGCCGTCGACGCTCTGGCCGAGGTGCTCGCCGCGCGGTGCGAAGCGGGCGTGCCCGTGCTCTTCTCCAGCCACCAGCTGGACCTCGTCGAGCGGCTCTGCCACTCGGTCGGCATCATCTCCGCGGGCCGCGTGGTGGCCAGCGGCACGGTCGAGAGCCTGCGCGACCGGGAGGGACGCGGCCGGCTCAGAGTGATCGTCAGGGACGCCTCCCCCGGCTGGGCCGCGTCCCTGCCGGGGGAGGTCGTCGAGACGGGCGACGAGGTCCTCGTCGCGGGCGTGGACGGCGACGGCCAGGAGATCCTGCACCTCGCGGTCAAGGCCGGAAAGGTCGAGCACTTCGGCTGGCAGCGGCCCACACTCACCGAGATCTTCAGGGAGGCGGTCGCGTGAGCGGGCTGTGGCTGGTCGCACGGCGGGAGATCATCACGCGCGGCCGTACGAAGGCGTTCGTCATCGGGCTGGTGGTGAGCGCCGTGCTGGTCGCCGCGCTCGCGTTCCTGCCCAAACTCTTCTCCGGGCCCGACTCCTACACGGTGGGGCTCGTCGGAGCGCAGTCGCAGGTGCTGCGACCGGCTCTGACCGGCACGGCCAAGGACGTGACGATCACCGTCAGGGAGTTCCCCGACGAGGCCGCCGCGAGCGGCGCGGTCAACGCGGGCGATGTGGACGCCGCGGTGGTGGACGGCCGCAGGCTGCTCGCCGACGGCGAGGTCGACCGCGAGCTGGGCCTGCTGCTGGAGAATGCGCACCGGGCCGCCCAGACCCAGCGGCAACTGGCCGACGCGGGCCTGGACCCGGCCAAGGTGGCCCAGGCGATGCGGGTCACCCCCCTGGAGACGGTCTCGGTCGGCGCCGACGCCCGCTACGCGGGCGTGCGGGTGGGCATCGCGTCCCTGCTGGTCATGGCCCTGTTCTTCCTGATCATCTACTCCTCCATGTACGTCGCCATGGGGGTGATCGAGGAGAAGGGCAGCCGGATCGTGGAGATCCTGCTGACCTCGATCCGCCCCTGGCAGCTGCTCGGCGGCAAGATCGTCGGGCTGGGCGCCCTCGCGCTGGCCAACCTCGTCGTGATCATCGTGGCCGGTCTCGGCGCGGCGGCGGCGACCGGCTTCGCGGCCGACCTGCCTCCGGGCATGACGGGCATCGTGATCAGCACCCTGTTCTGGTTCATCCTCGGCTACGCGTTCTTCGCCGCCCTGGCGGCGGCGCTCGGGTCGCTGGTCTCCAGGCAGGAGGAGGCGAACAGCGTCCTGACACCGATGACGATGCTCATGATGATCACCTACGTGGTGGCCTACTTCGCGGCGGTCCAGCCGGGCAGCGCGGTGGCCAGGATCCTGTCGCTGGTGCCGCCGTTCTCCTCGATGGTCATGCCGGTCCGGATGGCCGGGGGCGAGGTGCTCGCCTGGGAGATCGTGGTGGCGGCGGTCCTGATGTTGCTGGCCACGGTGGGCACGCTCCTGCTCGGTGCGCGCATCTACCAGCGCGCGGTCCTGCGTACCGGCGCCCGCGTCAAACTCTCCGAGGTGGTCCGCTGACCGCACCCGTGACCGCCCGTGACCGCCCGTGACCGTACGCGTGAGCCGCCCACCGGCTCACGCGTACGGTCACGGGCGGTGCGATGGAGACCGCCGTGGCCGGATCACGGGGATCGGGGCACCGTCAGGCCGATAGTCTTCGGTAATGCGTCTGGTCATCGCGCGGTGCAGCGTGGATTACGTCGGAAAGCTCACCGCCCATCTTCCGATGGCGCCTCGGCTCATCCTCATCAAGGCCGACAGCAGCGTCTCCATCCACGCCGACGACCGGGCTTTCAAACCGCTGAACTGGATGAACCCGCCGTGCAGGCTCCGCGAGGAGGAGGGCACCTGGACGGTGACCCACGGCAAGACCGGCGAGAAGCTCGTCCTCACCATGGAGGAGATCATCCACGACACCAGCCATGAGCTGGGCGTGGACCCCGGGCTCATCAAGGACGGCGTCGAGGCCCACCTACAGGAGCTGCTCGCCGAGCACATCACCACCCTGGGTGCGGGCTGGACGCTCGTCCGCCGCGAGTACATGACGGCCATCGGCCCGGTGGACATCCTCTGCCGCGACCAAACGGGCGCCTCCGTGGCCGTGGAGCTCAAGCGCCGCGCCGGCATCGACGCCGTGGAGCAGCTCACCCGCTACCTGGAGTTGATGAACCGCGACCCCCTGCTCGCCCCCGTGACCGGCATCCTGGCCGCCCAGAGCATCGCGCCGCAGGCCAAGACGCTGGCCCAGGACCGCGGGATCCGCTGCGTGACCCTCGACTACGACGAGCTACGCGGCATCGAGCGCAACGACACCCTGTTCTAGCGGGGCTTACGGGTCGAGCGTGCCAGGCTACGGGCCGGGCGCGGTTTCCCACCGCCGCCGAGGCCCGGCCCGCCACCGGAATTCCCATCTTCGAGCTCTTGCAGCATGCCGTTAAACGGTATTGCCCTCAGGCCTCATCCGGAGACGTGATTTCCGGCGTCGAGAACAGGTAGCGCACGGCATCACAGTCCATACTCTCCGTGCCGCACCAGTAGAAGTGAGACACATGAAAAACTGGAGAAAGGCCACCACCGCACTCGTGCCATGGTCACGCCGACCGGATTCACTTTCGCCCCGACAACCGCATCGACCGCCCGGGAGAACGCGCTGGACTGTCGGCAGACAAGCAGATCCGTACGGTACATATTCTACAGATCCGATAACAACGTCGGGGCGTTGCTCAGGGGGTGCAGCGGATTCCACTCGCCGAACTCCAGGGGATACCGCGTGGAGGCGGGAGGCCGATCCGGATACATCGAGCACAGAGACGGTTCGACAACGAAATTCTGTGAATGGGACAGCCTCTCCCTGCGAAACAAAGCCCGGACCTCGGGCCTCTGCATAAGCGCCGGGAGGGCAGCCTGGTGTAGATAGGCACGGCGGCGCGGGTTCACCCGCCGGGGCCTCGCGGGCCGCGGCCCGTCAACCGACCCGCGGCGAACCGGCGGCGGACCCGCACGAGAAATCCGGGGCACCCGAGCGGCGTTTCGCCTTCCGGGGCACCCGTCACGGCACAGAGTAGACGACCTTGACCGCGGCGACCGGACAGCGCACCTCCGACTGGGCCGCCAGGAACGCGCACAGGGTGCTCGGGTCGCGGCAGGTCCCCCTCATTCACCCGCAGCTAGAAGGAACTTGACCGACTAGTCAGACTTGTCACCTTCCCGCATGGGCAACGCAGGTAATAGCACAATGCCCCTTCCACAAAAAGGATCTTGCACCCATAATGGTTAATTCTGGGGGCTAGAACCATGAGATGGTTGATTCTGGGGGCTAGAACCATGAGGTGGAAGTGACAAAGCGATTATCCGTCAACCCCACACCGACTCTCAGGGGTTTGACATGAACGGACGGCCGTATCGTGGAATGTCAGCGGAGGAGCGACTGGCGGAACGCCGGGAACGTCTGATCTCCGCGGCGTACATCCTTTACTCCGATATCGGATTCCCCGAAACCACGATCGAGAGGTTGTGCGCCGCGGCACGTATCTCCAACCGCGCCTTCTACGAGTGCTTCTCCGGGCGCAACGAGTTGATGCGGGCCGTGCACGACCGGTGCGTGCACGAGACGCTGCAGTCGGTGGCGAAGTCCATAGAGCAGGCCACCGACACTCTGACCACCCGAGTTGAGGCGGGAATCTCCGGATACATCAACTTCGTCACCGAAGACAGGCGTCGCGCCAGGATCATGCACCTGGAGGTGCGCAGGGCCGGTGACTGCCTCGTCAGCTCACGGCAGCTGGCCGTCACGGCCTTCACCGACATGATCGAGCTGAACGTCGCAGACCTGCCGGAAGCGGTCAAGGCCAACCGGCATCTGCTCGCACTGGGCATGATCGGGGCGATCCAGGAGCTGCTCATCGAGTGGGTGCTGGCCGACGACCCGCCCTCGACCGAGAGCATGATCAGCACTGCCGTTCACTTCTTCTACCGGTTATTCACCGCGTAACCGGATCACCTCGGCACGAAATCGACAAGGCATGGGCGAGGACGGGCCTCAGCCGACCCGTCCTCCGATATGTTCCGGCGGCACCGACGTCATCCCGCACTTCGACGGGCGGCCGGATCAGGCCACCGTGGCCACGGGGAGTTCGACGGTGAGGACCCGGTTGAGCCGGGTCACCGCCAGCACCCGCATGATCCTCGGTGGCACTCCCCTGAGAACAAGGCGGCGTTCCGCACCCACAGCGCGGCGATGCGTACCCACCAACACCCCCAGCCCGGTGGCGTCGATCATTTCCAGCTTGGAAAGATCCACGATCAGGTCGCCGCGCCCGGAGTCGACCGCCTCGTGCAGCCGCGGGCGTACTCCGGTGACGGTTCCCACATCAAGACGGTTCCCGACAGCGACCACCTGGGCCTGGGGGTTACCAGGGACGCGCATACCTCCCCCTCACACCTGGCCACGGAGTAGACGTGGCCGGGCACAACGGCGGTGCGTCACCGCAGCCAGTCGATCACGCACCGCATCCATATGATGGCACAGCGTGTAAGAAGCCGTGAACCTCCCCCGCTTCCGAATTCACCCTTCTTACACACATGAGAACCCCTTGCCCGAATGAACGGATAAAACGCGGCCCAAAGCCAACCTTTTCCCTGAGCCAACCGGATGGCGATGATCCGGTTGGTCACGCCTGTCGCCTATGGGCGGGGTGGCAGCGCGGGGCGGCGACGGGACGGCCGGGTGGAGGCGTCGGGCGGGGTCGCCGCCGGACGCTCGTCCAGCGCGGCCAGCGCGAGCCGTACCGCCTCCTCGACCTGCGGATCCCTGCCGGCCGCCCAGTCGTCGGGGGTGATGTCGATCTCGACATCCGGATCGACGCCGTAGTTCTCCACCCCCCAGCCGAATTCCTCGAACCAGAAGGAGTACCTGGGCACGGTGATGTGCGACCCGTCGACCAGCCGGTGGCCGCCCTCGATGCCGATGACGCCACCCCAGGTGCGGGTGCCCACCACCGGCCCGAGCTTGTAGATCTTGAAGGCCGCGGTGACGATGTCGCCGTCGGATCCGGCGTTCTGGTTGGTGATCGCGACCAGCGGTCCGCGCGGCGCGTCCTCGGGATAGGTGATCGACGTCATACCCCTGGGCAGGTCCCAGCCGATGACCCGGCGGATCAGCCTCTCGATGACCAGCTCGGAGGTGTGACCGCCTCGATTCCCCCGCACGTCCACCACGAGCCCCTCGAAGGTCATCTCCCTGCGCAGGTCGCGGTGGAACTGCGCCCACCCCTCGGCCACCATGTCCGGGATGTGCAGGTAGCCGAGGCGGCCATCGCCGAGCTCCCTGACCCGCGCCCGGCGCCCGGCCACCCAGTGCTGGTAGCGCAGGCGCCTGTCGTCACCGAGCGGCGTGACGACCACCCTCCGGCCACCACCCAGGGTCAGCTCGACCGGCTTGTCCGCGGCGCCGACCAGCAGCCTGGCCGGACCCTGCGGCGGCACCGGGCGGCCGTCGACCGCGAGCAGCGTCTCTCCCTCCATGACCGTCGCCCCAGGCCCGGCCAGCGGCGAGCGGGCGTGCACGTCGGAGGACTCGGCGGGCAGCACCGTCTCCACCTGCCAGCGGCCGTCGGCCCCCCTGGAGAGATCGGCGCCGAGCAGGCCGACCGGCTCCGAGGCCGGGTAACCCCAACCGGCCGCGTCGACATAGGCGTGCGAGCTGCCCAGCTCCCCCACGACCTCCCAGAGCAGATCGGCGAAGTCGTCGGCGGTGGCGACGCGGTCCACCAGCGGCAGGTACTCCTCCAGCACTGCCTCCCACTCGACGTCGGCCATGTCCTCGACCCAGAAGTCGGCGCGCATCCGGCGGCCCGCCTGAGCGTAGGCGTGACGCCGCAGGGCCCGAGGGTCGCCGGTGATCCGGATCCTGGACAGGTCGACGGTCGCCTCGTCGCCGTTCTTGGCGCCCGCCTTGCCACTGGCCGGCCGGACCGTGAGCGTGCCCTTGTCACTGACGACGAGCTGCGTGCCGTCACCGCTCACCCGATACCAGTCGAGTTTGTCGACCACCTCCTCCCACTTGCGCTTGTCCAGGTCGTAGCGGTCCAGCGCCGCCCGGGGCGCCTCGCCTCCCACCTCGTCCCTGTCCTCGCCGAGCTCCCCCGCCAGTGGCTCGCGCAGCCAGACGAACCCGCCCTTGACCGCCCGCAGGTCCGAATAGCGCCCCTCGGGCACCGGCACCCGCACGACCCTGGCGGCGATGCCGTCCAGGTCCACGGTGATCGCGGCCTCGTCCCGCTTGTCGTCGTCACCGGAGTCGGCGATGGGCCGCCCCGCGGCGCTGGGCGCGAACGGGGACGGCGTGGACGCGGCCAGCGGCACCAGATAGGGCCGGTAACCGAGAGGGAAGGACATGTCGAAGGAGTGCGCGTCATAGATCGGGTCGAAACCACGCCGAGACAGGAACGCCAGGTAGTCACCCGCGAAGGCGGGCGAGGTGTCCAAGAACCTGCCGTCCGTGACATCGGTCATGACCCGGTCCGCCACCCTGGCCAGCCTGATCCTGCGCAGTTGCGGGCCGTCCGGGTGCGACCAGGCCAGCCAGCCGGAATCCGGCGACCAGGCGAGGCCGTGCACCTCGCCGTCGGCCCTCGCCAGCTCCACGACCTCGCCGGAGGCCACGTCGACCAGGAGCAGCCGCCCGTCCCTGGCGCTCACCGCGATCGTGTTCCCGTCCGGCGCGACCGCCAGGTCGCCGACCTCTCCCAGCCTGCCCTCGGCGATCCTGCGGCTCTCCCCGCCCCCGGTGGGAACGATCTCCAGCCCCTGTGTCGCACCGTCGTCGAAGACCCACACCACCCGGTCGTCACCGAGGACGCGGGGCCGCCCCGCCGACAGGCCGTCACTGAGCTGCCGCGCCGGTCCGTCCCGGTGGGTCACCCAGTGCACCGTCCCCTGGACCTCCACCGCACTGGCCCGCCCGGTCGCGTCCACGGCCAGGTCGTGCAGCCGCCTGCCCGCGTTGACCTGGTAGGGCTGCCGTCCCCGCAGCGGGGAGCCGAGCGTGACGTCGAGCTTGCGGGCCTCGGCGTCAAGATCGTCCAGTAGGTAGAGATCACCGGCGTTCTGGTAGACGATCCGCCTTCCGTCGGTGGTGGCGTGCCTGGCGTAGAAGGCCTCGTGGTCGGTGTGACGGCGCAAGCCGGTGCCGTCCGGCTCGCAGGAGTAGAGGTTGCCGACGCCCTCGTGGTCGGAGAGGAAGGCGAGCCGCCCGCCGACGAGCATCGGGCCGGCCAGGTGGCCGTTCAGGTCGGCCAGGAGCCGGGTGAAGTCCCCCTCGCCACGCCGCACCCACAGGCGACCCGCCGTACCGCCTCGGTAGCGCTTCCAGACCGCCGGATCGCGGGGCAGCCCCCCGGCGAGCAGTGCCACCGCCTCACCCGTGACCGACAGGTCGTTGATCGGACCGTACGGCAACCGCTCGACGGCTCCGTCTCCGAGCGCGTAGGCCCAGGTCTGCCAGATGAACGGCTGGCCGGTCGCGCTGATCGCGAGGATCTCCCCCTCCGGTGTCCAGCCGCGCGTGCGCGTCCGCGCGTCACCCCAGTAGGTCAGCCGCTCGGCGGACCCGGAGTCCAGATCCGCCAGGTAGATCTCGGGGGCGCCGTCGCGAACGCTGGTCCAGGCGACCCTGGTGCCGTCGGGCGAGAGACGGGGATGGCTCGCGGGGGCCCGGTCGGCGGAGAGGCGCCACGCCCGGCCGCCGTCCGCCGGAGCCATCCAGACGTCGTCGTCCGCGACGAACGTCAGCGTCTCGTGGGAGATGTGGGGGAATCGCAGGTAGAAACCAGAAACCATTGACAAATCATATTGTCCACTATCAGGTAAATCGGGGGCAATTTTCGCACCGATAGGCTGGACGGCATGACGCGAGCTGACAGAGACAACCCGGTGGTGCTCTCCAAGATCTACACCCGTACCGGGGACGACGGCACGACCGCGCTCGGCGACATGAGCCGCACCCGTAAGACCGACCCGCGCCTGGCCGCCTACGCGGACGTCGAGGAGGCCAACGCGGCGATCGGCGTGGCACTGGCCACGGGTTCCCTGGAGGCGGACGTCACCGCCGTTCTCGCCCGGATCCAGAACGAGCTGTTCGACGTCGGAGCCGACCTCTGCACCCCGATCACGGAGAACCCCGAGTTCCCGCCACTGCGGGTCGAGCCCTCCTACATCGAGTGGCTTGAGGGACGCTGCGACGAGTTCAACGAGCGCCTCAAGCCGCTGCGCAGCTTCATCCTGCCCGGCGGCACCCCCGCGGTGGCCTGGCTGCACGTCGCCAGGACCGTGGTCCGGCGGGCCGAGCGGACCGTCTGGTCGGCGCTTGAGGCCCACGACGACGTCAATCCGCTGACCGCGAAGTACCTCAACCGGCTGAGCGACCTGATGTTCATCCTCTGCCGGGTGGCCGCCGGCGGCGACGAGATCCTCTGGAAGCCCGGCGGCACCCGCTGAGGGGCCCGCCGTCCTCTGGAAGCCCGGGCACCCGCTGAGGGGCCCGCCGTCCGGTAGGACGGCGCGGGAGATCAGGCGACGTCGAGATGGGCGCTGGGCGGAGCGGACTCCAGCCAGGCCACGAAACCGGTCAGTGCGCGGTATCCCATGGCGAGTTCGAAGGCGCTCTGCCCGTTGCGGCACTCAAGCGCCGTCACGCCCTCGATGAACCCGAAGAACTCACCGGAGCCGACCCTACGACGACCGGAAACGACAAGGCCGCGCCTCACGATAACGTGGCGCGGCCTTGGAAGCAGACCTATGAGCGGGATCCAGTTGAGGTGGCCGTCGGCGTAGCGGGCCACCCCGACCCGCCACCCCCGCTCCCTCGACATGGGGCGCAGGCAACACAGCACCGATCCTCGGAAGCGGGTCAGGATGAGCACCCGGAGTGCCAGGAGGGCGACGAGCAGCCCCACCACGATGAGTACGTCCAGCACTACCATGTCTGCCCGCCCCCCAACAAGCCCTTACCGTTAAGAAGCCGAATTTATCCGACTTCTTCTCCGGCCGCGCGCAGCCGGGCCCTGGCACGCTTGGCCTCGGCGGCCGCCTCTGCCGCCGCGTCCGCGTCCTCCATGCCGGCCTCGACCGAGGCCTGAGCCCGCTCCAGCGCACTCTTGGCTCGGGCGACATCGATCTCGGAACCAAGCTCGGCGATCTCGGCCAGGATCGACACCTCGTCGTCGGCCACCGAGAGGAATCCTCCGTGGACGGCGGCGACGAGGTCGGCCTCGCCACCTCGCTTGATCTTCAGCAGCCCGCCCTCGACGAGAACGCCGAGCACGGGTGCGTGTTTAGGCATGATACCGATCTCGCCGTCGACGGTCTTGGCAATCACCATGTCGGCCTCGCCGGACCAGATCTCCCGCTCCGGGGAGACGACGCCTACTCGCAGCTTCGCCACTTTCTCTCCAGTTCCTTATCGAACCAGGCGCCGGTACGGCCGCATGACCGCACCGGCACCGAAGGCGACTAGCGGGCGAGTTCCTTGGCCTTGGCCACGGCCTGGTCGATGCCACCGACCATGAAGAACGCCTGCTCGGGCAGGTGGTCGTAGTCGCCGGCGCACAGACCCTTGAACGAGGCGATGGTCTCGTCCAGCGGCACGTTCTCGCCGGGCTGACCGGTGAACGCCTCGGCGGCGTACATCGGGTGGGACAGGAAGCGCTCGATGCGACGGGCCCGGTTGACGGTGACCTTGTCCTCTTCGGAGAGCTCGTCGATACCGAGGATCGCGATGATGTCCTGCAGTTCCTTGTACTTCTGCAGGATCCGCTTGGTCTCCTGAGCCACGCGGTAGTGCTCCTCGCCCACGATCAGCGGGTCGAGGATCCGCGAGGTGGAGTCGAGCGGGTCCACCGCGGGGTAGATGCCCTTCTCCGAGATCGGCCGCGAAAGCACGGTCTGCGCGTCGAGGTGCGCGAACGCGTTGTGCGGGGCCGGGTCGGTGATGTCGTCCGCGGGGACGTAGATCGCCTGCATGGAGGTGATCGAGTGACCGCGGGTCGAGGTGATGCGCTCCTGCAGAACACCCATCTCGTCGGCCAGGGTCGGCTGGTAACCCACCGCGGACGGCATGCGGCCGAGCAGGGTGGACACCTCGGAACCGGCCTGGGTGAACCGGAAGATGTTGTCGATGAAGAGCAGCACGTCCTGCTTCTGCACGTCACGGAAGTACTCCGCCATGGTCAGGGCGGAGAGCGCGACGCGCAGACGGGTGCCCGGGGGCTCGTCCATCTGGCCGAAGACGAGGGCGGTGTCCTTGAGGACGTTCGCCTCCTCCATCTCCAGCCAGAGGTCGTTGCCCTCACGGGTGCGCTCGCCGACGCCGGCGAACACCGAGGTGCCACCGAAGTTACGGGCGACCCGGCGGATCATCTCCTGGATCAGCACGGTCTTGCCCACGCCCGCGCCGCCGAACAGGCCGATCTTGCCACCCTGCACGTACGGGGTGAGCAGGTCGATGACCTTGATGCCGGTGGTCAGCATCTCGGTGCGCGACTCAAGGGTGTCGAAGGCGGGCGAGGGACGGTGGATGCCCCAGCGCTCCTCGATCTTGAGCGACGCGGTGGGCACGTCCAGTGCCTCACCGAGCGTGTTCCACACGTGGCCCTTGACGACGTCGCCGACCGGCACGGAGATGGCCGCGCCGGTGTCGGCCACCGCCGCGCCACGGGTCACGCCGTCGGTGGGCTGCATGGAGATGGCCCGGACCAGGTTGTCACCCAGGTGCTGGGCGACCTCCAGGGTCAGCAGCCTGACCTCCCCGCCGAGGGTGACCTCGGTGGTGAGCGCGTTGTAGATCTCGGGCATCGCCTCGACGGGGAACTCCACGTCGACGACGGGACCGGTGACCCGCGCGACGCGGCCCACGCCGGTCTCAACAGTCTGTGCAGTCATTTCACTCTTTCCCCGCTGCGGCGTCAGCCAGCGCGCTCGCGCCACCGACGATCTCGCTGATTTCCTGGGTGATCTCGGCCTGGCGAGCTTGGTTCATCTGCTGGGTGAACGTTCGGATGAGCTCGTTGGCGTTGTCGGTCGCCGACTTCATCGCCCGGCGGCGCGACGCCTCTTCCGAGGCCGCCGACTGGAGCAGCGCGCTGAAGATGCGCGACTCCACATAGCGCGGCAGCAGCGTGTCGAGAACATCGGCCGCGCTGGGCTCGAACTCGAAGTACGGCAACGGCGTGTCCACCGGCTCGACGGTCTCCTCGACCTCCAGCGGCAGGATTCGCTTGATCACGACTTCCTGCGTCAGCATCGAGACGAACTGGGTCGAGACGATGTGGATCTCGTCCACCCCGTCCTCGGCCGAGAACGAGTCGATCAGCACGCCGGCGATCTCCTTGGCGTCCGAGTAGGAGGGCTTACGGGAGAACCCCGTCCACTGCCCGCTCATCTCGCGGCCACGGAAGCTGTGCCAGGCGACACCCTTGCGGCCGGTCACGAAGGGCACGGGCTCGATGCCCTTGTCCTTCAGCAGACCGGCGAGGGCCTCGGCCTCACGCAGGATGTTCGCGTTGAAGCCGCCGCAGAAGCCGCTGTCGCTGGTGACGATGAGCACGGCGGCCCTGGCGGGCCGCTCCTTCTCCACGGTCAGCGGGTGGTCGACGCTGCCGGTGTTGCTGACGACGCCCGTCACGGCACGAGTGATCTCGCGCTCGTACGGTACCGCCGCCTGCATCCGCAACTGCGCCTTCACGATGCGCGATGAAGCGATGAGCTCCTGGGCACGCGTGATCTTCGCCGTTGACTTGACCGACTTGATCCGCCGCCGCAGCAGTCTTAGCTGGGCACCCATCGGCTACTTCTTCTCAGCCGGACGGACGCGCTTGGTGATCTTTTCCTGGCCGACCGCTTCGGCGCCGAGCGCCTCGATCGGCTCCTCGTTGACCAGCAGCTCGCCCGCGGAGGTCTCGAAGGTCTTCTTGAACGCGGTGACGGCGTCCTTGAGAGCGGTGACCGTGTCCTCGGACAGGGCCTTGGTCTCGCGGATGCTGTCGAAGATGCCCTTCCTCTCTCGACCGATGTAGTCAAGGAAGTCCGCCTCGAAGCGGCGGATGTCCTCGACCGGGACCTCGTCGAGCTCACCGGTGGTGCCGGCCCAGATCGAGACGACCTCGTGCTCGACCGGGAAGGGGCTGTACTGCGGCTGCTTGAGCAGCTCGACCAGGCGCTGACCGCGCTCCAGCTGAGCCTTGGAGGCCGCGTCCAGGTCGGAGGCGAAGGAGGCGAAGGCCTCCAGGTCACGGTACTGGGAGAGCGACAGGCGCAGCGTGCCGGCGACCGACTTCATCGCCTTGGTCTGGGCCGAGCCGCCGACTCGGGAAACCGAGACACCGACGTTGATGGCGGGACGGACACCGGCGTTGAACAGGTCCGTCTCCAGGAAGACCTGGCCGTCGGTGATGGAGATGACGTTGGTCGGGATGAACGCCGAGACGTCGTTGCCCTTCGTCTCGATGATCGGCAGACCGGTCATCGAGCCGGAACCCATCTCCTTCGACAGCTTCGCGCAACGCTCCAGGAGGCGGGAGTGCAGGTAGAAGACGTCACCGGGGTAGGCCTCACGGCCCGGCGGGCGACGGAGCAGCAGGGAGACCGCGCGGTAGGCGTCGGCCTGCTTGGTCAGGTCGTCGAAGACAATGAGAACGTGCTTGCCCTGGTACATCCAGTGCTGGCCGATGGCCGAACCGGTGTAGGGGGCGAGGTACTTGTAACCGGCCGGGTCGGACGCCGGAGAGGCGACGATGGTGGTGTACTCCAACGCGCCCGCCTCCTCAAGGCGAGCCTTGACCTGGGCGATCGTGGAACCCTTCTGGCCGACCGCGACGTAGACGCAGCGGACCTGCTTGTCGGGGTCGCCGGAGAGCCAGTTCTCCCGCTGGTTGAGGATGGTGTCCACGGCGATCGCGGTCTTGCCGGTGCCACGGTCACCGATGATCAGCTGGCGCTGGCCACGGCCGATCGCGGTCATCGCGTCGATCGCCTTGATGCCGGTGGCGAGGGGCTCCTTCACCGGCTGGCGCTGCACGACGGAAGGCGCCTGAACCTCAAGGGGACGAACGCCCTCGGACTCGATGGCACCCTTGCCGTCCAGCGGGATGCCCAGCGGGTCGACCACTCGGCCGAGGAAGCCGTCGCCGACCGGCACGGACAGGACCTCGCCCGTCCGGCGGACCGACTGGCCCTCCTCAATCTTGCTGAAGTCGCCCAGAACAACGACACCGATCTCCCGGACGTCCAGGTTCAGTGCCAGGCCACGCGTGCCGTCCTCGAACTCAAGCAGCTCGTTCGCCATCGCCGAGGGAAGGCCGGAGACATGGGCGATACCGTCGCCGCAGTCGACGACGGTCCCGATCTCCTCACGCGCGGCGCCTTCCGGCTCGTACGCCTGGACGAAGCGCTCAAGGGCGTCCCGGATCTCGTCCGGCCGGATCGTAAGCTCCGCCATCTCTCTTCAGTCTCCCTATTCGCCTAGCCGGCCAACCGGCGGCGGACTTCTTCGATTCGTCCCGCGATGGTGGTGTCGATGAGATCGTCCCCGATGTGCACCGAGAACCCTCCCAGCACCCGCGGATCCACCTCGACGTTCAGATGAACGTCGCGGCCGTACGAGGTGCGCAGCCACGTGGCGAGACGCTGCTTCTGCTCCTCTGAGAGCACGATGGCGCTGCGCACCACCGCGACGAGGCGCTGCCGCTGGGCGGCGACCAGCCTGCCGAATTCCTCCAGCCCACTGTCCAGACTACGTCCTCGCGGATGTACCACGAGCTGCGTGATCAGGCGGAGAGTGGTGGGGGCGACCTTGGCGGCGAGGAGGGAGCCCAGCAGCTCCCGCTTGGCCTGCTCCGGTGCCGCCGAGGAGGTCAGAGTCCGGTGCAGTTGCAGGTTCGAGGCGACGATACGCCCGAACCTGAACAGCTCGTCCTCGACGTCGTCAAGCCTGCTCTGCGCCTCGGCCTCCGCGGAGGCGGCGATGACGCCGAGACGCTCAAGGGCGTCGGCCAGGTCGCCGGATCGGGCCCACCGTGCGGACACGGCCGCGACGACCGTCTCCAGTGCGGCATCGCTGATCTTGCCCTCCAGCAGCACCCGTACGACCTGCGCCTTCTGGGCCGCGGGCCGGGCGGGGTCGGAGAGGTTGCGGCGGAGCCCGTGCTCACGGTCGAACAGGTCGGCGACCGAGAAGAGCTCGTCGGCCAGCGTGCCGAGGTCGGCGCTTCCCGCGACGGCGTTGAAGCGCTCTTCGACCTCGGCCAGCGAAGCCCTGCTCAGACCTCTCATCAGCGGACCGCCGCGCTGCTCGACTCGAGCTCCTCAAGGAACCGGTCCACGGTGCGGCGCTGGCGCGCCTCGTCCTCAAGGGACTCGCCGACGATACGGCCGGCCAGATCGATCGACAGACGGCCGAGCTCGGTACGGAGCTGGGCGAACGCCTGCTGACGGTCGGCCTCGATCTGCAGGTGCGCGGCCTCGACGAGACGACGGGCCTCGGCCTGCGCCTCCTCGCGGAGCTCGGCCTTGATCTGCGCACCCTGCTCGCGAGCTTCCTCACGCAGGCGGGAAGCCTCGTGACGAGCCTCGGCGAGCTGGTCCTTGTACTGCTTGAGCAGCGCCTGGGCCTCGGTCTGGGCGTCCTCGGCTCGCTTGATGCCGCCTTCGATCGCATCGGTCCGCTCGGCCAGGGTCTTCTGGATGCGCGGGGTGAGGATCTTACCGACGACGAAGAGGACGACGAAGAACGCGAAACCGCCAACGACCAGCTCGTAGAGGTGCGGCATGATCGGGCTGGTGCCCTCTTCCGCCGCCAGGAGCGTAGCTGCGGTTGTCATCGATGCAGCCTTCCGTCAGAGGTGTTTTCGATCAGCCGTAGATGAACGGCGCGACAAGACCGATCAGAGCCAGCGCCTCGACGAGCACGAAGCCCAGCAGCATGTTCTGGCGGATCAGGCCGTAGGTCTCGGGCTGGCGGGCGATGGCCTGCAGACCGTTACCGAAGATGAGGCCGACACCGATGCCGGGGCCAAGCGTGGCGAGACCGTAACCGATGGAGCCGATGTTGCCGGAGACCTCAGCGAGGATGCTCATTGCTGTTTCCTTTACGGGACGGCCGGTGAACGGATCTCACCGGTCTGAACTGGAGAAAAGAGTCTTAGTGCTCGGCGTGCAGGGAGTTGCCGATGTACATCGCGGCGAGCAGCGCGAACAGGAAGGCCTGGAGGAACTGGATGAACATCTCGAACCCGGTCATCGCGATCGTCATGATGACGCCGACCACACCGACCGGGGCGCCGAGCGGCGTGAGCTTCTCGAAGAGGAACCAGAAACCGACGGCACTGAAGAAGGCCAGGATGATGTGGCCCGCGAACATGTTGGCGAAGAGTCGCACGGCGTGGGTGAACGGCGCCACGATCATGGTCGAGAGGAACTCGATCGGCGCGAGCAGCACGTAGATCGGCTTGGGCAGCCCCGGGGGGAACATCATGTTCTTGAAGTAGCCGACCGCTCCCTGGTGCTTCATGCCCAGGTAGATCTTCAGCGCGTAGACGCTGATCGCCAGGACGATCGGGAAGGCGATGTGCGAGGCGATCGGGAACTGCAGGAAGGGGACGACACCCATCAGGTTCCAGACCCAGACCAGGAAGAACAGGCTCAGCAGCAGGCCCATCCAGCGGTCGGCGTCCTTACCCAGGAAGGGGCGGGCGACCTGGTCGCGGACGAACATGTAGCCCATCTCACCGATGTTCTGGATGCCCCGGGGCACCAGCTTCGGGTTGGCGAAGGCCGACCAGCAGAAGGCCACGACCACAAGCGAGCTCAGCAGGGCGAGCAGCACCGGCTTGGTGAACCAGGTGACGCCGGCAATGATCGGGGGGAAATCGAACAGCTCAAGCCCTGGGGCCTTGAACTCGTCGGCGGCGAGGACCGTCAGCGCCTTCACGCGGCGTTCCCTTCAACGTGGTAGTGGATCAAGATTGCTTCCTCAGCGAAGCGACCGCCGCGCGAGGTCAGCGACCGTATTTCCGGTAGACCAGGTAGATGGCGAGAACGGCACCGACGATCACTCCGATCGGTGTGAACACGGCCACGCCAGTCCAACGGCTCAGCAACCAACCGCCGCCGCCGTAAAGGATGATCCCGGAGAGAATGTAACTGGGAACCGACCAGGCGGCGTTGGCGAAGTCGCGGCCATCGCTCTCGGGCCTGCGTTCTTGTTCGCTCATTGCGGGCATGACAATAGCAGCCGGGGAGATGACTAGTCATATCGGGTCCCGTAGCCCGGTCATGATACGCCTCATCGGGGGCCGCCCTGTCCGGGAACCGCGGCACCCGGGTCAACGTAGAGCATCTTCGTTTTCACGAAGCCCCACATCTCGCCGGCCGTCCAGACGACGGTGCAGATTATCGTCGACCAGCCGAAGGCGCGCGACTCGAACGCCGTGGCGCTCTCGAACATCTTCAGGAGCGCCATGATGATCAGGACCTTCACCGCGTAGCCGACGATCGCGGTGACCATCATCACAACGGGAGAGACCCGGCTCGCGGAGGAGACCGCGACCAGACTGACCGTGAAGAAGACCGCCACCACCAGGAGGCCGATCACGGCCCCCAGAGCGCCCTTGGCCCCGGAGAGCAGAGCCGCCGCGAGGATGACGACCGCGCCCGCGGCGGCGGTGGGTATCACGGCCCCTTTGAGGACGCGCACGTCGTTGGCCTGCATCGGCACTCCCAGTGACTGTTATCAAGCGAGCGATTGCTACCTCGCAGATCCAGCTAAACCATGGACCCGTTAGTGAAAGCTATCACAAGCTCATGGAAGAGCGCCTTTACCTGCCGTTTCAAGTAAACGATCAAAGGGCTGACGCGGGCGGCTCAGCTCCGCGTCTCAGGGTTTGAGAAACCTTGCCGGGGAGCGGTGAGTGACAGGTCGGGCAGCGCCGACAGCGTGGCGGTGTCGTCACCGTCGTCGTCGTCGGCGGCGACCGGACGGGGCCCCTGCGTCTCCGACGGGTAGGGGTGCGGCCGGACCCGGGCCGGCGGCTCGCTCGGCCACACCTGCCGCCCCGGCACCTCGGCGGGGTCGCTGGATCCCGTGGGAGCCGAGGGGCCGGCAGGCCCGGCGGTGCCGGCCGGGCCTGCCGGCCCCCCGGACCCGCCGACGTCGCGGCGGGCCCGCCAGCGGGGCAGCGCCATCATCACCAGCACGCCGATGGCGAGCAGCACGGTCAGCGGGAACAGGATGAGCGGGACACCCTCGATGGACAGTGCCACGACCGCGAAGGCGAACAGGAAGGTCCACGCATACATGATCATGACGCTACGACGGTGCGAGTGGCCGATGTCCAGCAGGCGGTGGTGGAGATGCCCTCGGTCGGGCGCGAACGGCGACAGGCCGTTGGACGTGCGCCGGACCACCGCCATGATCAGGTCGAGCAGCGGAAGCACCAGGATCGCGACCGGCACGAGCAGGGGGAGGATGACGGGGAAGCGGTTGATGCTGCTGGAGTCGAGCGGCGTCACCAGAATCATCGTGGAGGCGAGGACCAGGCCGATCAGCATCGCCCCCGTGTCACCCATGAAGATCTTCGCCGGGTGGAAGTTGTGCGGCAGGAAGCCCAGGCAGATCCCGATGAGCACCGAGGCGATGACCGCCGTCGCGTTGATGCTGGTGTTGCCGTAGTCCTTCGACAGGGCCACCGAGTACGTCCACGTGGCCATCGCGGCGATGCCCACGATCCCGGCGGCCAGCCCGTCGAGCCCGTCGACGAAGTTGACCGCGTTGATCATGACGACCACGATCAGGATCGTGATCAGCGGGCTCAGCGTCGAGTCGAGGATGGTCTGCCCGCCCAGCGCCGTGGGCAGCGGGAGCCACGGCAGGCTGACGCCGAAGGCGACGAGCACACCCGCCGCGCCGATCTGCCCGGCGAGCTTGACGAGGGCGTCCATGCCCAGCCAGTCGTCCAGAAAGCCGGTCAGCGTGATCAGACCGCCTGCGGCGATCAGCGCGATCACGGTCTTGCCCTCACCCTCGGCCGCCAGCTTGCCCCCGGCGTAGGGCAACTCGCCGGCGATCAGCAGGCCGGCGACGAGACCGCCGTACATCGCCAGGCCACCGAGTCTGGGCGTTGGCGTGGTGTGCACGTCACGGTCGCGGACCTCGGGCATGGCACCGATACGGACGGCGAAAACGCGGACCAGCGGGACCAGCAGGTATGTCACCGCGGCCGCGACGAGCGCCATGAGTAGGTATTCGCGCACGGAACCAGTTTCGCGGATAGTCCGGCCACCTGTGACCGGAAAACGACACAGAACAACTCATAGTTCGCTGGGATATATCTGATGGAGCCTCGTCAGCACCGCGACGCGCTCCCGTATTTCACCCACTGTGTCGGGGTTGCGGATGGCCTGTGCCACCATCGAGGCCACCGCCTTCATCTCCTCGGGCCCCATCCCCTGGGTCGTGACGCAGGGGGTGCCGACCCGGATCCCGGACGTCACCGTGGGCGGCTCCGGGTCGTAGGGGATCGCGTTGCGGTTCAGCGTGATCCCGGCCGCGCCACACCGCTGCTCGGCCACCGCGCCGGAGACCCCGACGTCACGCAGGTCGATCAGTGCCAGATGGCTGTCGGTGCCCCCGGAGACGGGCCGCATCCCCTCGGCGGCCAGGGCGTCCGTCAGCACCTGGGCGTTGGCCACCACCTGCCGCGCGTACAGCGCGAACTCCGGGCGCAACGCCTCGCCGAACGCCACGGCCTTGGCTGCCACCGCGTGCATGAGCGGGCCGCCCTGCACGAAAGGGAAGACCGCGCGGTCGATCCTGGCGGCCAGCTCCCGCGTGCACATGATCCCGCCACCCCTCGGGCCGCGCAGCGCCTTGTGCGTGGTGAAGGTCACCACATCCGCGTACGGCACGGCGGACGGCAGGGCATGCCCGGCCATCAGGCCGATGGTGTGCGCGACATCGGCGAGCAGCCAGGCACCCACCTCGTCGGCGATCCCCCGGAAGGCCGCGAAGTCGATCTCCCGGGGATAGGCGGTGGCACCACATATGATCATTTTGGGCTGATGTCGCAACGCCAGCTCCCTGACCTCGTCATAGTCGATCAGTTCGGTGTCCCTGCGCACGCCGTACGCCACGACGTCGAACCAGCGGCCGGAGAAGTTGACCTTGGAGCCGTGCGTGAGGTGGCCGCCGTGCGACAGCGCCATCGCCAGCGCCGTGTCGCCCGGCTGGAGCAGCGCCGCGTAGGCCGCCAGATTCGCCGAGGCGCCGGAATGGGGCTGCACGTTGACGTGATCGGCGCCGAACAACCGCTTGGCCCGGTCGATCGCAAGCTGCTCGGCCCGGTCGACGACCTCGCATCCGGCGTAGTAGCGCCTGCCGGGGTAGCCCTCCGCGTACTTGTTGGTGAGCGTCGAGCCGAGCGCGGCGAGCACGGCAGGCGAGGCGAAATTCTCGCTCGCGATCAGTTGGACGCCTCCGCGGAGCCTGTCGAGTTCGTCGAGGAGTACACGTGCGATCTCGGGGTCCTCGCGCTGCAGGAGGCCGAAATCTGGCCCGTAGTACGGCTCTGCGCCCATGGCTCACATCCCGAAGATGACAACTCACCCCCACTGTAAGCCCGGCCGCCCCGGTTATCCCAGGTCAGGGAGCTGTCGCCGCGGAAAGGCGTGTCGCCGTACGGAACGAACGCCCCGGGAAAGCCCCCTGGTCGTCGTCCGCGCGGGGAGACTTGGAAGACCACCCAGGGAGGCTTGGAAGACCGCCCGGCCCGCGAACCTCGCGCCGAAGGAGCCGACCGGTGGGTTTGAGCCGGGAAGGACGTCAGGAGAAGGCATGCGGAGCCCCGGCGCCCACGGGCACCCATCTCGGCGTGTCGGCCGCCTGGTCGCTGATCGAGGTCAGGATCGCCTGCCGGTAGAGGCCGAGACGGGTGCGCCACTCCGTCATGTCCTCGACGTAGCGGCCGGAGACCGGGGCGTCCCAGACGTCCCTGCTCCTGGCGAGCTGGTAGGCCTTGTCCAGACTGGCGGCCAGCGTGTCAAGCTCGGGAAGCACCTGCCTCCACATCATGACCAGCCGCTGGTAGTCGGGGTTGAACTCCCACGCCGTGGCGGCGTCCGAGGACGGCAGCCCGCTGCCGGCCGAGGCCGGTGGGGTCTCCCCCGGCTGCAGCGGCTGCGGTGCGGGTGGATCCACGAACATCACAGGCTCCTCACCCTCGCTGACACGGTCCTTGCACCCCGCTCACTGCCCGCCTCCGGGGGGCGGGATCGGCCGCAGCGGATTTCCCGGCTCCACGTCGCCCGCCGGCCCGTCGGGCCCGATGTCCATGGGCGCCCAGGCTCCCTTGCCCCAGGTCTCCCCATCCGGCACCTGCACGCCGGGCATCTCCAGCGGTTCGATCTCCCTGGCGTTGTCGGCGAGCGTTCTGAGGGCGTCCAGATCGAGGGGACCCGCCTCCGCGGTGACGACGTCGCTGCCGTCGCCCGCCCACCGGGCGACCGAGCCCTCATCCGGACCCCCATCCGGTGGGGCGGCCACACCCCCGGGAGCCACCCCCGCCGCCTGCCCCGCGCCCCCGGCGGCATCCTCCGCCCCTCGCGCCTCGCTGAAGACCGCGTCGCCGATGGATGGCATCCCGACGTCTCCTCGCGGCGCCACAGCGGGCTGCGAGGCCGCCTCACCGGAGGTCGTCGTACCCGCCGTCTGGACGGCGGGCTCAGCGGAGGTCGTGGCCGGCGGCCGAACGGCCGCCTCACCGGAGGCCGTGCCCGCGGGCTGGGGAGTGGCGTCACCACCCGTGCCCGGCGGCTGGACGGTCTGGTCGGTGGTCGGTCCCGCGGTGTCGAGGAGCGGATAGTCGGGCTTGGCCGAATCGAGCGGGCCATGCGGCTCGACCCAGCCTGGCTGCCCCGCCGTGGCGGAGACGTTGTCGACCCCCGGCATCTCCAGCGGCGGGATGTCCTCGATGTTCTTCAGCAGCTCGTCGACCTCGGCCGCCGTGGGCGAGTCGAGCGGGATCTGGAGCACCTGCACGCCGTCGACCTCCACGACCCTGGCCCTGTGATCGCCGCTCTGGTCGATGTCGTCGGGATGGTCCTTCTTGGAACTGTCGAGGATGTCGTTGCCGGACGTGCCGCTCTCCTGCCTGGGCGAGCGCTCATCGCCCTTGGAACCGGAGTCACCCTTGGCGTCGGGATCGTTCACCGGCGTGTCACCCACGGAGCCATCCCCACGCGGCGTCGTCTCATCGCCCTTGGAACCGGAGTCACCCTTGGCGTCGGAATCCTCCCCACCCGGCATCGTGTCGTTCACATTGACGATCTCCGGCCGCGCGTCATCGCTTCTGGGCGTCTCCGGCGCGGGTGTGGAATCCCCCTGCGGCACCTCCGGCACGGGGGCGGCATCCGGGCTGGGAGCCTCAGGGACGGGCGTCTCGCGTGGCACGCCGTCAACCGGCCGCCCTCCGTCCTGAGGCCCCTCACCGGGCCCCGGAACCGCGGGTTTCAAATCCTCGACCTTCGGCGTCTCCGGCCGCGCCCCCTCAGCCCTGGGCGCCTCCGGCGTGGGATCAGCCTTCGGGGCCTCACGTGGCGTGTCGTCGGCTCTCGGCGCCTCCGGCATGGCATCCGGCTTCGGAGCCTCCGGCACAGGCGTGGGATCAGCCTTCGGGGCCTCACGTGGCGTGTCGTCGGCTCTCGGCGCCTCCGGCATGGCATCCGGCTTCGGAGCCTCCGGCACAGGCGTGGGATCAGCCTTCGGGGCCTCACGTGGCGTGTCGTCGGCTCTCGGCGCCTCCGGCATGGCATCCGGCTTCGGAGCCTCGCGTGGTGCGGTGTCAACCGGCTTGACGCTCTCCTTGGGGGTGTCCTCCCCGCGTGGGGAGGTCTCGTCACCCTTCGAACCCGTTTCCGGCTTCCGCTCGTCGGCTCCGGACGTCTCCGGCTTCGGCGTCTCCTTCGAACCGTCCCGTGGGGAGGTCTCGTCGCCCTTCGAACCGGTCTCGGGCTTGGCCTCGTCGGCCTTCGGGGTCTCGGGCTTGGCCACGTCACCCTTCGAACCCGTCTCGGGCTTGGGCGAGTCCTTCGGATCGTCACGCTGTGTGCTCTCGGCGGACTGATCACCGACACGGGGCTTGTCGTCCGCTCCGACCGCCGGTTTGAGACCGTCGGCCTTCGGGGTCTCGGGCTTCGCGTCATCGCCCGCCGCACCGGTCTCGGGCTTCGCGCCGTCGCCCGCCGAACCGCTGTCAGGCTTCGTGTCCCCGGCCCTCGGCTCGGCGGGAGGTGCCGTCACGTTCTGGTTGATCTTCTTCTCCAGCAACGCCACACGAGCGGAGACGTCACGGACCATCACGTCGCACGCGTCGGCGATCTGGACGGGCCTGTGGGTCGACTGCGAGGACAGGCCGGCCCCGCTCATCAGCTGGGTGACCTTGCCCTCGGCGTTCCGCATCTGATCAGCCGCCCGCCGTACCTCGGACAGCAGGTCGCGGACCAGCTTGGGGTCCATTCCTTCGAACTTGCCCATGGACGTCTCCCAGAAGTGTCGGCCCACCTCAAGGTACCGGGGAGACGGCCTCACGTCACGGTGATAATCAGATGGCATGGATCATGGACATGGGCCACGCCACGCCAGCCCCGTGAACCCGCCGAGGATCACGTCCCGGAGTGGACGTGCACAGCGACCCCGAGCCGTTCCAGCGTCCGCACAACGCCGGCCGCACCGTGGTGGAGCGGATAGTGCCCGATCTTGTCGAGCAGGACGGGAACACCCGGGTCCACATTCACTCGCCGGACTCTGTGCCACCGTCAGGCTCGGGACCTTCGTCGGTGGCGACGTAGCCGATCACACCGCGCAGCTTCTCCACCGTGATCGCCCCGCGCCGCAGCAACCTGGGCACCGCGGTGGTCAGATCCAGGATCGTCGAAGGAGTGCCGCTCTCACACGGTCCGGCGTCGAGATAGACCGACACCGAGTCGCCTAGCTGCTTCTCCGCGTCGGCGGCGCCGGTCGCTGCGGGGGCACCGGAGCGGTTGGCACTGGAGACGGCCATCGGGCCGGTCTCCTTGAGCAGGTCGAGGGCGACCGCGTGCAGCGGCATCCGGATGGCGACGGTGCCCTTGGCGTCCCCCAGGTCCCAGGAGAGCGACCGGTTCGCGCGGCAGATCAGCGTGAGCGGCCCCGGCCAGAAGGCGTCGACGAGATCCTGGCCGTAAGGACCGAGATTCTCCACCAGGGCGTTGGCCGCCCGGACGGTCCCGACCAGCACGGGCACCGGCATGTCACGGCCGCGCCCCTTGGCCTCCAGCAGGGCGGAGACCGCGGCGGGCGTGAAGGCGTCGGCGCCGATGCCGTAGACGGTGTCGGTCGGCAGCACCACCAGCTCACCCCGCCGTACGGCGGACGCGGCCTCTACCAGGCCCGCTGCTCGCTGCTCGGCGTCGATGCAGTCAAAACGTCGGCTCACTTTGCCTCCTGGAGATCACTCGCTACGCTCACTCGCGTGCCTCCTCGCCCACCGGCACATCGCCGACGGCCAAGATCCCTCGCTCACGGCGTGCATCCTATTCCCGGCCGAAGCGGGCGGTGACGAAGCGGTCCCTGCGCGTCAGATCCTGGCGGCTGCGGACATCGCGCCAGCCGTTCTCCTCAGAGAAGATCAGATAGACCGGGGTGCCCTGCTGATCGGCGTGCTCCACGGCGACGAAGCCACCGGGACGCAGCAGGCGCCTGGCGGTCCTTTCGACGGCCCTGACCTCGTCGAGGCCGTCGCTGCCCGACCCGTACAGCGCGCGGTGCGGGTCGTAGTCGCGGACCTCGGGGTCACGGGGGATCGCGCCGGGCGGGATGTAGGGCGGGTTGGAGACCACCAGGTCGACCTGGCCGTCCAGCTCGGAGAGGGCGTCGGCCAGATCCTCCGGGTGCAGGTGGACGCGGCCCTGGCCGTGCTCGATGATGTTGCGCTTGGCCCAGCCGTAGGCGTCCGGGTCGACCTCGACCGCGTGCACGGTGGCCAGCGCGACCTCCTGGGCGATGGACAGCGCGATGGCACCGGACCCGGTGCCGAGATCCACGACCACCGGCGAGGCGACGTCCATCTCCCGCAGCCGGTCGATCGCCCAGCCCACCACGATCTCGGTCTCCGGACGTGGCACGAACACCCCGGGCCCGACCTCCAGGGACAGGTAGCGGAAGTAGGCCCGCCCGGTGATGTGCTGGAGCGGCTCGCGGGACTCCCTGCGGGAGACGCCCTCCCAGAACAGGGCGTCGAAGTCGGAGTCCTTCACGGTGTGCAACTCACTGCGCCGTACACCGTGCACACATGCGGCGATCTCCTCGGCGTCGGTGCGCGGCGACGGCACACCTGCCTCAGCGAGCCGAGCGGTGGCGAGGGCGATCTCGTCCAGCAGAAAGGTCATGGCGCGTTCTATGAATGGTTGGCGAGCTTCTCCGCCATCTCAGCGTTGAGCAGGGATTGGATGACGGCGGTGAGATCCCCGTCGAGCACCTGGTCGAGGTTGTAGGCCTTGAAACCGACGCGGTGATCGGAGATGCGGTTCTCGGGGAAGTTGTAGGTGCGGATGCGCTCGGAGCGGTCGACGGTGCGGATCTGGGACTTGCGCTCGGCCATGGCGGCGGCGTTGGCCTCCTCCTCGGCGATCGCCTGCAGGCGGGCCCGCAGGATGCGCATGGCCGACTCCTTGTTCTGGAGCTGGCTCTTCTCGTTCTGGCAGGAGGCGACCACTCCGGTCGGGATGTGCGTGATCCGCACGGCCGAGTCGGTGGTGTTGACACTCTGACCACCGGGACCGCTGGAGCGGTAGACGTCGATGCGGAGGTCGTTCGGGTCGACCTGGACGTCCACGTCCTCGGCCTCCGGGTAGACGAGCACCCCGGCTGCGCTGGTGTGGATGCGCCCCTGGGACTCGGTGACCGGCACCCGCTGGACGCGGTGCACACCGCCCTCGAACTTGAGCCTCGACCAGACGCCCTCGTCGCCCCTGGCCTTCAGGGCGATCGTGACGTCCTTGTAGCCGCCGAGGTCGGAGTGGGTGGCGTCGATGAGCTCGGTCTTCCAGCCGATCCGCTCGGCATACCGCAGATACATCCGCAGGAGGTCTCCGGCGAACAGGGCGGACTCC
The DNA here is from genome assembly GCF_035917995.1 of Streptosporangium sp. NBC_01755. Lineage (NCBI taxonomy): Bacteria > Bacillati > Actinomycetota > Actinomycetes > Streptosporangiales > Streptosporangiaceae > Streptosporangium > Streptosporangium sp. NBC_01755. The sequence continues at coordinate 5,110,196 of NZ_CP109131.1, read as the reverse complement.
TCACCGCCCTCGCCCGCCTTGATCTCCATGATGATGTCCTTGTCATCGTTGGGATCACGCGGGACGAGCAGGTTCCTGAGCTTCTCCTCCAGCTCGGGAACGCGCGCTTCGAGCTCCTTGGCCTCCTCCGCGAACGCCTCGTCCTCCGCTGCAAGCTCCCTCGCCGTCCCGAGGTCGGCCTGGACGCCTTCGAGCTCGCGGTAGGTGTTGACGATCGGGGTCAGCTCGGCGTAGCGCCTGCCGAAGGTGCGTGCCTGCTTCTGGTCGGCGTGCACGGAGGGGTCGGCGAGCTTGAGTTCCAGCTCGGCGTACTCACTGAGCAGCTCGTCGAGGTTCACCGTGCGTCCTTCCTTGAAAGCCCTTTACAAGCCTGCCTCATCACCACGAACGCCGACCCGGGCACCCCCTCCGCAGGAGGTTGTTCCGAGCCGGCGTCGGGATGGGGGCTACTGGCCCGTGGACTTCTTGCCGAAGCGCTTCTCGAAGCGCGCCACCCGGCCGCCGGTGTCCAGGATCTTCTGCTTGCCCGTGTAGAAGGGGTGGCAGGCGGAGCACACGTCGGCGTGGATCACGCCGTTCTTCGCGGTGCTGCGGGTGGTGAAGGAGTTACCACAGGTGCACGTCACCTGAGTGGCGATGTACTCCGGGTGGATGTCGGGCTTCATGTCGTCTTTTCCTCTCCAAAACGCGGTCGCCGGGTCGCCACTGTCTCTCGCCGCTGAGGCTTGCGCGCTGGCACACCAAGGTGCGCGCGGGCGGGAACCGGAACCGCTGCGGTTCGGCTACCAGTGTGCCAGATCCTTCAACCATCCCAGGCCACAAGACATTCCCCGGCATCCGCCTCCCCCACGGGACCGGGGCGGCGGGCGGTCACCTGCCCAGATACGCGAGCACGGCGAGAACCCGGCGGTGGTCGTCGGTGGCCGGTTCCAGGCCGAGCTTGCCGAAGATACTGGAGATGTGTTTCTCCACGGCGCCCTCGGTGACGAGCATGCGCCCGGCGACCGCGGTGTTGGAACGGCCCTCCGCCATCAGGGCCAGAACCTCGCCCTCCCTCGCGGTCAGGGACTCCAGGGGATCTCCCCTGCGCCGGCGGCTCAGCAGCTGCCCGATCACCTCCGGATCGATGACCGTCCCCCCGGCCGCCACCCGGCGCACCGCGTCGAGGAACTCGGCCACGTCCGCTATCCGCTCCTTGAGCAGGTAGCCGACCGCTGCGGCGCCGCCGCCGATCAACTCGGTGGCGTACTGCTCCTCGACGTACTGCGACAGCACGAGGATCGGCAGCCCCGGCCTCCGGCTCCTGGCCTCCAGTGCGGCGCGCAGTCCCTCGTCGGTGTGTGTCGGCGGCATCCGGACGTCGACGACCGCCAGGTCCGGATCGTGCTCGATGACCGCGGCCACCAGCCCTGGGCCGTCGCCCACGACCCCGACGGTCTCGATCCCCCCGTCGGCCAGCAGCCTGGCCAGCCCTTCGCGCAACAACACCGAGTCCTCGGCGATCACCACCCGCATGTGTTCGAGCCCTCACCATTCACAGGGCAACTCGGCCCTGATCGTCGTGGGGCCGCCGAGCGGGCTGTCGACGCTCAGGGTGCCGTCGATGGTCGCCGCCCGGTCGGCCAGCCCGGCGAGACCGCCTCCGGGCTGTGGCACCGCGGCGCCGACCCCGTTGTCGTAGACCTCAACGATCACACGCTGCTCCTGACGGCTGACCCGGATGAACGCCTCGGTGGCCTCGGAGTGCTTGGCCAGGTTGGTCAGGCATTCGGCCACGACGAAGTACGCGATGCTCTCCACCGCGGGCGGGGGACGATGCGAGACCTCCACCGCCAGGTCCACCCGCACGGGCGCGCGCGCGGCGAGCGACGACAGGGCGGCGCTCAGTCCCCTGTCGGTGAGGATCGCCGGATGGATGCCCCTGGCGAGATCGCGCAGCTCGGCGATGGCGGCCTTGGTACCCCGGTGCGCCTGGTCGAGGAGCTCCCGGGCCGCCTCCGGGTCGGAGTCCAGCTTGGCCTGGGCCCGGCCCAGGTCCATGGCCACGGACAGTAGCCGCTGCTGGGCACCGTCGTGCAGATCACGCTCGATCCTGCGCCGCTCGGCCTCGGCCGCGTCCACCCCACGGGCCCGACTGGCCCGCAGGTGCGCGGCGCGGGCCGCCAGCCGGTTCTTCTCCCCCGCGCCCAGCAGGGCGGTGCCGAGCAGGCCGTGCAGCCAGGCCATCCCCCGGGTCGCGTACAGGGCCGCGAGGAGGAATCCGACCCCGATCAGGGTGCACAGCAGCGCCTTCGGCCCGCTGTCGATCGGCAGCGGGCCGATGGGTGTCATCGGCTCCCCCACCAGCAGCAGTGGCAGTGGCGCCACGGTCAGGCCGAGCCCGAGCGTCCACAGGACCACCGATACCGTGAACTCCCCGATCCCGATCGGCAGCAGCAACAGCAGGTAGAGCAGATCCTTCCAGGTGGCGGGGTCGACGAACATGTCCTTCCAGCGCAGGAACAGGTTGTCGCCCTCGGACGGCCGGTAGGGGTTGGGGATGTCGACGCCGAAGGCCAGCCGGAGGAGGCGGCGCTCCAGCATCGCCACCCCCCGCCAGGCCAGCATGGTCAGGGCGAGGAGCGGCAGCCCGATCCACACGATCACCAGCACCAGGGAGAGCGGGATCACCGAGGCGAGCAGCGCGAACCAGGCGAGGCCGTGGAACAGGCTCACCAACAGGTAGGGAACGGCCCGCCAGGTCATCGGGTCGACGAACATGCCGAGGGGGCCGTTCGGCCCGAAGGGCACACGCCGCCGGAGCGGTTTCCTGACCACAGGCGTGCTCAGCACTGTCTCGGCAGTCATGCGCCTCCCCCTGTCGCCCGCGAAAAGGCGTCCTGAAGTAGGGATATCCCGAAGTCCGGGGTCGGACAAGCGCTTTGGAAACGCCGAACGCCCCGGCCTGAGTGGCCGGGGCGTTCCACGTGCGGTGAGCGGTCAGTCGCGCTCAGAGCTGACGGTCGTCTTCTGCACCTGGAGCAGGAACTCCGCGTTGGACTTGGTCTCTCTCATCTTCTCCAGGAGAAGTTCGAGAGCCTGCTGCATGTCAAGGGCGTGCAGCACGCGGCGGAGCTTCCAGATGATCTGGAGCTCGTCCTTGCCCATGAGGATCTCCTCCTTGCGGGTGCCGGACGCGTCGACGTCCACCGCGGGGAAGATCCGCTTGTCGGCAAGTTGCCGGTTGAGCTTGAGCTCCAGGTTGCCCGTGCCCTTGAACTCCTCGAAGATGACCTCGTCCATCTTGGAACCGGTCTCGACCAGCGCGGTGGCGAGGATCGTCAGCGAGCCGCCGTTCTCGATGTTGCGGGCGGCGCCGAAGAAACGCTTCGGCGGGTAGAGCGCGGTGGAGTCGACACCACCGGACAGGATGCGGCCGGACGCCGGGGCCGCCAGGTTGTAGGCGCGACCCAGACGGGTGATCGAGTCGAGCAGCACGACCACGTCGTGGCCCAGCTCCACCAGGCGCTTGGCGCGCTCGATGGCGAGCTCCGCGACCGTGGTGTGGTCCTCGGCCGGGCGGTCGAAGGTCGAGTGGATGACCTCGCCCTTCACCGACCGCTGCATGTCGGTGACCTCTTCCGGACGCTCGTCCACCAGGACGACCATCAGGTGGCACTCGGGGTTGTTGTGAGTGATCGCGTTGGCGATCGCCTGAAGCACCATCGTCTTGCCCGCCTTGGGCGGGGAGACGATGAGACCACGCTGGCCCTTGCCGATCGGCGCCACCATGTCGATGATCCGGGTGGTCAGGATGTTCGGCTCGGTCTCCAGGCGCAGGCGCTCCTGCGGGTAGAGCGGGACGAGCTTATTGAAATCGGGGCGCTGCCGCGCCTGCTCCGGGTCCATGCCGTTGACCGTGTCCAGACGGACGAGCGCGTTGAACTTCTCACGGCGCTCGCCGTCGCGGGGCTGGCGGACGGCACCGGTGACGACGTCGCCCTTGCGCAGGCCGTTGCGGCGGATCTGGGCCAGCGAGACATAGACGTCGTTGGAACCCGGCAGATAACCGCTGGTCCTGACGAACGCGTAGTTGTCGAGGATGTCGAGGATTCCGGCGATCGGGATCAGGACGTCGTCGTCGCCCACCACGGGCTCGTTGCTGTCGAAGCGGTCGCGGCCACGGCGGTTACGCTCGCGGAACCGGCCGCGACGGCCGCGACGGTCGTCGTCGTCGCCCACACCGTGCTGGTCGGTGCGGTCCTGCGGCCCCCGGTTCTGCGGGCCGCGGTCACCACGGTCGCCGCGCTCACCACGGTCAGTGACACGGTCACCGCGCTCACCACGGTCAGTGACACGGTCACCGCGCTCACCACGGTCAGTGACACGGTCACCGCGCTCACCACGGTCAGTGACGCGGTCGCCGCGGTCGTTGATCCGCTCGCCACGGCTCTGACCGGCGTCGGCGGCGCGGGAGTCGGTGCGGCCGTCGCCGCGGTTGTCGGCACGCTGGTCGCCACGCTCGCGGCGGTCATTGGTGCGCTCGCCGCGCTCGCCACGGCCGCGGCGCTCGCCACGCTCGCGACGGCTCTCACCACGCTCGCCACGGCCCTCGGCCGGGGCGGCGTCGATGGTCTGCTGCTCCACGACGGGCTCGGGCGCGACGACGGCGGCCACGGGCTCGGGAGCGGGGGGCGCCTGCTCCACGACGGGCTCGGCGGCCACGACGGGGCGGGAACGTTCCCTGCGGGTGCGCGCCGGACGCTCGACGGCCGGCTCGGCTGCGGGTGCGGGGACGGCTGCGGCCGGAGTCTCCTTGACGGTGACGGAAGCCTGGGCACTCTCGGTGGAGACGCCCTGCTTCTCCTGGATGGCCGCGATGAGCTGGCTCTTGCGCATCCGCCCGGTCCCGCTGATGCCCAGCCCGGAGGCCATGGCCTGCAGCTCGGGCAGCACCATGGCGGACAGGCCGGTGCCGGAGCGACGGCGCGGCTTGGCCGCTGGGCGGGTGGGGGTGTCGCCGGACGCCGGCGCCGTGCCGGTGACGTCGGAGAGGAGTTCGGTGGTGTCGCTCACTAATGGGTCCTTCCCAGGGGTCGGGCGTGGCCATGATCAGCCAATCGTCCCGGTGGTGCGATCGACCCGGTGGGACAGACCGGGTCGGGTTGCACGTTGCGATCCTCGACGGCCCATGGAGGGCCGCCGCCACTGTCGGAGAAGGGCTGGTCCAGGCCGTCACCATCGAGAATCGCCGACGGTGGGACTTGGAGGACACCCCCCCGGATTGCTACCGGCAACCAGATGTCGAGGTAGATCGAACGCGCATGTCCCCTAAAACGCCGCCTCTTCGCTGCCCCAGCCGAATGTGGAGCATTCGGAGGCGACGGATTCGGGGAGGCCACTGCGGCGCTCACGCCTCACGGAGTGAGACACGATGCAGCGATGTGTGGCTGACAAGCACGCACCCAACGCGGGGCACCTGGTGCGGCTATCAGCCTAACATCACCAGCGCACACAGCTATTCCCTGAAGGTCGAAGAGATGTCAGCGTGTCTCAACAGAAACAACGCGGGCACCCCGGGTTTCGACATCCAGTGGCTGGATGTGCCAGTCATTACCCACTTCTGCTGCGATCAAATCCTGCGTATTCGCCGTGGAAAACGCAAGAACCGTGGGCCCCGCCCCCGAAACGACCGCGGCGACGCCCGCCCCGCGCAGCCGCCGTACCAGATCGGCGGTGAGTGGCATCGCGGGCGCGCGGTAGTCCTGGTGGAGTCGGTCCTCGGTGGCGGCCAGCAAAAGTTCCGGCTCCGGTCTGGCCGTCAACGCCGCGACCAGCAGCGCGGCCCGCCCCGCGTTCGCGGCCGCATCGGCGTGCGGGACCTCCTTGGGCAGCAGCCCTCGGGCGACCTCGGTGGACAGCCGGTATCCGGGGACGAGGACCACGGGCCTGACGTCGGAGTGCGGGAGCAGCCGAACCAGGTACGGCGCGCCCGTTCCGTCCGTCCACGCGATGGTGAGCCCGCCTGCCAGGCACGGCGCCACGTTGTCGGGATGGCCCTCGATCTCGGTGGCCAGCGCGAAGACCTCGTCGTCGGTGAGCTCGGGTCGCGCCCTCTGCGGGGGGGCGGGGACGGAGCCGTCCGGGTACGGGGCCGCGGCCAGCGCGCGGGCGGCGAGGATGCCGGCGCAGATCGCCGCGGAGGACGACCCGAGACCGCGGGCGTGCGGGATGCGGTTGAGACAGCGCAACCGGATCCCGGACGGCTGCCCAAGCCCCATCCTGTCGAAGGTCGCGCGCATCGTGGCGACGATGAGGTGCCCCTCGCCCGCGTCAAGCTCGCCGGCGCCCTCCCCCTCGACCTCGATGACGACGCTCCGGGAGCCGGAGCCCTCCGAGGGCTCGAACAGCTCGGCCTCGACCTCGTCGTGGAGGCCGAGGGCCAGCCCCAGCGTGTCGAACCCCGGGCCGAGGTTCGCCGATGTCGCGGGGACCTGGACGGTCACCTTACCGCTGGTCATAGATCTCCCGGGGCACGGCTCGATGGCGTGGCCATGGCGGACAAGTCGCTTCTCCTATCTGCCCGGCGCTACGGGGTGTCTGCCCGCGACGCCGGGACGGTCGCGGCGTGCCAGGTTCACCGGGCCCCGCCCCTCGGATCTTCTGCCCACCGCAGTCAGGCGGTGCCTCTCCGCGTTGTCGCCGGTCACCGCGGCACGCCCATGGCCCCCGCCTTGTGCGGCAGCGCCTGACCGATCCTCGCCACGGCAAGACCCGCGGGATGGAGCCTAGGCGAGTTCGAGGGCGACGGCCGCGGCGTGCGCGTCGATCGGGATCGTCACCGGGGTGGGAGCGCCCGAGATGGCCCAGTCGGGGTCCTTGAGGCCGTTTCCGGTCACCGTGCACACGATGCGTTGCCCGGGCTCGACCAGACCCTGGCTGTGGGCCTGGAGGAGGCCCGCCACGCTGGCGGCGGAGGCAAGTTCGACGAACACGCCCTCCTCCTGGGCGAGCAGCTTGTACGCGGCGGCGATCTGACGGTCGGTGACGGCCTGGATGACGCCGCCGGACTCGTCGCGGGCGGCCTCGGCGAGCTGCCACGAGGCGGGGTTGCCGATGCGGATCGCGGTGGCGATCGTGTGCGGGTGGGTAACCGGCGCACCGTTGACGATCGGCGCGGCGCCGCTGGCCTGGAAGCCGAACATGCGGGGCGTCCTCGTCGCGACGCCGTCGCCCGCGTACTCGGTGTAACCCATCCAGTACGCCGAGATGTTGCCCGCGTTGCCGACCGGGATGCAGTGGATGTCGGGAGCGTCCCCGAGCGCGTCGACGATCTCGAAGGCGGCGGTCTTCTGGCCCTGGAGCCGGAACGGGTTCACCGAGTTGACCAGCGCGATCGGGTAGTTCTCCGAGAGCTTCCTGGTCATCTCCAGGCAGTCGTCGAAGGAGCCCTCGACCTGGAGCAGCCGGGCCCCGTGGACCAGTGCCTGAGCCAGCTTGCCCATCGCGATCTTGCCGCGGGGCACCAGAACGGCGCAGGTCAGGCCCGCGCGGACCGCGTAGGCGGCGGCGGAGGCGCTGGTGTTGCCGGTGGAGGCGCAGATGACCGCCTTCGCCCCGTCTTCGACGGCCTTGCTGATGGCCATGGTCATGCCACGGTCCTTGAAACTTCCGGTCGGGTTGAGGCCCTCGACCTTCAGGTAGACCTCGCAGCCGGTCAGCGCCGACACCCGGTTCGCCGGAACGAGCGGGGTGCCGCCCTCCAGGAGCGTGACGACGGGCGTCGCCGTGGTCACCGGAAGTCGGTCACGGTACTCCTCGATGAGGCCACGCCACGCCCTGGTCATGATTGCTCCTCCCGCGCGCGGCCAATCCGTGCGCGTGCTACCTGCGGTGTTGAAAAGAGTCTACGGGCAACCTGTTCGACCTTGGGATGCACTGTCCACCGAATGGACACCTGGGGCGTCCTGCCTACAGGAAACCCTAAGAATGGGCCGGTATGGTCTGCGGAGCTTGACAGGCCTTGACAAGCGACAGGCCAGACACATGACAGGCAACGAACCAGACAAGGGGTGCCACATCATGACGGGCGGCACGGCGGCGGACCTGCCACCGATCCGGCACAACGACTACTCCCCCCTGGATCCGCCCGCGCTCGGCGCGTGGGATCCGGAACTCTCGGTCAGCGTGATCATCCCGGCCCGTGGCGGGCAGCACAGGCTCGATCTGACCCTTGCCTCCCTGGCGGCGCAGACCTACCCGGACCACCTCATGGAGGTGATCGTGGTCGACGACGGCAGCGAATCTCCGCTGCGGCTGCCGGAGATCGTCCCGCGGAGCACCAGGATCGTGACCACCGGCACCTCGGGCTGGGGCATCGCCCACGCGGTGAACACCGGCGCCGCCCTCGCCGACGGGCGGATCATCCAGCGCCTCGACGCCGACATGGTCGTCTGCCGCGAGCACATCGAGGCGCTGGCCCGATGGCACCATCTGGCCGGTTACCTGGTCACGATCGGCGCGAAGAGGTTCATCGAGGAACCGTCGCTGACCGCGGCCCAGGTGCACGACGGCGTGCTGGCGGGCCGGCTGGAGTCCGTCTTCGACCTGGCGAGCGCCCTGCCCAGCTCCACCGAGCAGACGATCTCCCGGACCAACGGCCTGCGGGCCAGCCGTAACCCCTACCACGTGTGCACGGGGCCGACGGTGTCCATGCGGCGCGAGATCTTCCGGGCTGTGGACGGAGTGGACACGGAGGTGCTGCGGGGCGAGGACACCGAGTTCGCCTACCGGCTGGCCGCGCACGGCGTGGTCTTCATCCCCGACATGACGGCACAGGCCGTACACCTGGGACTTCCCGCCCAGCGCCGCAACCGGCAGCGGGCGGTACAGATCGTCGCCCCCTACCTGGCCCACCGGGTGCCGCTCCGCCGCGACCTGCGTAAGGACCGGGGCCGCCACTGGCTGGTTCCGTACGTGGAGGTGGTGCTCCACGTCGACGAGCCGGGAGGACAGGTGCGCGAGGCGGTGGGCGCGGCGCTCGACGGGTCGCTCGGCGACGTGGTCGTCACCCTGGTCGCTCCCTGGTCGAAGCTGTCCGCGGACCGCCGGCCGGTGCTGGACGATCCCCTGTTCGACCTGCGACTGCTGCGCGAGCACTTCGCGCACGACGAGCGGGTGCGGTTCGCCGACGAGGTCTCCGGCACCCCCGCCCCGATCCCGTTCCGCTACACGGGTCCGGTCTCGGTCCCGCTGGGACATGACTCCCTGGAGCGGATGATCGGCGCCATGCAGGACGACCGTTCCGGCATGCTCGTCGTCGATCTCGGTGGCGACGGCGAGGCGACGCTGGAGCGGACCGAGGCGCTGGGCCGGGCGAGGCTGCTCGGCGCGGACGATGTCGCCGCCGTCGCCGCCTCGATCATGACCACCCACGGTGTGCGGCGCGGCGACCGGCCGGAGTTCTGGCCGGTCGAGACGGCGCCCACGGCCTCGACCGCCGCCCAGGCCGCCGCCTCGGCCCAGGAGCGGGTTCCGGCCCCGGCTCCGGAGCGGGAATCCGCGCCGCCCGCGGCGGGGCAGGTCCAGCGGCGCCAGGTCCAGGGCGGGCTCGTGTCCCTCCTCGGCAGGCTCCGTACCGTCCTCAGGAGCTGAAACCGCGCGGTTCCCGCCGGTCAGGCCGGAGGGGGCGGCAGTGGTCAGCGGCGGCGGGTGATGGCCCGTTTGACCGAGGACAGCAGCCCGTACTGGACGACCTTCCTGGCGGCGGCCAGTTCCCTGCGCAGGGTGCCGACCTCGCGCCGCAGCTCGACCGCGCTCCTGCGCCAGCGGCCCGCCTCGTCACGCCATCTGGTCACCTGGCCGCGGAGCCGCTCGGTCTCCCTGGTGAGGCGGGCCACCTCGGCCTCGGCCTCGATCCTGGCCCGGTGGGCGCCGCGGCGGCCGCTGATGTGGCGGGCCTCGGACGCGAAGCCGTAGGTCTCGCCGTCCACCCAGATCACGCCGAAGGTGTCCTCCACGGCGTCGTCGAGGTCCTCTCCCTCCTCCAGCACGATCGCGGCGCGCGCGAACGCGGCGGTACGCTCCAGCCGTGCCGCGACGATCACCCGCTCCGGGCCCGCTCCGAGCCTGTCGGCCGCACCGTCCTGTCCCCCCTCCGCTCCCCCCTCGGCCAGCAGCACCGAGACCAGGCCGTAGCCGTCGTCCCCGGCCAGGTCGAGCAGGCGGGCCAGAGTGTCGTCGCCGGGCACCCACCCGGCGGGCAGCCTGAGCCGGTAGGGAACCGCCAGGCCGGCCGAGCTCGACCGCGGGGAGGCTTCGGATGGAGCTTGGGTGGCGGGGTCCTCGTCGGCGAAGCGGACCCTGGGCTCGTGGGCGTAGTGGCCGCGGATCAGCACCAGATCCAGGTCGGGATCCTTCAGGGGAGCGCGCCCCTCGGCCCCGATGCGCTTCCACGGGCCGGTGAGGGTGACCGCGACGTCGGGCACGGTGCCCGCGAGGACGGCGTCGACCGTGGCGCGGACCTCGTCGTAGGAGTATCCGGGATCTTCCTGCCCCGTCCTCCCCCCGGGCTCGACGACCACCTCCACGTACGGCACCTTCCACTGCCTGCTCGGATGGGAGCGGAGCCAGCGGTAGGCGGGGATCCGGTCGGCCACGAACGCGTGGCTGACCCGGTCGATCGGGGCCTTGCCGCGCATGCGCATGGTCGGGCCCAGGTGGAAGGCGCGCGACAGCGGCTCGGGGACAAAGACGGCGCCCGCCTGGGCGAGCCGGTAGCCCATCTCGGTGTCCTGGCCGAGGATCAGGTCGGTGTCCATCGGCCCGGCGGCGGCGAGCAGCGCGGCGTTGACCGATGTCGCGCCACCGACGTGCAGGCTGAACGCGCGGCGCGGGTTGGCGGTGAGGCCGTCGGTGCGCTCGACGAGGTCGACCAGCCAGGCGTGCGGCTCCGCGGGCTCGAAGAGCCTGGCCAGGTCGTCGGCGGCGGCCACCGCCTCGGGGGCGGGCAACCGGGCCGGAGTGAAACGCAGGTAACCGGTGACCGCCAGGTACGGGGCTTCGTGGTGCCAGCGCATGTGCGCCTCGACCGACCTGCGGTCGAGGACCACGTCGGAGTCGAGCCAGTGGATCACGTCACCGGTGGCGGCCGACAGACCCGCGTTGCGGGCGTGGGCTCGACCGGGGACCGGGCAGATGATCAGGCTGGTGCCCTCCGGGCGGAGTTCGGGCAGGCGCAGCGGCGGGCTGCTGCCGTTGTCGACCACGATGACCTCGATCAGCGCGGCCGGGTAGGTCTGCACGGCCAGCCCCGCGAGTGTCAGGTCGAGTTTCTCCTGGTCACCATAGGCGGGAACGACGATGCTCACCCGGAGCGAGGGCGTCCAGGCGCCCAGGGCGGGCGGTGTGAGGCTCCGGTAGTCGTTACCGGCGATCCGCGCCGTCATCGTGCTTCCAGGATCAGGCTCGGGCGGAAGCCATGCCACTGGTTCGACGCGACGCGCAGGAAGTGGGCGAGGGAGAGCCGCCAGGTGTGCTCGGCGCCGACCGAGCGCCGCAGCACGTAGCCCAGGCCGTGGGTGCGGTAGACGCGTGCCCCCGCGGCGTGCGCGGCCTTCAGCAGCCCGGCGTCGACCCCCCGGGACAGCGGGGGGAAGCCTCCCGCGTCTCTGAAGGTGTCCCCGGGAAGCAGGATCGTGCCTCCGGCGACGTGCTCGGACCAGGTCTCGCTGATGTAGTCGGTACGGCGGACCGTGGTGTTCAGCGGCTCCAGATAGAAGAACTCGGCCGCGGTGCCGACGATGTCCGCTCCGGCGTAGGAGCGGGCGAGCAGCAGGTCGGCCAGGTGCTCGGGGCCGTACCAGTCGTCGTCGTCCCACTTGGTGAGATAGTCGCCGCCCGCCCTGGACGCGGCCAGGTTGAGCACCTCCCCGAAGGGGGTCTCCTCTCCGGCCTCGACCACCGTGACGGGCAGGGCGCACTCACGCAGCGCCCGCCGGACATCCTCGTGTGCGGCGGGGACCCCGTGCAGGCCCAGCAGGACCTCGACCCGCACCCGGCGCTGCCCGGCGATCTGGCCGAGCGCGGAGCCCAGCAGGTGCGGCCGCATGCTGGACATCACGACGCTGACCGTGGGCGGTGCCGTCTCCGTCCGGCCCGTCCCGGCCTGGTCTCGGAGCCCGTGGCGGCGTAGCCGCACGCTGTGCTCCTCCCTGCGCAGTGCGGTCACCGACCGGAGACCTCCGCCGTCGTCCTCCTCCGGCGCCCAGGCCGCGAGCAGGCGGGCCAGTTCGGGGTCCACCCAGCCCGGCGAGACTGCGGCGTACAGCGGCACCCCGGCCGCGGCCAGGCCGGTGACCGCGCCGAGGGGCACCTCGGAGGCGGGCCACCGGACGGCCAGTCCCCGCAGCGGGCGCAGGCGGGTGATCTCCTCGGTGTCCGGCCGGTCACCGAGCGGCGAGCCGGCCGCCAGCCAGCCCTCACCCGTCCAGGACAGCTCGGCCGTCTCCCCTGCCGCCGAGCGCAGGAAACCCGCCGGTGTGGTGAGAAAGGGCGGGGAGAGGGAGATCGGCTGAGCGGGCACGACCGAAGGATAGCGAGGCAGGAAGATCCCTTCTCACTGCACTTCCCACTTGGCTTATGTGATCACCTTCAATCATTCACAACTGTCACACAGGTCACAGGAACCTTGGAATTTCCTATTCATCGACGTATTCGCACTTGAAGAGCAGATAGCCTCATTTATCCCCCCTCAATGACAGGTAACGACAGAGCGGCACGGAAGGTAAGCGCGGATGCCCACGCCCCGAAAACTGACGCTTCTGGCGGCGACCATCGGTCCGGTGGTTCTGATCGCGCTGGCGCTGCTCGCGGGCACCGATGTCATCTCGGTCACGGCGGCCATCGTGCTCGGCGCGATCGCGACGGTGTTCGCCGTCCAGATGCCGGCGATCGCGACAGTGCGCAGGGTCGACGGCAAGGCCCTGCGGATCGACAACCGCATCAAGCGCTACGAAGCGGAGATGACCACGGTTAAGGCCGCGACCGAGCGGCTGGACCGGCGACTGGACGAGATCGTCGAACTGCTCAGGAAGCACGAGCACAAGCGGGACGAGGACCTGCAGGCGATCCTGGTCTCCCTGGGCGAGGACCGGCTGGTCTCCATACCGCAGCGCCAGGAGATGGAGGAGATGGTCCACGACCTGCTGCCGCGCCTGGCCGCGGTGGAGGCCAGGACCGAAAGGGCCGCCCCGGAGGGAGAGGCGTGAGCGGGGCCGGGCACGGCGACGGCCAGGCCGCCCGGACCGGCGTCCCGCGCGCCGGGGTCAGGCAGAACGACTACGGGTCACTGCTCCCGCCCGACCTGGGCCGATGGGAACCCAGGCTCGGGGTGAGCGTGGTGATCCCGGCGCACGACTGCCAGGAGGCGCTGGACCGCACGCTCGCCTCCCTCGCCGCGCAGACCTACCCCGCGCACCTGATGGAAGTGGTCGTCGTCGACGACGGCAGCGACCCGCCGCTGCGCGTCCCCGAGATCACCCCGGCCGATACCCGCCTCGTCCGGGTGCCGGAAGGCCGCTGGGGACGGGGCTGGGCCCGCCAGACCGGTGCCGCCGCGGCGGGCGGCGACGTCCTGCACTGGGTCGACTCCGACATGATCCTCAACCGGGAGCACGTCGAGGCGCACATGCGCTGGCACCACCTCGTCCGCTACGCCGTCGTGATGGGCGACGTCCGCTTCACCCCCGACGGGGCCGGGCCCCGCGCCGGGGAGGTCCTCTCGGCCGTGGAGTCCGGGGACGCGGAGAAGCTGTTCGACGAGTCCGCGCCGCACGGGTGGCGGGCGACCGTGCTGGAGGAGACCCGGTGGCTGCGGGACGCGGGCGCCGGGGCCTACCGGCTCCACTCGGGGGCCAGCACGTCGGTCCCCGTGGCGCTGCTCCGCTCCGTCGGCGGCGTGAACACCACGCTGAACATGGGCGAGGACACCGATCTCGGCTTCCGCCTCGCGCAGGCGGGCGCGGTCTTCATCCCCGACCCGCAGGCCCGAGGCTGGCACCTCGGCCCGTCCACGGTCATGCTCAGGGAGAAGGAGGTGCACCGGCACAACTGGTCGGTGCTGCCCGACCTCATCCCCGATCTGCGCTGGCTGCGCACCCACCCGCGTAGGAACTGGCTGGTGCCGTACGTGCACGTCGTCGTCGACGCCCGCGGCGCCTGCTACGAGGACGTGCGGGTGAGCGTGGACGCCGCGCTCGCGGGCACCCTCGTCGACGTCGCCGTCACCGTGGTCGGGCCCTGGGCGCGGCTCCCCGCCGGACGCCACTCCTCCCTCGACGAGCCGCTGCTCGATCTGCGCCTGGTGCACAACCTGTACGTCCACGAGCCACGCGTCTCCTTCGCCGAGGAGGCGCCCTCGGGCTCGGCACCCGCGCCGTTCCGCCTCACCTTCCCCGCCGGGTGGGCGCTCGGTGCCGGCAGCCTGGCCGAGCTGGTCGAACTCGCCGAGCGCGAGGGGTACGGGCTGCTGAGCGCTGTGCTCGACGAGGGGGCCACCGGGGTCAGGGCGGCCAGGTTCGAACGCACCGCCGCCTTCGCCAGGGCCGCACTGGTGACCGGAGACGCCCCCGACGGTGACATCGGCAGTGACACCGGCGACGACATCGACAGCGACATCGACATCGACATCGACATCGACATCGACATCGACGGTGTCGTCCACGAGCTGTTCGGCTCCCTGTGGGTGAGCGCCGCCGAGTTCGGCGTGACGACCGCCGGGGAGGCGGAGCCCGTCGCCGGGGACCCCGCGAAGTGGCGGGCCGAGGGCACCAGGTGGAAGCGCGAGGCGGAACGGCTGCGGGGCGAGGTGGAAAGCCTCCGCGCCGAAACCGAGCGCCTGCGGGAGGAGGCCGGGCGCCTGCGGGAGGAGGCCGGGCGCCTGCGGGAGGAGGCCGGGCGCCTGCGGGAGGAGCGGCGGCGCGGTCCCCTGGGCGGGATCATCTCGACGGCCAGGCGGCGGACGGCCACGCCTCGCGGGAAGAGCGGCTGATGTCCCCTCTGATCGATCTTGTACGCACCGCCAGGGAGCGGAACGGCAAGCGGCGCGTCCTCGTCTACTGCGCGGGCTTCGAGGCACTCGGCGAGCTGGAGTCGTACGGGGCGATGGACCTCGACGGCGACCTCGACGGCATCCCTCGCGCAGAGGAGGGCGCCGCGGAGATCCTGGTGCTCGCCCGCACGCCGACCGACCTCCGCAGGGCCGCGAGCCTGCAGTCACTGCTGGCCATGGCCACGCGGGTGGTCGTCGCGGTGGAGGAGACACCGCACTGGTACACCGCGCCGGTGCCTTCGCCCACCCCCGCCCACCGCTGGCGGTCGCTCGTCGAACTCCGTGTCCACCAGCCGGAGCAGCCCGCCTGGGTGATCGAGGCGCGGTTTTCCAAACCGGCACCCGCCGGGCGGACGCTCGCCGCGACCGCCAGGGCGTTCGCGGGACACCGGATGGACGCCGTCGCCGCACCCGTCGCCGGTCTGGCCGGCCCCGGAGCGGTCCACTGGCGTCCCGGCGACCCCAACGCGGCCCCGTCCTCCCCGACGGGACCGGTCCCCGACAGGTTCGGCGCCCGTGGCGCCGACCTGGTCGTGCGTGCGGTCGGCGAGGAGCCGCCCCCCTGGTCCGGCGGCGAGAACCCGGCGGACCGCCCGGTCGCCGAGCTGATGAGCTGGGAGCGGCTCGGCCGCCCCGGCGGTGGCAGGATCCTCCAGGCCGGCCTCGGCGACCTGTCGGAACCCCGGACCATCCCCCCGGTCGACGACCGCTCGGTCAACCCCATGGGCTTCGTCACCGTTCCGTCCCTCGGTATGGCCGACCTGTCCGTGGAATCCGACCGCTGGGCGATCACCTGCGGGGGCGGGATCCTCACCGCCTTCGGAGCCTCCGGCGCCGTCACGGACGTGGACGTCAACCGGATCAGGCAGGTCAGAGGGGTACGGGTGGACTGGCGGCGCGGCCACAGCGGCCCGGTGGCCGCGCTGCGGGTCGTCACGGGGCTGGCCGCGGCCGGGGTACCGCTGGTCTGTGAGGCCGTGCCGCGCTGGGCGGGCGCCCTCGGCCCCGAGCTGGCCGCTCTGATCACCTCGGTCGGCGAGACCGCGCTCAAGGACGACCTGGAGCGCGAGGAGCACAGCATCCGGCTGCGCCGCGAGGCGCTGCGCACCCACGGCGTCCGCGCCCGCTGGGAACAGCTCGGCGCCCCCGCGGCGCCCTCTCCGCCGGTGTCGGTGCTGCTCGCCACCCGCCGCCCGGAGATGGTGGGCTTCGCGCTGGAGCAGCTGTCCAGGCAGCGCGGCGCCGAGTTCGAGGTGATCCTCGCCCTGCACGGCATCCCGGCGACGCATCCCGGCGTGGCCGAGGCGCTGGCCTCCTTCGAGCGGCCGGTCACCGTGTTCGAGGCGGGCGGGGAGGCCGTGTTCGGGGCCGTGCTGAACGAGGCCGCGGCCAGGGCGTCGGGATCGTTCCTGCTGAAGATGGACGACGACGACTGGTACGGGCCCGACTTCGTCTCCGACCTGCTGCTGGCCCACTCCTACTCGGGGGCCCAGGTGGTGGGCATGGTCCCGGAGTTCGTCTACCTCGCCTCGATCGGGGTGACCGTCCACCGAGAGCAGGTCACCGAGCAGATCACCAACTTCATCGCCGGAGGGACCATCTTCGCCGAACGCTCCGCCTTCGAGGCCGTGGGCGGCTTCCGTCCCCTGCCCGGCACGATCGACGCCCAGTTCCAGCACGCCGTGCAGGCCGCCGGCGGGCAGATCTACCGCACCCAGGGCCTGGGTTACATCCTGCGGCGCGGCAACGTCGCCGACCACACCTGGCGCGAGCCGATCGGCACGTTCCTGCGACGCAACAAGCGCCAGTGGCGCGGCTTCCGGCCGAGCGCGCTCATGGAACTCCCCCCGGAGGCGCCGTGAACGCGCCGCACCCCCTCGGGAGGCACCGTACCCGCCGCAGGCCTCTGCCGGAGAGACCGTGAACGCGCCGTACCCGCCGCGGGTTCCGGTCCAGGCCGCCGCGCCGCGGATTCCCGGAAACGACTACGGGGTGCTGCCGGCGCCCGTCCTCGGCGCGTGGGAACCGCACCTGCCGGTGAGCGTGGTGATCCCCGCCAGGGGAGGGCAGGACCGGCTCGATCTCACGCTGGCCGCGCTCGCCGCGCAGACCTATCCCACGCACCTCCTTGAGGTGATCGTCGTGGACGACGGCAGCGCGCCCCCGCTCCGGCTCCCCGAGATCGCTCCCGAGCACACCCGGATCGTCGTCGGCACCCCCGGCCGCCGGGGCATCGCCTGGGCCCTGGAGGCCGGCACCGCCGTCGCGGACGGCGAGGTGATCCACCGGATGGACGCCGACATCGTCTCCTACCGGGAGCACGTCGAGGCGCACATGCGCTGGCACCACCTGGCCGGCTACCTGGTGGTGCTGGGGACGCTGCGCTTCACCCCCCTGGCGGGCACCCCGCCCACCCCCGCCGAGGTCCAGATCGCCGTTTCCAAGGACAGGGCGGACTCCCTCTTCACCGAGGACCCCGAGCACGGGCACGACTGGATCGGCGAGCTCGTCACCGCCCACCGCGGCTTCCGCGACGCGCCCAGCTCGCTGCTGCACCGCGTCCACGTGGGCGCGACGGTCTCGCTGCCGGCCGCCCTGCTGAGGGAGGCCGGAGGGCTGGACACCTCCCTGACGCTCGGCGAGGACACCGAGCTCGGCTACCGGCTCACCCAGACGGGCGCGGTGTTCGTCCCTGACGCCGAGGCGCTGAGCTGGCACCTGGGCACGACGACCGCCATGCGCAGGCCCGCGGACGTCAGGCGGCACAACGACCCGTTCATCGCCGACCGGGTCCCCTACCGGCGCCATCTGCGCACCGACGCGGGCCGGCAGTGGCTGGTCCCCTACGTCGACGTGGTGGTGGATGCCCAAGGCGCCTGTTTCGAGGATGTCAGGGCGAGCGTCGACGGGGCACTGGCCGGCAGCCTGCCCGACGTGCACGTCACCCTGACCGGGCCGTGGGCGTCACTGGAAGGCGAGCGTCGCGCCCCGCTGGACGACCCGCTGCTCGACCTGCGGCTGCTGCGCGGCCAGTACGCCCACGACGGCCGTGTCTCCTTCGCCGAGCGGGTCCCGGTGACCTCGGCGCCCGCGCCGTTCCGGCTCGTCTGCCCGGCCGGATGGGTACCGGGGACGGAGTCCGTGGCCATGCTGGTCGAGCGGGCGGAGCAGGACGACGAGGGCCTGCTGCTCGTGGCGCTGGACGAGGACGAGTCCGGAGTCCTGGCCGCCCGTCTGGAGCGGACCTCCTCCGTCGCGAGGGCTGGGCGCGTGGCCCGCGAGGGCGAGTCGCTCGACGACGTGATCGCCGACCTGCACGGCGCGACCTGGCTGGACGCGGAGTCCTGGCGGCTGCGGCCGGCGGCGCGCGCCTACCCCTACTGGGCCACGAACCGCAACCGGGAGGCCGTGCGCTGGCGCGCGGCGGCCGAGTCGCGCGCGCGGGAGGCCGAGCGGGCCCAGCGGCAGGTCGCCAAGCTCAAGGCCGAGCTCAAGGAGTTGCGTGCCGTGGCCGCCAAGGGCCACCGCGACACCGTCAGGTGGAAGGAGAAGGCCGAGCAGCGCCGCCTGGAGGCGGTCGCCCTGCGCCAGGCCCGGCAGCGTTCCCTGCTCGGCCGCGCCGCCCGCGGCCTCCGCAGGCTCACCGGGGGCTCCTGACCGCCCTCACCCGTGCCGTTTCCGGGCGACGGCCCACCCCGCGCCGTTTCCGGGCGACGGCCCACCCCGCGCCGATGCCGGGCGACGACCCTCCGGCCCGGTCCTCCTGCCCGGCCCTCCGCGGATCCGAGGGGTCCTGACCGCGCCCGGGTCGCCGCTCAGCCGGGCAGGGGGCGGTAGCGGGCGCCGACGGCGCTTTGCAGTGTCTTCACGACGGTGCCGCGGGACTTGCGGGCCGCCAGCCAGTCGAGGAACCCGTTCAGGCGTTCGGGAGCCACCGAGTAGAGCCCGCAGCGGTCGCAGACGCGATGGAACACCAGCGGAACCAGGCCGCCACCGCCCTTCTCCGCGTTGAGGACCTGCTGTTTCATGTGTCGCAGCAGGGTGTCCTCACGGACGGAGCCGGGCGTGCGGATCTCGTAGCGGTCCCTCGGGCGCATGGTCTCGCTCGCCGGGCAGCCGGGGCACCCCCACTCCCTGAGCCCTCCGACCGAGCGGGCCGCGTCGTAGCCGCACCGCCTCGCCACCGCCTTGGCGTCGGCGTCGACCGCGCCGAACGGGTAGGCGAGGGTGGCCGGCCGGTACCCCCACGCCACCAGCCTGGAGCGGTCGTCGCAGATCTGCCCCTCCTGCTCGCTCCGGGTCAGCTCGGTGAGGCGGACGTGGGTCAGCGTGTGACCGCCGATCTCGTGGCCCTTCTCGGCTATCGCGGCGAGCCGGCGCCGGGTCAGCTTGAGCTCGCCGCCGATGGTGTCGGTGTTGACGTAGAACGTTCCACGCATGCCGTGTCTCTCCAGCATGCGGGCCACGGCCAGGTGTGTGGAGTC
Source organism: Streptosporangium sp. NBC_01755 (assembly GCF_035917995.1). Classification (NCBI taxonomy): domain Bacteria; kingdom Bacillati; phylum Actinomycetota; class Actinomycetes; order Streptosporangiales; family Streptosporangiaceae; genus Streptosporangium; species Streptosporangium sp. NBC_01755. Next base: position 5,090,624 of record NZ_CP109131.1, on the reverse strand, counting down.
ACCGTCGTCGAAGGTGAGCGAGACGACGGTCCCGGCCTTCTTCGAGGGTTTCGCGGTCTTCGCGTGAGCGACCGGTCCCGGCGCCATCGCGATGGCCAGCGCCGTGGAGAACACAGCCACCCGACGAAAGATCTTCACGGTGGGCTCTCCTTCCCGGAATAGCAAATAAAGCGTAAAAAAACACCATATAAGCCTATAGAGACCACCGAATTATCCGTTATCAAATCCCCAGGAACCCGATACCGACCCGGCATGGCACCGCCCGGTGAGTCTGCCGCAAAGAGCTTTGCGGCAGACTCACCGGGCGGTGCCGATCATCGAAGTCCCGGGGGCGTGTGCCGGGAAGGTTCACCCGGCCGGAGCGGCGGTCACCGCGCTACGGAGTCTCCTCGCCCTCCACCCGCATGACGCTCACCACGTCGCGGACGATGTCCAGCTCGCGCAGGCCCTCGATGGTGGCCGAGAGCGCGGCGTCGCCGGCCCGGTGGGTGACCAGCACGAGCTGGGCGTCCGCGCCGTGCCCCTCCTGACGAACGGTCTGGATGGAGACGTCCTGCTTGGCGAACATGTCGGCGACCCGGGCGAGCACACCGGGCTTGTCGGCGACGTCCAGCGAGACGTGGTAGCGCGTGACGGTCTCGCCCATCGGGTGCACGGTCAGGTCCGCGTAGGTGGACTCCTCCGGGCCCCGGGTGCCCGCCAGCACGTTGCGGGCCACCGCCACGATGTCGCCCAGCACCGCGCTCGCGGTCGGTGCGCCGCCGGCGCCCGCGCCGTAGAACATGAGCTGACCGGCGGACCGCGCCTCGACGAACACCGCGTTGTACGCCTCGCGGACCCCCGCCAGCGGGTGCGTCCTGGGGATCATGGCCGGATGGACCCGTACGCCGAACGACCTGCCGTCCTCCGAGCGGGCACAGATCGCCAGCAGCTTGATGACGTAGCCCATCGCCTTCGCGCTGGCCACGTCCGTCGCGGTGATCTCGGTGATGCCCTCGCGGTGCACGTCGGCGGCCGTCACCCGGCTGTGGAAGGCGATCCCGGCGAGGATCGCGGCCTTGGCCGCGGCGTCGAAACCCTCCACGTCGGCGGTGGGGTCCGCCTCGGCGTAGCCCAGCGCCTGGGCCTCCCCCAGCGCGTCGGAGAACGAGGCTCCACTGGAGTCCATCTTGTCGAGGATGTAGTTGGTGGTGCCGTTGACGATGCCGAGCACGCGATGGACGTGATCCCCGGCGAGCGACTCGCGCAGCGGGCGGACCAGCGGGATCGCACCCGCGACGGCCGCCTCGAAGTAGAGGTCGGCGTTGCCGGCCCTGGCCGCGGCGTGGATCGTCGCGCCGTCCTCGGCGAGCAGCGCCTTGTTGGCCGTGACGACGGACTTGCCGCTGTTCAGCGCGGCCAGGATGAGCGCCCTGGCCGGCTCGATTCCACCGATCACCTCGATGACGATGTCGATGTCGTCTCGGGCGACCAGGGCCTCGGCGTCGGTGGTGAGCAGGGCGGGGTCCACGTCGGCGTCCCGCCTGCGGCCCAGGCGCCGCACGGCGACCCCGGCCAGCTCCAGCGGTGCCCCGATACGGGCGGCGAGGTCGTCGGCCTGCTCGTGCAGGAGCCTGACCACCTGGGAGCCGACGACTCCGCATCCCAGAAGCGCGACTTTCAGCGCCATACGATCACGCTCCCCTCTCGCCCACGCCACGCACGGGTTTCTCGGCCGCTCCTGGTCGTTTCACAGCTGTCCTCTCAGCAGGTCGTCCTCGGTCTCCCGACGGACGATCACGCGGGACACCCCGTCCTTGACCGCGACCACGGCGGGCTTGGGGAGGTAGTTGTAGTTGTTGACGAGCGAGCGGCAGTAGGCGCCGGTGCCCGCGACGGCGATCAGGTCGCCGGTGGCCAGGTCGGCGGGGAGCCACAGGTCCCGCACGACGATGTCGCCGCTCTCGCAGTGCTTGCCGACCATACGGGAGAGCATCGGCTCGGCGGCGCTCTCCCTGGAGGCCAGGCGCGCGGTGTATTCGGCCCCGTAGAGGGCGGTGCGGAGGTTGTCGCTCATGCCGCCGTCGACGCTGACGTAGGTGCGCAGCCCCTCGACGTCCTTGATCGTGCCGACCTCGTAGAGCGTCACCCCCGCGCGTCCGGCGATGGCCCTGCCCGGTTCGACGGTGAGCTTGGGCACCGGCAGGCCGGCGCCCCTGGCCACCTTGCTGACGATCTCCCGAAGGCTGTCGGCGATCTCCTTGACGTCGGGTGCCGTGTCACCGTCGACGTACGGGATGCCGTAGCCGCCGCCGAGGTCGAGCTCGGGCAGCACGACGTCGTGCTCGTCCTTGATCTGCACCAGGAGCTTGGCCAGACGTGCCGCGGCCACCTCGAACCCGGCTGTGTCGGTGATCTGGGAGCCGATGTGGGAGTGCAGGCCGACGAGCTCCAGCTGGGGCAGGGCGAGGATCCGCCTGGCCGCCTCGGCCGCCGCGCCGGAGCTCAGCGAGAAGCCGAACTTCTGGTCGTCGTGGGCCGTCGCGATGAACTCGTGGGTGTGGGCCTCGACACCCACGGTGACCCGGATCATCACCCGAGGGCGCCTGCCGTGCTTGTCGGCGAGGAAGCCCAGGCGGGCGATCTCCTCGAAGGAGTCGGCCACGATGTGCCCGACACCGGTCTCGACGGCCCTCTCCAGCTCGGCGAGCGACTTGTTGTTGCCGTGCATGGTGATCCGCTCGGGCGGGAACCCGACGCTGAGCGCGACGGCGAGCTCGCCGGCGCTGCACACGTCGAGGCCGAGGCCCTCCTGCATGATCCAGCGGGCGACCTCGCGGCACAGGAACGCCTTGCCGGCGTAATGGACCTCGCCCCCGGAGAAGGCGCTCGCGTAGTCGCGGCAACGGGAGCGGAAATCCTCCTCGTCCACCACGTAGAGCGGGGTGCCGTGCTCGGCGACCAGGTCCCTGACGTCCACGCCGCCGACCGTGATCGAGCCGTCGGCGCGGCTCGACGTTCGCGGCCAGATGGTCGGGTCGAGCGTGTTCAGGTCGGCGGGTGCGTGCGGAGGGCGCTCCTCGGGCAGCACTTCGGCATGCCGGTCACCGGCGGGATGGGCGAATCGACTCACCCGATCGAGGCTATCGGACCCGGTGATCCCCCTGAGACGATTGCCCACCTATCGAGACGCGGCCACCCTCGAATACGCGAATTTTTTACGTTATTGACCACTTTCGCGACATATTTTAATGTCGCACCGCGATCTGATCTTCAGGAGACCTGCTCGGCGGGAGCGCCCCAGGTGTTGCAGGCCGCCACCGTGCCGCCCTCCTGGCCGTGCCGCATCCACTCGGCTCTGCTGGCGCCCGAGCCGTGCGACTGCCGGTAGGCCGCCTCCGTATCGTCCTCGGCGCCGGAATCGCGCCCGGCGAAGCCGCGCAGGCTCTTCAGCCGGCGTGGCGCGGCGATGCGCAGCGTCGCCGCCGCCAGGCAGTCCGCCTGGAGTTCGAGCCGCCGCGACCACGCCTCGTCGAAGGCCTCGGAACCGCCCTGGTCGGCGATCCCGCTGACCTCCTGAACGTGGTGGGCGTACTCGTGCGCGAGCGTGAACATCATCGGGAAGACCCGCTCGTCCTCGACCAGCACGTTGACGACGTGGGAGTCGGGACAGTAGACCCCGGCCCAGTCGTAGTCGTCGATCCCGCAGGCGGCCTCCTCGGAGGCGGCGATCAGCCGCACCTCCTCCGGCGCCGCGTAGTCGATGCCCGCCTTCGCCAGGGTGACCGCCCACATCCGGTCCAGGCACCCGGAGAGGGCCTTCAGCGACGCGCGGGCGTCGGCGTCGAGGTTTCGCGGGAGTGTGCCGCAGCGGGCGTCGATCGGCCCCGTCTCCTCGTAGAGGCGGTGCTTCGCCGCGACCGAACGGGGCGAGCCTGGCGCGGTTCCGAGGAGTTCACGCAGATCGTCGCCGAGGTAGACGAGCCCACCGGAGATCACCGCGAAGGCGAGCAGGGTCGGCAGCACCCGCCGGATCATCCCGGGGCGGCGCGGCTCGTACGCCTCCCAGTCGCGGGGACCGCCCATTCGCCTCTCCCCTGATCCCTTTGATCTTCTTTGAGAGGGTCTATCACAATCTGTCGGGGGCTGTCTCACCAAGCACGGCCAGCGCCTCGGCCAGCACGTCACGTACGGCCCGCGCCAGGCGCACGCGGGCGGCGTGCAGCTCCGACGGCTCCTCGTCACCGACGGGAAGCGCGGCGGCTCCCTCGAAGGCGTCGTGGTAGGCCAGGGCCAGGTGCTCGGCGTAGGCGGCCCACCCGGGATCCCGGCTCACCCGCCTGCCGGGCACCTCGGCCAGCGACCTGAGCACCGCCCTGTCCCTGCGGCCGTCGAGCAGCTCGGGCCTGAAGGCCCCGCCGACGCCCAGTTCCACCGCCCAGCGCTGCACGGCGACCGCCCGCGCGTGCGCGTACCTGACGACGAATCCGGGGTTGGCCCACGTCCTGGGGAGGTCGGCCCACGGGGATGTGCCCGTGACGGGCGGGACGCGCGCGCCGATCTCCGTGACGAGCTCGCCGGGCACGGACACCGCGATCTCCAGGAAGCCACCGGCCAGGACCCGGACGGCCGCGATCCCCGGCAGCGCGCGGAGCCACCCGGCCATCTGTTCGGGGGCCTCTCCCCGGCGCAGCGCGGCCGGGGAGACGTAGATCGCCTCCTCGGCCCACGTCCCCCTGGGGATCGGCGGCAGGCCGAGGACCTCGCCGAGCGCGCCGGGCGTCATCCCGGCAGCCTAGCCGTCCGCCGCCCACAGATCCCGTGCAGATCCCGTGCAGATCCCGCCCGGACGGCCCCGGCTCCCGCCGCCGCAGGGCCGGGGCCCGACTCCGGACCCTTGCCTGGCCCTTGCCTGGCCCTTCCCTGGCCCTTGCCGCTACCTGGCCCTTCCCAGGCCCTGACCGGCCCCTTGCCGCGCTCTCCCGCACCCTTCCCTGGCCCTTGCCGCGCCCTGACCAGGCGGACCGAGGATGTACGACGGTCAGATCAGGGCGTGCGGGTCGGCCGGGCCGTAGTCGACGAGCTGGGCCGAGCCGAGCAGCCAGCGGTCGCGGTCACGGAGGCAGACGTAGCCGAAGCGGTCGGCGGAGAAGACCTTGATCCCGTCCGCACGGCACTGGCGCATCAGCACCTCGGCCCAGTTCTCCGAGACGTCGGCGAAGCCGATGCCGCGCAGCACCGTGCGGCGGGCCAGCAGGGTGGCACCCGCGACATCGGGGAGGTAGGAGTACTCCGCCGAGGGCTGGCGCAACACCGTCGCCGCGACGTCGCGCAGGTGGGCGTAGTAGGCCGCCTTGCCGACGATGTCGGCGCTCGTGAACAGGAACGCCCGGCTGAGATCGGTCAGGTAGTGCTCTCCGTACCGGTCACGGGCGTCCATGACCGCCACCAGGTCGCCCTGGCACAGGTCGAGGGCGCGGTTGAGCATGCCGCCCGTGGTGAGTCCGGGGTCGGGGCGGCGTACCGTGACGTGCACCTGTTCGGGCAGCGCGGCGCGGGCCCGCGCCGCGGCGTCGGGAACGTCCGACAGCAGCACCAGCTGGACGACTCCCTTCTGCGGCGCGATCTGGGCCAGCGTGTGCTCCAGGTCGCCCCGGTCGATCATGATCACCGAGATGTTCAGGGTGGCCCGGCCGCTGGGCAGGCCGATCGCCTCCAGCAGGTCGTCGACCTTGTTGGTCATCGTGCCCGAGGCGTACGCCTGGCGGAGCGCCAGGTGAGCCCGGCGCGGGTCGGGATCGGTGCCGATGGAGGTTCCACAGGCGGCCAGCTCGGCCATCCGCCAGGGCTCCGTGCCCGGCGGGCAGTCGACCGCGACGGGCCAGCGGTAGGAGGTGAGCACGTCCGGATACGACAGATGCCCGGGGAGCAGCTCCTCCAGCGAGAGCACCCGCTCGAACCGATCCCCGACCAGTGGCAGCGGGTTGTGCACACGCGGCTGGATGGCGAAGGGCAGGATTCCCAGTGAGGGCGCCCGGCGGCCCGGCTCGGGCTCCTGGGCCGCCAGCGCGGCGCCCCAGGCCCTCACGGACTTGGGCAGCGCGGTCACGACGTGCTCGAACAGCCTGGCCGCGGCGGTGAAGTCGGCCGCCTCGCCCCCGGTGTGCCAGAAGACCGTGCGGATGCCCCGCTCCCCGCACCAGGACAGCAGGGCGCGCAGCCCCTGCCCCGGCCGGCGCAGCTCCTGCGCCCACGGCCCCTCGGTCACCGACTCGACCAGCAGCAGGTGCGGGACCTCTGCCGCCAGCACCCGGGCGAAGTCCTTCGGCGTGAAGCCGGTGCTCTGGCGCCACTCGTAGCGCAGCAGTGCCTCGCCGTGCGGTGAGGAGATCACGGCGGCGGTCAGGTGCGGGCGGGTGTTCGGCCCGGTCGGGACGCGGAACGGCTTGAGCTTGACCGACCTGCCGCCGACGGTTCTGACCGAGCTGGTGGCCTGGAAGGACGCCCCGGGCACCGGCGCCTTGTCACCGCTCTTGCGCGGCACCGGCTGGCGCTTGGGAGCGGTCGGGCGTTTGGCGGGCTTGGCCGCCCCGCGCAGGCCCCGCGCCAGCCGCACCGGGTTGCTCTTGCCGGTCTTGATCGCGTCGCCGAGCCGGGACCAGCGGGCCACCTGCACCGAGGAGAGCTTCCACCTGGCCACCTCGGCCTGGTAACGCTGCTCCGCCAGGTCCCTGCGGAGCTTCTCCTCGGCCGCGTTCGCGGCCTCCAGCCGCTCCTCGGTCTCGCTGAGAAGTTCTCGCACCCCGCGCAGTTCCTCGGCCACCCGCTCCGCGTCAGCGATCTTGGCCTGTGCCGCGTCAAGCAGCCGGGCCAGCTCGGAGGCCCGTTCCGCGTGAGCCACCGCCTCCCGTAACGCCTGCCGTGTGCTTTCGAGTTGGTCGCCCGCCACGCCGTCCTCCGTTTCCTCAGCCGGGCGAAAGGATACCCTTTGCTCAATCGCGACACAGAGGAGTCAGCACGGTGCAGTGGCCGACGTTCAATGTGAGGCCGTACGTCTGCGGCGGCATCGGACACCTCGACGAGGCCGTCCTGGAGACGCTGCGCGGGGCGGGGCCGCGGGTCAGACCCGCCGTCCAGGACCAGGGCGCGGCCTTGTTCAGTTCCTCCCCGCTGCCGCCCTATCAGCGGGACGAGCACACCTGGGCCTTCGCCTGGGGGGAGCGCAAGCCCGGTGGGGCGGCGCCGTGGATCACCGTGGCCGAGACCTACGAGACGCCCGGCCTGATCGACGACGGCGAGCGGATCACCCTGCACGCCGGTGGCCTCGGCCTCGTGGACGTCTACTACCTGTTCCGCGGCGGGGCCCTCTACTTCTCCTCGCTGCTCGAACCGTTGCTCTCCCTGGCGCGCACCCCGTACGAGATCAACTGGGACGCCTGGGCCTCGATCATCCAGCTGACCTTCCCGCTGCGCGACGACACCCCGTACACGCAGGTGAAGCGGCTGGCCGGGGCGAGCGCGATGGTCTTCGACCGGGCGTCGGGCCGGATCTCCGTCGAGCGGATGCTGCCCCGGTGGCTGCGCGAGGAGCCGTACGAGGCGGGCAGGTCCGCCGGGGAGATCCTGGAGATCCTGCACGAGGTCTACAAGGAGCTCGACGGGCGCCCGCTGCTCGTACCGGTCAGCGGCGGCTACGACTCGCGGCTGCTCTGCTCGGTGGCGGTGGCGCGCGGCGCCGACGTGGAGTCGTGGACGACCAGCCCCGACGACGGCACCGACACCGACATCGTCTTCGCCAAGGCGATAACCCGCGAGCTGGGCGTGCGCCATCGGGTGATCCCCCAGGACGCCGCCGCCTACCCCGACGACGCGCTGGCCGCGGCGCGGCGGCTGGAGTTCCTCACCCCGCACCACGCCTGGTACACCCCTTTCGCCCGCGAGGTGCACGGGGCGGGGCGGACCCTGGTCGACGGGCTGGCCGGAGGGCCGCTGCTGAAGAACTTCATGGTCAGCGGGGCCGCGCTGGAGGCCTCCACGCAGGCCGAGCGCAAGGCCGCGCTGCTCGGCTCGCTGGCGCTGGGCTCCCCCTCCACGCCCTTCCTGTCCGAGCGGGCCGAGGAGTGGATCACCGACAGCGTCGGGCACGCCTTCACCCAGTCGACCTCCATGCTCAACGGTCACCGGGCGGAGTTGCCGCTGTCGGTCCTGCACACCAGGACGGCGCGGGGCATCGCCCGCTCCCCGGTCAACCTGGTCGGCCCCGAGGTCTCGTTCACGGCGCCGTTCATGCACCCCGACTTCTTCGACGCGGCGCTCTCCGTGGGGGTGAACCGCAAGGACCAGGGGCGTTTCTACCGCGAGCTGCTGTACGCGGCCGACCCGCGCGTGGCCGCGCTGCCCTCCACCAACGTGGTCAAGCAGCCGCTGGTGCGGGTCCCGCTCCGCTCGGCCGCCGCACCCGCCAGGGAGTACGGCCACCGGATGCTCACCCTCGTCGCCGACGCCGTGCCCTCGCTGCTGTCCGAGCGGTTCCACGCCGTGATCGCCGAGGGCCCCGACGGCCTGACCCGGTTCAACGGCTGGAACGACCGCTTCTGGGTACGCGGCCTGGTGCTGTTCGGCGCCTGGCTCGGCGACTACCGGGACCGCCTCCCCGACCTCACCCCGCCCTGGGACTGACCTCCCGACGCCGTCCACCCGCCGGGTCCGTACCACACGGCCCGGCTGAGCCTTCCCGCGCCCCCGGAATCGGATTCCGCCCCCTCGCAGAAGACTGAAACGCGTCCCCGTCCGGCGACGCGCGCGCCTGCCGGGTCCGCGGACATAAGCCGAGGTCACCCCCTTGGGGCGTGTCATGTTTCGCGCAGGAAAACGGTGAGCGACGCGGCGATTACGCGGGCACGGCGCGATGCGCGCCGCGATTCCGTGGGGCGGGGGCGGCGTACCACGCCAAGGGGGCTTCGAGAGGTTCGGTCGGCTGGTAGTGTTCGGCCCAGAAAGCGCCACAACGGATGGCTCCGAATCACAAATTCGGCCCATCCAAGGCCATGGAGCTCGTGGGGATGACGGCTCCCGGCGGCGCGGTCACCAAACATCATCAGCCGGAGCTTCCGGTGACTTCGTCCTGCCCTTTATCACCGTGAGCGAGAACACGATGAATCCATCCCCCCTCCCCTCCCCTTCCCCGGAGTCAGTGGCCGAGGACTTCGTCTCGGCCGACCCCCGGTGGTACAAGCGCGCGGTCTTCTACGAGGTGCTGGTCCGCGGGTTCAAGGACTCCAACGGCGACGGCACGGGTGATCTGCGCGGCCTCATCGAGAAGCTGGACTACGTCCAGTGGCTCGGCGTCGACTGCCTGTGGCTGCTTCCGCTGTACGAGTCTCCCCTGCGTGACGGCGGTTACGACATCTCCGACTACATGAAGATCCTGCCGGACTTCGGCGATCTCGGAGACTTCGTGGAGCTGATCGAGTCGGCGCACCGGCGGGGCCTGCGCATCATCACCGACCTGGTGATGAACCACACCAGCGACAAGCACCCCTGGTTCCAGGCGTCCCGGCACGACCCCGAGGGCCCGTACGGCGACTTCTACGTCTGGTCCGATCATCCGACCGGGTATCCCGACGCGCCGATCATCTTCGTCGGCGCCGAGGAGTCCAACTGGACCTATGACCCGGTCCGCAAGCAGTACTACTGGCACCGCTTCTTCCACCACCAGCCGGATCTGAACTACGAGAACCCGGCGGTCCAGGAGGCCATGCTGGAGGTCCTGCGTTTCTGGCTGGACCTGGGCATCGACGGCTTCCGTCTCGACGCGGTGCCCTACCTCTTCGAGCGCGAGGGCACCGACTGCTCCGGCCTGCCGGAGACCCACGCCTACCTGAAGAAGGTCCGCGCCGAGGTCGACCGCCTCTACCCCGACCGGGTGCTGCTGGCCGAGGCCAACGGCTGGCCCGAGGACGTGGTCGAGTACTTCGGCGATCCCGCGGCCGGCGGCGACGAGTGCCACATGGCCTTCCACTTCCCGCTCATGCCGCGCATCTTCATGGGCGTGCGGCGGGGCAGCCGCGAGCCGATCTCCGAGATCATGTCGCGGACCCCGAAGCTCCCCGAGAGCGGCCAGTGGGGCATCTTCCTCCGTAACCACGACGAGCTGACGCTTGAGACGGTCACCGAGGAGGAGCGCGACTACATGCACGCCGAGTATGCCAAGGACCCGCGCATGCGAGCCTACCTCGGCATCCGGCGCCGCCTCGCCCCGCTGCTGGAGAACGACCGCGACCAGATCGAGCTGTTCACCGCACTGCTGCTCTCGCTGCCCGGCTCCCCGGTCATGTACTACGGCGACGAGATCGGCATGGGTGACAACATCTGGCTGGAGGACCGCGACGCGGTCCGCACCCCGATGCAGTGGAGCCCCGACCGCAACGCGGGCTTCTCCACGGCCGATCCCGGACGCCTCTACCTGCCCGCCGTGATGGACCCGATCTACGGCTACCAGGCGGTCAACGTGGAGGCGCAGCAGCGGAACCCCGCCTCGCTGCTCCACTTCACCAGGAACATGCTGGCGATCCGCCGGGAACACCCGGTCTTCGGCACCGGCGTCTACAACGAGCTGTGGTCCAGCAACCCGGCGGTGCTCAGCTTCGTCCGTGAGGACGGGGACGATCTGATGCTCTGCGTCAACAACCTGTCGAAGTATCCGCAGCCGGTCGAGCTCGACCTGTGCCGCTTCGCGGGGATGACCCCCGTCGAGGCCAGGGGCGGGGTGCACTTCCCCTCGGTGGGCACCCTGCCCTACCTGCTGACCCTGCCGGGTCACGGCTTCTACTGGTTCTCGCTCAAAGCCTGAGAACGACTCCGAGACAGCCCCGGGACGCGTGTCCCGGGGCTATCTCGCCGTTACCGGGACCTGGGCGCGGGCGGCGCGGGCCGCCGGGATCAGCGTCACCAGCAGGGCGGAGCCGACCGCGACGAGCATCGCGACGGCGAGCGTCAGGGCCGAGGGCGTACGGCCGATGCCGGCGCCGACGCCGCTGGTGTGGCCCTGCAGGTCGATCAGCCCGCCGACCAGCGAGGCCCCGGCCGCGGTGCCCGCGACCACGCCCAGCACGATCAGCAGGCCGGTCCCGGTGACCAGGGTGGCGGCCACCTGTCTGGGCGTGAGGCCCATGGCCTTGAGCACCGCGAGATCGAAGGCGTGGTCGCGCAGGCCCAGGGCAGCGGCCGTGAGGAGGTTGGCCAGGCCCAGCAGGGCGAGCACGCCGATCAGCGCCACGATCACCACCCGGATGATCGCCAGCCGCTCCGCCGGGTTGACCACCCGGTGCACCTCAAGGGCCTCTCCCGAGGCGGCCAGCAGCCGAGCCCGTACCTCGGCCGGGTCCGCGCCCGGCCTGAGCACCAGGCTGTAGAACTGCGGCGGTACCGCGTCCTTGGCCGCGAGGCTGTCGATGCCGAAGGAGAGCACCTCCCCGTCCTGGTCCGGCTCCACCACCCGGCCCACCAGGTGCACGATCAGCGGGGTGCCGCCCACGGTCAGCCGGACCCGGTCGCCGATCTTCACACCCAGCAGGTCGAGCAGCCCCTGCCCGGCGACCGCCTCTCCCCTGGCGGCGTACATCCTGCCCTCGACCACCGAGAAGGGGTACGGCTCGGTCGAGGTGCCTGCGGCGCGGGCCAGCACGCTCCTGGTCTGCTCGGGCTCCAGGGCGAGCACCTCGGCGCCGGGATAGGCGGCCAGCACCTCGGGGTCGGCCCTGGCGATCTTCAGGGCGTCGCCGGCCGGGAGCTTGTCCGGGCGCACCGTGAGCGCCGCCGCCTGGCCGACCTGCTCGGGGCGGCGCAGGAAGTCGTCCAGGGTGGCCCAGCAGCCGAGCCCAATGGTGATCATCATCATCGGGATCGCGACGCCGAAGATGCTCAGGAACGCCGGGACGCGCCGGGTGAAGGCGTCGCGGGTGCCCAGGACCAGGGCGGGCGGCAGTCGCAGCAGAAGCGCCAGCCTCGCCAGCCTCGACAGGTGCCCCCGGGGCGGCGCCGCAGGGGCCGCGGGGATGGGAGGGGTGCGCCCGCCGCGCCAGGCCGGCAGGGCCACCGCCACGCAGACCACCACGGCGGTGCCACCGGCTATGGCGAGCAGCGGGACCGGCGAGAGCGGCAGGATCGGCACCCCGTCCAGGACGAACGAGGCGGCGACCTGACCGCAGAGGAGTCCGATGACGATGCCGAGCAGCCCGAGCGCGCCGTGCTCGGCCATGAGCACCGCGAAGACCTGGCCCCGGGTGTAGCCGAGGGACTTGAGGGTGGCGATGTCGCGGGTCTGGGCCAGCACCCGGCCGCCCACCGCGTTGGCGATGGCGAGCGCGGCGGCCACCAGCCCGGTGATGCCGAACAGCGCGAGCAGCAGGCCGAGCAGCCGGTTGTCCAGCTCCATCGAGGCCCGGACCTCGCGCCAGGTGGACATCCGCTGGATCTTCCCCTCCAGGAGGGTGACGGCACCGTGGGCGGCGGGCAGCGTGGCCTCGCCGTCGGCCAGGCGCAGCCCGGTGACCGACTCGCTGCGGCCCAGCGCGGGCTCGACCCGCGCCAGGACGAGCCCGAGCGTCCAGGCCAGGCCGGGCGTCCACTCGGGGTAGAAGCCCTGGTCGGCGCTGTCGGCCAGGCCGACCACGATGAGCGGGTGGGTGGCGCCGTTGAGCCCCGTCACCGGGAAGGGGCCGCCCACCCTCAGGTCGAGCGCCCTGGCGAAGGAGCGCTCGACGACCACTCCGTCGGTGTCGCCGGGGCGGAGCGGGCGCCCCTCCCGGATCAGGGGGACCGCGACCCTCGGCGGCGTCGCGGACATCTCGCGCAGCGCCACCGGCGACTTCTTCCCGTCCAGGGTGAGCGTGACCGGGGCCGACCGGTAGGGGCCGGCCACCTGGACCACGCCGGGGAGTCTCGACAGCGCGGCCACCTCGGGGGCGTCCCTGGTGTGTATCCACACGTGCGCTCCCCTGGACTCGGCGAACAGGCCGCGCCACGGGTTGGTGCCGTCCTCAAGCAGGGTCGCGGAGGTGATCAGCGCCGTGACGATCCCGGCCACGGCCAGCACCGTCAGCAGCGCCTGTGCCCTGCGCGCCCGCAGGTCGGCCCGGATCCACCGGTAGGAGGCGCGGACGGTGCTCATCGCGACGCGCCGGCCGGGGAGGCCGCGAACCCGGCGGGCCGCGAGAGCGCGGGCCGGACGGTCCCCGCGGGCAGGATCCGGGGAGAGGGGGGGCGCATCGGTCAGCCTCTCAGTTCGACGACGTCGCCCGCGCTGCCCTTGGGACGGCGGCGGACCAGGCCGGCGCCGCCGTCGTCGACGACCTGACCGTCCAGGAGGGAGACCACCCGGTCGGCCAGGCTCGCCACTCGGGCGTCGTGGGTGACCATGATGACGGTCTGGCCCTCGCGGTGGACCTCGCCGAGCAGGCGCAGGACGTCGCGGGTGTTGCGGCTGTCGAGGTTGCCCGTGGGCTCGTCCGCGAGCAGCAGGCTCGGCTTGTTGGCCAGCGCGCGGGCCAGCGCGACCCGCTGCTGCTCGCCTCCGGCGAGCTGGGCGGGCGCGGCGTCGGCGCGAGCGGTCAGGCCGAGCTCGCCGAGAAGGTACTCGCGGCGCCGGCGGGCCTCGCGCGCGCTGACCCCGGCCAGCAGCGCGGGCAGCTCGACGTTGTCGGCCACGGTCATGTTGGCGACGAGGTTGAAGAACTGGAAGACGAAGCCGATCTTCCGGCGGCGGAGCAGCGCCCAGGCGCTCTCGTTCAGCGTGTCGGCCCGCTGCCCGTCGAGCCAGATCTCGCCGCTGGTCCTGGCCTCAAGACCGCCGATCATGTGGACCAGCGTGGATTTGCCCGACCCGGACGGCCCCATGACCGCCACGAACTCCCCCGCGCTCACCCGCAGGTCGACCCCCCGCACGGCGGGCACCGGCACCCCGCCGTCCTGGTAGATCTTGACAAGGTTGACTGTGTCGACCACGGGAGAAATCAACTCAGGTCCTCCTGGCAGCGTTCGAGCCAGTCGAGGTCGGCCTGGAGGTGCAGCATGGCCCCCTCGACCAGCAGGAGCGCGACCCGATTGCCCGGATCGGTCTGCTGCGCGAGTTCGTTGAGGTCACGCATGAGTCCGAGGTAGTGACGGCGCTGGCGGTTGATCATCGCCATCCTGTCGGCGATGCCGGTCATCGGGGCCAGCACGAGTTTCATGAAGAACTCGTCCCGGACCCGGGGCCCCTCGGTGGGCTCGTCCACCCACGTGTCGAGGATCTCGCGGCCCGCGGCCGTCAGGTAGTAGACCTTCTTGTTCGGCCGGTTGGACTGCTCGACGTCCACGGCGCGCACCAGACCGTCCTTCTCCAGACGGCCGAGCGTAACGTAGATCTGCCCGATGTTCGGTGAAGGGTAGGCGCTACCGAAGATCTGTTCAAGCGCCTGTTTGAGCTCGTAGCCGTGGGCAGGTTCCTTCGCGAGGAGCGCCAGCAGCATCAGCCGCACGCCCCACCTCCTCGGAAAGCTCGTTACGTGAGCGTTACGTGTTCATCCGTTGACGATGATGTTATCGCTATGCATAACATGCATGCATCTACCTAACGCGTATGTAAACAGCTGGAAATCAGGAGGAAACGGTGCGCCGACTCATCCCCATCGCGCTCGCCGTGCTTCTCCTGGCGGGGTGCTCGGCTGCCGGCACGCGGGAGACCGAGCGGTTCGGTGGAACCGGCCCGTTCACCCTCGTCATCGGCCGCGACACGACGGCGTACCTGCAACCGCTGCTGGACCGGTGGAACCAGACACATCCCCAGGAGCGGGTGAGCCTGCTCGAACTCCCCGAGGCGGCCGACGAGCAGCGCGCCCAGATGGTCGCCAACCTGCAGGCCAAGAGCGACCGCTACGACGTGCTGGCACTGGACGTGGTCCGGACCGCGGAGTTCGCCGATGCCGGCTGGATCCTGCCACTGGAGCGCACGATGTTCCCGCTCGACCGGTTCCTACCGCCGGTCGTCGACACGGCGGTCTACCAGGGCAAGCTCTGGGCCGTGCCGTACACCAGCAACGCGGGGCTGCTCTACTACCGCAAGGACCTGCTGGCCAAGCAGGGTTTCAAACCGCCGAAGACCTGGGAGGAACTCCGCACGCAGGCGCGCACCCTGCACGAGAGGTACGACATCGGCGGCTACGCGGGCCAGTTCCTGGCCTACGAGGGCCTGACCGTCAACTTCACCGAGGCCGTGCAGTCGGCGGGCGGGCAGATCCTCAGCCCGGACGGCACCGAGGTGACCATGGACGTGGCCAAGGCGAAGGCCGGCCTGGACTTCCTGGTGGACGGGTTCCGGGAGGGGTGGATCCCGCCCGAGTCGCTCTCCTTCAAGGAGGAGGAGTCGCGGCTGGCCTTCCAGGAGGGCAGGCTGGCCTTCGCCCGCAACTGGCCGCACGCGTACGGGCCGGCCACCCTCTCGTCCATCGCCGACAGGTTCGGGGTCACCAGGCTTCCCGGGCTGAGCGGCCCGGGAACCGGCTCGCTGGGCGGCTACAACCTCGCGGTGAGCGCCTTCTCCAAGCGGCAGAAGTCGGCCGTCGAGTTCATCCGCTACTTCACCGGCCTGGAGAACCAGCGGCGGGTACTCACCGACGGCTCGTTCCCGCCCGTGTGGGCCGAGCTGTACGACGACCCCGCCCTGATCAAGCGTTTCCCCTACCTGCCGGTCCTGAAGCAGAGCATCCTCTCCGCCCGCCCCAGGCCCGCCAGCGCCAACTACAACCAGCTGAGCCTGGTGATCGCCAGCGCGGTCTCCAACGCGCTCACCCCGCCCTTCGAGGAGGCCGGCGACGACGTTGTCGCCTCCATGAAAGGCCAGCTCGTCGAGATCATCCGGGCTCCTTGACGCCGGGGCGCCCCCCCTGGCAGGAGCCGTCATCCCATCTCGGCCGCTCGCACGTCCCCATCCATCCCCCTATGCCAAAGCCTCGACATCTCAGGAGGTCTGTTCAGCATGCGCAAGACCATTGCCACAGTGACGACGGCGGGGCTCGCCCTGGCACTCGCCGCGTGCGGGGGCGAGTCGCCCGCCCCGGCACCGGCCGCGAGCGGCAGCGCGTCCGCACCCGCCGCCAAGACCCTCGAAGGGGTGTCCATCGAGGTCGCCGCCAAGTGGACCGGCCCCGAGCAGACCAACTTCCAGGAAGTGCTCAAGGCGTTCGAGGCGAAGACCGGCGCCAAGGTCACCTACGCCTCCACCGGCGAGGACACCGGCGCCTACCTCGGTCCCCGCATCCAGGGCGGCAACCCACCGGACATCGCGATCCTGCCCCAGCCGGGCCTGGTCAAGCAGTACGCGGACCAGAAGGCGCTCAAGCCGCTCACCGCCGAGGTCCTGAAGCAGATCGACGACAACTACACCCCGTACTGGAAGGAGCTCGGCTCCGCGGGCGGCCAGTCCTACGGCGTGCTGGTGAAGGCGGCTCACAAGTCGCTCATCTGGTACCGCGACCAGGCGTTCCAGGACGCGGGGGCGCAGCCTCCGGCCACCTGGGACGACCTGATCAAGACCGCCCAGACGATCGCCGACTCCGGCACCCCGCCGTTCTCCCTCTGCGGCGCCTCCGGCTGGACGCTGACCGACCTGTTCGAGAACGTCTACCTGTCCAGCGCGGGCCCGGAGAACTACACCAAGCTCTCCAACCACGAGATCCCGTGGACCGACCCCAGCGTGACCACCGCGCTGGAGAAGATCGGGCAGCTCGTCGGTAAAAAGGAGTTCCTGCTCGGCGGCTCCTCCGGCGCCCTGCAGACCGACTTCCCGACCTGCGTGACCCAGGTCTACGGCCAGGACAAGTCCGCCATGGTCATCGAGGCCGACTTCGTGGGCACCACCGCCGAGGAGTCGGGCGCCAAGCTGGGCGAGGAGGCCAAGTACTTCCCGTTCCCGAAGGCCGGTGACACCGAGCCGGTCGTGCTGGGCGGCGACATCGCGGTGGCGCTGAAGGACTCCGAGGGCGCGATGGCCCTGCTGGAGTTCCTCGCCTCCGCCGAGGGCGGCGAGGTCTGGGCGAAGCTTCCCGGCTACCTCTCGCCCAACCGCAACGTCTCGCCCGACAACTACCCCGCCGAGCTGACCAAGCAGCTCGCCCAGACGATCATCTCCGCCGGCGACGCGGTCCGCTACGACATGTCCGACCTGGCGCCGAGCGCCTTCGGCGGCACGGACGGCAAGGGTCAGTGGAAGCTCCTGCAGGACTTCGTCCGCGACCCCTCGGACGTCAAGGGCATCCAGGAGAAGCTCGAAGCCGAGGCCAAGAAAGCCTGGAAGTAAGGGAGAGAGGCCGTGACCGACCGGTTAGACGGCCCGCAGGGCCCGCACGGCGACGCCGCCGGCGGGTCCTCCCCCGGACCGAACGACACCCGGCGACCGGCGCCCGACGCCGGCGCCGGGGTCCGCACACCCCAACCCGCCGCTCCCGCCGGCCAGGCGCCGAAGCCCTCCGGCCCCTCCTGGACCATCGCGTCGGCGAAAAGGGCCACCCGGCTGGGACCGCCGCCGAGCATGGCGATCTGGTTCCTGCTGCCGGGGGCGCTCCTGCTCGGCGTGATGGTGATCTACCCGATCATCTACTCGATCTTCCGCAGCCTCTACGACGCCAACGGCGACGGTTTCGTCGGCGTGGGGAACTACGCCACGATCTTCAGCGACTCCGCCACCCTGGTCACGATCAGGAACAACCTGATCTGGGTGGTGGTGGCCCCGCTCCTGGTCACCGTGATGGGCCTGATCTTCGCGGTGCTCACCGAGCGGATCCGCTGGGCCACGGCTTTCAAGCTGATCGTGTTCATGCCGATGGCCGTCTCCCTGATGGCCTCGGGCGTCATCTTCCGCCTGGTGTACGAGCAGGACCCCGACCGGGGCGTGGCCAACGCCGTGATCACCTCGGTGACCGGCCTCTTCGGCTCCGATCAGGGCTACCCGGACGCCCGTCCCAGGGAGAACGACCAGGCACCGGTCATCGCCGCGCAGGGCGCGGTGCTGAGCAGGCAGGCCGCCGCTCCCGGACAGGCGGTGCTCGTCCCGCTGGTCGGCGTGAAGCCGGACTCCCTCGCCTCGGCCGCGTCGGCGAAGGCGGCCCAGCCGGGTCCCGGCGAACTGGCCGGGACGGTGTGGGTGGACTTCACCCAGGGCGGCGGCGGAGCGGTCAACCGGGTGGATCCGACGGAGAAGGGGCTGGTCGGGGTGACCGTGGAGGCGGTGCGGGACGGTGCCGTCAAGGCCACCGCCCGCACCGAGGCCGACGGCACCTTCCGCTTCACCGGCCTCGCTCCCGGTGACTACCAGGTGCGGCTGCCGCAGTCGAACTTCCAGGCGGCCTTCAACGGGATCCCCTGGCTGGGACCGGCCCTGATCACCCCGGCGATCATCGGGGCGTTCATCTGGGTCTGGGCCGGGTTCTCCATGGTGCTGATCGCGGCGGGCCTGTCGGCCATCCCGCGCGACGCGCTGGAGGCGGCCCGCATCGACGGCGCCACCGAGTGGCAGGTGTTCCGCAAGATCACCGTCCCGCTGCTCGCCCCGGTGCTGCTCGTCGTGTTCGTCACGATGATCATCAACACGTTGAAGGTCTTCGACCTGGTCTTCGTCATCGCGCCAGGATCGGTGCAGCCGCAGGCCAACGTGATCGCGCTGGAGATGTGGCGGGTCTCCTTCGGTGGCGGAGGCAACCAGGGACTGGGCAGCGCGCTCTCCATCTTCCTGCTGATCCTCGTGCTGCCCTTCATGATTCTCAACATCCGCCGGTTCAGGAGGGACAACCAGTGACCACCTCCACCCTCGGCGCTCCACCGCGCAGCGCGGCGGGCCGCGTCGTCGACCGGATCGGCGGCGGCCTGGTCCAGGCAGTGCTGGTGCTGATCGGCATCTTCTGGCTGGTCCCGACCCTCGGGCTGTTCGTGGTCTCGCTCCGTGAGGAGACGGCCAACAACTCCACCGGCTGGTGGACCGCTCTTGTCAAACCCGCCGAGTTCACCCTCAAGAGCTACACCGACCTGCTGGCGAGCGGGTTCACCGCGTCGTTCTGGAACACCGTGTTCATCACGGTGCCCGCGACGCTCCTGGTGATCGGCATCGCGGCCATGGCGGCGTACGCGTTCGCCTGGATGGAGTTTCCCGGCAGGGACGCGCTCTTCCTCGTGGTGGTCGGCCTGCTGGTGGTGCCGATCCAGATCGCGCTGATCCCGATCGCGAAGCTCTACGGCACGGTCGGCATCTTCGGCTCCATCGCGGGCGTGGTCCTGTTCCACGTCGCCTTCGGGCTTCCGTTCGCCATCTTCCTGCTCCGCAACTTCTTCGCGGGTATCCCCCGCTCGCTGCTTGAGGCGGCGCGCATGGACGGCGCCGGCGAGTGGAAGATCTTCTCGACCGTGGTGTTCCCGCTGGCCAAGCCCGCGGTCGCCTCGCTCGGCATCTTCCAGTTCCTCTGGGTCTGGAACGACCTGCTCGTCGCCCTGGTCTTCGCCAACACCGAGAACCAGCCGATGACCAAGGCGCTGCAATCCCAGATGCGGCAATTCGGGACCAACGTGGACATTCTTGCGCCAGGCGCTTTCCTGTCGCTGATCATCCCGTTGATCCTCTTCTTCGCCTTCCAGAGGTATTTCGTCCAGGGGATGATGGCCGGCTCGGTGAAGTAGAAACAGGGGCAGGCCCGGTGCGGCGCGCGCTGATTTCCGGCACGCGCCGTACCGGGCCTAAAACATCGATAGGGTCCTGCACATGGCCGCACGTCCCTTGAACGAAGTTGTGGAAGCCGGGTGGGCCAAGGCCCTGGAACCCGTCGCCGAGAAGATCGCCGAGATGGGCGAGTTCCTCCGGAGGGAAGTGGCGGAGGGCAGGCAGTACCTTCCGTCCGGGGCCGATGTGCTCCGCGCCTTCCAGCAGCCCTTTGACCAGGTCAAGGTGCTGATCGTGGGGCAGGATCCGTACCCCACGCCGGGTCATCCCATCGGTCTGAGCTTCTCCGTCGCCGCGGACGTACGCCCGATCCCGGCCAGCCTGCGCAACATCTACAAGGAGCTCACCGAGGATCTCGGACTGCCGATGCCGGGCAACGGCGACCTGACCCCCTGGACCGAACAGGGCGTGCTCCTGCTCAACCGGGTGCTCACCGTCATGCCGGGCAAGCCCGCCTCGCACCGGGGCAAGGGCTGGGAGGAGGTCACCGAGCAGGCCATCAAGGCCCTCGTCGCGCGCGAGCAGCCGATGGTGGCGATCCTGTGGGGGCGTGACGCCCGTAACCTGCGCCCGATGCTCGGCAAGGTCCCGGCCATCGAGTCGGCCCACCCCAGCCCCCTGTCGGCCCGCAGCGGCTTCTTCGGCTCCCGCCCGTTCAGCAAGACGAACGAGCTTCTCCAGCAGCAGGGCGCGCTCCCCGTGGAGTGGAAGCTCCCCTAGCCCGTCCCGCGGATCCTACGGCGAGGAGCAGCAGGCAAAAGATCCAACGGACAGGTCCCAGGCCCTGTCCGACCCTAACCAGGCACTAGGATTTCCACCATGAGTGATGAATCGGGCACCGAACGCTATCTGCGTCTGACTGTTGAGCTGACCGTGGAGGTGCAGGACATCGCCTCCCTGCAGGCCGCCGCGTTGAAGGAGATCAACCACCCTGACGCCGATTTGGACGACGACGAGCGCAAGGAGCAGGCCGAACTGGTCTCGGCCGACGAGACCGGCGCCACGGCGCTGCAGTGGCTGATCGAGCCGGATCACGTCCTGGGGTTGATCGAGCACGTCGAGCAGATCGAGCCCCGCGAGGCCGTGCTGGGCGTCGAGCCCTCCGACGGCCCCTCGGATGAGGACGAGGACGAGGACCACGAGCACGCCGGTCACGACCACCGGCACTGAGAGCGCCCCCGTAACCCCGCCGGTGGGCGGCCTTTCCGGCCGGAAAGGCCGCCCACCGGCGGGGTTTTCGGTACCGGAGCACTCAACTTCAGTTCACGGAGACGAGCGGCGCGGGGTAGCCGGGGAGGCCCGAGGGCAGTTTCCACGGCTCGTGGATCACCCGCTTCGGCAGGGCGGCGAGCTCGGGGACGTAGCGGCGGACGTACTCGCCGTCCGGGTCGTACCTCTTGGCCTGCCGGATGTGGTTGACGGGCCGGTTGGGCCGGGTGTCGTTGCCGGTCCCCGCGACCCACTGCCAGTTGCCGTAGTTGTTGGCCACGTCGCCGTCGAGCAGCCGCTCGAAGAAGTGGTCGGCCCCGACACGCCAGTCGATACGTCTCGTGTCCGGGCTCGGGTAGCCTGCCGGGGCTCAGGGCCCCGGGGACACGGACCATGCCGGGCGCCTTGAGCACCTCCCGGCGTGGTCGCCGGCTCCAGGCCCGCCAGTAGGGGGTGAAGACCCGGTAGTGGTCACCGCCGCCCGACGGCCTGAGCGCGTCCGGCGGCACGACCGTCAGGCCGGGAAAGGCGCGGAACTCCACCCCCGCGCGCTCGCACTCCGCCGCCAGGCGCCGTTGCCTGCGGTGCGCGAGGGCGCTGACGTCCATGGCGGCGTGGACCGCCCCGGCCCCCGACTCCCTCGCCAGGCGTATCGTCTCCGCGACCGGATCACCCCTGCGCACGACCAGCTCACCGCCCCGCTCACGGAGCGATCCGCGCAGGTCGGCGAGGCATTCGGCGAGAAATCCCAGACGGTTGCCAGCAGGTATGTCGGGGTCGATGACGAAGAGTGGTATGACATGGCGTGCGCGCTCGCACGCAGCGGCGAGCGCCGGGTGGTCGTGCACCCGGAGGTCGCGGCTGAACAAAACGATCACAGTATCGGTCACGTTTTCCTTTCGCCGGGTCACGCTCCGCCGGTTGCATCCGCCGGGGGCTCGGAACTCGAAGGAATGTCCAGGGAGCGACCGCTCATGTCGCCTGTCACGCTGGTAGGGCAGTAGCGGGCTTGAAATGGGATGATGGAAAAGCAGCGACAGGTGACCGCTGATGAGGAGCCGGGATACGGCATCGGCGCCGTCTCACGACGCCTCGGCGTGCCCGCCCCCACGCTGCGGACCTGGAACCTACGCTACGGCGTGGGCCCGAGCCGCCGGAGCCCCGGGGGGCATCGACGCTACGACACCCGCGACCTGTGGCGCCTGGAGGAGATGAACCGGCTCATCAGGAGCGGAGTTCCCCCCGCCGACGCGGCACGGGAGGTCCTGCGGGTCGAGGCCGTCCCATCGGCGGTTCCGGAGGTGCGCACCGAGGAGATCCCCTCCCCCCTGGCGGAGCGGCCCGGCATCCCCACGGCGGCGATGCTGGCGCGGGCGGCCATGACGCTGGACAGCCGAACCGTCTACGACTGGATGGAGGCGTCGCTGGCCAGGAACGGCGTACCGTGGACCTGGGAGCGGCTGGTGATGCCGGTCTTCGAGACGATCTGCGACCGCCAGGCCGAGAGCGGCGCGAGCGTCGAGATCGAGCACCTGTTCTCCGACCGGCTGCTGGCGGCGCTGATCCGGCTCACCGCACGCCCCGCCCGGCCGGTCAACACTCGCCCCGTGCTGCTCGCCTGCGCCGAGGACGAGCAGCACAGCCTGCCGATCTACGCACTGGCCGCCACGCTGACCACCGACCATCGGGTGGAGACCCGGGTGCTGGGCGCCAGGACCCCGTACCCGGCGCTGGCGGACGCGATGCGCCGGCTGGGCCCCTCGGTGGTCTTCGTCTGGTCCCAGCTGCCCGCCACCGGTGACCCTGCCCCTCTCGCGTCGCTGCCCGTGCTCCGTCCGCCGAGCCTGGTCGTCGCGGGCGGTATGGGCTGGCGGGAGGGGCTGCCGACATCGGTCCGCCACGTCACGTCGTTCCAGGACGCGCTCACCCGCGTCCTCACCGCCCTGGCCTAGGCACGGCCTTTACCTGCGGGCCGGATCCCCCTTCTCCCTCCCATTGATCGGCGTGCCACCGTGCCCTGCTTGCGATCATGTCGACCGGCCAGGTATGAATAGGTTTTGAATAAGTTTTCTCGGTGAGCGGAGGCGTCATGACGGACACCCTGAACATCCGGTTCGCCGAGGGCGACGATGCGGCCCTGGCCGAGTGCTTCCGCGCCCACGGTTCCCTCATCCGCTCCTACCTTCGGCGATTCGTACCGCAGCAGGAGATCGAGGACCTTCAGCAGGTCGTGTTCGCCGAGGTCTGGCGGTCACGGCACCGCTTCGACCCGGCCCGCAGCCTCCCCGCCTGGATGCTCGGCATCGCGCACAAGCGCGCGGTCGACCGGCTTCGGATGCGCACCCTGCCTACGGTGCCGCTGGACGTGGTGGCGGATCCGGCCGGCGACGACGGCAGGGTCGACGGCGACGGCATGGCCGAGCGCGACCAGGTGCGCCGGGCGCTGGCCAAGCTGCCCGAGTCACAGCGCCAGGCGATCGAACTGGCCTACTACGGCGACCTGACCCAGCGGGAGATCGCCGAGAGGTTGAGCGTCCCGCTCGGCACGGTCAAGGCCCGTACCGCCCGCGGTCTGCGCCGCCTGTCCGACATCCTCACCCCGGCCGCGGCGTGAACGGCTGTCATGGAGCGGATCTTCGCCCACCTCCGGCTCCGCGCGCTGCTGGAGAGCGACCGGCGACCCCGGGACCCGGTGTCCTTCCACACCCGGCACAGGATGCGGCGGCCGGCCCACACCACCCCGTGGCCTACCGGCGGGCGGGGCGGGTGGTGGCTCAGACGGGCGCCAGGTGACCGTCTGAGCCTCCGGCCACCGCGGTGGTCAGCCGGGCGGATCCAGTCTCACCACCGCGAGAGAGCGGGCGGGCAGGGACAGCTCCTCTCCCCGCACCGTCGCCGACGGGTCAGAGGCGAGCAGGATGTGGCCGGGCGCGAACCGTCCTGGCCCGAGCCTGACGGTGAGCGGGACCGGACCGAGGTTGGCCGCCACCCTGAGCCCTCCCCGATGGACGACCAGCCAGGACTCGCCGTGGTCGACCCGGACCCGATCCAGCCTCGGGTCCGTCAGCTCGGGATGCGCCCGGCGCAGCGCGATCAGGGCCCGGTACCAGTCGAGGTGGGCCCGGTGGGCGTCGTCGTCCAGCTCGCTCCAGTCGAGCTTGGAGCGCAGGAACGTCAGCTCCTCGCCGGGGTCGGGGGCCTTCTCCGCCCAGTCGTCGTAGCCGAAGCCGACGAACTCCCGTCGCCGCCGGTCGGCCTCGCCCTCACGCAGCTGCGGCTCGACGTGATCTGTGAAGAACAGGAACGGCGTGCGCGCCCCCCACTCCTCCCCCATGAACAGCATGGGGGTGAACGGCGAGGTCAGCAGGAGCCCGGCGGCCAGCCGGAGCACCCCGGGCGCCAGCCGGTCGCCCTCCGCGCGGTTGCCGATCTGGTCGTGGTTCTGCGCGCAGCAGACGAAGCGGTAGCCGGGCAGGTGGGCCGCAGACCGGCCGTGGGATCGCCCCCGAAAGGACGAGTAGGTCCCGTCGTGGTAGTAGGCGCGGGTCAACACCTTGGGCAGTGCCCCGTAGAAGTCGTCGTAGTAGCCGTGCCGCTCCCCGCTCACCGCCACGTGCAGGGCGTGGTGCACGTCGTCATTCCAGGCAGCCGCCAGGCCGTACCCTCCGGCCTCGCGGGGGGACATCAGCCGGGGGTCGTTGAGGTCGGACTCGGCGATGAGCGTCAGCGGCCTGCCCACCGCCGCCGACAGCGCCTCCGTCTCGGCGGCCATCTCCTCCAGCAGGTGAACGGCCCGGTCGTCGTGCAGGGCGTGCACGGCGTCCAGTCTCAGGCCGTCGATGTGGTAGTCGCGCAGCCACTGCATCGCGTTGCCGACGAAGTAGGCACGCACCTCGTCGGAGCCGGGGCCGTCCAGGTTGACCGCCTGCCCCCAGAAGGAGGAGGCACTGGAGTGGAAGTAGGGGCCGAAGGGGGCGAGAAAGTTACCCGAGGGGCCGAGGTGGTTGTAGACGACGTCGAGGATCACACCGAGCCCACGCCGATGGCAGGCGTCCACGAGGCGCTTGAGCCCGTCAGGGCCGCCGTAGTTGTCGGTGACGGCCCACAGGTCCACGCCGTCGTAGCCCCAGTTGCGCCCGCCGGGCACCGGCGGTACCGGCATGATCTCCACGAAGTCGACGCCGAGCTCCACCAGGTGTTCCAGCTTGCCGATCGCCGCGTCGAAGGTGCCCTCGGGGGTGAAGGTGCCGATGTGCAGCTCGTAGACGACCGAGCCCGGCAGGTCACGCCCCCGCCACAGGGCGTCGCCCCACTCGAAGCGGTCGTGGTCGTAGACCCGGCTCGGGCCGAAGATCCCCTCCGGCTGCCAGCGGGTACGGGGATCGGGCAGCGCCTCGCCCCCGTCCAGCCGGAACCGGTAGTCGGTGCCGTGCCCGGCCCCGGGCACCTCCGCGAACCACCAGCCGCCGCCCGCGGACGACATCGGGTGGCGAACCTCGCCGATCTCCACGTCCACCGTCGTCGCCCGCGGTGCCCAGACCTCGAACATGGATCAGTCCCTTTCCAGAAGTACGACGGGGTGAACCGACAGCAGATGGGCGAGCGGGATCCTGCCGGTGTGCTCGGCACCGGAGAGCAGGTCCCGCCAGGTCCCGTGCGGCAGGGTGAGCGTGCTGCTCCCCCAGCCGCCGCAACGCTCCAGGCCGACCGGCAGCCGGGTGGCCACCGTCACCGCCCGATCCCCCCGGGCGAAGGCGATCGCGTGCTCTCCGGCCTCGATCGGGACGTACGGCGCCTCGGGGTCCAGCCTCCGCCGCAGATCCAGCGCCCGGCTGGTGACCGCCAGCTTGGCCTCGTCCCATGACAGGCCCTCCGTGGCGGGACTCGGGTGCTCCTGCTCCGGGTGGGCCCGGCTCGCGTGCGCCTGCGCCGCCGAGAGCATCCGGCGGCGCAGCGGGAAGTCGACAGGACGGCGGTTGTCCGGGTCGACCAGGGAGAAGTCGGTGATCTCGTTGCCCCAGTAGAGGTCGGGCACGCCGGGCAGCATGAGCTGGACGAGCTTCTGGCCCAGCGAGTTGGACCTGGCATACGGCTCGATCCTCGCGGCGAACTCCTCGACCGAGGCGCCGCACTCCTCGATGGCCCGGGTGACGAAGTCGCGGATGCCGCGCTCGTAGGCCGGGTCGGGGGTGGCCCAGGAGATCGAGGTCTTGGCCTCGCGGGCCGCCTTGAACAGGTAGTCGAAGAACCTGTCGGGACCGATCGGCCAGGAGGCCATCAGATTCTGCCAGGCCAGGTAGTCCAGGGCCGGGTCGAAGGAGACCTTCGAGGACCACTCGCCGACCGCCGCCGCCCACTCTCCCGGAAGCTCGGACAGCACGGCCAGCCGGGCCCGTACGTCCTCTGAGCGCTTGGTGTCGTGGGTGGACAGCGTCGTCATCGTGCCCGGCGACATCCGCCGGCAGAACGCGTGGAACTCCTCGACCGGCTCGCCGAACCTGTCGGGCTCGCCGCCCACCTCGTTCAGGCAGGCCAGCGGGTACCAGCGGTAGAGGGCGGTGTCCTCCACCCCCTTGGCCATCACCGGACCGCAGGTCTGCTGGAAGCGGGTGATCGCCTCGGCGGGCCCGGCCAGCACCCGCCGGACGACCTCCGCCACCGGAGCGCCCTCGGGCAGCCGCCCCGCGGCGACCCGTCCGGCCTCCTCGACGATCTCGGCCGAGATCTCGGGCACCGGCTCGCCCGGCACCGCGTAGGCCCGGTAGACCGGCATCGCGGCGAGCAGCTCCACCAGCGTCCGGCGGTCGGAGCCGACGACGGCGTGCAACCTGTCGATCTCCGAGCCGAAGAACAGGCTCAGCACCTCCGCCTTGGACTCCCGGACGACCGCGGCGTAGCTGGAGGGCATGCCGGTCTGCCGGGTGAACAGCTCCACCAGCGGCTCCCTCCCCGACGGGTCGACGAACAGCCCGGTGATCCGGTTGAGCACCTCGTAGCCGGTGGTGCCGTCGCACTCCCAGTCCGCGGGCAACCGCTCGGAGCCGATCAGGATCTTCTCCGCAACGGTCCACACGCCCGAGACGGCGCGCAGCCGCGACAGGTAGCCGCGCGGCTCGGCGAGCCCGTCGGGGTGATCCACCCGCAGCCCCTTGATGATCCCCTCCTGGACGAGCGAGAGGATGACGGCGTGCGTGGCGTCGAACACCTCCGGGTCCTCCACCCGCAACCCGATCAGCGAGGACACGTCGAAGAACCGGCGGTAGCCGGGTCCGCGCCGCCAGTCGACCAGCCGGTAGTTCGCGTCGGGCAGCGGGAAGACATGGTCGTGGTAGCGCAGCACGTCGCCGTCGACCACCGCCTCCCCCGAGTCGCCGAGCACCGGCATGTTCACCCTGCCGTCGCCACCGGACCAGTCGATGTCGAACCAGGGCGCGTACGGTGACTTCCGCCCTTCCTTGAGCACCGACCACAGCTGCGCGTTGCCCGACTCGGGCACCGGGACCGTCATGTGGTTGGGCACGATGTCGACGACGATGCCGATCCCGTGCTGGGCGAGCGTATCCGACATCCGCCGCAGGCCCTCGATGCCGCCGAACTCCTCGCGGACGCGCGAGTGATCGGTCACGTCGTAGCCGTGCCGCGACTCCGGCACGGCCTGCAGGATCGGCGACAGGTAGACGTGGCTCACCCCCAGGTCCCGCAGGTACGGGGCCAGCTCGGCCGCCTTGTCGAACCCGAAGTCGGGGGTCAGCTGGAGCCGGTAGGTCGAGACCGGCACCTCGTACGAGCCGGGCGACGGCGGGGGCTCGGGCACCTCCTCGGGGAGCTCCACCGGATCCGGCACGTCCTCGCCGAACAGTGCCCCGGATTCCAGCAGGATCTCGTCGTGGGCGACCTGCTGCGGGATCACACCGGGCGCCGGCTCTCGCGGTACGACACCGGGCACGGGCTCGGGCGGGACCACGCCGGGCGCGGGCTCCAGGGGAGCGGGCACGGGCTCGGGCGTGGGCTGCTTGACGGGCTCAGACACGGCGCAACACCCGCACCGAGCGGCCGACCACCGGCACGCTCTCTCCGGCCCGGCAGACCCGGCTGTCAACCATGATCGGCATCGCCGTGTCGATCTCGGTCAGCCACATCTCACCGTAGTCCTTCGGAAGGGTGAACTTGATGACGTCGTGGTGGGCGTTGAACAGCAGCAGGAACGAGTCGTCGACGATCTGCCGCCCCCTGCGGTCGGGCTCGGTGATGGCCTCACCGTTCAGGAAGACGGCCAGCGACCTGGCGTAGCCAACGTTCCAGTCGGCATCGGTCATCTTCTCCCCTCTCGGAGTGAGCCAGGCGATGTCGCTGAGGTTCTCCTCCGAACCGCGTACGGGCCGCCCGTAGAAGAACCTACGCCGCCGGAAGACCGGGTGGTCGGCGCGGAGCTTGGCCAGCCGCCGGGTGAACTCGAGCAGCAGCCAGTTCTCCCTGACGTCGGACCAGTCGACCCAGCTCAGTTCGTTGTCCTGGCAGTACCCGTTGTTGTTGCCCCGCTGGGTACGGCCCAACTCGTCACCGTGGGAAATCATCGGAACGCCCTGGGACAGGAAAAGAGTGGTCAGGAAGTTGCGCTTCTGCTGCTCGCGCAGGGACTCGACGGCCAGCGAGGCGGGCCCTTCCTCACCGCAGTTCCAGGAGCGGTTGTCGTCGGTGCCGTCCCGGTTGTCCTCGCCGTTGGCCTCGTTGTGCTTGCCGTTGTAGGAGACGAGATCCTGCAGGGTGAACCCGTCGTGGCAGGTGACGAAGTTGATGGAGGCGGCGGGGCGTCGGCTGTCGTCCTGGTAGAGGTCGCTGGAGCCGGTCAGCCTGGAGGCGAACTCGGGCAGCGAGGCGGGCTCACCCCGCCACAGGTCGCGGATCGTGTCGCGGTACATGCCGTTCCACTCGGTCCACCTGGCGGGGAAGTTGCCCACCTGGTAGCCGCCGGGGCCGAGGTCCCACGGCTCGGCGATCAGCTTGACCTGCGACAGCACCGGGTCCTGCTGGACCAGGTCGAAGAAGGCGCTCAGCCGGTCGACCTCGTGCAGTTCCCGCGCCAGCGTCGCGGCCAGGTCGAACCTGAAACCGTCCACGTGCATCTCGATGACCCAGTAGCGGAGCGAATCCATGATCATTTGAAGCACGTGCGGGGAGCGCATGAACAGGCTGTTGCCGGTGCCCGTGGTGTCCAGGTAGTAGCGCTTGTCGTCGTCGACCAGGCGGTAGTAGTCGGTGTTGTCGATGCCCCGCATGCTCAGCGTCGGGCCCAGGTGGTTGCCCTCGGCCGTGTGGTTGTAGACCACGTCGAGGATGACCTCGATGTTCGCCTCGTGCAGGGCCTTGACCATGGCCTTGAACTCCAGTACCTGCCCGCCGCGCTGCCCGGTGCTGGAGTAGGCGTTGTGCGGGGCGAAGAACCCGATGCTGTTGTAGCCCCAGTAGTTCGTCAGCCCCCGATCGGCGAGGACGTGGTCGGTGACGAACTGGTGTACCGGCATGAGCTCGATCGCCGTCACCCCGAGGGCGGTCAGGTGATCGATGATCTCCGGATGCCCGATCGCCGCGTAGGTGCCGCGGATCCGCTCGGGGATCTTCGGATGATTGATCGTCAGACCCTTGACGTGCGCCTCGTAGATCACCGTGTTGTGGTACGGCGTGCTCGGCGGCCGATCGTGCCCCCACCCGAAGAACGGATTGATCACGATGGAGTGCGGCATGAACGGGGCCGAGTCGTCGTCGTTACGGCTCTCCGGATCACCGAAGCGGTAGCCGTACACCGCCTCGTCCCAGTTCACCTCCCCCTCGATCGCCTTGGCGTACGGGTCGAGCAGGAGCTTGGCCGGATTGCACCGCTGCCCCCTCCGCGGATCGTACGGGCCGTGCACGCGGTAGCCGTACCGCTGTCCCGGACCGACGCCGGGCAGGTATCCGTGCCAGACGAAACCCTCGCATTCGGTGAAGTTGACCCGCGTCTCCTGGTTCTCCTCGTCGAACAGGCACAGCTCGACGCGTTCGGCGACCTCGGTGAAAAGCGCGAAGTTGGTCCCCGCGCCGTCGTAGGTGGCCCCGAGAGGATAGGGATCACCCGGCCAGATCTCGATCATTACACCGCCCTTCAGCGGTGAACAAATATGCCCTGTTTCAGCCGGGACATGCGCACATTTTCACTCCTGTAACAGTGATCTCGGAGTTACCCGGCGGTATGCGGCGACGAGCCCGGGTCAGGTCGGCCGAAGCGCACCGGCCAGCGCGCGGAGCGCGGGTTCGTACACGCGCAGCCCCGCCGCTGCGGCGAACGCCTCCGCCGCCCGCAGATGGGCCCCGGCCCGCTCCTCGTCACCGTCGAGCAGGGCCAGCCGGGCCAGGCACAGGTCGGTCAGCGACCAGCCCAGCAGCCGGCCCGTGTTCGGGGCGAGCCTGCGGTACAGGACCTTCCCCGCGGCCTCGTCGCCGAGCGCCGCGCAGATCTCACTGACGGCGTCCGGTACGAACCGGTAGGCCAGCTCGGGGCCGAGTGCCGCGAAGCCGTCGCGGGCGAGTTCGGCGAAGGCCTCCCGCGCCTCGTCCGTCCTGCCCAGGTCGATCAGGGCCAGGCAGCGCAGGATCCGCCAGGGGCTCTGCCCTGGGCGGTGGGCGAGCATCTCACCGGACAGCGCGAGCGCCTCGCCCGCCTCGCCCGCCGCCCGCAGGGAGAGGAAGCGGAACGTCTCCCGCCGCAGCAGCGCGTCGCCCCGGCCCAGCGCCCCCTCCGGGTGTGCCGTGCCGGACGCGTCGGCCTCGGCGAGCGCGTCGGCGAACCGTCCGGCCAGGTAGGCGTGGACCGCGCGCTGCCAGGCGGCCAGGCTGACCATCGAGGGGAGCCTGAGCCTTTCCGCGCTCTCCCGCAGCCAGGCCAGCGACTCCGCGGCCGGCCCGGCGGCGCCCTGGGCGTTCAGCTCGACGTACTCGCTCTCCCTGCCGATCCACTCGGTGGCCAGGTCGCCGGTGCGGCGGCCGATGTCCACGATCTCGGCGACGACCGCCCGCCGGTGGTCGTGGTCGTGGCCGGAGCGCAGCAGGATCTCCAGGGCGATCAGCGTCCTGGACAGGGTCTGGTCCTCCCCGGTGCGTCGGGCCAGCCGCACCGCCTCCTCCGCCATCTGCACACTCTGCTCGACGGGCCGCAGGGTGGAGCCGGTCAGCGCGGCGGCGGCGAGCAGCTGGGCCCGCCACGGCGAGTCCCCGGCGAGGTCGGAGGCGAGCACCCGGTCGATGCGCCCGGCCAGCCTGTCGATGCCGGTCATCTCCTCGTACATGGCCAGATAGATCGGGTTGGAGAACCCCAGCACCGCCCTGGCCAGCCGGTTGTCGTCGCCGAGCTCCTCGGCGAGCTGCGCGGTGGCCTCCAGTGAGGCGCGGGCCGCGCCGCTCATCCCCGCGGCCGCCTGCGCCTCGGCCAGGTCCAGCAGGAGGTCGCAGCGGAGCCCGTTGTCGGGCCCGGGCAGCCAGTCGATCATCGCGATCGCCCGTTCCAGGCTTTCCGCCGCGTCCTCGTGGGCGAACTGCGCGGTCGCCTGGGCCGCCGCGCGCCGGGTGTAGCCGATGGCCCTGCCCGCCATCGCGGGGGTCAGCAGGCCCTCTCGGTAGTGGTGGGCGATCTCGGTCAGCCGCGTCCCGTTCCGCTCCTCAAGCACCTCGGCGATCCGTGCGTGCAGTCTCCTGCGACGCAGCGGCGGCAGCGCCTCACGCAGCACGTCACGGACGATGTCGTGCACGAACCGGCAGCTCGGCCCCTCCCCCTCGACCAGCAGCCGGGCCCCCACGGCGGCGTCGACGATGTCGAGCACCCGCCCCTCGGGCAGCTCCGCCACGCGCGTCAGGATGTCGGTCGCCGCCTCTCTGCCCAGCAGCGCCGCGACGGTCAGCACCTCCTCGGTGTCGGGCGGCAGGTGGGCCATCCGGCCGCGCACCACGTCCGAGAGCGCCTCGGGGGTCTCCCCCAGCTGCAGCACCTCGCCCAGGAAGAACGGGTTGCCCGCGGTCAGCCTGCCCATCTCCGCCGCCCGGCCGGGGTCGGCGCCGGCCCGTCCCAGATACTCGCGGATCTCCTCATCTGCCAGGCCGCGCAGCAGGAGCCGCCGCACGTGCGGCAGCCGGCGCAGCACGCCGAGGGTGTGCTCCAGCGGCTCGCCGGGGCGTACGTCGGTGTCGCGGTACGTGGCCACGACCGTCAGCTCCGGGCAGAGCCGGGTGGAGGCCAGGAACTCCAGCAGCCGCAGCGACGAGGTGTCCGCCCACTGGAGGTCGTCGAGGACCACCAGCACCCGGCCGTGCTCGTTCAGCAGCCGGGCGAACGCCTCGTACAACGCAAACCGCCCAGACTGCCCTCTTTGCCCCGCTTGCCCGGTTCGCTCGGCCCACCCTTCCGTCCCGATCCGCCCGATCTGCCCGCCTCCGGCCTGCCCGGCTCCGCTCCCGGTCCCGGTCCCGCCTTCGATCTGCCCGGTTTCGGTCCCTGCTCCGGTCCCGGTTCCGGCTCTGGCGAGTTGCGCCAGTTCGCCATCCCTGCCGACCAGGTCCTGCACCGCCTGCGTCCAGGGCCAGTAGGGTGGCGCGCCGGTGCCGTCCCAGCAACGGCCCCATACCACCCGCCGGCCCCGCGCCCGCGCGACGTCGGCCGCGTGCTCGGCGAGGCTGGTCTTGCCGATGCCAGGCTCCCCGGCGAGCAGCACCACCCGGTGCCCGTCCCCGGAGACCGCCCGCGCCAGCACCCCTGCCTCCGCCCCCCGGCCCACCAGTCCGGTGCCTTTCTCCTGCCCGGCCGGCTCCGCCGCCGCTTCCCCGGCACCCGTCGTCTCCGCCGTACCGGCCTTCTCCGCCGTATTGGCCGCCTCCGTATTGGCCGCCTCCGTCACGGCGGCCGTCTTCCCCGCGTCGGCCGCACCCGCCGCCGCGCCCACCTCCGCCGTACGCCTGGGCCTCAGCTCGGGATCCTGGCCGAGAATGCGCCGCTCCATCTCCCTCGACCAGGGGTCGGGGTCCAGTCCAAGATCCTCCATCAGCACCCGGCGCCCCTCGGCGAGCAGGCCGAGCGCGTCCGCCTGCCGTCCCGCCTGGTAGAGCGCGTGGGCGGCGAGCGCCCGCAGCCGCTCCCTGAACGGATGGGCACCGACCAGCTTGGCCAGCCCGGCCGTCACCGACGCCCCCCGGCCGAGCGCGAGCTCCGCCTCGGCCAGGTCCTCCTCGATCGTCAGTCGCAGCTCGACCAGGTGCGCGCTCTCCTCCGCCGCCCAGGAGGAGCCCGGGAGATCCTCAAGCGGGTCCCCGCTCCACTCCCCCAGGGCCAGCCGCAGCTCCCGCACCGCCCCCTCGTGGTCACCCGCCGCGCCCAGGCTCCTGCCCCCGGCCACGTGTCCCCGTACCCTGCCCAGGTCGATCGCGGTTTCGGGGACGTCCAGGACATATCCTCCCGGCCTGCTGGTCAGGACCTTCGGGGGCACCTCCCTCGGCCTGCCCGGCTCGAAGACACGGCGGAGCTTGGAGACGTACGCCTGCACGGTGTTGAGCGCCCCCGGAGGGGGATCGCCCTCCCAGAGCGCGTCGATCATCCGGTTCGGCCCAACCGGCCGCGGGGCCGAAAGGACGCACATGGCCAGCACCAGCCGCTGCTGATAGGGGCCGATGTCCACCGCCACCCCACCATCGGCGATCACCCCGACCGGGCCAAGCACACGAAAATCCATCCGGCCACCTCGCTCGCGAACTGCGCCGATAGTAACCTTTCGTACCACCTGTCCCGTCCAACTCGTGACGGCGCCGAGGCGTGCATCCCCGCATATCCTCAACCGGACGCGTTAACCTCCGTCCAGACCACCCATCAGGGGCCCTGGTGGACTGCCGGAAAAACAACGGAGCTCTGGTCGCCGCCCTCCCCGGGCAGCGGCCCTTCTTTACGAGTAGAGGACATGAGGAAATGGGTGGATTCAAGAAGTTCCTACTGAGAGGGAACCTCGTCGAGCTGGCCGTGGCGGTCGTGGTCGGGGCGACCTTCAGCGGGCTGGTGCAGGCTCTGGTCAAGGACCTCATCACGCCGTTGATCGGGGCGATCACCGGCGGCCGGGAACCAGACTTCTCGGAGTACGTGTTCACGGTCAACGGCGCCCAGTTCATGTACGGCGACTTCATCAACCACCTGCTGAGCTTCCTGATCATCGCCGCGGTCATCTACTGGCTCGTCGTGATGCCGATGACCCGGCTGATCGGCTTCTTCGACCGGGACAAGGAGGCCACCGAGAAGCAGTGCCCGGAGTGCCTCAGCGACATCCCGATCGCCGCCAGGCGCTGCGCGTTCTGCACCGCGGTGCTGTCGCAGGTCCCCCTCGCCGACCAGCCCTCGGCGTAGGTGCCCTCTCCTCCAGCGCTGTACGACCGGCTACGGCGAGGCCAAGCGCAAGGCGGTGTTAGCTCGGCGTAGGTGCCCTCTCCTTCAGGGCTGTACGACCTTCCGGTCCGCCGGAAGAATCCTTCGGAGGACAATGGGGGCGTGAGCTTCGAACTGGCCGTCTGGCACGAGCCCAAGCCGATCACCAGGGAACACGCGGAGGACGTCTTCCAGACGTTCCGCCACGGGAAGTCGCATGGCGTGAGCCTTCGCCCCGAAGAGCCGGGCGCCTCCCTCTCCGGGGAGCAGGAGCCCGCGGAGACCCACCCGGGGGTGGTGGCGTTCGTCGAGCGGCTTCCCGAGGCCGAGCCGCTCTCCGCGGACTTCGCCCTGGTCACCGTGGACCTGGAACGGGCCGACGAGGTGGCGGCCGAGGTCTTCGCCCTGGCCGCCGAGTGCGGGCTGGTCTGCTACGACCCACAGCGCGGCCTGGTGCACAACCTGTCTCCGCGTGGCGTCTATCCCACCATGGAGATGCGTACCGGCGACGGGATGATCGTGGTCGCCCCTGATCTGGGGCTCATCTCCGACGCGCTCGCCACCATGTCCCCGCAGAACCCGTTCACGGCGCTGGTCGTCTTCGGCGAGCACTTCGTCCAGAGTTCCCCGGAGATCTCGGGCTACGAACTGGAGTACAAGGACAGCGTCCGGGACCGGATGTTCCGCACTCACATTCCCGACCTGGAGGCGGTTCAGACCGCTTTCATCGAGTACGCCACTGGAGAGCGCGCCTTTCTGGAGCGTCACGACTGGCGTCTAGTCTGACTTTTCCGGGTGCGGATTGTTTGCGGTTGTTCGCTGTGCCCGCTGCGGTGGGCGGGTGTTCCGGCCGGCCGTCTCAGTTACCGTCTGGTGATTTCGGCCTCCGGCCTGCTCGGGCGCGGGTGGTTGCGGGCTCTTTTTACGCCGGCCGGAACACCCGCCCACCTCCGCTGCACGTGCTTCGGCCGTACGGCGTGCAGGCCGTAGCCGCTCGCTTTCCGGCCGCCCAGATAACGCACCGTCGCTGAAGCGTCGCTTGAGGATCGTCCGGAGCTGGTCACCGTAGCTGAAGCGCGACCGCATGACCCAGTCCAGGGCCGGGCGCCGTAAATCGTGCTACCGCTGTTTTCTCCCCTGCCTCTACCTCTCCTCGGCTGTTTTCCAACCTCAGCCTGGGCTGTTTTCTTTTCAGTGGCATTCGCCCATTGCGGCGTGCGTCTGGGCGGGGGACATGGGTGGGGCGGGGAGGGGGTGGGCAGCGGTGGCGCGTAGGCCGTCGAGGGTCAGGGCGAGGTGCCGCCGCCAGACTCCGGGAGCGACGCGGAACGTCGCGCGTACGGTCGCCGCGACCCCCCAGATCACGAACGCCATGTCGGCCAGCGTGACATCGTCCCGCAGGGTGCCCGACTCCTGGGTGCGCTCGATGATCTGCTGCATCAGCGCGTATCCCGTGTCCGTGCCAGCTGTTCCTCCGCGTATGGCGAGGTCGTTGTAGCCAAGGTCGGCCGCCTGTAGCTCGCACACGCCGGTGATGAACGCGACGAATCCCTCCCAGGCGTCGTCCATCGCGAGCGACCGCTCGGCCAGCTCGGCGACGGTCGCCACCCGGTCCTCGAATACCGCTTCCACCAGCTCGGTACGCGTGGGGAAGCGGTTGTACAGCGTCCCGATGCTCACCCCCGCCGTACGCGCGATCTCTTCGAGCGGCACGTCGAGTCCCCGGTCGGCGAAGAGGCTCCTGGCCGCCCGCAGGAGGCGCTCACGGTTGTGGAGGGCGTCCTTGCGCATGCTCGAAAGCCTAGCTAAGTTGAGGTGAATCTCAACTTGAGGAAGGCCTCAACTTATGCGGCGGACGATCGTGATCACCGGCGGCACGGACGGCATCGGCAAGGCCCTCACCCGGCACTACGCCGAGCAGGGCGACCTGGTCATCGCCGTGGGCAGCGGCGAGGTGGGCGGGCGGCGCCTGCGGGAGGAGGCACCCGCGGCCCGCTTCGTCCAGGCGGATCTCAGTTCCATCAGGCAGACACGCGACCTGATCCGGGAGCTCCGTGACGAGCATCCGGTGATCGATGCACTGGTGCTCGGGGCCTTCAGGTACAACCCGACGAGGATCGAGACACCGGAGGGCTTCGAGCACACCTTCGCCCTGTACGTGATCAACCGCTGGCTCATGGCCGAGGGCCTGCGCGAATCACTGGAAAAGGCGCGAACACCTGTGATCGTCAATCTGTGCGGGGTCGGGGGCATCCCCGCGGGAAAGATCCACTGGAATGATCCGCAACTGACCGAGGGGTATCGGCCTTTCAGAGCGACCATGCAGGGCGCCAGGGCCGTCGAGTTGCTGGGCATGGCCTACGCCGGCGAGCGGACGAGCTACGTGCTCTACAACCCGCTGTTCGTGGCGACAGGGATGTTCAAACCCTTCCGGCAACCGGTACGCGGCCTCGTCCGGCTGATGTCGGCGATGTTCGCTCAACCGGCGGCCAGGGCGGTACCCCCGATCGCCGCCCTCATCGACCGTCCGCCGACCGGCCCGCTCACCGCCTACCGGAAGGGCAGGCCCGTCGAGCTCACCATGGATCGCGACCTGGCGCTGAGATTCGAGAAGACCCTCCACACGATGGCATCGTCACCCCCCGAATGATCCAGACATTCCGGATTCTCGACCTCCCCACAATCGGCTACCGGTAGCCGTTCGGCGACGGCCCAACCTTGGACTGGTTACGGCGCCCGGCCCTGGACTGGGTCATGCAGGCGCGCTTCAGCTACGGTGATCGGCCCTGATCGGCTCCTCAAGGGACGCTTCAGCGACGGCGCGTACCCAGGCGGCCGGAAAGCGAGCGGCTACGGCCTGCACGCCCTACGGCCAGAGCACGTGCAGCGGAGGTGGGCGGGTGTTCCGGCCGGCGTAAAAAGAGCCCGCAACCACCCGCGCCCGAGCAGGCCGGAGGCCGAAATCACCAGACGGTAACTGAGACGGCCGGCCGGAACACCCGCCCACCGCAGCGGGCACGGCGAACAACCCGCACAGCGGGCACGGCGAACAACCCGGGTACGGCTCTCAGGGAAAAGGGCCGTACCCGAGCCGGTCAGCCGCGGGTGTCGGCAAGCAGGGCGTTCAGCACCAGGTCAGGGTGGTCGCGCATGACGCCGCGCATCCGCCACTCGTCGGTGAACAGCGCCAGCAGGGCCCTGTCCAGCGAGCGGGCGAAGACCTCCACCCCACGCTGGCGGGCCAGGATCGGCGCCGACTCGGCGTCGGTGAGCCTGGCGATGCCGAAGTCGAGCCGGTCCATCAGGATCTCGGTGTTGAACTCGGTGGCCATCCGGTGCTTGACCACGTCGAACTGCATCGGGCCCACCGCGGCGAGCACCGGCGACTGGTCGCCTCTGACGTCGGAGCGAAGCACCTGGACCACGCCCTCGGCGTCGAGCTGCTCGATGCCCTTGCGGAACTGCTTGGAACGGCTGGAGTCGCGGACCCTGGCCGTGGAGAAGTGCTCGGGGGCGAAGCTCGGGATCTTCGGGAACTCGACGGGCGAGCCGTCGTACAGCGTGTCGCCGGGACGCAGGGCGCTGGCGTTCACCAGTCCGACCACGTCGCCGGGGTAGGCCTCGTCGATCGTGGCGCGTTCCTGGCCGAAGACCGACTGGGCGTACTTGGTGGCGAACGGGCGGGCGGTGGCCGCGTGGACGAGCACCATGCCGCGCTCGAACCTGCCGGAGCAGACCCGGACGAAGGCGATCCGGTCGCGGTGCGAGGGGTCCATGTTGGCCTGCACCTTGAAGACCAGGCCGGAGAACGGCTCCTCCAGCGGGCGCGGGTCGTCGTCGACGTCCGGGCGGGGCGCGGGGGCGGGGGCGATGTCGACCATGGCGTCCAGCAGCCGGCCGACGCCGAAGTTGGACAGCGCGGCCCCGAACAGCACCGGGGTGGACTCGTGCGCCTCGAAGGTCTTCTGGTCGTGGTCGGCGCCGATCGCGGAGAGCAGGTCGATCTCGTCCTTGGCCCGCTCCCAGTCGCCGCCCAGCTCGGTCAGGGCCTGCTCGGCGTTCAGGTCGGTCTCGATGGCCTTGGTGGCACCGCCGGGGGTGCGGGTGTAGCGGACGATCCGGTCGGCGGCGCGGTCGGCCACCCCGTGGAAGAAGCCGCCGGTGCCGATCGGCCAGGTGATCGGCGTGGGCTTCAGGCCGGTCTTCTCCTCGATCTCGTCCAGCAGTTCCAGGGCCTCGCGGCCCGGCCGGTCCCACTTGTTGACGAACGTGATGACGGGGATGCGGCGGTGCCGGCAGACCTCGAACAACTTCAGCGTCTGCGGCTCCATGCCCTTGGCCGCGTCGAGCAGCATGACCGCGCAGTCGACGGCGGCCAGCACCCGGTAGGTGTCCTCGGAGAAGTCCGCGTGACCCGGGGTGTCGACCAGGTTGAACATGTGGCCGCGGTATTCGAACCTGAGCGCGGCGGAGGTGATGGAGATGCCCCTGGCCTTCTCCATCTCCATCCAGTCGGAGGTCACCCCGCGCCGCCCGGACTTGCCGTGCACCGCGCCCGCCTGGCTGATCGCGGAGGCGTGCAGCGCCAGCGCCTCGGTCATGGTCGACTTGCCCGCGTCGGGGTGGCTGATCACCGCGAACGTGCGGCGACGTGCCGCCTCCTGCATGATCGCGGTCATTCCTGATCTCCTAGCGGTGCGTAAAGTGGGGGACTACGGGCACAGTGCGGAGGCACTGAGGAGGCGCTGAGTGGCCACTGAAACAGCTTACGCGCCACCACCGCTGTCAACAGATGTGGCAACACTTCCCCAGGCCGCTTGCGCCACCATGGTGTTAAGTGGATCGTGGAACATCTCGGTTCGCCCTAGGCCCATCCCAACTGTCCGAAAGCGGCTCAGCTCGTGCAACTCGACGATCTAGTGATGTGCAGATGATCACGCTGCGCTATGCTGCAGGGTCCGATGTCGGCCGGATCCGGCAAGGCAACGAGGACGCCGCCTACGCCGGCGCCCGGCTTCTCGCCGTCGCCGACGGAATGGGCGGTCACGTGGGCGGGGAGGTCGCCAGCTCGGCGGCCATCGCCATCGTGGCGTCCCTGGACCAGGAATGCCCGGGCGACCTCGCCTCCGCCGCCGAGGCCGGGGTCCGCAAGGCCAACCAGCGCCTGCGCGAGCTGGTCGCCGAAGACCCGTCGCTCACCGGTATGGGGACCACCCTGACCCTGATGCTCTGGAACGGCTCGCGCGTCGCCCTCGCCCACATCGGCGACTCTCGCGCCTACCTGCTCCGCAACGGCGACCTCTATCAGATCACCTACGACCACACCCTGGTCCAGACGCTGATGGACGACGGCCGGATCACCGCCGAGGAGGCCGCCCGCCACCCGCACCGGTCGATCCTGCTTCAGGTCCTCGACGGCAACGAGAACCTCGAACTCGACCTCTCCCTACGGGACGCCGAGGTCGGCGACCGCTACCTGCTCTGCTCCGACGGGTTGTCGGGGGTGGTCGAGGCCGAGCGGCTCCGCCAGGTGCTCGCCGAGGTCGACGACCTTCAGGAGGTCACCCGGCAGCTGATCGCGCTCGCCTGCGAGGCCGGAGGGCCTGACAACATCACCTGCGTGGTCGCCGACGTGGTCGAAGGGGAGATCACCGACAACCCGGTGGTGGTCGGCTCGGCCGTCCCCTCATAGGCGCGCACAGAGCCCGGTGCGGGCCGTCCGCTCGTGGCCGATCACCGCTCGTGCGGGCAGGCCACGGCAGCGAGGCCCGCCTCCGCTCCCCGGCTCCCTCGTGCCCTCGGACGATTCCCACCCCGCCCGCGCATCGGCCCCCGGAGAACCCGCAGGTAGAGAGTTTAATACGAATATTTCTCCAATTTGGGAACTATTCCCTTTAACCAATCTTTACCTGTATATAGTCGCTTACGCGCGCTCGGGGGAGCGCGATCCGGTACGCCAGCAGGGGGACCTCACACGCCGATGGGCCAGTTCGTCGATGCCGCGCTGTCTTTTCCGACCGTCCTGTTCACGTTCCTGCTCCTGGTGATCATCGCGTACTGGGTGCTCGTCGTGTTCGGTCTGTTCGGTTTCGACGGCGACGCCGGTGACGGCTCCGAAACCGCGGGAGCCACCGGCCTCCTGAGCGGTCTGGGACTCGGCGGGGTCCCGGCCGCACTGGTCGTCTCGCTGCTGGTCGTCGTCGCCTGGTTCGCGAGCCTCGTGGGCGGCGCGCTGTTCACCGGCACCCCCGCCCTGGTGGCGGTACTGATCGCGGCGCTGATCTGCGCCTGGGCATGCACGCGCCTCATCGTGCTGCCACTGCGACGTCTCATCCCGAAGGAGCGCGTCCCCTCCCGCGCCGACTTCGTGGGCCGTGCGTGCGTCATCCGCACGAGCCGGGTCGGCACTGATTTCGGCCAGGCCGAGGTCACCGCCCCGGACGGCTCCTCCGCGCTCGTTCAAGTGCGTCAGACCGGCGACGACGCCTTCGCCGCCGGAAGCACCGCCCTGATATTCGCCTATGACTCCCCGGGCGAGTTCTTCTGGGTGATGCCGTACGCCGCGGAACTCGACCCTGATCGTCCTATTTAACCGAGGGACCATTTTGGACGTCATCTCCACCGGACTCGGCATCTTCCTCGCCGTCGTCCTCCTCGTCGTCGTCGGCCTGCTCATCATGATCAGCCGCCTGTTCAACAAGGTCGAGCAAGGCAAGGCCCTGATCGTCTCGAAGATCAACAAGGTGGACGTCACCTTCACCGGGGCCATCGTGCTGCCCATCTTCCACAAGTCGGAGCTGATGGACATCTCGGTGAAGACCATCGAGATCGCCCGGACCGGCCGTGAGGGTCTGATCTGCCGCGACAACATCCGTGCCGACATCCGCATCACCTTCTTCGTCCGGGTCAACAAGACCGTCGAGGACGTGGTGAAGGTCGCCCAGGCCATCGGCACCGCGCGGGCGAGCGACCAGGAGACGCTGCAGGAGCTGTTCAACGCCAAGTTCTCCGAGGCGCTCAAGACGGTCGGCAAGCAGCTCGACTTCGTGGACCTCTACACCCAGCGTGACCGGTTCCGC
Organism: Streptosporangium sp. NBC_01755; assembly: GCF_035917995.1. NCBI lineage: Bacteria > Bacillati > Actinomycetota > Actinomycetes > Streptosporangiales > Streptosporangiaceae > Streptosporangium > Streptosporangium sp. NBC_01755. The sequence goes on along the minus strand of NZ_CP109131.1, from coordinate 5,049,193 downwards.
GACGAGATCATCCAGGTCATCGGCACCGACCTCAACGGCTACAGCCTTGAGGACGCGGCCATCGACTACCTGGAGCAGACCTCGCTGATGTCCCTGGACAGGAACAACATCCTCGACGCGCAGGGCATCAGGAAGATCACCGAGCTGACCGCCATCGAGCACGTACGGACCAACGAGTTCCAGCGGCGCGAGGAGAAGGAGATCACCCGCCAGAACGTGGACGCGCGGGAGGCCATCCTGGAGCTGGAGCGCCGCCAGGCCGACGCGGAGATCAAGCAGAAGCGCGAGGTGGAGACCATGCGCGCCCGCGAGGAGGCGGAGACCGCCAAGGTCCAGGCCGAGGAGCGGCTCAAGGCACACGCCGCGAATCTCCGTACCGACGAGCAGCTCGGCGTCCAGCAGGAGAACCAGGCCCGCGAGATCGCGGTGGCGGCGAAGAACCGTGAGCGGGTCCTTGCCATCGAGACCGAGCGGATCGAGAAGGACCGCCTGCTGGAGGTCATCGCCCGCGAGCGCGAGACCGAGCTGTCGCGCATCTCCAAGGACAAGGAGCTGGAGGGCGAGAAGCGCTCCATCGCCGAGGTGATCCGCGAGCGGATCGTGGTGGAGAAGACGGTCGCCGAGCAGGAGGAGAGCATCAAGCGCCTGCGGGTGGTCGAGGAGGCCGAGCGGACCCGCCAGGCCGTGATCATCCAGGCCGAGGCCGAGGCGCAGGAGAGCCTGGTCAAGGACATCAAGGCGGCCGAGGCCTCCGAGGCCGCGTCCAAGCACAAGGCGCGCGAGGCGCTGGTGCTGGCCGAGTCCCGGCAGCAGGCCGCCGAGCTCGACGCCCGCGCCAAGATCCGCCTCGCCGAGGGCGTCCAGGCCGAGATGGCCGCCGTCGGCCTGGCCGAGGTGCAGGTGCGCGAGCGGGACGCCGCGGCGATCGAGAAGGTCGGCCGCGCCGAGGCCGCCGTCGAGCGGGAGAAGGCGCTGGCCGTCGCCGAGGGCGATCAGGCCAAGGCGCACGCCGTGGCCACCGCGGTACGCGAAAAGCTGAAGGCGGAGGCCGAGGGCGAGCAGGCCATGGCACTGGCCGCCGCCGCGACGGTCGGTGAGAAGCTCAAGGCCGAGGCCGAGGGTCTCACCGAGAAGGCCGCGGCGATGGCCGCGCTCACCGACGCGACCCGCGCCCACGAGGAGTACCGCCTGCGGCTGGAGGCCGAGAAGGAGATCCGCCTCGCCGGGGTGAACGTGCAGCTCAAGATCGCCGAGGCGCAGGCCTCCGTGGTGTCGGCCGGCCTGTCCAAGGCCAACATCGACATCGTCGGCGGCGACACCGTGTTCTTCGACAAGCTGATGAGCTCGATCACCATGGGCAAGGCCGTGGACGGCTTCCTGGAGCACTCCGACGTCGCCCAGAGCCTGGCCGGGCCGTACCTGAACGGCTCGGCGAGCATCCCCGCCGACCTGGGCAGGGTCCTCGGCTCGATCGACACCGCCGACGTGCGGAACCTCTCGCTGTCCGCGCTGCTGGTGAAACTGATCAAGGATGGCGGTCCCGACGCCGACAGGCTCCGCGGCCTGCTGAGCGAGGCCCATGCCGCGGCCACCGGCACCGAGGTCCCGGTCGCCGCGCTCAACTCCGCCGGCAAGTGACGTCCTCCACGGCGGAGGCCGTCACCGACGCCCCCGGCGCGGAGGGGGCGGGACTGGACGCGGGCACCTACGAGGTGCTCCGCGCCCGGCTGGCCGAGCAGGCCGCCGAGCTGGCCAGGCAGGCCGACGCGCTCAACGCCGAGCGCCTAGCGGTGTTCGGCGGGGCCGAGCTGCGCCTGATCGGCACCGAGCGGATACGCACCGAGAACAACTGCGTGCCACGCGACATCGTGTCGGTCGGCGGGCTCATGCTCTTCGGCTACAACGTGTTCATCGGGTTGAAGCCGGAGACGGCCGTCGCGGACGTCTTCTCCATGCACACGTTCGTCAGGAACCCGGCGGAGGGGGAAGGCGGCGCGTTCCGGTTCGATCCCGCGCCGATGTTCCGCGACCCGCGCTTCGAACGGGACTTCGCCGAGCTCTACCGGTACTACCGGGAGACCAGGCTGCTCCAGCTCCGCCGCGTCGAGGACAGGCTGCTGGCCGTCTTCCAGACCGGCCCGCAGGACACCCGGGTGCTGCGCTGGCAGGTCGGGACGGACGGCACGCTCACCTACATCGACGACCGGGGGGAGCGCGACCACACGTTCCCGCCCTCGCACGACTTCGAGTGGACTCCCGCCACCCGCGACGACCACGTGCTCGGCCGCCACCCGCACATCTCGATCGAGGGCGAGGTGTTCGTCGAGACCGTCGGCGGCGACCTCACCATCAAGATCGAGAACAACACCGAGAGCGGCGAGGGCATCTACCGCGAGCCGGTCGCCGAGCCGCTGCAGAGCCTCGCCGACGCGGAGGTCCAGCACGCCAGGATCGGCCCGCTGATCCTGCTGCGGGTGCGGCCGTACAAGGAGCCCGAGTGGCGGCACCTGGTCTTCAACACCCGGACCAAGGGCGTGGTCCGTCTCGACGGCATCGGGCAGGCGTGCCAGCGCCTGCCCGAGGACCAGGGGATCATCTTCCCCGGCGGCTACTACCTGTCCACCGGGATCAGCAAGACCTTCGACACCGACGTGTCCGAGTTGGAGTTCGAGCGGGTCATCCGCTCCCCCAACGGCGAGGACGTGCTCTACGTCTTCCACGCCCGCACCGAGGGGCGCTCGCTGCTGCTGCCGTACAACGTGATCCGCAAGCAGGTGGCGAACCCGCTCTCCTGCCACGGCTACTCGCTGTTCGACGACGGCACGCTGGTCGTTTTCAGGGCCACCTCCGAGGAGCCCACCCGCGTCCACCCGATGCAGGTCTGGCAGACGGCGTACCAGTCGGACCTCTACGCCGCCGGCCGTCCGGCCGGCACCGGACCGCTGGAGCGGATCGGTAACGCGGAGCTGGTCCGGGGCATCTCCGACTGCCTCTCGGTGGCCAGGATGGTCGATGAGATGGCGCCGTCGATCCCGGTCTTCGAGGCGCTGATCGCCTCCTGCGTCCGGGCCTTCGACCACTACCACTGGCTGGGCGAGCACCGGCTGCGCGGCCCGCTCGCCGACGTGCGAGCCACCGCCGAGCAGGTGCTGGACGAGTTCGAGAACGTCCAGTCGCTCACCCGTCAGGCCGCCGAGGCGCTGGAGGCCGCCGCCGCCGACATCGCCGCGCTCGTACGGCACGCACGCGGCGAGGCGCCCAGGTCCGCCCAGGGCTGGGTCGACCGGCTGTCGGAGCTGCGCCAGTCCCAGGGGCACCTGGTGACCCTGCGCGAGCTGCGCCACGTCGACGTCGCCAGGATCGACGCGCTCGACGCGGAACTGGCGGCCGAGCTGGACAGCACCGCGCAGCGCGCCGCGGGCTTCCTGCGGGGCGAGGACGCCTTCGCCGGATACCACGCGGAGGTCGAGCGGCTGGTCTCCGACGCGGGCGCCATCGCGACAGTGGCCGAGGCCGGGCCGATCGGCGAGCGGCTGGAGCGGCAGGCGCGGGGGCTGGAGATCGTGGTCGAGGTGGTCGGCACGCTCGACATCGCCGACGCCACCGTGCGGACCGCCATCCTGGAACGGGTCGGCGAGGTGCTCGGCGGTGTCAACCGCGCCCGCGCCACGCTGGACGCCCGGCGCGGGGAGCTGCTGGCCGGTGAGGGCCGGGCCGCCTTCGCCGCCGAGTACGCCCTGCTGGGGCAGGCGATCACCGGGGCACTGGCGATGTCCGACACCCCCGAGCGCTGCGACGAGCAGCTGGGCCGGCTGATGCTCCAGCTGGAGAACCTGGAGTCGCGCTTCGCCGAGTTCGACGACTTCCTGGGGCAGCTGACCGCCAAGCGGGAGGACGTCTACGAGGCGTTCTCCTCGCGCCGCCAGGCGTTGCTCGACGAGCGGGCCCGCCGCGCCGACCGGCTGGCCGACTCCGCGACCCGGATCCTGTCGAGCGTACGGCGCCGCCTGGCCGGGCTGAAGTCGCTGGACGAGGTCAACACCTACTTCGGGTCCGACCCGATGGTGCTCAAGCTCAAGGGCGTGGCCGGGGAACTGCGCGCGCTGGGCGACCAGGTCCGCGCCGAGGAGCTCGAAGGCCGGATCAAGTCGGCCCGGCAGGAGGCGGGCCGCGCCCTGCGCGACCGGCTCGACCTTTACACAGACGGCGGCGAGACCATCCGGCTCGGCCGCCACCTGTTCGCGGTCAACACCCAGCCGGCCGACCTGACCCTGGTCCCGTACGAAGGCCGGATGGCGTTCGCCGTCACCGGGACCGACTACCGCTCCCCGGTGCTCGACGCGGCCTTCGAGGAGACCCGGCCGTTCTGGAACCAGCTGACGGTCTCGGAGTCGCCGGAGGTCTATCGGGGCGAGCACCTGGCCGCCTCCATCCTGGCCGCCGCCGAATCCGGCACTCTGACCCTGGGGGCCTCCGGAACCTCGGGCACCCCGGCCTCGGGCGAGCGCCGGATCTCGCTGGACGCGCTGCACGAGGCCGCGGTGGCCGACGGCGAACTGCTGGAGATCGTCCGCCGGGTGGCGGAGACCCGCTACGACGAGGGCTACGAGCGGGGCGTCCACGACCACGACGCCACCGCGATCCTCCAGGCCGCGCTCCGCCTGCACGCGGGCGCGGGACTGCTCCGCTACCCACCGGCCGCGCGGGCCGCCGCCCAGCTCTTCTGGGCCTTCGGCACCGACGAGGCCGCCCGCGCGACCTGGACCACCCGGGCGACGTCGCTGGCGCGGGCACGGGCCCTGTTCGGCCAGGTGGAGGCGGTTCGGGAGACCCGCGCCGCCCTCGGCTCGGCGATCGCATCCTTCGTCCGGGGCCTTCACGGCCATCCGGAGGGTCCGACGGGTGCGCTCGCCGTGGCCGCCGCGAGCACCGCCGGGGCGACCGGGACCCGCGTACGGGAAGACGAGGGCGTCTCCGAACTGGCCGGGGAGTATCTCTTCGAGGAACTGGCGAGCAAGCCGTTCGGGTTCGTGACGAGCGCGGGGGCGCGGTCGCTGCTCGACCGGTTCGACCGGGCGCTCGGCCCCGCGCGCCAGGAGTTCGAGGACGACCTGCGAGCGCTTGGTGACGACCTCCCCGGGCGTCACCGCCTGGCCGAGGCATGGCTGTCCGCCTTCGACGCCTCGGCCCCGGCCGCCGGCCTAAGCTCGGGACCGGGCCTGGTGTCGGCCTCGGGATCTGGCCTGGTGTCGGCCTCGGGATCTGGCCTGGTGTCGGCCTCCGGATCGGAACCGGGCGCGGGGCGTGCCTCGGGGGCCGGATCGGCGGAGCTGGTGGAGGCGGTGGCCGTACTGCTGTGCGAGGTGGCGCGGCACGACTCGTCGGCGGCGCTGACCGCCACGGTCGAGGGGCTGCTCGGCGCGCACCCCCGGATCTCCGGGCGCGCGATCCAGCTACGGCTGGACGAGTTCCTGGCCAGGAGCCGGCACTTCCGCGACCACCGTGTCCCCGCGTACCGCGCCTACCAGAAGCGGCGCAACGAGCTGGTCGCGGCCGAGCGGGCGCGGCTGCGTCTTGAGGAGTTCCAGCCGAAGGTGATGACCGCCTTCGTCCGCAACCAGCTGCTCGACGAGGTCTACCTGCCGCTGATCGGCGACAACCTGGCCAAGCAGCTCGGCGCGGCCGGTGACGCCAAGCGGACCGACCAGATGGGCATGCTGCTGCTCATCTCCCCGCCGGGCTACGGCAAGACCACCCTGATGGAGTACGTGGCCAACCGGCTCGGGCTGATCTTCGTCAAGGTCAACGGCCCGGCCCTGGGCCACCTGGTGACCTCGGTGGACCCGGCGCAGGCACCCGACGCCACGGCGCGGCAGGAGATCGAGAAGATCTCCTTCGCGCTGGAGATGGGCAACAACGTGCTGCTCTACCTGGACGACATCCAGCACACCTCCCCGGAGCTGCTGCAGAAGTTCATCTCGCTGTGCGACGGCCAGCGCCGGATGGAGGGCGTCTGGGAGGGCCGGACCCGCACCTACGACCTGCGCGGCAAGCGCTTCGCGGTCTGCATGGCGGGCAACCCGTACACCGAGTCGGGTAAGCGCTTCCGCATCCCCGACATGCTCGCCAACCGGGCCGATGTGTGGAACCTCGGCGACGTGCTGTCGGGGCGGGACGAGCTGTTCGCGCTGAGCTACATCGACAACGCGCTGACCTCGAATCCGGTCCTGTCCCCGCTGTCCACCCGCGATCGAGGCGACATCCGCCTGCTGGTACGGCTGGCGCGGGGCGACTCCGGGGTCCGGGCCGACCGGCTCTCCCATCCGTACTCCTCGGTGGAGCTGGAGCAGGTCCTCGCGGTGCTGCGCAAGCTGCTCCGGGTCCAGAAGGTGGTGCTGGCCAACAACCAGGCGTACATCGCCTCGGCCGCCCAGTCGGACGCCTCGCGGACCGAGCCTCCTTACCAGCTGCAGGGCTCGTACCGGAACATGAACAAGCTCGCGGCCCGGGTCGTCCCGGTGATGAACGACGCCGAACTGGAGGCGGTGATCAACGATCACTACCTCGGCGAGGCCCAGACCCTCACCTCCGGCGCCGAGGCCAACCTGCTCAAACTCGCCGAACTACGCGGCACCCTGACCCCGGTGCAGGCCGCGCGGTGGGCGGAGGTGAAGACGGCCTACCTGCGATCCCAGGCCCTGGGCGGCGCCGAGGACGACCCGATGACCCGCGCGGTCGGCGCGGTCGGCCTGCTGGCCGACCGGGTGAGCACCGCCATCGAACACGCCGCCGACCGGCTCTCCCCCGAACCATAAAACCCGCTCACGGGGGCCCAGGGCGGAAAGGGGCGCTTTGACCCCCCTTTCCGCCCTTACCTCTGTGAAACGGAACAATGTCGCCCAGCTGACCGACGGACCGACTCCACCCGGGGCTGGACCGGTGGCTGGACCGGTGGCTGCCGTCACCGCCGTCTGGGAATGACCACGGTATGGCTACCAAACCAAAAGTACGGGTGCGCCGGGTCTACGAGGAGCCGACAGCCTCCGACGGCGCCCGGGTGCTGGTCGACCGGATCTGGCCGCGCGGGCTGTCCAAGGAGAAGGCACACCTGCAGGAGTGGTGCAAGGCGGTGGCGCCCTCGACCGAGTTGCGCACGTGGTACGGCCACGATCCGGCTCGGTTCGAGGAGTTCGGCCGCCGCTACCGGGCCGAGTTGAAGGATCCCGAGCGGGCCGCCGCGCTGGAGCACCTGCGGGAGATGGCGAAGCAGCGAACGGTGACGCTCCTGACCGCGACCAGGCGTGCCGACATCAGCGAGGCCGTGGTCCTCGCCGACCTGCTGCGGGGTTGACCGCGGCGTCCCACGTGGTCATGGAAGTGCTTCGCGGTCCGCGTGGCGGGCAACCGGCACCCGGCGGCTCACCTGTCGGAGGGGCGGGCGCGGACGTGCAGGCGTTCGCCCTGGGGGCCGAACAGGCTGAGGGCTTCGGCGGGTTCCGGGCCGGGATTGCTGAAGGCGTGCGGGATGTGGGTGTCGAACTCCGCCACCTCTCCGGGCATCAGGACGATCTCCTTCTCGCCGAGCGACAGGCTCAACCGCCCGGACAGGACGTAGAGCCACTCGTACCCCTCGTGGACCCGCTGTTCCGGCCCGACCCCGGGCCGGCTCGCCGGAATGATCATCTTGTATGCCTGGAGCCCGCCGGGCCGGCGGGTCAGCGGGATGAACGTCCTGCCGTTGCGGATGATCGGGCGCTGGTGGACGCGTGGGTCGCCGGTCTCCGGCGCGCCGACGAGTTCGTCCAGGGGGATCTGGTGGGCTCGGGCCAGCAGAAGCAGGAGTTCCAGGGTGGGACGACGTTGGCCGGACTCCAGGCGGGACAGGGTGCTGACCGAGATCCCGGTGGCCTCGGAGAGCTGCGCCAGGGTCGCGCCGCGCTGCCGGCGCAGTGCCCGCAGGCGCGGGCCTACCGCGTCGATGACCCTGTCGAGGGCTTCGTCTGAGGTGAGAGCGTCGTCGTCCATGCCATCTATTTGCTACTCCGGCAATGGCATTTGTCAAATCAGCCACCGTAGACGGATAGTCCTGCGACAAGACGGCCGACGTGCTCGTCTCCCTCGGGCTGGAGCCGGTCGAGCAGCTGGTCGGCGGCCACGTCGTCGGCAGCTACCTGCCCGCCGATCCCACCGGGGCCACCTCGGTGCCCGGGGTGTGGGTGGCCGGCAACGTCGCGGACCTGCGCGCCCAGGTGATCGTCTCCGCAGCCTCGGCACTGAACACCGCCGCGGCCATCAACGCCGACCTCATCGCCGAGGACACCCGCCACGCCGTGGCCGCTCACCGCCGGCGGCCCGAGCCCCTCTCCGGCCACGCGGGCGGGCCGGTCGTCCGGCAGGGCGGGCACGGCCCGTCGCCGGATGTCGAATACGGTGAGCAGGTGTCGGTCAGCGACCGGGTCGAGCGAGAGCAAGGAAAGCCGTGAAGCTTCTTCATTCAGGGAAGGTCCGCGACGTCTACGAGGACCGTGGGGACATCATCCTCGTGGCGTCCGACCGGGTGTCGGTGTACGACGTGATCCTGCCCACACCCGTCCCCGACAAGGGGAAGATCCTCACGCGGCTCTCGCTCTGGTGGTTCGAGCAACTCGCCGACATCGTGCCCAACCACGTGATCTCGGCGACCGACGTACCCGCCGAGTTCGCGGGCCGTGCGGTGCGGTGCAGAAAGCTGGAGATGGCGAAGGTCGAGTGCGTCGCACGCGGCTACCTGACCGGCGGCGGGCTGAAGGAGTACCGGACGCACGGGTCGGTCTCGGGCGTGCCGCTGCCGCCCGGTCTGCTGGACGGTTCCAAGCTCCCCGAGCCGATCTTCACCCCGTCCACCAAGGCACCGCTCGGGCAGCACGACGAGCCCATCTCCTTCGACGGGGTGGTCGCCCTGGAGGGCGCCAAGGCCGCCGAGGAGTTCCGGCGGATCACGCTGGAGATCTACCTGCGAGGCTCCGAACTGGCCGCGGAGCGGGGCATCATCATCGCCGACACCAAGATCGAACTGGGCCGGGACTCCGACGGCGCGCTCGTGCTCGGCGACGAGGTGCTGACCTCCGACTCCTCCCGCTTCTGGCCCGCCGACCGGTGGGAGCCCGGCCACGCGCAGTTCTCCTTCGACAAGCAGTACGTGCGCGACTGGGCGACCGGCACGGGCTGGGACAAGAAGGAGCCCGCTCCCGAGATGCCCGCCGAGGTCGTGGAGGCCACCCGGGCGCGCTACATCGAGGCGTACGAACGCATCACCGGCAGAACCTGGTAGGACCGAGCGAACTCCCCGACGCTCGGGGAGGCACCGAAGTCCCTACAGGGAGAGTTTCCTCTCGACCGCGGCGCCCACGATGGTCGGTTCCACGGGGGCGGAACCGGTGGGCGTCCCGAAGTCGGCCACGATGCAGGTGATGTTGTCGGGGCCGCCCCCCCGGTTGGCGAGGTCGATGAGCCAGCGGGCCGCCTCGTCGGGGTCGGAGATCTCGGTCAGCGTGTTGAACAGGGTCTCGGGACCGACCACGGCGGTCAGGCCGTCGGAGCAGAGCAGATAGCGGTCTTCCGGGTAGGCCTCGCGCAGCGACAGGTCCAGCTCACCGTCGCCGGTGCCCTCAAGGACCCGCAGCACCATTGACCGGCGCGGGTGCTCGGCGGCCTGCTCGGGGGTGATCCGCCCTTCGTCCACCAGTGACTGGACCAGGGTGTGGTCATGGGTGATCTGGTAGAGGGCGCCGTCGCGCAGCATGTAGGCCCGGGAGTCCCCGACGTGGGCCAGGGCGAAGGTGGCGCCGTCCCAGAGCATGGCGGTCAGAGTGGTACCCATGCCACGGAGCGTGGGATCCTGCTCGCTCATGTCGCGCAGTGTGTGGTTGACGTCCCTGGCGGCGCCCTTGAGCGCGGCGAGCAGGTCGACACCGCCCGCGGGAAGGGTGTCGTCCAGCGCCACCATGGCGGTGACGGCAAGTGAGCTGGCGACCTCTCCACCCGCATGACCACCCATACCGTCCGCTATGGCGAGCAGGCGTGCGCTCGCGTAGCCCGAATCCTCGTTCGCCTCACGGCGGACTCCCACGTCAGAGCGGGCCGCGTAGCGCAGTGCCAGTGGTTGGTTCAGTGCCATGAAGGCAGTAAATCATTGGTTGAAGCACTTCACAAGCAAAGGCGTTGTAGACCGTTGCGGCACAGTCAACTACTGTGGCCCAACATGGAGGAACGCCAGGAGATCACCGTGAACGCGGGCGACATCGCCCGGCTTGCCGGGGTCGGCAGGGCAGCGGTGAGCAACTGGCGCCGCCGCCACGAGGACTTTCCCCAGCCGGTGGGCGGCACCACCTCCAGCCCGCTGTTCTCCCTGCCCGAGATCGCCGTGTGGCTGCGCGCGAACGGCAAATCCTTTGAGGTCTCGCTCGGCGATCTGGTCTGGCAGCGGATGCGCACCTCGGTCGACGACCTCAGGCTGGGCGAACTGGTGGCCAAGGTCGGCGCGTTCCTGCTGTTCCTGCGCCGCGAGCCCACCGCCTGGCGTGATCATGGAACGAAGTCTCTCACCCATATGGCCGAGGTGACGACCGATCTCCCCGGCTCCGCAGATCTCCGCCTGGACGACCTGGCCCTCGTCCGGCTGGTCGCCGAGCTGGCCACCGAGCGCGACCCACTGGAGGTCTTCGAGTTCCTGTTCGAGCGCTACGTCGAGGCCCACTCCCGCCAGCTCTCGGTCACCAGGGAGGATGTGGCCGAGCTCATGGTCCGGCTGGTGGTGCGGGAGGGGGACGTCGTCCTCGACCCGGCATGCGGTGTCGGAACGCTGCTGCTGGGCGCGGACGCCTCGACGGCCCGGCGGGGAAGCGCTTCGACAGGCGGGAAGACCCTCCTGACGGGGCAGGAGATCAACGAGACGAACGCGCTGCTCACCGCGGTTCGGGTGCTGCTGCGGGGGACCGAGGCCCGGATCGTCGCCGGTGACTCGCTCCGCGAGGACGGCCTGGCCGGTGAGGCGGCCGACACCGTGGTCTGTGACCCGCCGTTCAACGAGCGGGTCTGGGGTCACGAGGAGCTCGCCGGCGACCCGCGCTGGGAGTACGGCCTGCCGCCGCGCGGGGAGTCCGAGCTCGCCTGGGTGCAGCACTGCCTCGCCCGCGTGAGGCCGGGCGGCCTGGTGGCGATCCTGATGCCCACCGCCGCCGCCAGCCGGCGTCCGGGCAAGCGGATCCGTGGCAACCTGCTCCGGGCGGGAGCGCTGCGGGCCGTGGTGACGCCGGCGCCCGGCGGTCCCGACCTGTGGATACTCCGCAGGCCCGACGGCGGACGCCCGCCGTCCCAGCTGCTGATGGTGGACGCCGGCGAGGACCTGTCGAGCGTGGAGCCCGCCTGGCGCGCGTACCTGGAGAACCCCGAGGCCGAACTGTCCGGCGAGAGCCGCACGGTGCGCATCATCGACCTGCTCGACGACGAGGTCGACCTCGCCCCGGGCAGGCACCGCCCGCAGCACAGCGGCCTCGACTTCCCGCGTGACTTCACCGAGGCCCTGGCCAGGTTCATGGAGACCTCGGCCACGCTGTCGGAGGCCACTCCCGCCCTGGAACTGCTCGCCGAGCGGCAGGACCTGCCGACCACCACGGTCGGCGAGCTGGCCAAGGCAGGGCTGATCACGATCCTGCAGGCGCCGCCGAGGATGTCGGCGGACGAGGGCCCGCTCCCGGTGCTGACCGCCGACGACACCGCGGCGGGCGCCTCGCCCTCCGGCCGTACCACCCTCGACCCGGCACTGGTCATGATCAGGCCCGGCGACGTGGTGACCACGGTGCTCGGCGCGGTCAGGCTGATCACCCAGAGCGGGGCGGCGCTCGGCCCGCAGCTCACGCTCTACCGGGTCGATCCGCAGCGGCTCGACTCCGGGTTCCTGGCCGGTTTCCTGCGCTCGGCCGACGCCGCCAGGGTCCATCCCAGCTCCAGCCGCCTCGACGTGCGGCGGGCGAGGGTGCCCATGCTGCCCCTGTCCGACCAGCGGATGTACGGCACGGCCTTCCGCGAGCTGTTCGAACTGGAGGACAGGCTGCGCGCGACGAGGGCGCTGGGGGAAACGCTGATCCGGCTAGGCTTTGACGGACTGGTCGACGGCCATCTCCGGCCATGCGACCAAGGGGCGTGACGCCCGCACGTCCAGGGGAGGGTCGATGGTCATCGGCGACCGATACGTACTCGACGACCTCCCTCTCGGCCAGGGGGGCATGGGCGCCGTCTACGGCGGCCATGACAGGCATCTCGACCGCAGGGTGGCCGTCAAGTTCCTGAGGTTCCTCACCGGCCCCGACGAGGAGTTGAAGCGGCGTTTCCTACGCGAGGCCCGCATCCTGGCCAGGCTGGAGCACCCCGGCGCACCGGTCCTGTACGACTTCGGCACCTTCGACCAGCGACTGTTCCAGGTGATGCAGTTCATCGAGGGCGTCACCGTGGCCGACGTGGTCAGCGAGCACGGCCCGCTCCCCGTGCCCTGGGCCGCGGCGATCGCCGCCCAGGCCTGCGCGGTGCTGACCGCCGCCCACGCGCTGTCCGTCTACCATCGCGACCTGAAGCCGACCAACCTGATGCTCTGCCCTGACGGGAGCGTCAAGGTCCTCGACTTCGGCCTGGCCGTGCTCCGTGAGGCCGACTCGACGCAGTTCACCCGGGTCGGCCAGATCCTCGGCACCCCGTCGTACATGGCGCCCGAGCAGATCCAGCGCGGCCTGTCCGGCCCTCGCAGCGACCTCTACGCCCTCGGGTGCGTGATCCACGAGATGCTGACGGGCCGCCAGCTGTTCACCGGCCCCACCGAGTACGCCGTGTTCGAGCGCCAGGTGAAGGAGCGCCCGCCCGAGGTTCCGGGGGTCCCCGCCGAGCTGAACCGACTCGTCGCCGACCTGCTGGAGAAGGATCCCGACAACCGTCCCGCGGGCGCCGACGTCCTCTACGAGCGGCTGCAGCCCTTCGCGGTGGACCTGCCGATGCTCCCGGGCTTCCTGCACCCGTCGTCGGTGCCGAGCCCGGGTCGGATGTACGCGCGGATGGTCGGCCGGGTCCTGGCCTGACGGCCCTTTCCCGACGGTCACCAAACGTATGGCAGTCGCCTCGACCGGCCTCGGTGATCAGGGGGAGAATACGAGCCGTGGAAGGTCGATGGGTCGAGGTGGCGGACCGGGTGCTGGTGCGGCGGTACGCCGAGCTGGACCTGTCGGTGGGGCTGGTCGTAGGCGACGGCGGCTGCCTGGTGGTCGACACGCGGGGAGACGAGCGGCAGGGGGCGGAGTTGCTCGCGGAGGTCAGGCGGATCACCCGTGCCCCGTGGACGGTGGCGATCACCCACTCGCACTTCGACCACAGCTTCGGCACCCGGCCGTTCCTCGGCTGCCCCGTCTGGGCGCACGAGGGCTGCCGCACCGACCTGGTCGAGAACGGCGGCCGTGCCAGGGACGAGTGGGCACGCCACTACCGGGATCGGGGACGTGCGGACATCGCCGGTGACATCGCGAGGACCGAGATCGCGCTGCCGGACCACCTCGTGACCGACCGGGCGGAGCTGGTCGTCGGCGGTCGCCCGGTCGTCCTGGCCCACCTCGGCCGCGGCCACTCAGGCAACGACCTGGTCGTCCACGTACCGGACGCCGGCGTGGTCTTCGCCGGGGACCTGGTGGAGAACGGCGCCCCGCCCGCCTACGAGGACGCCTACCCTCTCGAATGGCCGGCCACCCTCGCCGGGTTGCTCGACCTCCTCGGCGACAGCGACAGCGACACCGGCGGCATCATCGGCGGCGACGACATCGGCGGCATCGGCGGCGTCATCGTCCCCGGCCACGGCGACCCGGTCGACCGTGCGTTCGCCGCCGCCCAGCACGCGGAGGTCGCCGCCCTCGCCCGCCTGTGCGAGCGGGTGGCGGCGGGTCTGCTCTCCCCCGCCGACGCCGTGCGCCTGTCGCCGTACCCCGAGGAGACCACCAGGACCGCCCTCGGCCGCCCCTGCTGACGGCGAGGAGACCGCGAGGACGCGGACCGCTCAGATCTCCTCGTGGAGCCCGGCCGTCGGGTCGAGCCGACGTGGCCGGTCCCCGATCCTCGGGTGATGCAGGTCGAAGGCGGGCCGCTCCGAGCGGATGGTCGGGATCGAGGCGAAGTTGTGCCGGGGCGGCGGGCAGGAGGTGGCCCACTCCAGCGAGTTGCCGAAACCCCACGGGTCGTCCACGGTCACGCGCGGGGCGTGGCGTGCGGTGTACCAGATGTTGTAGAGGAACGGCAGCGTGGAGGCGCCGAGCACGAACGCGCCGATCGAGGAGACCAGGTTGAGCGTGGTGAACCCGTCGATCGGGCTGTAGTCGCCGTAGCGGCGCGGCATGCCCTGCGCACCCAGCCAGTGCTGGACCAGGAAGGTGGCCTGGAAACCGATGAACAGCAACCAGAAGTGCAGCTTGCCCAGCTTCTCGTTCAGCATCTTGCCGGTCATCTTCGGCCACCAGAAGTAGAAGCCCGCGAACATCGCGAACACCACGGTGCCGAAGACCACGTAGTGGAAGTGCGCGACCACGAAGTACGAGTCGTGCGCCTGGAAGTCGAGCGGCGGGGAGGCCAGGATGACCCCGGTCAGCCCGCCGAGCAGGAAGGTGACCAGGAATCCGACCGCGAACATCATCGGCGAGTCCATCGATATGTGCCCGCGCCACATGGTGCCGGCCCAGTTGAAGAACTTCACACCCGTCGGGATGGCGATCAGGAACGACATGAAGGAGAAGAACGGCAGTAAAACCTGGCCGGTGGTGAACATGTGGTGCGCCCACACCGTCATCGACAGGCCCGCGATCGCGATGGTCGCGCCGACCAGGCCGATGTAGCCGAAGATCGGTTTGCGGCTGAAGACGGGGATCACCTCGCTGATGATGCCGAAGAACGGCAGCGCGATGATGTAGACCTCCGGGTGGCCGAAGAACCAGAACAGGTGCTGCCAGAGCAGCGCTCCCCCGGTCTGCGGGTCATAGATGTGAGCGCCGTGCCTGCGGCCGGCCTCCAGGGCGAGCAGCGCGGCGGACAGCACCGGGAAGGCTATCAACACCATCAGACCGGTCAGCAGCACGTTCCAGGTGAAGATCGGCATGCGGAACATCGTCATCCCGGGGGCCCGCATGCAGATGATCGTGGTGATGAAGTTGACCGAGCCGAGGATCGTGCCGAGGCCGGCCATCACCAGGCCTACGATCCACAGGTCACCGCCGACCTGCGGGGAGTGCTGCGCCGTGGAGAGCGGCGTGTACGACGTCCAGCCGAAGTCGGCGGCACCGCCGGTGGTGAGGAAGCCGAACAGGACGATGACGCCACCGAAGAGGAAAAGCCAGTAGCTCACCATGTTGAGCCGGGGGAACGCCACGTCGGGCGCTCCGATCTGCAGCGGCATGACCACGTTGGCGAACCCGGCGAACAGCGGGGTCGCGAACAGCAGCAGCATGGCCCCGCCGTGCATGGTGAACATCTGGTTGTAGCGCTCCAGGCTCACCACCTGCATGCCCGGCTGGACGAGCTCCGCCCGGATGACCATGGCCATGAGCCCGGCGATCATGAAGAAGACGAACGAGGTGATCATGTACAGATAGCCGATCACCTTGTGGTCGGTGCTGGTCAGCCAGTTCACGACCAGTGAGCCCGGCTCTCCGTTGCGCGATGCCGACGGTGAGGTCAGCGGCCCCTCACGTGACTGCTCGGAGGTCGTCACAGCCCACCCCCCTCGGGAACCGGCTCGTCCACGAACCGGCCCGTCCACGAACCGGCGCGGCATCCGATCCCCGCCGCCTTCCACCCCGCCATCCCCAGGAAAAGCCGCTCCCACTCGCACCCTTCCGCCATCTTGCCCGCGCGCTGACCTGGCGATTAATCGCCCTCATCCGGACCTCAAGGTCCGCGTGGGCAACGTCGGATGACACGCCGTGCTTGACCCGGGGGCGCAGGGGGCACTCCGCTGGAATACGGAGCGTCGAAAGGAACAACCTCATGGCCAAGCGACAGCGAGTCGTCGTGATCGGAGGAGGGTTCGCGGGCTTCACCGCGGTCCGCGCCCTTTCCGGAATCGCGAAGGGCGCGATCGAGATCGTCCTGATCAACCCGACCGACTACTTCCTCTACCTGCCGCTGCTGCCCGAGGTCGCGGCAGGGATCCTCGACCCGCGCAAGGTGGCGATCCCGCTGTCGGGCAACTACCCCGGTGTGCGGCATCTGCTCGCCTGCGTGGACACCGTCGACATCGAGGCGCGCCGCCTGAAGTGCACGGACGCCGAGGGCAACCCCCGCGAGCTGGGCTACGACCGCCTGGTGGTCGCGGTCGGCAGCGTCAACAAGCTGCTTCCCATACCCGGCGTCGCCGAGCACGCCCACGGTTTCCGCAGCATCGCCGAGGCCCTCTACCTGCGCGACCACCTGATCCGCCAGATCGAGCTCGCCGCCACCTCCGACGACCCCGAGGAGCGCAGAGCCCGGTGCACGTTCGTGGTCGTGGGCGCCGGATACACCGGAACCGAGGTGGCGGCTCAGGGCCAGCTGCTCACCCTCGACACCCGCAGGAGACAGACCGCCCTGCGTGACCAGCCGGTGCGCTGGATCCTCGCCGACGTCGCCCCGCGCATCCTTCCCGGGCTCGACGAGCGCCTGTCGCGGACCGCGCACCGGACGCTGTCGGAGCGAGGCATGGAGATCCGCACCGGTACGAACGTGGCCGAGGCGACGGCGGACGGGGTCAAGTTCTCCGACGGCGAGTTCGTGCCGACCCGGTCCCTGATCTGGTGCGTCGGCGTGCGCCCCGACCCGATGGTGGAGTCGCTGGGGCTGCCGACCGCGAAGGGGCGGCTGCTCGTCGACGAATACCTGCGGGTGCCCGGACATCCGGAGATCTACGCCTGCGGCGACGCGGCCGCGGTGCCCGACCTCACCCGGCCGGGCGAGTACACCCCGATGACCGCCCAGCACGCCGGCCGCCAGGGCAGGCGCGCCGCCCACAACATCGCCGCCTCGTACGGTCACGGACGGCTCCTGCCGTACAGGCACCACGACCTGGGGTTCGTCGTCGACCTGGGCGGGGCCGCCGCCGCCGCGAACCCGCTGGGCGTGCCGCTGTCGGGTGTGGTCGCCAAGGCGGTAACCCGGGGTTACCACCTGCTGGCCATCCCGCACGGCCGGGCGCGCATCGCCGGGAGCTGGCTGCTGGATCTCGTGCTGCCTCGCCAGATCGTCCAGCTGGGCACGGTCGACGGCTCGGAAGTCCCGCTCGCCTGCACCACCCCCGAGCACCCCCACAGCCCGAGCGCCCCGCGGCCTGAGCCGGTGAAGCCGGTGAAACTTAAAGGACGGCGAGATCCTTCGGCATGAACTCATCCGAGCCGACAGGCCCTCCCCTACGGCGGAAGTGACGGCAAGGCGATTCCGCACGGGCGTACAGGGAAGGCTCACCAGAGTGGATGACGTGTGGGACCTGGCGGTCGTCGGCGGTGGGCCCGCAGGGGCTGCCGCGGCGCTGCGCGCGAGGCAGCTTCGGCCTGACGCACGGGTGCTCCTGCTCGATCGGGCCGACTTCCCCCGCGACAAGGCCTGCGGCGACGGCATCGCCGCCCACGGTCGTGACGAGCTCGCCCTGCTGGGCATCCCCGACCTCATCGCCGACTACCGGCCGACGCAGCGCCTGACGGTGATCTCCCCCGGTGGCGAGCGCGTCTCGGCCACCTCCGCCCGACCCAACCACGTCGTCCCCCGCAGGGTCTTCGACGCCCGCCTCGTCGACGCCGCCCGTGCCCGCGGTGTCGAGGTCCGCCGCCACCGCGTCCGCTCGCTCGCCGTCCTCGGCGGCCACATCGTCCTCGACGGCACCGTCACCGCCCGCGCCGTCGTCGCCGCCGACGGGGCCAACTCGACGGTGCGGCGCCTCATCGGCATCTCCCCCGCCCCTGACAGGCACACCGCGATCGCCGTGCGCGGCTACGCCGACGTACCCGCCGACGACGACGTGCAGTCCATCTTCATGCAGCAGGACGGGTGGCCCGCGTACGCGTGGTCGTTCCCCATCGGTGACGGCACCGCCAACGTCGGCTTCGGGATGCTGCTGCCTCGGTTGCGCGCCACCGGCCTGCCCGGCCGCGAGGTGCTGCACGGCAGGCTCGCCGAGTTGCTGCCCCACCTGAGCGCCCACGACCTGCGCGCCCACCATCTGCCCCTGTCCCCGGGGCGGCCGAGGCCGGGCTCGGGGCGGGTGATGCTCGCCGGTGACGCCGCCGGTCTCATCAACCCGCTCACCGGCGAGGGCATCTACTACGCCCTGGTCTCCGGCCGCCTCGCCGGCGAGGCGGCCGTGCGGGCCGCCGCCGACCCGCTGCCCGCCTACCGGCGCGAGCTGAGAAAGGCACTCGGACGGCACCTGCGCACCACGGACGTGCTCGCCCTCGCCGCCCAGTCACCCGGCTTCATCGACGCGGCGATCGACACGGCCGCCCGCCGCAAGGAGGTGTTCGACCTGCTGGTCGACGTGGGTCTCGGCGCGGGCACCGTACCGCTCCCACTGGCGCTGGCCGTGGTCCGCCGCTGGATCGCGGGCGGCGTCCGACGACGCTGAACACCACACGCGCACGCTCCCCGGGTGGTGCGCGCGGAGCAGGGCGAGCCCGCTGGTGGCGAACCGGGTCTGCACCACGGAGCGCTCGTCGGCGAACTCCAGCGCGATCACCGTCTTCGCCAGGCCGGACACCGGGGCCGCGGGATCGGCGGTGACGGCGACCGTCGGGATGTCCCCGGCCACGCCGAGGGCGTGCAGCACCTCCGTGGTGGTCCCGGACCTGGTGATCGCCACCAGCCGGTCGTAGCGGCGTGCGGGCAACTCGGAGGCGGGGAAGGCGTCGGTCTCCCCCTGCCCCGACCGCTCGCGCAGGACCGCGTAGGCCTGTGCCATGTAGAGCGAGGTGCCGCAGCCGATCACGGCGACCCGCTCGCCCGCCTCCGGCAGGCCCGCCGGACTCGCAGCGCCGAGCTCCAGCGCCCGCCGCCAGCACTCGGGCTGGCTGGCGATCTCCCGCAGGACGTACGTCACATGCACCTCACCTGTCGATGCCTATGTTCACGCCTGCAACATGCCACAGTCGCCCACCGACCGCCAGGAGGGCTCTTTGCCGAACCCCGCCCCGGTGCCGTCGGCGAAGGAGACGGGCTGCCGGGGCCCCGCGCCGTTCTGATCAGGCATGACGATCCCGTCGAGCAGTGTGGCGGCGGTACCGCCCAATCAACGCACTCTGATGCTTCACCCTCGCCATCCCAAAAAACTCGTGACTGTAATTCACACTATGTTTCACTGTGTTGCAACGCAGAAGCACCTCTCGGCTTCCCCCACACCTAGGAGAGTGCGTTGAGCCAGTCCCCCAGCACCGAGTTCACCGGGAATTTCGAGGTCGTCCGGCTGTCGGCGAGCCTGCTCGACCATCGGGAGGGCGACTGCGGAGACTTCGCAGCCGTCAAAGCTCGCCCGCAGCTGTGGTCACGGGTCTCCGAGAAGCGCAGGTACGCACCATGGGAGACCTTTCCGCTCGGCCTGGTGATGGACGTGCTCGACGCGGTCGAGTTCGAGGCGGCCCAGGTCGACGAGGCCCTGACGAGAACTCTCGCAAACACCCGCAGCACCGTGCATCCGGGGGTCGCCAGCTGGGTCTGGCACGCCTGCCACACCTATCTGGAGGTCTCCGAGAGCCTGGCCGCCACGCTCGCCTCCGAGGGGGTGGAGCTCCACCCCGAACGCAACCCCCGGATCGTCCAGGGCGGCCGATCCGCCGCGGAGATGCGCTCCCTCACCGTGTGGGGCCGGTGGTACGGCTCGCCGGACGGCACGACGGTGGAGTTCCGCCGGATGCGCCTGCGCCGCCCCCTGGGCAGTGCGGACAGGCCGTCCACCCAGGCGATGGCGTATGTGGCGGCCGTGGGCAGACAGGTGGAGGACCCGTCGGAGCTGTATCGCGCCATCCCCGTCCCGGTGCGACCCGTTCCCGTGCCGGAACGGGTGCGAGTGGTCGAGATCGGACTGACCACCGGGACAGACGAGGTCCTTCTCGACACGACGGACCTGGAGGAGATCCGCGGCGCGTACGCCTCGAACGTCAGACCCGCGACAGCCCGGCTGCTGGCCGGTGGCGACCGGATTCCGGGGCAGCACTGCGCCGAGTGCAAGGCGCGGGCCTCCTGCGGAGATCTCGCGCACGCTCCGGGCCTGCTCGGCCTCGACGACCGGGGCACACATCGGCGAACGTGGTCGATCACCACGTCCCGCTACTACCAGGTCTGCCCGGCGCAGGCTCACCTGCGCGAGCTCCGGCTTCCCGGCGACTGGGAGACGAGCCCGGCGGCCGAGCGCGGTCAGCACGTGCACGCGTGGCTCGAAACCGCGCACACCCGTGGCAGGCCCTGCACCCTGGCGGACCTTCCGGAGTCAGGCGCCGATGACTGCGGCCTCGCCGACGCGTTGATGGAGCGGGAGGAGTATCACCGGGCCCGGCCGTACCTGCTCCGGCATCTGGAGGTATGCCCGCTGAACGGCCCTGGCGAGGCCTCCGAGGTCAGGCCCGAGCCGAAGGTCGCCGCGTACGACGCGCGGGCCGATGTGGTGGTGCTCGCCCACCCGGACCTCCTCCGCCGGGTGGACGGGCGTCTCGTCTACCGCGAGCAGAAGACGTCGGCCGTACCGCGCGGGATCACCACGGAGAACGCGCTGGAGATGGTTCCCCAGCTCGCCCTGGCGGTCTGCCTGATCACCGCCGGCGTCTTCGAGGACACCGATGGGCTGGTCGAGCTGGAACAGCTCACCCCGGCCTCCGCCGAGGTGCTCACGTTCGACGCCGCCGACCCGGCGATCGTCTCCGCCGCCCGCGCGGTCGTCCTCGACCGGATCCGGCCCTGGCACCGCGACGTCGCCTTCCGCGCCACTCCCGGCTCCTGGTGCCGGTTCTGCCCGGTGGCCCGCTGGTGCCCGGATGCCTCCCGCTCCACCGCGCACGTGGTGGACGGTCTCGCGTTCGACCCGCTCACCGGAGAGATCCTGGCAAGCCCCGGACGGTTGGACGGCCGCGTCGAAGCGATCGCGGCCACCCTCGCCGATCCCGACCCCGACGACGAGCCACCATATTGATGTCCTCCCTCTTGATGTCCTCCCTCTTGATGTCCTCCCTCTTGATGTCCTCCCTCTTGATGTCCTCCCTCGCACACGAGCGGATTCCCACGGTCACCTGTGCACTCGTGCTCCCACGGTCACCCGTGCTCCCTTGGGAGAAATCGCCCCCTTCAGGCTCCTTCCTCGCCTGCGACTGCGAATCCGTCAGATGGCCGCGGTCATCTGACGGATGACGGCTTGGAATCGCCTACCTAGGGTTGCCACATGAGCGACATCGCCTGGCACGCGGCCGGCCCAGCCGAAGTGGCCCGGAACTACGGCACGGACCCTGCCGAGGGACTGACCGAGGCGGAAGCCGTACGGCGGCGCGGCGAGCACGGGCCCAACCGGCTGCCCGAAGCGCAGCGTGAGCCGCGCTGGCACGCGTTCCTGCGGCAGTTCCAGGATCTGCTGATCCTCACCCTGATCGGCGCGGCGCTGGTGAGCCTGCTGGTCACAGGGGAGTGGGAGACACCCGCGATCATCGTCCTGGTGGTCCTGCTCAACGCGACCATCGGCTTCGTCCAGGAGTCCAAGGCGGAGGCGTCGCTGGAGGCGCTTCAGAAGATGCTCCACACCGAGGCCACCGTGCTCAGGGACGGCTCCGCCATACGCCTGGACGCGGCCGACCTGGTGCCCGGCGACATCGTCGAACTGGAGGCGGGCGCCCGGGTGCCGGCCGACGGACGGCTGCTCTCCTCCGCATCGCTGGAGGTCCAGGAGGCGGCGCTGACCGGCGAGGCCGAGGCCACCGCCAAGTCCGCCGAGGCCGAGGTCGCCCCGGACGCGCCGCTGGCCGACCGTGTCACCTCGGTCTTCATGAACACGATCGTCACCCGCGGCCACGCCCGAATGATCGTGACGGCGACCGGGGCCGCTACGGAGATCGGGCAGATCGCCGGGCTGATCCAGGAGACCGAACCGGCGCCCACCCCGCTGCAACGTCAGATCAACGCCCTGGGCAAGACCTTGGCGCTGATCGCGGGCGTCGTCATCGTGATCGTGTTCGTGCTGGGTCTGCTGCGCGGGCAACCCGTCGGCGACCTGTTCATCACCTCCGTCTCGCTCGCCGTGGCCACCGTGCCCGAGGGGCTGCCCGCCGTCGTGGCCTTCACCTTGGCCATGGGTACGGCACGCCTGGCCCGCCGCGGGGCGATCGTCAAACGCCTGGCCTCGGTCGAGACGCTGGGCAGCACCTCGCAGATCTGCACCGACAAGACGGGCACGCTGACCCTCAACCAGATGACGGCCCGCGAGGTGCGGCTGGCCGACCGCCGCTTTACCGTGTCGGGTCAGGGATACTCCGCTGAGGGTCGTATCCGCAGCACCGACGACTCCCCCGCCGAGGGGCCGGCGCTCCACGAGGCGCTGGTCGGCATGGCGCTCTGCACCGACGCGTTGGTCCACGGCGAGGACGACGTGGTCGGTGATCCGACCGAGCTCGCGCTGGTCGTGCTGGCGGAGAAGGGCGGGGTGGACGTCACCGCGCTCCGGCGACGGCATCCGCGCATCGCCGAGGTGCCGTTCGACTCCGACGACAAGTTCATGGCCGTCTTTCACCAGACCGGCGACCGGGTGCGCTGCTTCGTCAAGGGCGCGCCCGACGTGCTCGCCGCCCGCGCCGACCGGTACCTGACGGCCGACGGCACCCGGTACTTCGACGTCGCGGCGCGCGAACGGTACGCCGACGGCAACCGGGAGCTGGCCGAACAGGGGCTGCGTGTGCTGGCGATCGGCGTCAAGGACCTCCCCGGCCTCGACGCGGAGACCGACCTGAAGGGACTGGTCGACGGCATCGTGATGCTGGCGCTGGTCGGCATCGTCGACCCGCCGCGCCCTGAGGCCGCCGAGGCCATCGCGCAGTGTCACCAGGCGGGAATCCAGGTCCGGATGATCACCGGTGACCACGCGGTGACGGCCGCGGCCATCGCCCGCCAGCTGAACATCCCTGGCAAGGCGATCACCGGTGCCGAGCTCGACTCGATCTCCGACGAGGAGCTGGCCCGGGAATTGCCGGAGATCGGGGTCGTCGCCCGGGTGACCCCACAACACAAGATTCGCATCGTGCAGGCCCTGCAGGACTCCGGCCAGGTGGTGGCGATGACCGGAGACGGCGTCAATGACGCCCCCGCCCTGCGCAAGGCGGATATCGGCGTCGCGATGGGCATCACTGGGACAGAGGTGAGCAAAGAAGCCGCCACCATGATCCTCACCGACGACAACTTCACGACCGTGGTGGACGCGGTCCGTGAAGGCCGCGGCATCTACGCGAACATCGTGAAGTTCACCCGCTTCCAGCTCTCGACGGCCTTCGGGTTCGTGCTCACCTTCCTCGCCGCTTCATTGACCGGGCTGGCCGGAGGCGCTCCGTTCACCGCGGTTCAGATCCTCTTCGTCAACCTCGTCATGGACGGGCCGCCTGCGCTATCCCTCGGGGTGGACCCGGCCGGCCCGGACGCGATGAAGCACCCGCCGCGGCCCCGGGACGAGCGCATCCTCACCACCACCCGGCTGTTGCGCATTCTGCTGGCGGGAGCGGTCATGTCGGGTGGCACACTCGCCGTCCTGATTCTGGCCCCCGGGCACGCCGCGGCGGCCGGGCAGGTGTCGGTCGCGGGGACGATGGCCTTCGTCACCTTCGTCTTCTTCCAGATCTTCAACCTGATCAACGTCCGTGACGACCTGCGCAGCGCCTTCCACCGCAGTACTTTCGCCAACCCCTCGACCTTCGTGGCGATCGGGGTCGTGCTCGTGCTCCTGGTCGCCATGGTGGAGTGGCCGGCCCTGCACGCCTTCTTCACCGTCACGAACCTCACCGCCGGTCAGTGGTTGGTCTGCGCGGCCGTCGGCTCGGCGATTCTCTGGGCGGGCGAGCTGGTCAAGTTCATCCTTCGCAGGAGAACGTGACTCGTCCACGTGATGTCCCAGCGCTGCGCGGTGAGTTTGTCGCGGATCTCATCCGGGCGCCGCTCGATCCGCTCACCAGAGGCTCGAAGCCCGCGGCACACCCGATCGCTCCACGGGATCACGCCAAGCGCGTCGAAGGTCTCCTTCGCGGCCCTCAGGAGCGGCCTGGCCCGAGAGGTGTGACGACGGTGACTTCGCGGAAACGCCTTGGACGGGAGCAGACCGGATCGCCATCGCGGACAGTGAGCCGACATCGCTTCGCGCGCCAATCCGGTCCCCACGATCGCACGGTGGCCCGCCGCCGAAACCCCGGCCGGCGTACTGCCGCAAGCGCGCGGGCCACGGCCCTTTTTGACCGTATTCCAGTGGCACCCATGGTGGAGCAGGTCAAAAGTCCTAAATCTCCGCTTCACCTTCTTTAGACTCCCCCCATGTCGTATTCCCCCCCTCCCCTCTACTCCCCCCCTCCTCTACAAGGCGACGTCCAGCAATGCCACCTCGCCGCAGACATACGGCAACGATTCATCCAATACCACTGGGATGACATGACGCCCAATCGGGTGCGGCGGATCCTGGACACCAAAACCAGCGCCGCCTGGTGGATCGACAACCGAAAAAGGCTGACCAGCCAGATAGCACGGGAGCTGGGGGATTTCTTCTACCTCGTACGCTCGTCTTCCACCACGATGCCCCCCCGCGGGCGCGTGCTCGTCCCCCCGCCTCACCAGCAGTCGTGCGGAATTCCCGGACACGGTAACTGTCCGGTGTTCGCCGAAGAATGGAGCAGTGGCTACCGAATAAGGCGCTACTCAGGCGGCACATCCATGGATGCAGACGGGATGGGCCTCACACCTTGCGGAAAGGCAGGCAGGGAACAAGGCTACGAAGCCGGGTTCGAGGACGGTTTGGATGCTCGGGCTCGGTTAATGAGCAATGCAGGCCGCGTCAGTTTCGCACAGGCGTGGCACTACACCTTCTCCGATAATTTCAGGAACAGATATTACGACTGATCCTGGTGAATTAGGAGGGCGACAGGAAGGGACCGCACAAGCTCGGGGGCTGACCAATATGGGGTGCGGCCGAAATACGCCAGAAAGACACCGTGAGCCGGGGCGATGTACCGGATAAGAGACCGTTACCACGTACATCGCCAGGCAGAGATCAAGGCTGGCAAGAGATTTCACTGGCAGACGGTGCGCGACTGCCACATGTGATTCGGTACATCATCGCCCCTCTGACCAGCGGAAACAGCCCCACCGTTACACTTGGCGCCGGCGCCGCGAGGAAGCGGCCTGGTCTCCTGCACGCGCCAGTTGATCCGCCCTTCCCGTGAAAGGTCGCCCCTGATGACTCGCCCAAGGTCGGCCAGTGCCTTTGTATTGGGAAACAGGTATCGGCTCCACCCCTGGCCGTATGCGCGACCGGTAGAGAAGTCCGAAGAGATGGTCGAGCTCGTGGCAAACAAGTCGGGCTATCGGCCCCTCGAACCAAGTCGGGCTATCGGCCCCTCGAACACCGTGATGCGAATGTCCCCCTCGATATTCGGTACGCCCCTGGTACGCGACCAGTGGCACACGGCCGGATTTGGTGGCATAGGACGGCACAGCCAGGAAAGCGAAACGACCCGCGTTCCCGCAGGTCGTTGCTGGGTTTCCCCTGGTAGATCGCTGGTGCCCCCTGCAAGATTCGAACTTGCGCTCCCGGCTCCGGAGGCCGGTGCTCTATCCCCTGAGCTAAGGGGGCCAACGTGTGATTACACTACCAGCTTCCTGGGGCTGACCGACACTCGTGGCGGGAACGGGGATCTTCGGAGAACACTCGGGAACGGAGGGTCATCGGGTCGGCTGGTCAGCTCGGGGAGGGGCGGACGGCGCCCCGATAGCGGGAGAGGTAGTAGGCCGAGGCGGCGAAGTCGGTCGTCCTGACGACGTCACCGGTTCCCGGGGCGTGGACCATGACGCCGTCCTTCACGTAGACGCCCACGTGGGTGGGGTCTTTGACACCTCCGCCGAAGAAGACCAGGTCTCCTGGCCGGAGCTGCGAGAACGGCACCCGGCGGCCCTGCCTGAACTGGGTTCCGGTGTAGTGGGTGAGCCTGGCCCCGGCCCTGGACCAGGCGTGCAGGGCGAGCCCTGAGCAGTCGAAGCCCCCGCCGGTCGGGCCGGCGCTCGAACCGCCGCCCCAGACGTACGGCCTGCCGACCTGGCGGAGCGCCGCGACCGCCGCGATCTGCCCCCGCGTGGGCGCGCCGCGTCCACGCGAGACCGCTGCCTGCCCGCGCGCAGACGCTGCCCGCCCCTTGGGTGGGACTTTCCTTCCGGGTGAGGACGCCGCCCATCCGCCGGATGGCGTTTTCCTCCCGCGTGGTGGGCGCTGTGACCGCTCGGCGAGCGCTCGCGAGGATTCCGGGCGGGAGGATTCCGGGCGGGAGGAGGCCCAAGGAGCCTTCCGCTTCGCTGAAGGAGCGGAAGCGGAACTCGAACCGACGGGAGAATCTGCCGAAGCGCCGGCGAGAGAGCCTGCGGCAGCACGGGCAGGGGAAACCGGAGGGGTGGCGGGCCCGCGGGAGTGGTCGTCTCCCGGAGGGCCGTCGCTTCCCGGCCATTCGTCATGCTCGCCCTGGAAGTGGGCCATCAGTCCGCCATCAGGGCTGTGAGGGGTTCCTGTCCACTCACCGTCCGCCCCCGAGAAGTCCATCGGCCATCCGCCGCCCGGATCCGAGAAGGCCGTCGACCGGTTGCCGTCTGTGTCCGGGAGGGCGGCACCGGGCGGCGTCGACGCGGGGCGATCTGTCAAGGTGGCTCCGGTATCCGGGAGAACGGTGCGCCGAGCCTCGCAGACGGCGGTCAGGGTGACGCGGACCTCCTCCGGCAGCCAGTGCGGGGCCGTCGTGGAGAGAAGGCCGGCCCAGGCGCCGCAGGCTTCCGGGGAGAGGCGGGGCGCGGGGACCTGGAAGCTCCCCGCGAGGACCGCCGAGAGGATGGAGACGGTGACGAATGCCGTGATCACGCACGCCCTCCTTGGGCTCGATGAAGGATCGAGGCCCCAGGATCGGCGTGCAGAAGTGATCGCCAAGGAGCCGAACGCGGTTCTGTGGAAAACCCGTCGCCTGTGGACAGCTGTGCGTACACATCCGCGGAAACCCGCGCGGGAGCGGGGAAGAGGGGTTAGCCTCACGCCGTGGGAGAGGTTCTGGGCAGGGTGTTGGTAGTGGATGACGACGACGTCATCCGGCAGCTCATCGCGGTCAACCTGACCCTGGAGGGGTTTCAGGTCGACACGGCCTCCGACGGGCAGGACTGCCTGGACCGGGTGCTGGACGTGATGCCAGACGTCATCACGCTGGACGTCATGATGCCCAGGCTGGACGGTTGGATGACCGCCACCAGGCTGCGAGGCGACAAGGGGACCAGGCACATCAAGGTGGTCCTGATCACCGCGCGGGCGCAGGAGGACGACAAGCGGCGAGGCCTCGGGATCGGGGTCGACGCCTACCTCACGAAGCCCTTCGACCCTGCCGAGCTGATCCAGGTCGTCCGCGATCTGGCCCTGACCGCGCGCGGCGGTTAGAGCGGATCGGGCACCGGCCACGGGTCCCGCCCGTGGTCAGACCAGATGCCCGCCGCCCCTGTCTCGACGGCCCGTGGTCAGAGCAGGCCGTCTCTGCGGGCCACGGCGGCGGCCTGGGTGCGGGAGGAGACGCCCAGCTTGGAAAGAATGTTGGAGACGTGCACGCTCACCGTCTTCTGCGCGATGAACAGCCGCTCACCGATCTCGCGGTTGGACAGCCCCTCGGCCACCAGGGCGAGCACCTCCTGCTCACGAGCCGTGAGCAGGGTCGGCGACGCGGAGACGAAGCGCGCCCTGCGGCCCAGCTCGGCCAGGGCTGCGCCGAGCGGCCTGGCGCGCAGTGACTCGGCGGCCTCGACGGCCAGTTCCCATTCCTTCAGGGCCTCGGCGCGCTCGCCCGCGACGAGCAGCGCCTCGGCCAGCCGCCACCGCGAGCGCGCGACCTCGTAGACGAATCCAAAATCAAACGCCTCGACCACCGCGCGCCACGCCGCGACGTCGAACCGGCCGTGCGCGCGGTGCCACTCGGCCTCGGCCCTGGCCAGCCAGGCCAGCCCCTCGGACCCCAGCGGGCCCCGGCGGACGGAACCGGGGCCTACGGCGGCGGGCACCCTGGCCCGTTCCAGGAAGGCGTCGGCCTCGGCCGCGCGTCCCAGGTCGGTCAGCGCCCACAGGGCGGTGCTGCTGAGCCGGATCACGGCCGGATCGTTGGGAACAAGGGCGTCGAGTCCCGCGAGGGCGTGTTCGAGCGCGCTCTCGGGGTCTCCGCGCCACAGTGCGTGCTCGGCGGCCAGGCCGCGGCCCATGGAGGTGACCGTGACCTCGTCGGGCCAGAAGGGCTCCAGCCAGGACAGGCGTTCCTCGACGGCCGGCAGGCCCCTGGCCACCTCGACGAAGAGCGCGAAGGACGACAGGAGCGCCTCGGCCGGGGTGCCGACGCGGACGCCGAACCCGGCGGCGACCTTCTCCGCCTGGTCCCACTCCCCCGCGACGTAGTGAACCAGGAGCCGCAGAAAGCGCAGGTCGGTGCCGAAGGTGCTCCAGTTGAGCCCGGTCTCCCCCGCCACCCGCAGCCCCCGGTCGGTGGTGACCGCGGCCTCGGCCAGGTCTCCGTTCTCGTACTGGACCCGGGCATGGTTGAAGATGGCCCGCAGGTCGATGGCGAGGTTGCCCGAACTCTCCGCGGTGGCGCAGGCGAGCAGTTCCTTGGCTCGGGGGATGTCGCCGGCGAGGGCCGCGAGAGCCGCGAGGGTGATCAGCGCGCTGGTCTCCGCGTCGGCGGCGCCGCTCGCGCGGGCCGCCTCCAGGGCTCGGCCCGCCAGCGCCTCGACCTCGTCGTGCCGCTCGCTCCAGTAGAGCGAGCGTGCGTAGGTCGCGAGCGCGCGGGCGAGCACCGGCCCCTCTGGTGCCGCCTCGACCGCCGCGTGCGCGGCGACGATCGCGCCCTCCAGGTCGTCCGTGTCGATGAGGACGTACGCCAGACGCTCGTTGACCTCGGCGGAGGGCGGCAGGCGCCGGAACTGGGAGACAGCCCGGTGGTTGTCGCCGCTGTCGGCCGCCGCGTCGGCACTGCGCCTGGCGAGGCCGACGTGGTCGATCCCGGCCAGTCGCTCGGCGTCGGGGACCCGGTCCCAGAGCCCGAGCGCCCGGTCGAAGTGGCGGTGCGCCTCGGCCGGGGCGCCCAGCCGCTCGGCCCTCCGCCCGGCCTCCACCGACGCCACCAGCGCTCCGGGCAGATCGTGTCCCGCCAGGTAGTGGTGGGCGAGCTCGGCCGCGGAACCGCCTCGGGCGGTCAGCAGGCGGGCGAACTCGGCGTGCGTCCTGGTCCGCTCGCCGGGCAGCAGGTCGTTGTAGACGACCTCCTGCAGGAGCGCGTGCCGGAAGGCGTAGCCGTACTCCCCGTCGGGGCGGAGCAGGCCACGCGAGACGATCTCTCGCATGGCCCCATCGAAGGCCAGGTCGTCGAGGCCCGATGCCTGCTGGAGCAGATCGTGGTCGGCCCGGCGACCCGCGACGGCCGCGCCGCGGAGCACCCCCTGCGCGGGGTCGGAGAGCAGCTCCACCCGGGAGAGCAGCAGGCCGGCCAGACCGTCGGGCATCGAGCAGCCGGCGGAGACCGCCTCCAGCAGCTCCTGGGCGTAGAAGGGGTTGCCCTCGGCCCTGTCGACCACCTCCCGCATCACGCGGGCGTCGGTGCCGCCGAGCGTGGCCAGATAGTCGGTCATCTCGTGACGGTCGAGGGGATCCAGCTCCACGGACGTCACCGAGGGGAGCCGCTTGAGCTCGGCGAGGACCCGGCGCAGCGGGTGGCGGCGGTGGAGGTCGTCGGTGCGGTAGGTGCCGACGAGGCAGACCGGCTCGGTCTGCAGCATCCGGCTGAGGAAGACCAGCAGATCGCGGGTGGACTGGTCGGCCCAGTGCAGGTCTTCGAGGACCAGCAGCACGGGCCGTGCGGACAGGAAGCCGAGCATCGAGCCGAAGAGCTGCTGCTGTGTCAGGCCCGACGTGCTCTCCCTGCCCGGGTCGGTGCCGCCGGGCAGCAGCCTGCCGAGGACCGGTCGCGCGTTGAGCTCCGCGCGCAGTTCCCCGCGCACGGAGCGCAGGGCGTCGGCGAGCGGGAGGTACGGAAGGGCGTCGCCGAGTTCGGCGCACTGCCCGACGAGCACGGCGAATCCAGCGGCCTCGGCCCGCTCTGCCAGCTCGGTGACCATCCGGGTCTTGCCGATGCCCGCGTCGCCTCCCAGGAGGGCGACTCCCGCCTGCCCCGCGGCGGCGGTGTCGAGCACGGCGGTCAGGCGATTTAGCTCTGCCGATCGCCCGATAAGAACGCTTTGCGTGCTTTGCCACCCCACGTCGGCGAGTATCGCACGAGGCACCGACGGGAATGGACGATCGACGTCGCACCGGCTCGGGGGTCGATCACCCGAGACGTCTCGTGTGAGGCACCGGCGGAGCCGATTCCGGCCGGCTCCGCACCGCGGCCGACGTCGCGTCGGCGCCGGGATCGATCGCCTGGCCGGAACGCTTCACAAGGCGTCGGCGGGGCCGGTTCCGGCGGACGCGGGGCCCGATTGGTACCCCGAGGCGTCCGCCCATTGGCCCTGACGACGGGGAGACGGACGCCCCTAAGGTCGGAGCATGGTCTCCCCGTCCACATTACTGATCTTCTCGGTCGCGTCGCTGGCACTGGTCCTGGTGCCAGGCCCGAACCACATCTACATCATCACCCGCGCCGTCTCGCAGGGCCGCGCCGCCGGTGTCGCGAGCGCGTTCGGCGTGGAGGTCGGCACGCTGGTGCACATCGCCGCGGCGGCGGCCGGTCTCTCGTACGTGATCGCACAGTCCGCGACCCTGTTCAACGTGATCAAGTGGGCCGGTGTGGCCTACCTGGTCTATCTGGGCGTCCGGGCGCTGACGAGCAGGCAGGAGCTCACGGCGCAGGAGGCGGCCCCGCAGCCGCTGCGGGCGATCTTCCTTGAGGGCATGGTCGTCAACCTGCTCAACCCCAAGGTCATCCTCTTCTTCCTGGCGTTCCTGCCGCAGTTCGTGGAGCCGGAGGCGGGTGCGGTTCCGCTGCAGATCGCCATCCTGGGCACGACCCTGCTGGTCCTGGGCCTGATCTCCGACCTGATCTACGCCATGGCCGCGGGCGCCCTCGGCACCCGGCTGAGGATCAGGTCGACCTTGCTCGGCCACTTCAGCGGGGTCGTCTACCTCGTCCTCGGCGTCGCGACCGCGCTCTCCGGCCGCTCCGTCTGAACGTACGAAGCCTGAACGTACGAAGCCTGAACGTACGAACCCAGCTGGCCGCACAGGTCCCCCACCAGGCGAGCCAGACGACTTCGCCGCCCGGGCCGTGAGCGCCGTCCTGGACGGCGCCCTCGCCCGGTGAGGTCAGGTGAGGTCAGGCGGAGAGCGCGCCCCGGATGCGCTCCAGGATCGGGTAGGGCATGAGCCCGTACGCGTAGAAGTCGACCGCGTCGGCCCCCGAGGCCCGCACGGCGCGGACCTTGGCCGCGAGGCGGTCGGCCGAGTCGGTGTCGGGGAGGCCCGGACGGAGAACGACCCGCAGTTCCCTGTCCTTGCCCGTCGAGCGGCGGTAGGCGACCACATCGTCCGCCACCCTGCCCGCGTCGCGGGCGTAGGCGAGCACGCCGAGCGAGGGCACCAGGTCGCCTAGGGCGACCAGGTCGACGCCGAGCTGCCAGGAGTCGTGCGCGGCGAGCCCCGGCGAGGGCAGGCCGTCGGTGTAGCCCTTGACGGAGCCTGTGGCGTCCAGGAAGACCAGGCGCGCCCCCTCGGCCGCGACGGCGCCGGAGACGTCGGAGACCAGCGAGGTCACCACCTCGGAGCGGGCCCGCGCGTAGGCGACCACCTCCGGGCCCGCGTACGCGGTCAGGGCCGCGCGGGTCACCTCGCCCTGGGCGGGCGGATCTCCGTCGAGGACGGCGTCCACGATCCTGGTGCACTCCTCGCGCGCCACCTCGGCGTTGACCCCCAGGTCGGTGGCTCGGCGCATGCAGAAGTCGCAGAAGCACAGGCCGAGCAGGAACGCGTCCATCGGCCCGAGCGGGACGAAGCTGCGCTCGTGGTGGTAGCCGTGGCCGAACGTCGAGAAGTGCAGCGCCTCGGCCACCACGCTGTCGACTCCCTGCCTGGCCACCGCCCTGCCCAGCGCTACCGCGTACAGGCGCACGTCGGGGTGGGAGGGGCACAGGTCCACGGGCGAGCTCCGGTCACCGAAGCAGTTGCGTACCGTCACATCCGGGTTGGCCAGGCCGAGCGTGGTGTTCTGCAGGAAGACGGTCCAGCCGTGCAGCGCGAGCCCCCGCTCGGCGGTGGCCAGGCGGAGCGCGGCCAGTGGCTCGTCCTCGGCCCCCTCCTGGACGGGCGGGACCAGCCGCAGCCCGCCGAAAAGGTCGGCGGGCGGCATGAAGTGCGCGCCGTCGCTGCGGAGCGTCACCCGGGAGCGGCCGTGCGGGGTGACGTCGCGGGCGCGGCGGTATGCCGCGGCCACGGTCACCCCCGTCAGGCCGTATCCGGTGATCCGGTCAAGGACCGCCTCCATGCCCTCCCCGCGTACGTCCTCGACGTAGACGTATAGCGAGCTGTCCAAGCCGCCGCCCTCCCACGAAGTCGGTCAGACTCTAACGCGGCCTGTAGGCCACGAAGTCGATCTCGACAAGGATGTCCATCAGGTCGGAGCCGACGGTCGTGCGGACGGGATAGGGGCGGGTGAAGTAGGACTTGTACGCCTCGTTGTAGGCGGCGAAGTCACGCTTGAGGTGCTGCAGGTGCACCGTCGACTTCACCACGTCGTCGAAGCCGAGGCCGTGCGCCGCGAGGACGGCGGCGAGGTTGCGCATCACCTGATGCGTCTGCTCGGCCACGTCGGTCCCGACGACCTCGCCGGTCTCGGGGCTCAGCGGCCCCATCCCCGAGGTGTAGACGAAATCGCCGACCACGAGGCCCTGCGAGTACGCCCCCACGGGCGCCGCGCCCTCGTCGGTACGCAGCTCCTGCTTGCCGCTCATCTCGTCACTCCTCAAAAGGGGAAACAGGGGATCAGAAAAAGGTGTTTATCAGGTCGACGACGACGTACTCCTCGTCGACCACCGGTATGACCCGCCACTTGTCGAAGGCGGTGCACGGGTGGGAGATGCCGAACGACACCAGGTCTCCCGGCCGCACCGGCGAGCCCGGCGCAGGCCTCAGGACCGTGTGCTGGTCCTGGACCTTGAGCACCGTCGCGTCCGCGACGGCTCCGCGCGGGATCGGCAGCCCCTCATCGAAGGGGGCGTCGCGCTTGCCGAACCCGACCACGGCCAGGCCGGGCTCGGGAACGCTCAGCACGTGTGCCCAGATCTCCAGCGCGGCGCGCAACTCCCCGTCCATCCGGGTGTACGGGGTGCGCTCGCGATAGTAGCCGTCGTCGTGGGAGATGTAGGCACCGCTGCGCAGCATGACCCTGGCCCGGCAGGTGGCGAGCTCGCGGCCGATCACGTCGAACCACTGGCTGCCGCCCACGGACAGGATCGGATCGCGCACCCGCAGGTGTTCCAGTGCCTCCAGCAGCCGGTGCAGGTAGGCCCGCACCTCGCCGGTGGATCCCAGCGACCCCTCGTACCCGGCGACGCCGGCCAGCTCCACGCCCTCGGCCCGCTGCGCCGCCGAGGCGACCTCCAGCAGCTCGGCGAGGGTACGGCTGCCGCCCCGGCCGCCCTCATGGCCCAGTTCCGCCAGGACAGCGAGGCCCCCAGCGCCCTCTCGGGATCCACGATCCCCTTCACGTTCCGACCCTCCCTGTGGTCACCTTTGCGGATTTACCGGACCATCGGCCGTTGAATCCGGGCATGGGAGATCGCGCCCCGTTGGTCACCCTGAGGACCCTATCCTCACGGCGCCCTCTCCGGTGCCGTGACCTCGAAGACGCCACCCCTGCCGAGCCGCGTTGCGCGCTCTCAAGACTGCGGCGCCCTCACCACGCGCCGTTCAGAACCACATTCTCGGGGCCGCACTCTCCTCCCAAGGCTGCGGCGCCTCACCACATGCCGTTCAGAACCGCGCTCTCAGGGCCGCAGCGCCCTGCCGGGGGTGGCGCCGGTGAGCTGCCCCCCGGCGAGGGCCGGAACCCCGGAGACGAGGACGTCGCCGATCCCGGTGGCCGGGGTCCGCGGGGCGGCGTAGGTGGCCAGGTCGGCGACCGCTCCCGCGTCGAGGACGACCAGATCGGCGACCTGCCCTGGACGGACGAGGCCGCGCCCTTCGAGGCCGAAGCGGCGGGCCGGGTGCGAGGAGAGGTGGACCGCCGCCTGCTCCAGGGTCCAGTCTCCGGTCTCGCGGACGTGGTGGCCGAGCATCCTGGCGAATGCCCCGTAGCCGCGGGGGTGGGGGTGGCCGCCCACGTAGATGCCGTCGGAGCCGCCGGTGTGCGCCGGGTGACGCAGGATCGCGCGGACCGACGCCTCCCCCTCGGGGCCCTCGTCAGGGCGGGCCACCATGCATCCGGCCTCCAGCCGGGTGTCGATCAGGATCCGGCGGCAGAACTCTCCCGGCTCCAGCCCCGCCTCGGCGGCGGCCTCGGGCAGCGTCAGCCCCTCGGCCCACTCGGCGCCAGGTACGTGGGAGAAGGTGATCCTCGGCCAGAGCATCTCGTCCCACTCGATCCGCTCGGACTCCAGCACCTCCAGCGCCCGGTCGGCGTCGGCGTCCGGGACCCAGGCCGGCAGCGCGACCATCGCCAGGATCGTGCTGCCCCGCAGGTAGGGGTAGGTGTCGAAGGTGATGTCCAGCCCTCGGAGCCGAGCCTCGTCGACCAGCGGCAGGAGGGTCGTGGCCGGGCCGTGGTAGTGCGAGACGTGCACCGCGGCGCCCGAGCGACGGGCGATGTCGGTCACCTCGGCCATTCCCGCCGGGGCCGCCGCCCCGTACCCGCGCATGTGCGTCACGTACGGCAGGCGGCCGAGCGGCGCGCAGAGCGCGGCGATCTCGGCGGCGTCGGCGTAGCGGCCCGGGGCGTACTCCAGCCCGGTGGAGAGGCCGGCCGCCCCCTCCGACAGGCCGCGCTCGACGCGGGCCAGCATCGCGGCCACCTCGTCGGCGGAGGCGGCCCGTCCGGCGGCGCCCATCACGTCGTGCCGGATCGTGCCGTGCGGCAGCAGGTAGGCGGTGTTCAGCGCGGTCGTCCTGTCGTAGCCGTCGAGCAGTTCCCCGACGCCGATCGGCCCGTCGGCCGAGGGGTGGACGCCGTTGACCGCCGCGAAGTAGCGGGTGGCGTAGGCGAAGGTCTCCTGGGTGGTGGAGGGGGCGAAGGAGAGCCCGTCCTGGCCGAGGACGAAGGTGGTCACCCCCTGCCGGAGCGCGGCGAGCTGCACCTCCTTGTCGAGGACGATGGCGTCGCCGTGGACATGGCAGTCAACGAGGCCGGGCATGACGTGGCGCCCGGCGGCCTCGACCACCGTCGTGGCCTCCGCGGCGTCCAGGCGGCCCACGGCGGCGATCCGGTCACCGGTGACGCCGACGTCGGCCCGGCAGGCCGGGGCCCCGGTGCCGTCGAGCACCCAGCCATCCCTGATCAACACATCGAACGACATGCCCGGATTCAATCATTCGGGAGGTGTTCAAGGCACCCCATGTCGGCCTTCGTTCTCCCTGTCCATGTCCCTGATTTCCCCCGCATCGCACGTAACCGGGAATTTGGACCCCCGCCCCCTTGACCATGACGCGTCATGGATGGTGACATCTTTTTCTAGTTAGGAATCTTTCCTAACTAAGTGATCGCAGAGAGGGCACCCCCTGTGCATGCGAGACCGCGTCTCCAACGCCCCTCGACCGTCCTCGTCCTGGCACTGGCGTCGGCACTGATCGCATCGGTGTTCGTGCTGGCGGCCCCACCCGGCTTCGCCGCCGACTCCCTGCTGTCCCAGGGCCGTCCGGCCACCTCGTCCTCCAACGAGGACGCCACGTTCCTCCCCTCGGCCGCCTTCGACGGCAACACCACCACCCGCTGGGCCTCCGCCGAGGGCCACGACTCCGGCATCGGCCGCTACGTGCGGATGTACGGCACCGCGCACGGCACCGTCTACGGCTACTCGCTGTACGAGATGGAGGTCTACGGCAGCACCGGCGGCACCACCCCGAGTCCCACCCCGACGATCACCCCCGGCGGCCCCGGCGTGCCGTTCGGCTCGCATGCGATCCCCTACGCGGCCGGGATACTGCGTCCCAGCGGCGCCCAGGCCACGCTCGACCAGAAGGTGATCGACTACTACCAGCGCTGGAAGGCCGCCTTCGTCAAGCAGAACTGCGGCAACGGCTGGTATCAGATCATCTCCCCCGACGCCGACCACCCGTACGTGGCCGAGGCGCAGGGCTACGGCATGGTCATCACCGCCACGATGGCCGGGGCCGACCCGGATGCGAAGAAGATCTTCGACGGCCTGGTGAAGTACGTGCTGGCCCACCCCTCGTCGATCACCCCCGGCCTGCTCGCCGCCGAGCAGAACACCGCCTGCCAGAGTGTCAACGGCGGCGACTCGGCCACCGACGGCGACCTGGCGGTGACCAGCGGCGACGCCAAGTCCCTCGCCGCCGCGCGCAAGCTCAACACCTGGATCAAGAGCAAGCCTGTCAGGAGTGCGCGGGCGTCCCCAACCGAAATCACCCCCCGGACGACCTCGGCCCGCTTCAATCCGGGCCGGCGTGGCATGGAGCTTCACAGGAAACCGCACGTAGCCTGAGGCGGCCCGGCGCGGC
Source organism: Streptosporangium sp. NBC_01755 (assembly GCF_035917995.1). Lineage (NCBI taxonomy): Bacteria > Bacillati > Actinomycetota > Actinomycetes > Streptosporangiales > Streptosporangiaceae > Streptosporangium > Streptosporangium sp. NBC_01755. The sequence goes on along the minus strand of NZ_CP109131.1, from coordinate 5,012,247 downwards.
GGACCTTGTTACGCGGGCTCCAGGTGTCCCACGAACCGGTAGGAGAATCCCTTGCCGGCAGGGGAGTAAGCGTCGATGTCCTGATAGCCGCCCCTTGCGGTCACCGGGATGCGCAGCAGCAGGTCGTCGCCGATGTAATCGTCCTCCCACACCTCGATGGTGAACGATCCTCCGGCGACGGTGGTCTGGCTCTTGTACACCCCGGCGGCGCGCTCTGCGGAACCGGCGGAGCATACCGAATACTCCCATACCCAGCAGGTTCCGGCCTTGGTGTCGACCTCGTCACCGTTGGTGGGCCAGCCGAGGTACTCAGCGCCGTTCTGACCTATGATCCGCACACGGATCTCATCCTCGCCGCTCTCCTCCAGATCGAAGGCCTGAAGCGAGCCGAACACGATCTTGAGGAGGGGGCCGGCGGCGGCCGTAGGGGAGTCGCCGCCGAGAGCGGGGGGCTCGGCGGCCTGGGCCGGGGACGCAAGGGCCGCGACGAGTGTCAGCCCGGCGGCCAGAGTGCCGACCCTGGACAGGATGTTGTTCATGCGCTCCTCGTTTTCCGTTGGCAGGCGGGCTCCAGGCGGGAATTGAGCCTGTAGTGGTAGCCGTTCATGTCGACCCTGTGAGTGGTGATGACGTTCGCCATACAACCTGTCGGGGACGTCTTGTCGATGGCTTGGAGCCTGCTGGTGGCGGGAGACCGGCACGTCCGCTCGCGCATGAGATGCCCTGGCCGCCGCATGCGGACGCCACCGCGACGGCCGCACCACCACCTCGTCCCCTACTACACCTGGGACCACGAAGCCCGCGCCGAAGCCGCCATACGTGACGCGGGCAGGCGCTCCCGCCCGCGGCCTCTTTCAGAGGTCGGAGCAGGTGACGGGAAGTGAATCAGCCGGAAACCACCTCACTCGACCCACCACCAGCCCTTGCCGAGATCATACGTTGGGCTCCCTATGTCGCCCTCCGTGGTTTGAATGATCGTCTGAGAATCGGCCTTGCCCGGTATGTAGGCGAACCCCGCACCGGATTCGGCACGCCACTTATCGACGAAAACCGGGAAATAAAGGCCGTTCTTTTGGGCTTGTACATCCCCCTCTATCGACAGGTACTCCATCCACGAGGGAACCTCAAGCAGCCGGCCACTCTCGTAGGAGGAGGCGAGGTCGGCGAATGTCTCATGATGCAGCCGAAGCTGACTCTCCAGATAGACTATTTTCCAGTCTGTCGTCCAGATCAGCGCTCCCAGGATCGAAGTAGCCGTCAACACCGCCACCGAGCGTCCGTACGCTTTGACAGCCAGGTAGGACATCACCCCGGCGAAAGACCACAACAGCGACCACAGCCAGCCCCATAAAAGCGGCAGCATATAAAGCAGAGGGTTCTCCAGAAACAGTGGTATCCGAAGGTAGGAAACGAGCGCCAGAAGAAACCAGCCGGCCGCCACCAGCAAGGAGAGCAGCCACAGTTTCTGCATGGCAGGAGGAATCGGCACCGAAAAAGTGGGGCGCCGTCTCCACATTGCTCGCCATGCCTTGCTCGACGTCTCTACCAAAGCTGCACAATCTCCACACAAGCTGCCGCCGACGGTCTGGATGAAAAGCGCCGGGCTCCGGGTTCGCCTGATGAACCGAGAACAGCTGAGCGCACCGGGGTGAAGCAGCCGGGCTCCGGCCGGCGGGGCGTTCCCCTGACACGGCAAAAGCACCGCACGTAGCCTGAGGTTGTCGGGACCAATACGGATACGGGTGGGGCCTGCTCATGCGCGACGGCAGTACGAATGCCCCAGCCGCCGAAGAAGGCATCGGGCGGCGGATCGCTCAGGCTCGCAAGCTGCGCGGCCTGACACAGCAGCAGCTCGCCGACCGTGTGCCCTGTTCCAAGAGCCTGATCGCCCAGGTCGAACGAGGACACAAGCCGGCCACTCAGGCCCTCATCACCGCCGTGGCACGAACCCTGCGGATCGAGCTCGGTGAGCTGACCGGTCAGCCGTACCGAGATCCCGGCGCACGAGAGGACCGGATCCACGACTGCGTCCCGCAGATCCGGCAGGCACTCCTGTCGTGGGACCTCCCCGACGAGGACGTCCCGCCACCACCGATGGAGCAGCTCCGCACGGACGTGCGGCGTGCGTCCGCACTGGGCAGACAGGCCCGGTACGTCCAACTCGGGGAGATGCTTCCGGGCCTGCTGGAGGAGCTGACCCGCGCCGTCCACGTCAGCGAGGGAACACGCCGCGACGAACTCTTCGGGCTGCTCTCCGAGGCGTACACCGGAGTGACGGCGATCGCCTACACCCTGGGCTACTTCGACCTGCGCGGCCTCGCCATGGATCGCGTGGCATGGGCGGCCCAGGCGTCACAGGACCCGCTGCGTGTCGCTCGCACGCAATGGCAGCGTTCGACGCTGTTCCTGGCCACGGCCACCTACGACAAGGGCCTGATTCTCCTGGATCGGGTGCGGCGAGACGTCGGCGAGGATCTCGGCCGGCTGACCGTCGCCGAACTGAGCGTGTACGGCGCGGCTCATCTCCGATCCGCGATCTTCGCTGCCCGTGCCACTGACCGGCAGAGGGCATTCGAGCACATCGAACACGCCCGCGAGGCCGCCCGCGTACTGGGCCAGGACGCGAACCACTACGGCCTGGAATTCGGCCCCTCCAACGTGATCATGCACGAGGTCGCAGCCGCGGTGGAGATGTACGACGGCGGCGAAGCGGTCCGCCGCGCTCGGCATGCCGTGCTCCCTCCGGCGGTCGCACCGGTCCGGCTCGGCCACTACTACATCGACCTGGCCCGCGGCTGGCTCTACCACGGCGACCGCCAGAAGGCCCTGGAGACACTGCTCGCCGCCCGCCGGGTCGCCCCTCAACAGACCCGCAACCATCCGATGGTCCGCGAGACCGTCCGGATGCTCGTCAACCTCGAACGGCGACGCCCCCGAAGCCTCAGCACCTTCGCGAACTGGCTCGGCCTGCCGTAGTGGATCCAAGTTTCACGAACTCGTGATACTTCACCGTCTCCCATGACGGTCACGCTGTCTGCATGCATCGAGACACGGAACCACCGCACACGTCGGATGCCGGGCAAAGCCTCGCCCTCCGCACTGGCCGCGTTCCATGCCGGTGCCGAGCGGACCGTCGACGCCGACAGCCTGGAGGCCCTGCGCGCCGAGACCGACCGGCAGGAGGCCATCGCGCAGGAGGCACAGGCCGGGCAGGTGGTCTCATGATCCGCCGCTGCCTGGCCGCCGCCCGCGGCCGTCACCGCGACGGCCAGGCCGCCGCCCCAGTCCCGCACTACACCTGGGACCACGAGGCCCGTGCCGAAGCCACGATGCTGCAGATCACCTGGCCCGGCTGGGCCGTGTTGTACGGAACCGGCAGCCGTCTCTTCCACGCCATCGCCACCTGGCCCACCCCCGAACCACTGCTCCTGTGCGACCGGACCGTCGACGGGCTGAAGGCGCAGATGCGCGAGGCCGAGATGACCTCACTCCTGCAGCGTTGGGCGCTCACCTCCACCTCGGCCACTATCGGCCGCTTCTGAGCAGGCACGGCGGCCCCGTCCCTTCCCCGGCCCAGGGCCGCCGTGCCGTTGACGACGTACCGTACGTGACGCGGGCGAGACGTACGGCTCGGCGGCCCTCGAAGTCGCTCAGTCCTGGTTGGGGATCTCCAGGCGGGAGAGGGTCTGCGAGCACGAGGCGTTCCTGAGCACCGGTCGCCGGGCCAACAGTTCCCTCGCCTCGCGCCGGGCCAGGTTCCAGCCGTTCCAGGGGTCGGGTCCGGCGAGGTCGTTGGCCGCGATCACGTCCAGCAGGACGCAGCTGCGGGACGGCTCGGGCAGCCTGTCCAGTGCGGGGACCGCCTCGGCGCCGAGGTCGCCCAGGTATTCGAGGTCGACCCGGTCCACGCCCCGTACCGCGATCTGGGTCTCGGCGACCCGCAGGTCGGGGTTCCACACCGCGAACGCCAGCAGCGAGGCGCTCGTCATCAGCACGAGGGTCCTGGGCAGCCAGCGTGCGTGCCCTCGCCCGGTGAGCCGGGCCGCGCCCGCGGCGAGGACCAGTGCGAAGACCCCGCCCAGCCACCAGACCGTCGCCTCCACCGAGGCCCGCAGCCGGGAGAGCCCGTAGGCGTCGGCGTACAGGTCCAGGCGGTGCAGCGCGGAGAAGAGGATCACCAGGGTCAGCACGCAGAGCAGGCCGAGCAGCCCGGCCATCAGCCACCGGTCGAAGCCTTTGAGATCCAGCGTCCCCGAGGCGACCGCGACGATCGCCAGCACGAACACGCTGACGATGACGAGCTGGAAGAACCCCGAACGCGCGTACTCGGCGTAGGTCAGCCCGGTGGCGGAGACCACCCACCGGGTGCTGCCGAACAGCACGGTGAGCTGCATCCCCACGAACGTGGCGAACAGCAGGTTGAGCGCCGTCAGCGGGGTCACCCAGAGACCGCGGCCGACCGTGACCTTCAGGTCGGGGGCCTTCGGCTCGGCCACCGGACGCAGGCCGACCAGCACGGCGGAGGCCACCACGGCCGCGAAGACCACGAAGAGGAGGATCCGCAGCGGCAGCGACTCGGCCCAGTCCTGCGCGCTGAACACCTGCTGGACGGCCTCGGCGAAGACCGCGTCCGCCGAGGCGAACAGCGCCCCGAACACCGCCAGCAGCACGACGGTCAGCCCGCCCCCGAACAGCAGGGGGACCACCCTCCTGCGGTCCGCGAGACCCTTCAGCCTCGCTCCGAGGAACCATGGCACCGGCAACAGGCTCAGGAGCACGGACGCACCTCCCCTGAGCACCCCGAGCCAGCCGCGCCCGGCCCCCGACAGAGCGAGCGCGGCCAGCAGGAACCCGGCCGGCAGGAGCATCCCGACCAGCCAGTCGGCGTCCCTGAACATCACCGTCGCGACCAGCCCGTAGGCGATCGCCCCCATCCCGGCCGACCACGGGGTGATCCTGGCTCGCACCGCCGGGATCGCCGCCGCCCCCATGGCGACCGACACCAGCACGAGTCCGAGACCGGCCCTGCTGTACGGCACCGCGACCGCGGCGAGCAACCCGACGGCAGCGGAGGCCGGCAGCACCCACCGGGGGGTGTCCGGCAGGTCGGGCCGGGGGAAGAGGGGCGGCGCCTCGTACCCGCCGGAGCCTCCAGCCCCCTCGGAGACTCTGGAGGCTCCGGGTTTTCCGGATCCTCCCTGTGGCTGAACAGCCGTTCTGTATTCCTCCCGGATCGGCGCGAAACCCCCCGGGGCTCCCGAGGACCCGCTCCTGGCGCCCACCGGCTGCGCCGCTCTCTCCTTCTCCTGGACCTCCGGTACGGTGACGCGCTGCGCGGCGGGTCCCCGCGCGGGAGGCCGGTGCGGGAGCGGTTCGCCGGCGGACCAGATCTCGTTGGTGGGCGTGGTGGCGCCGATGACCGTGCCGACGAACACGCCGATCATGAAGAGGACGGCACCGACGAACGCGGCCAGCAGGACGTCGAAGCCCGCGAGGCCGATGCCCACGATCACCGCGCAGACCAGCCCGGCGACACCCCCGAGGAAGAGACCGAGGAACGCCCCGGACCAGTTCCGCACCACGACCTGCTCCCGGCGCACGTCCCCGTCCCGCCTGTCCCGCACGAGGACCGGCTGGGGGGGAAACGGCTGCGCGGGCGAAGAGGGCAAAGAGGGCGAAGGAGGTGGCACGGCGGGCGCGTCGGACTCGGGAGTGGAGGCTTCGGAGTCCGCAGGGGCGGACATGGGGACGGACACCACCTGGCGCCCAGGCTCCCCGGCGGTGACCTCCCGCCGAGGAGGCCCGAATGCCTCACCGGTCACGGTCGGCCCGGAGACCCCGGATACCTTTTCGACCCCGGCTGGTTCACCGGAACCGGAGTCGATGCCGGCGGCCTCGCGAGGATCCGGCTGCTGAGCATCCCCTGAGATCTCATGAGGTTCCTGTTCCTGAGCGCTCCCGGTGACCTCGTGACGCTCGCCGGCCCCTGTCGGTGTGCCGCTCGCGTGCGAGGCGGCAGACGAGGAGGCGGCAAGGTCCTCGGGGGCCTCGCTCACCTGGGCCTTTCCCGGGGCGGAAGGCGTCGAGACGACGGGATTCGCGACCTCGTACGCAGAGGTCTTGTCCGATACAGAAGGCGTATGAGCCTTACTCGCAGGGGCCTTGTCCGGGGCGCCGCCATGCACTGCCGTGGAGTTCACCTCAAAGGAATTCGCTCCGGAGGAGGAAACGTCCTTGGCAGGCGGAGACGGGGGGTTCATCTCAATCCTTTCCGGGAGGTCGGTCACGATGTGGCAGCCGAGACCGTCTTCGACGTGGATGGAGCCGCCGTGGAGTTCGACGATCTCCTTGGTGATGGCCAGGCCCAGCCCGGCGCCGCCGTCGTCGGCGGTCCGTCCCGCGTCCAGGCGGGAGAAGCGCTCGAACGCCCGCGCCCGGTCCTCGGCCGCGATCCCCGGTCCCTGATCGCTCACCCGGAGCCGGACGCCCTCTCCCCTGGCCACCGCCGCCAGCACCACGGTCCCGCCGTCGGGACTGTGCCGCACCGCGTTGTCCAGCAGGTTGGCGAGGACCTGCGCGAGCAGGTCGGGGTCGGCGCGCATGCTCAGTCCTTCCGGGACCTGGCAGCGGGCCGTCACGTCCTCCCTGGCCAGTACGGCCTCCCGAAGGGCCTGCTCGCAGAGCGGGCGCAGCTCGACGTCCTCACGTTCGATCAGCCGGGCACCCGACTCCAGCCGGGACAGGTCGAGCAGCTGCGCGACCAGCCGGCCCAGCCGCTCGGTCTGGGCGAGCGCGGTGCCGAGGGTGACGGGATCGGGCTCCGAGACCCCGTCGACCACGTTCTCCAGTACCGCACGGAGCGCGGTGATCGGCGTGCGGAGCTCGTGGCTGACGTTGGCCACCAGATCCCGCCGCTGCCGGTCCACCTCGCCCAGATCGGCGGCCATCGCGTTGAAGGCGCGGGCGAGCTCGCCGACCTCGTCACGGGAGGTCGCGGTGACCCGCAGGCCGTACCGGCCCTTGGCGATGGTCTGCGCGGCGGCGGCCATCTCGCGCAGCGGCTTGGTCATTCCCCGCGCGAGCAACTGCACCATGATCAGCGCGAACACCACGGCCACCGCGACGCGCACGTTGCGCGAGTAGCCGGCGTTGAGGCCGACCTCGTTGACGACGAACGCCGCCACCACGGCCAGCAGGATCACCATGCCGAGCTTCGCCTTGATCCGGCCAAGGAAGTCGAGAGGTCTCAAGGGTCGGCGCATCCAGGTGTCGGAGGGAAAGGGCATACAGAGGTTGACTGCCGGGAAGGGCGATCGGTTCTCGTACGGGTACGCTCACCTCCGGCCGGACGCGAGCGCGTTCCGGGGCCGTACCGGAAGGCGCGTTCACTGCCGCACCAGGGCGTAGCCGACGCCGTGGACGGTACGGACGACGCCGGGGCCGAGCTTGCGGCGCAGGGCACGGACGTGGCTGTCGACGGTACGGGTCGCCGCGGCCTCGGAGAAGCCCCAGATGTCCGCCAGCAGCCGCTCCCGCTCGAAGACCTGACCTGGGCGCTCGGCGAGGCGGCAGAGCAGGTCGAACTCGGTCCTGGTCAGCTGGGCCTCGTCGCCCCGCACGTAGACCCGGCGCTCGGCGGTGTCTATCTCGACGTCGGCGACGCGGATGACCGTGTCGGCCACGGCCAGCTGGGAGGCCCGCTCGACCCGGCGGAGCAGGGCGTGCACCCGGGCGACCAGCTCGCGCATGCTGAACGGCTTGGCCATGTAGTCGTCGGCCCCGACCCCGAGCCCCACGAGCAGGTCGGTCTCCTCACCCAGTGCGGTGAGCATGAGCACCGGAACCGGCCTGGCCGCCTGCATCCGCCGGCACACCTCAAGACCGTCGAGGCCGGGCAGCAGCCGGTCGAGCACCACCACGTCGGGCCCCGTCTTCGCGTAGGCGACCAGCGCCGCCTCCCCGTCCCCGACGACCAGCACGTCGAAGCCCTCGGCGGCCAGCCTGTGGCGTACGGCCCGCGCGATCGTCTCGTCGTCCTCGACCACGAGGACACGTCGTTGCTGAGGGGTTGCCATGCTCGGCAGCGTAGACCGGAGCCGTGCAGAAGACCTGCGGTGAATTGTGAAGGTTCTGCGCACTCACCAGGCGCGCCATCTCCAAACGCTTCGATGGCCAGGTCGTCGGCGTGGCCGTGGCCTGGTGGGCCGGGTCCGCCCTGACATCACCGGACGCGCCGCGCCCCGGCATCGCTAGGTCCGCGACCGTCCCGGCGTTACCGTGACGGAGTGATCGATGTCACCGCGTACCTCCGCAGGATCGACGTCAGGGTCGACGTCAGGGTCGACGGCCCTCCGAGCGTGGAGTCGCTGCACCTGCTGCACCGGGCACACGTGCAACGGGTGCCGTACGAATGCCTGGAGATCTGGCTGGGCCGGCCGACGACCGTCGACCCCGCGGAGTCGGCCGCGCGGATCATCGGTGGCCGGGGTGGCTACTGCTACCACCTCAACGGGGCGTTCTCCTTGCTGCTGGAGGCGCTCGGCTACCGGGTGCGGAGGCACGTGGGCGGGGTGCAGGGCAAGGCCGAGGGGCCGCCGAACGTGGACGGCGGCCATCTCGTGCTCACCGTCTCCGGTCTGCCCTGCCCGGACAATCCCGACGGTGAGTGGCTGGTCGACCAGGGCCTCGGCGACGCGATCCACGCCCCGCTCCCACTCGTCGAGGGCGTCTACCGGCAGGGCCCCTTCACCTACGGCCTGCGCCCCTCCGAGGTGGAGCCCGGCGGATGGCGGTTCGACCATGACCCGCGCGGCAGCTTCCTCGGCATGGACTTCCGCGCCGGACCCGCCGAGATGTCGGAGTTCGCCGCGATGCACGAGTTCCTGTCCACCTCTCCCGAGTCGGGCTTCGTACGGGTGGCCACGGTTCAGCGGCGCGACGCGAGCGGTGTCGACGCGATGCGGGGCCTGGTCCTCACCCGTATCGGCGACCGCGAACACACCCTGACCGCGCAGACCGAACGCGACTACTTCGAGATACTGGCCGACGTCTTCGCCCTCCCCCTGGCCGACGTCACCCCCTCCGAACGCGCCAAACTCTGGCAGCGCCTGTGGACCGCCCACGAGAGATGGTTTGAATCCTGAGATTCAAACTCTCCACGGCCACTCGGTCGAACCAGGAGACATGATCGCCCCCGCCCGTACGGGCGCCTGACCTCGACTCCGGGGCGTCGGCGGCACGCCCTCCCCACGGCCACTCGGTCGAACCGATTTTCCGCCCGTACGGGCGCCGGCTCTCGGCTCCGTCGCGTTGTGAGGACGCCCATGACACCGCGTAAGCGGAAACCAGGTCTCAATGCGGCAGGCGGAATCCCTTTTCATTGGTTCATGTGCCGCTAAGTGACTATGTTGCTGTCCGCGATGGGATAGCGAACGGGGTGAGCAGGATCGACACTCAAGTGCTGGCGGACCGCTATCGGCTACTCAGCCCTCTCTCCGGGGGCGGGGCAGGCACGGTCTGGCTCGCCACCGACGAGATGCTTGGCCGTGACGTGGCGGTGAAGGAGGTTCGGCTCCCGCCTGACCTCGATCCCGCCAGGCGGCGGGAGGTCCTCGCCTCGGCGCTTCGCGAGGCCAACCTCGCCGCCAGGCTCAAGCATCCCTCGATCGTGACCGTCCATGACGTGGTCATCGACCAGGAGCGGCCCTGGATCGTCATGGAGCTTCTTTCAGGCGCGTCTCTGGAGCAAACGGTCCGCGACCGGAGCCCGCTGCCGCTGCACCAGGTGGCCAGGATCGGTGTGGGCATCCTCAGCGCGCTCGGCACCGCCCACGCCGCCGGTGTGGTCCACCGCGACGTGAAACCGGGCAACGTCTTTCTCACCAGGACCGGCAGGGCGGTCCTCACCGACTTCGGCACCGCGGTCGTCGACGGCGAGGTCACCTCAGGTCGGACCGGCCACCTGATCGGCTCGCCCAACTACATCGCGCCGGAACAACTGCGCGGCGAACGCAGCGGCCCCGCCTCCGACCTGTGGTCTCTCGGCGCCACGCTCTACTTCGCCGTTGAGGGTATGCCGCCGCACCCGGCGGAGACCCCCATCGCGGCGATCGACCGGGTGCTCACCGAGCCGCCCAGGCCGCCGGAGCGCGCGGGCGGGCTGGGCCCGCTGCTGATGCTCATGCTCGACCCGGTTCCCAAGGCCCGGCCGTCGTTCGACGCCGTCGCCCGCTCCCTGGCCGAGCTGGCCACCGGCCGTACGGTCGCCAAGGCCGACAGGGCCGGCGGGATTCCAGCCGCCGCACCGCACCACCCCCTACCGCCCGCCGTCCCCGCCTCTGCTCCCGCCTCTGCCCCCGTCTCCCCCTCTGTCCCCGTACAGCCGTCCAAGCCGGGCCGGGGACGTGCGGCGCAATGGGCCGCCGCCGAGATGGCCGGGATCGCGGTGGTCATCGGGGTCACCTTCGGGGTGACGTTCCTGCTGACCCCGGCCCCGACGGCCGCCGAGAGAGGGATCAGGCTCAGCGAAAGTCCCGGCGCCTTCAGCACTCCTGTGGACGTGTGCAGGCTCATCCCCGGCAACAGGGCCAGGCAACTGCTGCCCGCGCTGACCGGCGAGGGCAAGCCCACCAACGACGGGGGCTGCCAGTGGGCGGTCAGTGGCATGGGACTGGAGGTGCGTCTTCCCGATAGCAAGCAGTGGGGCAAGAGCCCTCAGCAGGCCCACGAGCTGTTCGTGAACCAGCACCAGAGCACCATACCGAGCGGGGAGAACGCCTGGAGCTGGCCGGAGATCCAGGCCGGTATCCGCTCCGCCCGCTCCACGGCGCCGACGGCCGTGAAACCCGTCGGGGACGAGTCGTTCGGCTACGACGTCTACGAGAACCGCAGGACAGGCAGGCTGGAGCAGAGCTATGTGATCATCCGTGTGGACAGCCTCGTCCTGGAGGTCGGTTACACCGTGGTGGACGGCAGCAAGGACGGTCCTGCGATCCAGGCGGGTGCCCACACCACCGCGACGTGGGTCGCGAACGCGTTGAACAATCAGAAAGCGGGCGAATGAACCATCCAGACGTCCCCTCATCGCAGGGCAGGCACGCGGGCGGGCACACCGCCCCCGCGCCGGGGCCGGGGCCGGGGCCGGGGCCGGGGCCGGGGATCGCCGGAACCGGGGGCCCGCCCATGCTCGAGCAGAGCTCGCTGGAGCAGGTGATCACCCGGTTCGGGCCGATGTCCCCGCAGCAGGCCGCGATGGTCGGCGTGGCCGTGCTGGACCAGCTCGTGGTGATACACAGGCAGGGCATGCTCCACGGGGATGTGCGACCGGGCTCGGTGTTGCTCGGCCCGTACGAGCAGATCGTCCTCACCGCGCCCTCCCTGCCGTCCTCGCTCTTCACCTCTCCCGAGGGCGTGACCAGCCCTGCCGCCGACCTGTGGTCGCTCGGCGCGACCCTCTACACCGCGGTCGAGGGCCGCCCGCCGTCGCCGGGCGGCTCCCTGGACAACGCGGGCCCGATCGCACCCATCCTGTTCCGCCTTCTCGCGGGCGACCCCACCCAGCGACCCGATCCCGACACCCTGCGCAATGCCCTGCTCGACGTCTCCCTGTACCGTCCCGAACCTCCCGCCCCCCCACTCCCCTGGGGTGCGCTCTCCCAGGTTCCGGGACCCACCCCTTCCGCTCCCTCCGGCCCCTCCACCCCTTCCGCTCCTTCCGCTCCCTCCACCCCCTCCGCTCCCTCCACCCCTTCCGCTCCCTCCGGCCCCTCCACCCCCTCCGCTCCCTCCACCCCTTCCGCTCCCTCCGGCCCCTCCGGCCCCTCCGGCCCCTCCGCTCCCGGAGCACCGGCGGCCTTCGGGCAGGCGGCCTTCCCGACCCTCGCGGCACCGGTACCCCAACCGCTCAGCGGCCCTGAAGCACCAGGAACGGCGGGAGCCTCCGGGGGGCAGGAGGGCGGGACCGTTTCGATCACCGAAGCGGAGGTGACCACGCCCTTCAGGAAGAACCTGACCGAGCAGATATCCACAGTCACCGCCGGGCTCGCCCCCCAGGACGTCTCGGCCCCCCAACAGGCCGCGCCCCCTGCCCCGAACGCGCCGACCGCCTGGCCGGGACCGCTCCCTCCCCTGGACACACCGGCCGCCTGGCAGGACCCGCCCTCAAGCCCGCCTCCCCAGGGCTCACCTCACCAGGACCCGTCCCCCCCCGGCGGGCCCTTCCAGCACGGTCCCCCGCCAGCCCACTCGAACCCCCCGGACACCCCCACCTCACGCGAGTTGGTCCCCACCCCCGACGCGGCACGGGAGATGGCGGACGAGCCCACCGGGCGTTCCGCGCGGGCGACGGGGGTGCTCGTGCCCCGGCCGGTCGTGGCACTGACCGGGGTGCTGCTCTTCGGCATGGCGGTCAGCATCGGCGTCCTGCTCACCTCGGTGCTCGCCAACGCCGACGGCGACATCTCCGTTACCCCCTCCGGGGCCAAGGGGCGCTTCGCCACGGCGCCCCGGGCCTGTGGCCTGCTCGACGACAAGCAGGTGAACCAGCTGGTGCCGGGATTCAACAGCTCGGAGGTCGAACACTCGGCGTGCGACTGGCTCAACCGGTACGACTGGCGCAAACCCAACGTGGAGAAGTACGACCTGCGGGTCCGGCTGATCGCCCAGAAGCAGAACGGGTCGGAGGTCGCGAGAGCGAAGGAGTATCTGGCCGGCAAGAAGAAGGACACCCTCGACAAGGGCCAGTTCGCCACCCCCAAGCCGACCCCGCCCAAGGACCTGCGAGGGATCGGCGAGGAGGCCTTCACCTCCGGCGGGCACAACTCCATCAACCTGTACGGCGGGTCCTACAAGACAACGGTGGTCTTCCGGATCAGCAACCTGATCGCCGAGGTCGACTACGAGCGGGGCGGTGTCAAGGATGACCCGGACGGCAAGATCGCCGAAGGCGCGTTGCAGGCCGCGCGCTGGCTCGCCGAGTCCCTGAAGACCGATGAGTGATCCGGCGTCCGGCCCGCTGCCCGTGCTGGCGGGCCGCTACCGGGCGCTCGCACGGCTCGGCGCGGGCGGGATGGGCGTGGTGTGGCGGGCCCGTGACGAGCTCCTCCACCGCGAGGTGGCGATCAAGGAGGTCACGCTCGCCCCGCACCTGCCCCAGGCGCACCGCGACGAGATGCGGGAGCGCACCATGCGCGAGGCCCGCGCCGCCGCCAGACTCGGACATCCGTCCATCGTGGCCGTCCACGACGTCATCGCCCAGGACGGCCGCCCGTGGATCGTGATGGACCTGGTCAGGGGCCGTTCGCTGGACGACGCGATCCGCGCCGGCGGACCGCTCCCGCCGCACCGGGTGGCCGTGATCGGCCTGGCCGTGCTGGACGCGCTGACCCTCGCGCACAGCCGGGGCATCATGCACCGCGACGTGAAACCGGCCAACATCATGCTCGCCCAGGACGGCGGGGTGTTGCTGACCGACTTCGGCATCGCCACGCTGGAGGGCGACGCCCAGCTCACCTCACCGGACGCGCTGGTCGGCTCCCCGGGCTACATCGCCCCCGAGCGGCTGCGCGGCGCCGGCGACGGCCCGTCCGCCGACCTGTGGTCCCTGGGCGCGACCCTGTACGCGGCGGTCGAGGGCCAGGGGCCCTTCCGGCGTGACACGCCGGTCGCCACCATCGGTGCGGTGCTCACCCAGGACACCCCTTTCCCGTCCCGGGCCGGGGAACTGGCTCCCGTACTGCTGGCCATGCTGGCCAAGGAGCCCCGGCAGCGACCGGGAGAGTCCGGGCTGCGCACCGCGCTACGGCAGGTCGCCCAGGGACTGCCCGCGGGACCGCTCTCCCCGACGACCGCACCGCAGGTACCGCCGCCCCAGACCGCGACACTCCAGATCGCGGCCCCGGCACCGGCCAGACCGCGCCGTACCGGCCTGATCGTCGGAGCCTCGCTGGCCGTGGTCGCGGCGGCGGTGGCCGGTACGGCGGCGGTGGCCGGTACGGGGCTGCTGACCATGGGCGGGTCCGAGACGTCCGGGACACCGCCGCGGGCGGCGGACGCCGGCCGGTTCGCCACCGCCCCCGACCCGTGCACGCTGCTGGCCGGGTCCCAGGTCGAGGTCGCGGTGCCGAGTGCGTCACCGCTGCCCATGGAGGGCAGGCAGGGCCACGAGCCCTACTGCAGCTGGGACAGCTCCCTGGGCGATACCCGTACCGACCGCAGGCTGCAGGTCGCGGTCGGTCACATGGCTCCCACCCCCGGCAAGAGCGGCCCCGACACCGCCCACGCGTTCTTCGTCTCCGAGCGCACCAGGACCATCGCCGACCAGGGCAACGGCCTCCTGGGCTCCACAGGCCCGCTCAGGAACATCGGCCGGGTCGGGGCGGAGGCGTTCTCCTACGACATCGTCGCCCTGGACCGGATCCACTCCCTGATCCGGTTCCGGGTGAGCAACCTGCTGGTCGAGGTCAACCTGTCGGAGGTGGGAAAGCGTGCCGGAACCGCGCTGCGACGGGACGCTCTGAAGATCGCACGCCAGGTCTCCGAGGAGCTGAACAGCCGTGACTGAGGAACGCGTCCGCCGGGACGGCTCGCGTTGACCGACGCCGAGAAGCACACCGGACAGCACACCGGACCGGGAGGGTTCGCATGACCGATCCCGGCCTTCTGGCCGGGCGCTACCGCATGCTGGAGCGCCGCGACCGCGCGGGCACGAGCTGGCGCTCGCGCGACGAGCTGCTCCGCCGCGACGTCACGATCACCGAAAGTACAGCCTGGTGATCTCCACCTTCGGCTTCGTCTCCGACGAGGCGGCCCGGCGCACCTACGCGAGGTTCCTCAAGGAGACCCGCGAACGGACCAGGACGGACGTGGGAGCTCCGGTCACCCACGTCAAACCGGCTGAGGCACTGGCCGGGATCGGCTCCGAGGCATATGCCGACGAGGTCACCAACGAACTGACCTACACCGGCTCGGTGGTCTTCCGTGCGGCCAACCTCGTGGTCGCCGTCCAGTACCAGCGCGGCATCGCCGAGGACGTCGACGGCAGTACGAGCAGGGGCGCGCTCAAGACCGCCCGGTGGATCCTGGAAAGGCTCAGCCGGGAGAAGTGAGCCCCGGACCTGGCCTCAACGGACCTGACCTCAGCCGGGCAGGCGGAACGGTCGTCTCGGGAGAGTCTGATGGACGAGATGGCCCCGGCGTGGCGGCGCTCAGGGCACTGGCGGAGCAGCGGGAATCACGATATATCTCGGCTGGAACCGCGCGGTGTGTCCACACGTTGGACTGGCGACGCACAATGAAATACAGACGGGGCGTCCGCCCCGCGTTCGGAGGATGTTGAGGATGTCGCCTATCCAGAAGTACGCGATCGGCGCCGGAGCAGTGGTGTTCCTGTCGTGGCTGTTCCTGCCGGGTTTCCTGACGCTGCTGATCCTCCTGGGCGTCGTCGCCGCCCCGGTCGTCGGCTACCTGATGCTCGATCCGTCCCAGCGCGAGCGGCTCAAGCGCGCCCGCCGTCGTGGTCTCGGCCGCTGACGCGAGGACTGTCCCACCCGTCGCGGCCCGGCCTCGCGAGCCCACGTCCACGGGCCACGACAGCCGGGCCGACGGGGACCGGATCGCGAGGGGCCCTGCCGGCAGGGACCGGACCGCGAGGGGCCCGGCCGATCAGGCGGCGGCGGTCGCGAGCTCTGATTCCACCCGGCGGGTGACCCTGCGCTCGAACACGAACGAGAGCAGCGGCACGGTGCCGGCGAGCATCACCCCGAGGATGTACTGCCACGTCCAGCGCGCCTTCATGCCCAGGTTCATCGCGGCCACGAGATAGAGCATGTAGAGGAAGCCATGGATCGGGGAGACGACCTTCGAGGGCTCCTCGATGCCGAAGCCGTACCTGAGCACGATGCAGGTGACCAGGACGAGCAGCATCACGCCGACGATGTAGGCCAGGATGCGAAAGGGCTTGAGAGCGGATTCCACTGTCGGTTACCTCGGTCTTGGGGTTCGGTTCACGGGGTGGTGTGAGCTGGCAGGGCGGGGGTTTCGGGCGCGGCGGCGGCTCCGGCGTCGAAATCGGAGTCCGAGCCGGAGTCTGAGCCGGAGCCGGGGGTGCTCTCCCGCACGCGGCCGCGCAGCGCGTCGCGTACGAAGTGCCACCACATGAAGACCGCGAACAGCCCGAAGATCCACCACTGGGCGGCATAGGCGAGGTTGCGCCAGGTGAGCACCCCCGACTCGGTCGGCGGGGGGACGTTCACCGGCCTGGCCGCGACCGCGGGAGCCGGTGACTGCTCGCCTGCCACCACGAACCCGTTGCGCAGCTTCGTGTCCCGCCAGAGGTTGATCAGTTCGGCCGACGACACGGTCAGCACCTGCCCCTGCGGCAGCTGCCGGGTCCGGCGCTGGACACTGTCGGTGGCCTCCGAGGGCTGCAGCCGCCCGCTGACGGTCACCCTGCCCTCGGGCACGGCCGCCACGGCGGGATCCTGCGCCGTGGCCACCCAGCCACGCACGATGGGAACGAAGGTTCCGTCGCCGAGATCGAGCGCGGTGAGCAACCACAGGCCCCCGTCGCGCTCGGCCACCAGAAGCTGCTTCGAGGCGTCGAAAGTGCCTTCCGCGGTCACCCTGTGGCTGACCGCATCGGCCGTTATGTGCTTTCCGGGCGTGGTGAGGGTGGTGACCGCCACGGGGGCGGGGTCGACCAATGCCCGGGGCCCACCGGACTCCTCGAAGACGCCGAGCTGCCACCTGCCCAGCAGCCCGCACACGACGAGGGCTCCGACCGCGAGCAGGTGGAGCGCCACCACGCGGGCGGAGAACAGGATCCGGAGCATGACACCACGCTATCCGCCCCGGTAGGCGGTCCGGCCCTCAGCACCCGCCTCGGCCCGGCGCGAGGACGGCCTTCCCGTGAAAGTGGACAAATCAGTGTTGGGGAGGCACCCAATATCGCTAAAGTCATCCCCATGTCTGATCCTCAGCAGATTGACCCTGCGGGCAACACCCAGGCGTTCCGCGCGTTCGCCCAGCGCAAGGACCCGGAGGCCGCCCCCGAGAAGCGGTCGCTCACACTGCCGATCACGGCGGCCGTGGTGGTCGCGGTGCTGGTCATCGTCGTCGTGGCCGCATACCTGCTGCTCTAACAACCGAACGGTACGAAGCGCCGACGGCACCGCCCTCGGCGCTTTTCGCGTTCCCGGGCGACGGGAACGTGCCGACCGGTTGGTGTGATGAGACTCACCGCACCCCGAGTATGGACGGTGCGGCCACCGCTCACTAAATTAGACAGGAAATCCAATAGTAACGAGCGTGGAACGCTCTCATCGCCACAGCAGGAACCGGGGGAAAGTCTGTGCCGCCGGAGAGGTCGCCGACGGCAGAGGCCGGCAAGGAGCTCGAGGTCGACGTGATCGTCTACGGCACCGGCTTCAAGGTCGTCGAGGCGCTGGACGGGCAGCGGATCATCGGCAGGAACGGCCTGTCGCCGGTCGCCCGGCCGCTGAAACCGGTGGCGCGGCCGGGGCCGTGCCACCGGGCGTCCGTGTGTACCGCCGCGAGAGGCTACCTGCGCTCGCTTACCACCAGCGCGCTGCCACCGCCGCGCCGGGTCGGTTCCGCGACCGCCTGAAGCCTCCCGTTCCGCAGGAACTCGACAGCCGTGGCCGCGCCGATCTCGGGGTTCAGCACGAGGCTGTGGCCCTGGAGCGTGAGCTCGGCGCCGTAACGATCGATGAACGCCTGCTCGGCCTGGGTCTGGGCGGTGTTGCGCTGCGTGGCCCGGGGGGCGGCGAGCGCCTCGGGCAGCGACATGCCGAAGTCCCAGCGGTCGAGGAGGATCTGCAACACGGTGGTGATGATCGTCGAGCCGCCGGGGGAACCCAGCGCGAGCAGTGGCCTGTCATCGGCCAGGACGATCGTCGGCGCCATCGAGGAGCGGGGCCGCTTGCCCGGCGCGGGCAGGTTCGGGTCACCGGGGGCGGGGCCGAAGGTGAAGTCGGTCAGCTCGTTGTTGAGCAGGAAGCCCCTGCCGGGGACGACGATGCCGTTGCCTCCGGTCGACTCGATGGTGATGTTGTAGGCGACCACGTTGCCCCACCGGTCCGCGACCACCAGGTGCGTGGTCTCCGGCCCCTCCTTCGCCACCTCTGGGGCCGTCTCGGCGGCCTCGGCGGACGGCGCCGCCTGGCACGGCCCGTACACCCCGTCGGGGGCGCCCGGCGCGGCCGGATGCGGCATCGCCCGCTCGCCGATCAGGCAGGCGCGCTCCTTGGCGAACCCGTCGGAGAGCAGCTCCTTCAGCGGGACGCCGGGGATGTCTCCGACGTACTTGCCCCGGTCGGCGAAGGCGAGCCTGGACGCCTCCAGGTACTCGTGCTCACCGACCTCGGGCAGGGCCTCAAGGATGTTGAGCGCCTCACCGACCGTCGAGCCTCCCGAGGACGGCGGCGCCATGCCGTACACGTCCATGCCCTTGTACGTCATCTTCGTGGGCGGCCGTTCGAGCGCCCGGTACGCCTTCAGGTCGGACAACTCCATCAGCCCCGGCCGCACGTTACGGGTGGAGCCAGGGGTGATGGGCGGCTTCTTGACCGTGGCCACGACCTCGGCGCCGAGGGCACCGCCGTACAGCCACTCCCCTCCCTGCCTGCCGAGCCTGCGGTAGGTGTCGGCCAGCTCGGGGTTGCGGAAGGTGGAGCCGACCGGCGGCGGGGCGCCGCCAGGCAGGTAGAGCTTGGCCGTGGAGGTGAAGTCCTTGAAGCGGGCGGCGTTGGCGGCGGTCTGGTCGTAGAAGGTCTGGTCGACCTTGAACCCCTTGGAGGCGACGTCGATCGCGGGTTTCAGCGCCTGGCGCAGCGAGAGCGTGCCGAACCTGCGCAGTGCCAGCTCCCACTGGGCCACGCTGCCGGGCACCCCCGCAGACAGTCCGCTGGTCACGGCGTCGTCGAACGGGATGCCCTCCAGGGACGTCGGTCCCATCGCCTTCGGCGCGGTCTCCCGGCCGTCGATCGTGTGGACCTTCTTGCGGCGCGCGTCGTAGTAGACGATGAACCCGCCCCCGGCCAGCCCCGCCGAATAAGGCTCGGTCACGCCCAGGGCGGCCGCCGCGGCGACCGCGGCGTCCATGGCGTTGCCGCCCTCGCGCAACACGCCCAGCGCGGCCTTGCTGGCGTCGAGGTCGACGGTCGAGACCGCGCCGCCGGACCCCTCGGCGACGGGTTTCTTCTCCAGCTGCGGCGACAGCGGCGGTGACAGCAGCGGTGACAGCGGCGGTGACAGCGGCGGCGGCGACACCGGCGGAGAGACCGCGGATGGAGATGCCAGCGCGGGTTGGACGAGCAGTAAGGAACTTCCCACCAGGATCCCCGCCAGGGGGGTGGCGACGCGACGACTGATCATGAAGACCTCCCGCAGACAGCTTGACTCAGCCGGTGAGCCTTGTCAGCCCCTTCCCTAACCCAAGGGATGTAGTGCCACATACCTCACTGAACGGACGTAACCGCTATGGAAGCGCACGTACAGTGCTGAGCGTGCGTGCCAAACCCCGCTGGGTCGACCTTCTCCTACCGCTGTTCGTGGGGGCCCTCCAGGTCGCGGGCACACTCGGCGTGCAGTGGTCGCAGATCCACGACACCGGCATGCTCCGCGTCCCGCTCGATCCGCTGGGCTACGTGCTGCTGCTGGCCGGGCCGCTGGCCCTGACCGTCCGGCGCCGCCACCCGGCGCTCAGCGTGGCCGTCGCGGTGGGCTCGACCCTGCTCTTCATCGGCCTGGGCCACGCCTACGGCCCGGTCTTCCTCAGCCCGATCATCGCGTTCCACACCGCCGTGGTCGGCGGCCACCGGCGGGTGGCCTGGCCGCTATGGGGCCTGGCCTACGTGTTCTTCGTGGTCTACACGTCCTGGTTCGCCCCCGCCCCCTCTCCCGGCTGGTTCCACAACATCGCGATGGCCGCGCTGATGGGCCTGGTACTGGCGGTGGCGGAGTTCGTACGGGCCAGAAACGAGCGGCAGGCCGAGCACAAGCGGGTGGAGCGGGAGGAGGTGCGGCGGCAGGCCAGCGAGGAGCGGCTGACCATGGCGCAGGAGCTGCACGACGTGCTCGCGCACAACATCTCCCTCATCCACGTCCAGGCCTCCACCGCGCTGCACCTCATCGAGGACCACCCCGAGCAGGCGCGGACCGCGCTCACCACGATCAAGCAGGCGTCCAAGGACGTGCTGACCGAGATGCGCTCGGTGCTCAACGTGCTCCGCGACGGCGCGCCCCGCTCCCCGACCGCCGGCCTGGACCGGCTCGACGAGCTCACCGAGCGCAGCGGGCTGCGGGTCGTCAAGAACGTCACCGGCGAGGTCAGGCCACTGCCTCCCGGGGTCGACCGGGCCGGCTACCGCATCGTTCAGGAGGCCCTGACCAACGTCACCAGGCACGCCCCGGGCGCCTCGGTCACGGTCGCCCTCGACTACGGCCCCCGCGCGCTGACCCTCCGGGTCACCGACTCGGGCGGCAACGCCCCCGGAGAGAATCTCGGCAGTGGCAACGGCGTCCCCGGCATGCGGGAACGGGCCTCGGCCCTTGGGGGAACGCTGACCGCCGCACACCATGGAAGGGGCTTCCGCGTCGAGGCCCGGCTGCCGATCCCGGAGGAGTCCGAATGATCAAGATTGTCCTCGCCGACGACCAGGCCCTCGTCAGGGCCGGGTTCCGGGCCCTGCTGGACGCGCAGCCGGGGATGACCGTGGTGGCCGAGGCCTCGGACGGGGCGCAGGCACTGCGGCTGGCCGCCGAGCACGAGCCGGACGTGGTCCTGATGGACATCCGCATGCCCGGCATGGACGGGCTGACCGCCACCCGGGAGATGCCTCCCGGGCCGAGGATCATCATCTTGACCACCTTCGAGCTCGACGAGTACGTCTTCGAGGCCCTCCGCAACGGCGCCAGCGGCTTCCTGGTGAAGGACACCGAACCGGCCGAGCTCATCCAGGCCGTCCGGGTGGTGGCCGGAGGCGACGCGCTGCTCTCCCCCGGCGTGACCCGCCGCCTGATCGCCGAGTACGCCAGCCGTGCCAAGGAGCCGCACCGCAGCCGCGATCTCGACCTGCTCACCGACCGGGAGCGCGAGGTCCTCGCCCTGGTCGGCACCGGCATGACCAACGACGAGATCGCCGGCAAGCTCTGCATGAGCCCCGCCACCGCCAAGACCCACGTCAGCCGGACCATGATGAAACTCCATGCCCGCGACCGTGCCCAGCTCGTCGTCATCGCCTACGAATCCGGCCTCGTCCGCCCCGGCTGGGTCTGATCCTCTCGCTTTTTCACCAGAATTCCGCGCTTCACCCCCTCACTCTGGAAAACTCAGCGTGTTCACAACAGCACGGAGGGGCATATGGGTATGGAACTACGACGGCGCCACGCGGATCTGCGGCCATCACCCGAGACCGCGTCCCGACCCCTGCCGCACACACCGCGCGAGCTCTTCGACGCACTTCCCTCCCTTCCAGGGTTACGTGCCGAGGTGATCGGCGGAAGGTTGGTGGTGAGCCCACTGGGGACCCCCGAATACGCCCGAGCTGCGATGCTCCTTTCCTTACGGCTCCACCCACTGATCACGGATGGCGATCTGGAGGCTTACACGAGCAACGTCGCGGTCTGCGTCGACGGGTCCTATGACCCGGTTGTTCCCGACTTCGTGCTGGCCCGGGTCGACTGCCCGCGCTGGGGCGACCGCGAGCTGCTCTCCTCCGGCCTGCTCATGGTGGCCGAGATCGTGTCGCCGGGAAGCGTCACCGACGACCGCGACCGCAAGCCCGACATCTACGCCTCCGGCGGCGTCCCCGTGATGCTCCTCATCGACCCCGTGGCCACCCCCGCCACCGTGACGGTCCTCAGCGACCCCAAGGAAGGGGCGTACCGGACCTCCACCCGGGTCGAGATGGGCTCGCACCTGCACATTCCAGAACCGGTCGACTTCACCCTCGACACGTCGATCTTCGCGACCGCCCAGGGCACAGTGTCAACGACCCCCTCCTGAGGGAGGGGGCTTGAGGCGCGGTAACGCGCCTTGAAGCCCCGCGTTGACCAGCCCTGGCCGTCAGCTCAGGGAGGTGCGTTTTGATGGCTACGTTGGACACGAGATCGCAGACCCACCGGCGGGTGCTTCCTCAGCCTGCCGCTCTGGAATCCGTGGGAGCGGACACGCCCGAGGGTGGGCACGAAACGGCTCACGGACACCGCCTCGCCTTGCATTCCGCACGTGACCCCGGTACTACATTCGTAGATCATGGAATGAGTGCCGGGTGTAGCCCGTTGACCAGGGATGATGGACATCATCACCTACGATCGGATCGTGGCCTGGGAGGAAGATCTTCGCGAGTTGAGTGAGGAGATCGCCGGGCCGTTGTTCACCCGTCCGGAGCCGAGGGCGACGTTCGCGGATCTGGTGCGCGGCCTGCTGGCCGATGTGGCCCGCAAGAACTCCTGGCAGCTGGCCGATCATGTCGGGCATGGCACGGCGTATCGGATCGAGTGGCTGTTGAACGGCGCCAAGTGGGACGCCGACGCGTTGCGCGACCGGGTGCGGGATTACGTCGTGGCCGGTCTGCGGCCCGAGGCGGCGGGTGGCGGGCCGGCCGTGCTCGTTGGCGACGACACCGCTGTGATCAAGAAAGGGGATCGGTCGGTCGGGGTGGCCCACCAGCATTGCGGGTTGACCGGTCAGGTGGAGAACTGCCAGGTCATCTGCATGCTGTCGTATGCCAGTGAGCGCGGGCACGCCTTCATCGACCGAGAGTTGTACCTCCCCCAGGGCTGGGCCGCCGACGCCGAACGGCGCGCGCGGGCCGGAGTACCCGCAGACCGCGACTTCCTGACCAAGCCGCAGCTGATGGCGTTGATGCTGGAGCGGCAACTGGCGGCCGGAGTGGGACTGGACTACTTCGCCGCCGACGCCGGCTACGGCCGCGACCCGGACCTGCGGGAGTTCTGCCATCGGCGTGAGGTCGCCTACGTGCTGGCGGTGCCGGTCGATCTTCCCCTGGTCGGGGTGCGCGGACAGAGCGAATGCGCGGGCCATGTCCTGGATCGGCTGCTGGCTCTGGGGAAGAGGTCGGTGTGGGAACGCCGCTCGTGCGGGGCGGGCACCAAGGGCGCCCGCGTGTATGACTGGACCGCGATCGCGGTGACGGTCACCGACCAGGCGCCCGCTGCCGGATTCACCCATACCCTGCTGCTGCGCCGCTCGATATCCAACCCGGCCGAGGTGAAGTTCTTCCTGGCCCACGCCCCGGCCGGCACGGCCGTACCGGAGTTGATCTCGGTTGCCGGAATGCGCTGGAAGATCGAGGAGAACAACGAGTCCGGCAAGGACCTGCTCGGCCTGGATGAGTACCAGGTCCGCAAGTGGACCCCGTTCCACCGGCACGTCACCACCTCCATGCTCGCTCTGGCCTGGCTCGCCGTCACCCGCGCCCGCCTGGGAAAAGACCCACGGACGAAGGAGAGGAGCAGCTGACGACACCGCGGCTGATCCCTCTCTCCCTGGCCGAGATCCGCCGCCTGCTCGCCCGTACCCTGCTCGCCGCCGTCACCTGCGTCGAGCATGTGCTGGCCTGGTCACGCTTCCGCCGACTCCACCAAGCCCGCGCGCCGATCAGCCACTACCGAAGGCGCGGCGACCCACTACCCCAAGATCTGCGAATGTAGTACGAGGTCGAGGCATTTGCCGCTCTGCTCGCCAAGGATCCGGGGAAATCGACGTGACCTCCGCCGGTGAATTCAGGATCAGTTTGGTAGATCTCTCAGGCGAGACGAAGATTGCCTACACGCCCCTGGGAATCATGCTGCTCAACGCGGCTCTGGTCGGCGATGAACGGCTCAGGGACAATGTGGAGATCTCCCTCCACACGTTCCTGTCGGGTACGAGCCTTGCCTCGATCATCGAAGAGATCCGCGCAGCCCAACCAGATCTTCTGGGCTTCTCCTGCCAGGGCTGGAACGTGATCGCCTACCGGCAGATGCTGCCCACCCTCCGCCAGCTCCTGCCCGACGCGGTCATCGTGTTCGGTGGCAACCACGTGTCCCACCAGGGCGAACGCTGGCTTCGTGAACTCCCGGAACTGGATTTGGTGATCACCGGGGAGGGCGAACGGACGATATGCGAACTCGTCCATTCGATCCGCGACGGCATTCCCGCGTGGGCGGACATCGAGGGTCTCGCCTTCCGGCAGTCAGGCACGGTCGTCGCGACCGCTGATCGACCTCGGATGGCGTCCCTCGACGAGACACCGTCTGCCTACCTGCGGCCGGGCCTGGACCTGACACAGTTCGACGTCGCGCTGTGGGAGACGAACCGGGGATGTCCGTATCACTGCGCGTTCTGCCACTGGGGCGGAGCCGTGGGCCAGAAGCTGACGAAGGCCGCATCTGATCGGCTCGAAACAGAGATCGACGTCATCGGCAGTGCCGGAATCGACACGATCTTCCTCTGCGACGCGAACTTCGGCATCCTCCGCCAAGACGTGGAAGTCGCCCACATGCTGGTGCGAGCGCTCCAACGGCACGGCTCTCCCCACACCGTTCATGTGAACTGGGCCAAGAACCACGCGAAAACTGTCGAGGAGATTCTGGCCGTCTTCCAGGCCGGGGGCATCCACACCAACGTGTACCTGGCGCTGCAGACGATGAGCCGTCCCGCCTTACAACTCGCCGGCAGGTCAGAGCTCGGACGCTCGGAGATGACCGCGATGGCCCAGCGTGTGATCGCCGCCGGTGGCCATGTCGGCGCAGAACTCATCTTCGGGCTCCCCGGCGAGACTCTGAGTGAGTTCCGGGCCGCCTATGACGAACTCTTTCTGTCCTTCCCGAGCCTGCTGATCCACCCGCTGTGGATCCTGCCGAACACCAGCTATGACGCTGACCGCGAGAAGCTCGGGCTGATCACGATCCGCCCGGATCCTTCGGTCGACTACGAGGGAGTCCTCCAGCACACCACCCTCGACATCGAAGAGAACCGGGCCGGCCTACGACTCCTGCTCGCGGATGAGATCTTGATCGGCTCCGGCTGGGCCCGCACGACCGTCCGGGGCATGGCCCACTGGGCCGGTCTGCGGCCGACCGAAGTCCTCGACGCACTTCCGGCTTTCGTCGCAGGGCAAGAGGGACGGCTCGGCCGGGTCCTGTCCAAAGCCTTCGATGAGATCCACGCCGAGTGCTACTTCCACCGGATCCTCCGTAGCCGAGTCCGTAGCGCGATCTACACCGACCGTGACGAGAGCCGGGAGTTGTTGATCGCCTTTCTCGATCACCTCATCGACGACACCGTGCTTCGGGACACGTGCCGACAACTCGCGCTCCACGACACCACGCTGCTTCCTCGCGCCGACCTCGAAGCACGAGCTTCGGCTCCAACTGCCGACAGCCATTTCGAAGCCGCCTACGACACGCACGCCGCAGCGCAGGCCCTGCTGAGCGGGTCCGTTCCGACAAGGCCCTCAAGACGAAGCGTGCCGGTCAAGATCCGCGTGCGGCATCCTTCGGGCTTCGCCGACCACCTGAACGACGCCATCGACCTGTCCGCTCGCTGGGGAGGGCAGGTTGCCGAGGTCTCTCCCCATTCCTGAATCGTCTACCGAGATCCCTTTGCCGAGAGGTGCGCGTTGCTGCACATCAAGTCCGTCGCCGACGCCCGCCCGATCCTGCGAGAGCTCTGGGGAACCGGTCAGTCGATCGGCTCCATCCACACGCTCGGCGCGCTGCACAACGCCCACGGCGAACTCATCCAGCGGTCGGCGAACGAAAACGATCAGACGATCGTGACGGTCTACCCCAACCGGATCCAGCTCTTTCCCGGCAGCGTCTACCAGTACGACCTCGACGCCGACATCGCCCTGGCCGAGTCCCGCGGTGCCACCATCGTCATCTCCTCCGACGACCAGGAGATGTACCCGCCGGAGTACGCGACCTTCATCGACCAGGGCGAGCGCCACCAACGGCTCAACAATTCCGTCTTCGACTTCGCCTCACGCGGCCAGGTCACCGGCGCCATCCGGTGGATCTCCCTGTGCCGCCCGACGGCCAGCTACTTCGGAATGAAAGACATCGAACAGGCCCTGCTGGTCCAGCGTGCCACCCAGGACCTCATGATCGACTGCGAGATCAGGCACGTCCCCTGCGTCCGGCTGAGAGGCAGCGGAGTCCCCCTCTCCTCCCGGCTGCGTTTCCTGCCCGCGGAGCGGCTCGCAGAGGTCGGAAGCATCTACACGGCGCTGGAAGCAGGCCGCCAGGCCGTCCAGAACGGCGAACATGATCCCGGTAAAGTCGTCTCCCTCGTCCGTTCTCTCCTGCGGCAGAGCCTGTCGACGTTCAAGGTCCTCTACGTCACGGTCGTCGACGTCCACACCTTCGGGCCGGTCACGACCATCGAAGGACCACCGTTCATCCTGCACTGCGCGGTGACGGACGGAGACCTTTACCATTTCGACGGCTTGTGCATCAGGACCGCGGATGAGCTCGCCCACTCACCAGAGGTGATCTGGATCGACTCAGTCAGTGATCAGCCATGACGCTCCGGATCCTGGTCGGCCTCCCCAGCTTCAACGAGGCCGAGACCATCGCGACCGTGACCCGGGACATCGATGCCGCTCTGAGCGCGGCGCCCTTCCCGGTCACCGCGTTGCTCGTCAACGCAGACAACTCCTCCACAGACAGAACCGCGGAACAGTTCCTGACCACGGCCACCCAGCATCCGAAGCGGGTACTGACCACCGCTCATGCCTCCGGCAAGGGTACGAACTGGCAGGCGTTGTTCCGGCTTCTGGATGAGGGCGAGTTCGACATCGGTGTGATGGTCGACACGGATCTCGGGGGCGTGCCCGCCTCCTGGATCCACAAACTGATCATCGCCGCCTCGGACAGCGACTTCGCTTTCCCGCTACGCCCGCCCACCTGGAACGGCGGCGACCTCACCTACCAACTCGCCTATCCCATGCTCGCCGGCGTCTTCGGAGCAGATCTCCGGGAGCCGCTCTGCGGCGACATCGCCCTCAGCCGCCGCGGTGCGAAGCTCGTCCTCGATCAGAACTGGACGGACAGCGCGCACAGATTCGGCGTCGACGCCCTCGTCGCATCCGTGGCCCTGTCGTCGTCTTGGCGGATGGTCCCGCTCCAGGAACGGCGCCGCAACAAGCTACGCAGCTTCTCCGGCGGCTTCGGAATGGGACCCAAGTTCGCGGAGGTCGCGATCTCTCTCCAGGAACGCTGCCGCCTCAGGCTGGGGCATCCGCCTCCGCAACGGTTCGACGCCGCACCCATGGCGACTCCAGCCGGTGACAGCCGACCTGTCCCTGCACAAGACGCGGACATCTCCCAGCTCGCAGCAGAAACCAGTCTCCGCCTGGCGGCCGACCTCGGCACAGGAGCCACTAACCATCTGCCCGAGGCCCTTACCGACCAGCTGCGGGAGCGCAGTTCCTCGGGTGCCTTGCCTCAAGGTCTGCCCTGGCCGTTGTGGAGGGAGGTCCTCCTCGCATGGATCAGGGACCAGCATCGAGAGATCCCCATCAGCCTCTTGGAGACCCTGTTCCTCAGTCGTGTGGTGGGGCATCACCACGAGATCAAGGGACGTGCCGACTGGTACGGCACGGTCCGCGACCAAGCACGGGACCTCTTTGATCACTGTCGGTCACTATGGTCATCGTGATGCACCAGGTGGGCTTTAGACTTTGGACGGTGCCGCGCTCAAGGTAGGTACCGGCTCCCGTCCACCTTCAAAGACGAGAAGAGATCACCCGGAATGACCGACGAGCAGATTGTCCGGCCGGCCCCCATCAGCGGATTCACGGAGTGGCTTCCCGAGGTCCGTCTGATCGAACTGGCTTGGCTCGACCAGATTCGCGACGCCTTCGAGCGGTACGGATTCTGCTCGGTCGAGACCCCGTCGGTCGAGGTCCTTGACGCGCTCCTGGCCAAAGGCGAGACCTCGCAGGAGGTCTACACCCTGCGTCGCCTTCAGGGCGGCGAAGACGACAGCGATGCCCGTCTCGGTCTGCACTTCGACCTGACGGTGCCGCTGGCCCGCTACGTCGCCCAGCACTTCAACGACCTGGTCTTCCCGTTCAAGCGGTACCAGATCCAGCGGGTCTGGCGCGGTGAACGGCCTCAGGAGGGCCGCTACCGCGAGTTCACCCAATGCGACATCGACGTGATCGGCGTCGACAGCGTGCCGCTGCACTTCGACGCCGAAATGCCGCGGATCGTGCACGAGATCCTCACCGGTCTGCGCGTAGGCCCGTTCAGCATCAACATCAACAACCGCAAGGTGCTCCAGGGCTTCTACGAGGGTCTGGACATCGACGACCCGATCGCGGTCATCCGCGCGGCCGACAAGCTCGACAAGATCGGCGAGGAGGGAGTCGCCCAGATCCTCACCACCCAGGTCGGGCTGACCGCCGAGCAAGCCACAGCCTGCCTCAGCCTCGCCCGGATCCGCGGAACCGACAGCTCGGTCGTCGAGCAGATCGCCGCACTCGGCCCCAAGAGCGACCTGCTCACCGAGGGCCTCGACGAACTCGCGTTCGTGCTGGACTCACTGGCCGACCTGCCCGAGGGCGGCATCTGCGCCGACCTGTCCATCGCCCGAGGCCTCGACTACTACACAGGCACCGTCTACGAGGGCAAACTCCTCGACTACCCGACCTACGGCAGCATCTGCTCCGGCGGCCGGTACGAGAACCTCGCAGGCACGTTCATCCGCCGCAGCCTGCCCGGCATCGGCATCTCCATCGGCCTCACCCGGATCTTCGCCAAACTCCTGGCCGAAGGGCTGCTGCCCGTCGACGGGCCGAAAAGCCCCAGCGACCTCCTGGTCGTGGTGCCCAGCGACGAACGCTCCAAGCTGGCCAACGCCACCGCGGCCCAGCTCCGGTCCCGCGGCTTCAAGGTGGAGGTCTACCACCAGGCCGACAAGCTCGGGAAACAGATCCGCTACGCCTCCCGCAAGGGCATTCCGTTCATCTGGTTCCCGCCCTTCGAAGACGGCAAGCCGCACGAGGTGAAGGACATGACCAGCGGCGAACAGGCCCCCGCCGACCTCGAGAGCTGGTCACGGCCTACGCAGCCATGACCTCGCGGCACCTCGGCCTCCCCCGGGGGATGCACGACGTCACCCCGGAGCTCGCGGAAGCCCACAATCAGATTCGTCACGACTGGTTTGAGACCTGTCGATTGTCAGGGTTCCAGCCTGTCGAGGTACCGCCTGTGGGTTTCGCGGACACGTTCACCGCCGGGCACCACGCGGCGGGGGAGCGGACCTACCATTTCCCTGACCGAGCCGGCCGCGAACTGGCCCTGGTCTCCGACAGCCTTCCTTCCCTCCTCCGACTCACCGCAGGACGGAAGGCCGTTGACCAGCGGATCGCCCACTGCACCCCGGTCTTCCGGTACGAGCGCCGCCCACGTCGGCACTTCCACCATCTGGGCCTCATGGAGGTCCATTTCCGTAGGCTCACCCCGCCAGAGCACCAGGCGGCCACCGCCCGTCTCCTGTTCACGCTTGCCGACTTCCTCACGGGCAGGCTCAACTTTACCGTCACCCTCTCCAATCCCGGCCTATGGCGGGGCCTGATCGCCAGCGGGACGGCGTCACCCGAACTCAGCGGTGTGCTCAACCGCCTTCGAACGGCTCACGCATCACAGCGGCCGTCCCTCCTCCACGAATCTGGCGCAGATGACGCCGCAGTCCTCCTCGCTGAGCAACTCGTCGCTGACCCCTCCGGTGCCGAACTCCTCCGTAACGGAGGACCAGCATCAGAACAGGTTGCCGCCTGCCACTCCCTGGCCGAACAGCTTCGAGCCCGCGGAATGAACGCGATCATCGACTTGTCCGAGCTGCACGCCAGCGAGTTCCACGACAGCACCGCATTCCTGCTGCGACCTGACAACGAGCCGAGGCTCCTTGGAGACGGCGGCTCCTACGGAGCGTTCGCCGAGGCGTTCATCGGAACACCCACCAGCCTTCACAGCGCTGTCATCGGCCTCGAAAGGCTCGCTGATCTCCAAGGCCCCAAAGTCGCGGTGCCACCGGCCGTCATCGCCCTCCTCGCCGAGCCCCATGACGAGATGATCAAGATTGCTGACAGCATCTGCAGAGAACTGAGAGGCCAAGGCATCGCCGTCTGGGACGTCCTGATCTCCAAGCCCCTCCGGCAGCATCTACGGGACTTTGCTCGGCTGGGCGTGCCGTACTCCGTGCTCATCGGCGAACGCGAACTGGCGGACTCGCTGCTGACCATCCGGGACCAGGACGGCCGGCACCACAGGGTGGCGAGAACGGATCTGGCTGGTTGGCTGGCCACTCAAGCCAACGGCCGAACCTGACCATCCCGCTGCCCCGTCCGCTCAACCGGATGCCGGAGCGGGGAACCGAGCACGAACCGTTCGAGCTGCTCGTCAACGAACGCCGCAGCGCGATCCCAGAAGTCCCGGGTATTACCGCCGACGTGAGGACTGATCAGCACGCCGGGGCAGGCCCACAACGGATGACCGTCCGGCAACGGCTCCGGATCGACGACATCCAGACCCGCACGCAGGCGGCCGGAGGAGACCTCGGCAAGCAGGGCATCGGAGTCGACCACCGGCCCCCTGGCAACATTGATCAGCAGCGAGCCGTCCTTCATCCGCCCCAGCAGATCCTGATCGACCAACCCTCGCGTCTCATGAGACAACGGCACCAAGACGACCAGCACGTCGACACCCCCGACCAGCTCGGGCAGATCCACGACCCCATGCACACCGGGCCGGGAACGACGCGCCACGGGGAGGACACGCACATCGAAGCCCGCGAGCATTCCGGCCAGGGCCTGCCCCACCGCGCCGAACCCCAGAATGGCCACCGTCTTGCCGACCAGGCCAACTCGCGGACCTGGATCGGACCACACCCCACGCCGCTGGGCCTCCGACCACGCCGGCACGTTGTTCAACGACGCCAGCAGCAAACTCATCGCCGTCTCAGCCGTGGCTCTTGCATGCAGACTCGGGGCGTTGAACAAGGGCACATGTTCCGGCACAGCAGCGATCACGTGATCGACGCCTGAGCTCAGAGCCTGCAGGAACTTCAGCCTCCGCATGGTGGAAACCAAATCGAGGCTCCCCGCGTCGGCGGGATGCGGCAAGACAAAGATCTCCACATTCGACTCTTGCCTCCTCAATCCCTGCGGACCCGGGTAGGTCTCGATCCGAAGGGCTGTGTAAGACCTCACCCGGGTGATCAGATCAGCCGGAAGCCAAACCAGGGGTGCCGTCATGGCCGCACTCTGCCATATGCGGCAGGCCCGGGGAGAAGTTCGTTTTCGAGGCAAGCTGTGAGTGTAACGGCGTGCACGGCTCGCTCGGGGTCACGGTCCTCGTACCCGTCATCTACCTGCCCCTCTTCGTTACCGCAGTGCCTCCTGCAGCTCGGCTTGAAAGGCTGGTCTCTACCGCGCCCCCGAATGGCACCTCGCGACCGGTCGATTCTGTCAGTGGCGGATGCCAGGCTGGGGTCGTGGCAGATCTACTCTCGATCAGAGCCCGCCGACTCTAGCCGTGTTCACCGACCGGGCCGGGAGCCGGGCCGGTGCCGGATGGCGATCGGCTCCCGACGGGAGGGGGCCGAACGTCCGGTAAGGGCGGCATGAGCGCCGGGTAAGGAAATGTCACTGTCGGTTGACCTCCGGCGGGATTAGGTTTGCTCCGTGGGGATCTGGAGCGATACCGGAGATGTCCGCTGAGCGCGGGGGCGGCCACACTGTTCGCCGGAGGGCTCGCCGCGGGGCTGGTGGCGGGCACCACCTCGTGCGCGGCCGTGCAGGGCGGCCTGCTCACCGGGCTCTCCTCCGGCGGCCGATCGGCCTGCTCCGGCGGGCGCGGCGGGCTCGCCGCGGGGCTGTCGAGCCCGGCGGCCGTCGCGCTCTTCCTGGCCGGGCGCTCCGGCTCCCACGTGGCGGCCGGGATCCTGCTCGGGCTGGTGGGGTCCGCCGTACAGCTGGGTCCTCAGCTCAGGGCCGCACTGCTCGTCGTGGCCGGGATCGTGGTCATGATCTTCGGGATCCGCACGTTCGGCCGCGAGCGGGACCGCGAACCCGAACCGGACGGGCACGAGTGCGGACAGGCTCAGGGATGCGGCGGGTCGAGCGGTGAACACGGCCCCGACGAGGCTGCGGACGGGCGTGCCCCCCGGCGCGACGCCGCCCCCCGGCGCGGAGCCTTCTCCCGGATCACCGCTCCCGCGCCCAGGGCGGTGGCGCTGGGCGCGGCGACGGTCCTGCTGCCGTGCGGGGTGACGCTCAGCACCGAGATGGTGGCGGTCTCCAGCGGGTCGGCGCTGGGCGGGGCCGCGGTGATGGCGGGGTTCGTGGCCGGGACGGCACCGGCGTTCGCACTGCTCGGACTCATCCTGCGGCGGGCCGCCGCCACCAGGCTGGCGGCGCTGGCGGGGGTCGTCGCGCTGGCGGCGGGCCTGTGGACCGTCTCCTCGGGGCTGCGCCTGGGAGGCTGGCTGCCCGGATCCGGCGGCCCGGCGCCAGCCGTGGGCCATCCGGTGCCGGCAACGGACGGCCCGGCGGAGATGACGGGCGGCCGGCGAGGGACGACGTCAGCCGGCCCGACAGGCGCCCCGGACGGCCCGGCGGGAACGGCCACGCGCACCGGCGGCGTGCAGCGGATCGAGATCTGGGCCACCCGCGACGGCTACCGTCCCGGTGTGGTGACCGCCCGCGCGGGAGTGCCCACCGAACTCGTCTTCCGCCTCGCAGGCGACCCCGGCTGCAACCGGACGCTCACGATCGACGGCCGCGACGTGGCGCTCCCCGCCACCGTGCGGCTCGGCGCACGGGGCGCGGGTTCCCTGCGCTACATCTGCTCGATGGGGATGTACATGGGATTCGTGCACTTCGTCTGAGCCGGACGCGAGGCGGAAGTCCATGATTACCCTCCGCTGTCGGCCGGTTACATGGCACTCTGTGATCTGTCGGCTGCGTGCCGTCGGCAAGGAGGGGGACATGGGGTGGTGGCCTGACGACCAGGAGGCGAGCGCGGGGCTGATACCCACCCCCCGGAGCACTGAGCACGAGAACGACACGGACGGCGAGACGGAGCTGCTGCTCTCCGCGCACGGCGGTGACGTGCAGGCCGCTCACCTGCTCGGCCGCCACTTCGCGCAGCGGGGCGACCGCTCGGCGGCGCGGCACTGGTGGGAGCGCGCGGCGGTCGCGGGCAACCTCGACAGCGCCTACAACCTGGGTGTCTGGCACGAGAAGCACGGCACCCCCGGGGAGGCCGCGAGGTGGTACGAGTTGGCGGCCGACGCCGGCGACGTCGAGGCCGCGGTGAACCTGGCGACGCTCCTGCTCGACCAGCACGGCGACGCCCCGGCCGCCCGGCGGTGGTACGAGACGGCGGCAAGGGCGGGTTCCCGTGCCGCGGCCAGGAGGCTCGCGCTGCTCTGCGAGGACGCCGGCGAGGCGAAGTCCGCCGGGGAGTGGCACCGCAGGGCCGCGATGGACGGCGATCTGGCCTCGGCTCACGACCTGGGTTTTCTCGCCTACGCCTCCGGCGAGGATGACGAGACGCTGCGCTGGTGGGAGCTGGCCGCCCGGGGCGGTCACGCCGACGCGGCCTACCACCTCGGCCTGTTCCTGCAGGCCAACCGTGATCCGGAGGGGGCGGAGGCGTTCTACCGGCTGGCCGCCAGGAACGAGCACCCCGGAGCCGCGTCCCAGCTCGGCGGCATCGCGCTCTCCCTCGGCGACCTGCGCACCGCTCGCGCCTGGTTCGAGCGGGCCGCCTGCACCGGCAGGATCGACGACCAGCGGACCGCGGGGTTCGTGTGCGTGGAGATGAGCGACGCGCGTGGGGCCGGCCACTGGTTCAGCCGGGCCGCGGCGGGTGGTGATCCGGAGGCCGCTTTCAATTTCGGTCTGCTGCTCATCGCCGAGCACAGCGACCTGCGGGGCGGGCAGCACTGGTTCCGCCAGGCGGCACAGGCCGGGCACCACAGGGCCGCCGTCGAGCTGGCCGCGCTGCTGTCGGCCGCGGGTTTCTCCCGCGAGGCGGAGCGGTGGCTGTCCGATCCGCCGTCCCCCCTCTGGGATCGGGCCACCGAACCCGAACTCGTCGCCCGCGCCGAGCTGGCCGCGGCCGCCGTGGCCCGGCGGGGCGGTGCCCCGCTGAGGATCGGCGACCTGACCGAGCTCCTTGGCACCTGGGATCTCGTCACCCGGCCGCTGCGTGACCACACGGACGTCACGGCCTGGCTGACCGAACGGAGCGGTCTGTCACCGGGTGCGATCGAACACCTGGCGTCCATCCGGGCCACGCTGCTCCGTCCCGGCGGTGTTCCCTGGCCGACCCCGGCGGAGGTCGAGCAGGCCCTGGTCACCGTTCGCGCCCTGCGCTCCGCCTGGTCAACGTGACCGATGCCGTGCGCTCCCCCGGTCAACGTGACCGATGCCGTGCGGCCCGCGTCCCAACGGGATGGGACGCGGGCCGCACAGGACCGGTTCAGGCGGCGATGACCTCGGAGATCGGCACGTAGGGCAGGTCGAGGGCGATGGCGACCTGCTCGTTGGTGAGCCGTCCCGCGTGGGTGTTGAGGCCCAGCGCGAGGGAGGCATCCTGCTTGAGCGCGTTCTCCCAGCCGAGGCCGGCCAGCTTGACCGCGTAGGGCAGCGTGGCGTTGGTCAGCGCGTAGGTGGAGGTGTTGGCGACCGAACCCGGCATGTTGGCCACGCAATAGAAGATCGAGTCGTGGACCCGGTAGGTCGGCTCGGCGTGCGTGGTCGGCCGGGAGTCCTCGAAGCAGCCGCCCTGGTCGATGGCGATGTCGACGAGCACGGAGCCCGGCCTCATGGAGGAGACCAGCTCGTTGGAGACGAGGGTCGGGGCCTTGGCGCCGGGGATCAGTACGGCCCCGATGACCAGGTCGGCCGTCACGACCTCCTTCTCGATCGCGTACGAGGTCGAGACGAGGGTCTTGAGCCGGCCCTGGTAGATGGCGTCGATGAAGCGCAGGCGATCGACGTTGAGGTCGAGGACCGTGACGTCCGCGCCCATGCCGACCGCGATCTGCGCGGCGTTGAGCCCGGCCACGCCGGCGCCGATGACGACGACCTTGGCGGGGGCCACGCCCGGCACGCCGCCGGGCAGCACGCCGCGCCCGCCGTTGAAGCGCATCAGGTTGTAGGCGCCGACCTGCGGGGCCAGGCGGCCCGCGACCTCGGACATCGGGGCGAGCAGCGGCAGGGTGTTGCCGACCTGGACCGTCTCGTACGCGATGGCGGTGACCTGCCGCTCCAGCAGGGCCTCGGCGCACTCGCGGCCGGCCGCGAGGTGCAGGTAGGTGAAGAGCACCTGGCCGGGGCGCATGCGGTGGTACTCCTCCGCGATGGGCTCCTTCACCTTGAGGATCATCTCCGCCTGGCCCCACACCTCGTCGGCGGAGTCAAGGATCTTGGCTCCGGCGGAGAGATAGTCCTCGTCACCGAGGTGCGAGCCGATGCCCGCGCCGCGCTGGACGTAGACGTCGTGGCCGTGCCGGGCAAGTTCGTACACACCTGCCGGGGTCGCGGCGACACGGTACTCATGGTTCTTGACCTCGGCAGGCACGCCGATTTTCATGGAGGTTCCTTTCGACTTCTCGATGGGGGATGTCACGGCGGGCCTCCGGCGAGCCGTGCGCGGCCGCTCATGCTCAGAGCCGGCTCCACGCCTCCTTCAGCACCGAACGGAGGATGGACCCGATCTCGTCGAACTCCTTGGGGCCGCAGATGAGCGGCGGGGCGAGCTGGATGACCGGGTCGCCGCGGTCGTCGGCGCGGCAGTACAGGCCCGCCTCGTACAGGGCTCCGGAGAGGAAGCCCCTGATGAGACGTTCCGACTCGTCGGCGTTGAAGGTCTCCTTGGTGGCCTTGTCCTTGACGAGCTCGACGCCCCAGAAGTAACCGGAGCCGCGCACGTCGCCGACGATCGGCAGGTCGAGGAGGCTCTCCAGGGTGGAGCGGAAGACCGGCTCGTTGCGGGTGACGTGGCCGAGCAGGTCCTCCCGCTCGAACAGGTCGAGGTTGGCCAGCGCGACGGCCGAGGAGACCGGGTGACCGCCGAAGGTGTAGCCGTGGGCGAACATCTCGGTGCCGTTCTTGAACGGCTCGAAGAGGCGATCGGAGGCGATCATGGCGCCGATCGGCGAGTAGCCGCTGGTCATGCCCTTGGCGCAGGTGATGATGTCGGGGACGTAGTCGAACTTCTGCCCGCCGAACATGGTACCGAGGCGGCCGAAGGCGCAGATGACCTCGTCCGAGACGAGCAGGACATCGTACTCGTCGCAGATCTCACGGAGGCGCTGGAAGTATCCGGGCGGCGGCGGGAAGCAGCCTCCGGCGTTCTGCACCGGCTCGACGAAGACGGCGGCCACCGTGTCGGGGCCCTCCATCTCGATGGCGCGGGCGACGCGCTCGGCGGCCCAGTAGC
Source organism: Streptosporangium sp. NBC_01755 (assembly GCF_035917995.1). Classification (NCBI taxonomy): domain Bacteria; kingdom Bacillati; phylum Actinomycetota; class Actinomycetes; order Streptosporangiales; family Streptosporangiaceae; genus Streptosporangium; species Streptosporangium sp. NBC_01755. The sequence continues at coordinate 4,975,758 of NZ_CP109131.1, read as the reverse complement.
CGTACTGCTCCGGTGTCATGCCGGGCACGCCGGTGATCTCGTCGGCACGGTAGTGGTTGGTGTTGGGCACTCGGACCGAGCCCGGGACCAGCGGCTCGAACATCTGCTTGAAGGCGGGGATGCCGGTGATCGACAGGGCGCCCTGCGGGGTGCCGTGGTAGGCGATCTGGCGGCTGATGACCTTGTGCTTGAGCGGCTTGCCGGTCAGCTTGAAATACTGCTTGGCGAGCTTCCACGCGCTCTCGACGGCCTCGCCGCCGCCGGTGGTGAAGAAGACCCGGTTGAGATCGCCGGGGGTCTCGGCGGCGAGACGCTGGGCCAGCTCGACCGCCTTGGGGTGCGCGTACGACCAGAGCGGGAAGAACGCCAGCTCCTGGGCCTGCTTGGCGGCGGCCTCGGCCAGCTCGCTGCGGCCGTGTCCCGCCTGGACCACGAAGAGCCCGGCGAGGCCGTCGAGGTAGCGCTTGCCGTGCACGTCGTAGATGTGGGAGCCCTCGCCCCTCACGATCATCGGAACCTCGGCGCCCTCGTACGAGCTGTGCCGGGTGAAGTGCATCCACAGGTTGTCCTGCGCGGCCTTCATGAGCGAGGTCACGTCGGTGTTTTCAGGGTGCTTCATCACGATCTTCCCTCGTTTAGCTGAGCTCCCACCAGTCTGCCTGCCAGAACCTCTCTTGCCAAGCGAAAACATGGCATTGAAGTGTTTAGTTCGCCGAAATCCGCAAAACATGCATGCAACAACGACGAAATCCGTCATAGGGTGACGGCGCCCGACAGTGGCGCCCGGAATCTTACCCAACCCCCTGTTCCACTTGGCGGAACCCTGGTATGCCGACGCCACGTGCGAGCGCCTCCGCACCGGCGGCTGTGATCCAATAGGACGGACCAGATATTCAGATGCGAGGGAAAGTCGTGACTCCTGACGAGATCGAGAACGCCGTCACCGCCGGTCTGCCCCAGGCGATCGCGGACCTCAAGAGGCTCGTCGCCATCCCCTCCGTGGCCTTCCCCGGCCACCCGGAGGAGCCCGTGCACGCGGCCGCCGCGGTGACCGAGGAGCTGCTGCGGAGCACCGGCCTGCCCCGCGTTCAGCAGATCCCCGTCGCGGGGAGCTTCCCCGCCGTCTACGCCGAGGCCCCTGCCCCGCCGGGCGCGCCGACCGTTCTCCTGTACGCCCACTACGACGTGCAGCCCACGGGTGACCTCGCACTCTGGCGCACCCCGCCCTTCGAGCCGACGGAGATCAACGGCGCGATCCACGGCCGCGGCGCGGCCGATGACAAGTCGGGCGTCATCTCTCACGTCGCGGCGCTCCGCGCCTTCCAGGGCCGCTTCCCGGTCGGCGTCAAGGTCATCATCGAGGGCCAGGAGGAGTACGCCGGCGAGCGCCTGGAGTCCTTCGTCGAGCACAACCCCGAACTGTTCCGCGCCGACGCGATCGTGGTCGCCGACACCGGTAACCCCCGGGTGGGCGACCCGTCGGTGACGACCTCGCTGCGCGGCATGGGCGCCTTCACCGTCGAGGTGCGCACCCTCAAGGAGTCGCTGCACAGCGGCTCGTTCGGCGGCGCCGCCCCGGATGCCCTAGCGGCGCTGATCCGGATGCTCGCCGCCCTGCACGACGACCACGGCGACATCCGCGTTCCCGGCCTGCCGCGCGGCAGATTCCTCGGCTCCGGCCCGTCGGAGGAGGACTTCCGGTCCACCGCGGGTGTGCTCGACGGCGTCTCCACCATCGGCTCGGGCTCGCTGGCGGACCGCCTGTGGGCCTCGTACGCGATCACGGTCACCGGCCTGGACGTGCCGCCGCTCTCCGGCGCCGTCAACGCGGTCCAGGCTGTCGCCAGGGCCCGGGTGACCGTGCGGGTTCCCCCGGCCGGCGACCCGAAGACGACGGTCGAGGCGGTCGTCGACTTCCTGCGGCAGGTCGCACCCTGGGGCGTCCAGGTGGACGTCGGCGACTACACCATGGGCTCCGGCTACCTCGCCGACACCGGCGGCGCGGCCCGCTCCGCGCTGAACCGGGCCATGGAACGCGCCTTCGGCCGCCCGCCGCGCGACGTCGGCGCCGGCGGCTCGATCCCGCTCGTCTCCACCTTCGCCAGGCAGTTCCCCGCCGCCGCGATCCTGCTCTTCGGCGCCGAGGACGACGACGCGGCGATCCACGCCCCCAACGAGCGGGTGAACATCGAGGAACTCCGTCGCACCGCCACCGCCGAGGCGCTCTTCCTCCAGGAGTACGGCTCCGCGACGGCCTGATCGCCCGGGTATCCGGCACGACGCGCCAGGCGTGTCGTGCCGGATGCGATACAGGACCGATACGACACGGGAGGCGTACGGCACGGCCGGCTGTCCGGCTGAGTCCCGTCTTTTCGGGCTTTCCCGAAGTTCCACGGCCCGGCGAAAAAGTCCCGTCTTTTCGGGCTTTCCCGAAGTTCCACGGCCCGGCGAAAAAGTCCCGTCTTTTCGGGCTTTCCCGAAGTTCCACGGCCCGGCGAAAAAGTCCCGTCTTTTCGGGCTTTCCCGAAGTTCCACGGCCCGGCGAAAAAGTGCTGAAGGTCGTACGATCATCCAGTGGTCTATCCCCCCGCAAGACCCCGCCGGCGTGTCCTGCCGTATCTGCTCGCCGTGGTACTCGCCATCGCCCTGATCGCCGGACTGCGCTGGTACTTCAGCGGCGGCCCGGGGGACGAGCCGAACGAGCCCGGCGCCTGTTCCGGCGAGTCGACGCAGATCAGGGTGGCGTCCTCGCAGGACAAGATCTGGATCCTGCGCGAGGTCGCGAAGGAGTACAGCGGCCGTACCGTGGCCGGGCGCTGCGCCGACGTGGTCATCGACGAGGCCAACTCCGGCACCGCGATGCGGGCGCTGGCCAAGGGGTGGGACGAGAAGACCGACGGCAGGCGGCCGGACGTCTGGTCCCCCGCCGCGTCGGCGTGGGTGACGCTGCTGCGCCAGCAGGCCTCCAGCACCGACGGCACCGTACCGGTCGCCGACGGCAAACCGAGCCCGATCGTCACCGCGCCCCTGGTCTTCGCGATGCCCAAGCCGATGGCCCAGGCACTGGGCTGGCCCGGCAAGGCGATCGGCTGGTCGGAGCTGGCCGGGCTGGCGGCCGACCCGCGAGGGTGGGCGAAGTACGGCCACCCCGAGTGGGGCCGGTTCAAGCTGGGCAAGACCAACCCCAACTTCTCCACCAGCGGCCTGAACGCCACCATCGGCGCCTACTTCGCCGCCACCGGCACCACCTCGGACCTGACGGCCCGTGACGTGGCCGACGCCAAGACCAGGAACTTCGTCCAGGGCGTGGAGCAGTCGATCGTGCACTACGGCGACATCTCCATGACGTTCCTGGGGAACCTGCTGCGCGCGGACGACCGAGGCGAGTCGATGGCCTACATCTCCGCGATCACCGTCGAGGAGAACTCGGTCACCGACTACAACCGGGGCAACCCCTCGGGCAACCCGGCGACCCTGGGACGGCACGCCCCGCCGCGCACCCCGCTGGTAGCGGTCAACCCCAAGGAGGGCACGCTCTACTCCGACCACCCCTACGTGCCGCTGACCTGGATGGACGCGGCCAAGAAAGCGGTCGCCGACGACTTTCTGACCTACCTGCACAGCCCCGAGGCTCAGGCGAGGTTCCAGTCGTACGGCTACCGCTCCTTCGAGGGAAAGCCGGGCCCGCAGGCCACGGAGCAGAACGGCGTCATCCCCGACGCCAAGATCACTACGCTGAGCCCGCCCACCCCCGCCGTCCTGGACAGGGTCCTGCGGAGCTGGTCTGAGCTGCGCAAGCGGGCCAACGTACTGATCGTGGTGGACAAGTCGGGCTCGATGGAGGAGGAGGCGGCGGGCACCGGCGAGACCCGCCTGGAACTGGCCAAGAAGGCGGCGATCAACGCGCTGCCCCAGTTCCGGGGGGACGACAAGGTCGGTCTCTGGGCCTTCTCCACCGCGCAGGACGGCGAGAAGGACTATCTGGAGCTGGTCCCGATCGACCGGGTGTCGAAGATCGGTGACTCTCTCCGCGACCAGTTGAACGGGCTGGCCGCCGGGGGCGGAACCGGGCTGTACGACACCACGCTGGCGGCCGTCGAGCGGATGCGCGGGGCCAAGGACGAGGGGGCCATCAACGCGGTGGTCTTCCTCACCGACGGCAAGAACGAGAAGAACGGCGGCAGCGATCTGGACAACCTGCTCGGCAGGCTCACCCCGGACGTGCGGCTGTTCACCATCGGGTACGGCGAGGGCGCGGACCAGGGGGTGCTCAAGCAGATCGCCGAGGCCACCGACGGTGCCGCCTACGACTCGTCGCGGGCCGACACCATCGACCAGGTCTTCACCAGCGTGATCTCCAACTTCTGATCGCGAGGACTTTTGACCGGGGAGAACTCCGAAGGCGGTTCATTCGTCGGATAAGTACAGACATCCCCCGGGAGGCAGGGTTGTACCAGCAACCGCAGAAGCGGCGTAGGAACTTCGCCCCGTTCATCGTCGCGATCATTCTCGCCGGAGCTCTGATCGTCGCCCTGCGGATCTTTGTCGGCGCGAACGGGCCCGGAGGCTCGGGCGCGTCGCGCGAGGCCGGCGAGCAGTCCAAGGCGTGTGACGACGGCGTCACCCTGACCGTCGCCGCCTCGTCGGAGAAGGCCGAGTTGCTCAGGGAGATCGCCTCCGGCTACAGCGGCAAGACCGTGGAAGGGCGCTGCGCCGATGTCGTCATCGAGACCAAGGCGAGCGGCGGCGCACTGCAGGCCCTGGCCAGGGGCTGGGACGAGCGGCAGGACGGCCCCCGCCCCGACGTGTGGTCGCCCGCCGGCAGCGGCTGGGTCAGCCTGCTCCAGCAACGCGTCTCGGAAAAGGACTCCGGCTCCCTGGTCGCCGCCGAGAACCCGTCGATCGCCAAGACACCCCTGGTCGTGGCGATGCCCATGCCGATGGCCCAGGCGCTCGGCTGGCCGGACAAGAAGCTCGGCTGGTCGGACCTGCTCGCCGTGTCGGCCGGGTCGTGGGCGAAGTACGGCCACCCCGAGTGGGGTCGGTTCAAGCTGGGCAAGACCAACCCCAACTTCTCCACCAGCGGCCTGAACGCCACCATCGGCGCCTACTTCGCGGCGACCGGCCTGTCCGGCGACCTGTCGGAGAAGAACGTGGCCGACGCCAAGACCAGGGACTTCGTACGGGACGTGGAGCGTTCGATCGTGCACTACGGCGACACGACGCTGACGTTCCTGTCCAACCTCCAGCGGGCCGACGACGCGGGCGCGGGCCTGAGCTACATCTCCGCGGTGGCGGTGGAGGAGAAGTCGGTCTGGGACTACAACCAGGGCAACCCGACCGGCGCCCCCGCGACGCTGGGCAAGCACGCCAAACCCAAGGTGCCGCTGGTGGCGATCTATCCCAAGGAGGGCACGCTCTACTCCGACAACCCGTACGCGGTGCTGACCGCCCCGTGGGTCGACGACACCAAGCGTGCGGTGGCGGCCGACTTCCTGGCGCACCTGCGGGCTCCCGAGCAGCAGGCGCGGTTCGCCGAGTTCGCCTTCCGCTCCTACGACGGCAAGGCGGGCAAGCTGATCACCCAGGCGAACGGGCTGCTGCCCGCCGAGCCGAAGGCGACCCTCAGCCCGCCCGCGCCGAACGTGCTGGACAAGGTGCTCGCCAGCTGGGCCGACCTGCGCAAGCCCGCGAACGTCCTCATGGTCATCGACGTCTCCGGTTCGATGGGCGCCACCGTGTCCGGCACCGGCAAGAGCAAGCTCGACCTGGCCAAGCAGGCCGCGATCAACGCGCTTCCCCAATTCGCCTCGCACGACAAGGTCGGGCTGTGGATGTTCTCCACCAAGCGTGACGGAGAGCGGGACCATCTGGAGCTGGCCTCGCTCTCCGCCGTCGACAACGCCCAGCGCAAGAAGCTGCGCGCCAGGCTTGAGGGCCTGACCCCCGACGGCGGCACCGGTCTCTACGACACCGCCCTCGCCGCCCACGAGCAGGTGCGGAAGCTGCGGAGCGGTGACGCGATCAACGCGGTGGTCTTCCTGACCGACGGCAAGAACGAGGACCCCGACAGCCTCTCCCTGGAGAACCTGCTGCCCGACCTGCGCACCGAACCCGGTCAGGAGACGGTGCGGATGTTCACCATCGCCTACGGCCAGGACTCCGACCTCGACGTGCTGCGCAAGATCTCCGAGGCGACCGACGCCGCCGCGTATGACTCTCGCAAACCTGGAAGTATCGACCAGGTGTTCACCGCAGTGGTATCCAACTTCTGATGGCACGCTTCGTCGACGAACTCAAGGACCCCTGGGGCCTGCTGCTGGCCGCGACCGCCGGCGGCGCCGCGTGGGCCGTCAGCGTGCACCCGGTCGCCGCCGGGTTCGTCGGCGTCGTCGTCTGGCTGGCCAAGGCCGGGATCTCGGCGTTACCGGAGCGCGGGAGCCGCGACCGGCCCGCCGTCACCCCCGGCAGCCAGGAGGAGTACTGGCTGAGACGGGCGGGATCCGCCGCCTACGGCTTCGCCGAGCTGAGCGCCTCGATGGGGCAGGGCCCGCTGGCCGAGCGGATCGCGCTGATGCGCCCCCAGGTGGACGACTCGACGGCCACCCTGGAGCGGCTGGCCGAGCAGGCCTCGCTCACCGGCACCGCGCTGGCCAGGTTCGACCTCGACAGGCTCGGGCACGAGCAGGCCCGGTTGACGCGGGCCCGCGCGGAGGCCAGGCAGGACCTGGTCGCGGACCTCGATCGTGCCCTCGCCTCGCTGGCCTCCCAGCGGGCCGTGGTCGACCGGCTCTCATCGGCCAGGGAGCAGGTGCTCGCCCGGATGGAGTCGAGCGCCATCAGCATCGAGGAGCTCCTCGCCCGTGTGGTGGAGCTGTCGGCGGTGTCGGCGAACGGCCGGTTGGAGCCGACCCGGGTGCTGGACGAGCTCGCCGACGCCCTCGAAGGAGTCCGCCAGGGCCTCCACGAAACCGAGCAGATCACGCGCGACGCGCTGGATCGATAAGGAGCCCCCCATGTTCAAGGTCATCCGTCGGGCCTGGCGTTACCTGGTCTTCGCCCTCTCCGGACGGCTGGACGAGCTGGCCGACCCCCGCGTGCAGATCGAGCAGGCCATCGCGGAGGCCAAGGAGCAGCATCAGCGGCTGAGCCAGCAGGCCGCCGCGGTCATCGGCAACGAGCGCGAGATGGAGATGAAGCTCGCCCGCTCGACGGAGGAGACCGGGAAGCTGCAGGCCAACGCCCGCCAGGCCCTCCTGCTGGCCGAACAGGCGCGGTCCGCGGGCGACGAGCGCAAGGCCCTGTCGTACGAGGACTCGGCCCGTGCCTTCGCCTCCCGCCTGGTGGCGGCCGAGGCCGCGCAGCAGGAGTCGCAGCTGACCTACGAGCGGGCCAAGCAGTTCTCCGCCCAGGCGCGCGCCTCGGTCGAGAACAACGCGATGGCCCTGCAGAAGAAGATCGCCGAGCGGATGCGGCTGCTCTCCCAGCTTGACCAGGCCAAGGTCCAGGAGGAGCTCAACAAGGCCATGGGCGATCTGTCCGGGCTCACCCCCGCCGGTGAGACGCCCACCCTGGACCAGGTCCGCGACAAGATCGAGAAGCGTTACGCCCGCGCACTCGGCGAGGCCGAGCTGACCTCCGGCTCCGTCGAGGCCCGCATGATCGAGGTCGAGCGCGCCGCCATCGACGTCGAGGGCGCGGCCCGCCTGGAGGCCATCAGGGAGAGTCTGAATAGCGACCGAAAGCCCGAGATCGGGAAGTAGGCGACGCTCGCCTTCAGGCCGGGAAGGACGTCAACGGCCTTCGGGCCGGGGAGGACGTCCACGGCGTGGTTCAGCGGACGGGCAGGTCGTAGACCCGGCGCACGCTGGTGGGGGCGGCGCTGAGGTCGGCCCCGTAGATGTGAAGTGAGATGGCCGTCTCGTCCCCCGTGTTGTGGACACGGTGAATGTCGCCGGGCGGGGCGAAACCGCTGACCTCCCCGATCTGGTTGGCGGTCCGGCCGATCTCGGTCAGGTGGTCGCCATGGTCGCGGTAGAGGGTCTCGTACTCGACACCCCGCAGCACGCCGAACACGCACCAGGCGATGTGGTCATGGATCACGGTCTTCTGGCCTGGCCGCCAGACCACGGCCACGATCGAGAAGCCCTCCTCGGCGTGGAGGGTGTGGCCGATGTAGCCGTCGGGGTCGCCGAGACGCTCTTCCTCGGTGAGGATCTCGAAGGACGGCAGCCGTTCACGCAACAGGTCCGCCACCGCGAAGGCGGTCGCCCGGGGGTCGGCAGACGGGTCGACGAGTTCCCTGACCCCCTCAACGATCTCGGCCAGGCCCGGACGGGTGCGCGTCAACGTCTTCATGCCTCAAGGATGCGCCGAGAAGATATATAACGTCTAATGCCCATCTTCCCGTTCATTCATCGATAAAGTTAATACATGCTCGATATCGTGCGGCTTCGTGTCCTCGCTGCGGTCTCCAGGCACGGCTCGGTGACCGCGGCGGCCAGGGAGCTGCACTACTCCCAGCCCTCGGTGAGCCACCACCTCGCGAAGCTCGAAGCCGAGACCGGGGCCAAGCTCATCCAGCGGGCCGGCCGGGGCATCCGGCTGACCGAGGCGGGCCGCCTGCTGGCCGAGCGGGCCATCGAGATCATCGGCCGCCTCGACTCCGCGTCCGCCGAGCTCTCGGCGCACGTGGGCCTGCACTCCGGACGGGTCAGGCTGGCCGCCTTCCCCTCGGCCCTGGGAACGTTCGTGCCGCAGGCCGCCGCCGCCCTCGCCAGGGAGCACCCCGGCCTGGAGCTGCGGCTGACCGAGACCGAGCCTCCCGACGCGCTGCGCATGCTCCGGGCGGGCTACGTGGACGTGGCGGTCATCTTCCGCTTCGAAGGCACCGGCCCCGAGGAGGATGGCATCCGCCTGCTCCACCTGCTGGACGACACCAGCTACCTGGTCACCTCCGACCAGACCGGCGACCTGGCCTCGCACCGCGACTCCCAGTGGATCGGGGGCTGCGACCGGTGCCGCAGCCACCTGCTGGAGCTGTGCGCCAGGGCGGGTTTCGAGCCGGAGATCGCCTTCACGACCGACGACGCCGTCGCCGTCCAGGCCCTGGTCGCCGCCGGGATCGGGGTGACCGCCCTGCCGGGGCTCGCCCTGCAGGCCCACCGGAACCCGGGGGTCACCGTGATCGAGCTCCCCGGCTCGACCCGCCGCGTCTACGCCGCCACCTACGGCGCGCCCCCCGACCCCCCGGCCACCACCGCCCTGCTGGCCACCCTGGCCTCGGTGACCCGCCCGTAGGGCGACCGACCCGACGGGGGGCCTGGCTCCACGGCGACCGACCTGACGGGGGCCTGGCTCCGCGGCGTCGGCACTCGGCGGAAACCCGTTGGCGACCGAGCATCGGGCGCACCTAGGATCCCTATATGCCAGATTTGACGATGCTTGCCCTTTTTGCGGCGGCGACCCTTGCCCTGCTGCTCGTGCCGGGCCCCGCGGTGCTCTACATCGTGACCCGCAGCGTCGCCCAGGGCCGGGGGGCCGGACTGGTGTCGGTGCTGGGGATCCACCTCGGGTCCCTGGTCCACGTGGCCGCCGCCGCCCTGGGCATCAGCGCCCTGCTGGCCGCCTCGGCGACCGCGTTCGCGGTGGTCAAGTATCTGGGCGCGGCCTACCTGGTCTGGCTGGGCGTCCGCAAGCTGATGACCCGCCCCGACCCGGACGGGGTGGCCGAGCCGCCGGCCGCGACGAGAAGCAGGATCTTCTGGGAGGGCTTCGTGGTCAACGTGCTCAACCCGAAGACAGCGATCTTCTTCCTCGCCTTCCTCCCCCAGTTCACCGATCCGGCCGCCGGCCCGATCGCCCCGCAGATCGTGCTCCTCGGCCTGATCTGGACCGTCCTCGGCATGGCCAGTGACGGTGTCTACGCCCTGCTCTCCTCGGCCATGGCCGGTCGCCTGCGCCGCTCGGCCCGCGCCCGCCGCCGCCTCGACGTCACCAGCGGCCTGGTCTACCTCGGCCTGGGCGCCGTCGCCGCGTTCACCGGCGAGAGCGCCGCGGCAAAGGCCTGAGCCCTTATTTCGGAGCCTCCCCGCGCAGGAGCGCCCAGGCCTGGGCTTTACGCGACTTTCCCAACCGCCCTGACGTACGCTGACGGCATGAGCGAGATTGCCAGGTTCACCGCGATCATCACTCCCGATGACGAGGGGTGGTATGTCGCGCGCTGCCTGCAGGTCGAAGTGACCAGTCAAGGCCCCACAGTCGACGAGGCGCTGGCCAATCTACGGGAAGCGCTGGAGCTCTATTTTGAGGATGAGCCGGCTCCGGAGATCTTCGAACAACCCATTGTCGCTCCGCTCGAGATCCAGCTCTCCGCGTAAGCCCTCGCCAGTTTCCCGTGTGCTCGGGCGCCCAAGTCGTGCGCGCGATTGACGGCGGCGACCGACGGATCCGACAGCGCCAGGGCGGTGGAAACCGCGTCGATCGCCGCTGGAGAGACGAACGGCTCGTTGCCCTGGACGTTGAGGTAGCCGTCCACCTTCAGATAACGGAGACATTCGGCGACTCGATCGGTGCCGGCGAGGTGGTCTCGGGTCAGCAGGCAGGCCATGTCGAGCCGACGGCATACCTCCTGAATGCGCGCGTCATCAGTGGCGATGAAGGTTTCCGCGATGCGCTCAGCCTTCTGGCAGCGTTGGTAGACATGCCACATCAGGGGCTTGTCGCCCAGGAGCGCGAGAGGCTTTCCGGGGAAGCGGATCGAGCCGTACCGGCAGGGGATCACGACGACATGGCGCGGGGTGGCGCCTCCTGACGAGTGCATGGGGATGGCTCCTGGATAGAGAAGGTCTACGAGGACAGGAACGTCGCGAGCTTCACCGCGACACTGGGTGAGGAGCAGTCGATGGGCTTCAACCAGCGATAACCGCCGACCTCCTCGGACTGCAGGGTGATGTGGAGGCCCTGTCGGCCGGTGACCCGGAACGCGAAGCGGAAGTCGAAGTGCGGCTGCTCGGGTTCGGCCTTGGCCGGATTGGCAGGGGTGGTGTGGATGTTGATGTCCAGCTGTACCCCATCCATGACAGGGTCCCGGTTGGCCATGTCTGCGAGAATGCCGGTCTCTTCGGTGAGTTCACGGAGCGCCGCGGCCTGGAGGTCGGCATCGGCGTCTTCCAGGTGACCGCCTGGCAGGAGAAGTAGGCCCAGGGTGTTGTGGTGAATGTGCAGGACCTGTCCACTCAGGTCGATCAGTACGGCGCTGCAGGTCACGTGACCGGTGAAGGTGCTGCGACTGACGAGGGGATCCGGCCTGGCCAGACCGTCGATCAACGGGCTGAGGGCTACACGCTCGCTCGTGTCCCGCTTGAGCTTGGCACAGAGAGATCACGCCTTGGACGGAGTGTGGGTACCTGATGTGTGCCTGCTCGGCGTGGCATGCGCGCACCGGTGGGGCCCAACCTGTACGGTGCGAACCTCCTCGTAGGCCGCGTGCTTTCTAAGGAGCTGACTGTGTCAGTGCTCGTCGCTCACATCCGAACAGCCGGTCACGGAGGGCTTTGCTCTCCGGCTGGTGTGGGGGTGCCCCGTGGCGATCAGTGACTCGGACATCTCGAGCGCACTTTCCGCCTACCTCGAGCGCTACCCGGACGAGGCCGCGCTGCTGGCTGGGCCGGTGCAACTGCTGTGTCAGGGAGGGGACTTCGCCTCGCGGCGGAATTTTCCGATGCACGTGACTGTCGGTGCGCTGCTGGTCCGCGGTGACGCCGAGATCCTGCTTGTCGAGCACCGCGCGTACGAGATCACGTTGCAGCCCGGAGGTCACCTCGAACCGACCGACACCACACTGATCGACGCGGCAGTGCGCGAGTTGGCGGAGGAGACCGGTCTTGACCCCGGCAAGGTCTTCCCGGCGTCGCAGACCCCCGTCTACGTCGAGTACGGCAGGGTTCCGGCACGACCGGAGAAGAACGAGCCGGATCACTACCATCTCGACATCGGGTACTCCTTCGTGACAGCGCATGCGGACGTGGGGCGCATCCAGGAGTCCGAGGTGACGGGTGCCGCCTGGTATCCGCTCGCCGTGGCCGAGCGCCTTGTCGGGCACCGCATTGCGCGAGCGGTCAGCGCACCGGCCCGGATCGGTTGACCGGACCCGTCGAACGCTTCCGGTCGGCAGCTGCACCGGATCACGGTGCGTACCGGTCGAGACTCCGCGGTCGTTGTCCCTCTCCTTGTCGAACCGAACGCGGGAGCCTCGACGGTCGCAGCCTCAGCCGACGTCGGCCGAGCTGCGGTGTCCACTCACTGAAAGGATGGTTTGCGGTCCCGGCTCCGCTTGAGCTCAAAGAAGCCGTCCGTCCCGGCGACCATGACCAGACCATCCCAGAGTCGTCCGGCAGCTTCACCGCGGGGGCCAGCGTGATCACGGGGCCGAACAGGGCCGTGCCGCCGATGCGGAGAACGGGCGTCCCGACATCGAGGCCGACCTTGTTGAACGCCTCGTTGTGCGAGTCCCTGATGAGCTGATCGAACTCCGTGCTTATGGCGGCTGCGGCCAGCGAATCGGGCAGGCCCGCCTCCGCGAGAGCTTCGGTGATAACGATGGGATCGTCGCGACGTCTTTGGTTGTGAAGCCGGGTGCCGATGGCGGTGTACAGCGGTCCGAGGACGCCGCGGCCACCGTGCTCAGCGGCTGCCGCGCAGACCCGCACCGGACCCCATGCCTTCGTCATCAGGTCCAGGTAGTCCTCGCTGAGTCCCTTGCCCTCGCGCTGGACGAGGTTCAGGTGGGCCAGCGACATGATCCGCCAATCGGCGCGCACCGGCCGAACCTGCTCGACCTCCAGGAGCCAGCGCGAGGTGATCCACGCCCAGGGGCACAGCGGATCGAACCAGAACGGGACCTCGTCGCGGTCCGGCTGTTCCTTGATCATCAGAATGAGCACCGTCCTATCTCAGACCGGTTTTGCATATGCCCTCTCCCGCCGGAAGGTTAGATGTTGAACAATCCGTCTTGGGCGGGCATGTTGCACTTGGCTGTGCGCCCCGCGATTTTCACCAGAGCCGCGAGATCGCTGAGCTGAGCGTCCTCGTCCGCGGCGCTAATGCTTCGTTCCTCAATGGAGGTCACGAACGCGCGGTCGAGAATTCTAGGCTGCCAAAGCGGCCTTTCCAGCCCTCGGCGTCCCGAGCCGGCGGGGATCTGCACTTCCCATGAGGAACGTCGCACTAGGGGCCTGCCTGACCTGCTCGGGGGTCAAGCCGGTTTGGGCCGTAACGGCTGGCGTCACCGGGGCGAACGCGGGCGGCCGGATGAGAGATGCGCTCCTGCCGACCACCGTCCACACGCCTTCCTCGTAGCGGAGTGCGAGAGCGGCGACCTCGATGGGCTGGGCCGGGTAGCCCGGGGGGTCGTCGCCTCGAAGTCGATGACCACGAACGTCGTCGCCAGGAAGGCGGGGTCTTCTGTCAAGCCACCCATGTATCCACCGTCCTCGCGGGTTCCGTGGCGTTGCCGGCCCACGCCCGCCCCATCGAGCAGAGCATGCCTGAGTGCCAGCCGCCGTAGTTCTTCTTTACGCGTGATGATGGCGAGCGTCTGCCGGGGTTAGTACACCGCGCAGCATAAGCAGACGGACATGACAGATCGTCTTCAGCGAGAGCCTGAATGGCCACGCGGAAGGCGTCGACCTCGTGGTAGGCGGTCCTGACCTGCCGAGCCTCGTCGGCTGAGAGCTAAGGGCCTCAGCCGAGCAGATGCAGAACCCTCTCGGCTTGGCGCTCCAAGGTGCCGACGGGGTTGTGAGGTGTCGCCGGGCCATCGGGGCCGAGCTGGAGGAACCAACCCAGCGCGATCAGGAGGCGAAAGTCCCGTACACGCTCGGCTTCTCCCGGCGCCAGGTCGATGTGGGCCAGCAACCGCTCGGCGTTCAGGGTGCCGTCGACGCGCGAGATGTGCTCGGTTACCTCGCCAAGTTCGAAGGCGCGATCACTGCGGCCGGAGTCTTCCCAGTCGATAAGCCACACGCGACGCTCGTGATCATCCCACAGGACGTTCGCGTGATTCCCGTCCGCCAACCCGAGAACGGGCGGCAGAGGGTTCGTGGTGAGCTTGTCAGGGGTGGCGGAGGCCAGCCAGGCGGCGCCCGCTTGGAATGCCCGCCGTACGAGGAGATCTTCGCCGAGATCGGGTTGTTTGTCTGCCAAGGTGCGGACCTTGTCCACGGCTACGACAGGTCCCCAGGGAGCAGGCTCGACGGCTTCCACTACCTGGGCCGGGATCTGGTGCAACAGGTTCAGGGCGGTGGCGAGCGCGGCGAGCTGCTCGCCGGTGGCGAGCGTGCCGCGCAGAACTCGGCCGGGCAGTCTGCTCATCGTGATCACAGGCGGATCGGCGTCGAGCGCGGCTTCGATAGGTGCGGGCGCGAGACCAGGTGCGTATTCGGCCAGGAGCGTCAGCGCGGTCCACTCCCGGTGCGGCTCTCCTCGGTCCCACGATGCGTACCGCTTGATCACGACCTCGTCGCCGAGCTCGAGGTGGTGGGTACTGAAATTGGGGTCCAAGAAGGAAGCATGTCACCGGAAGTAGCGGCTACAGCCCAGCGCGGTCAGGGGTCTGGGTGCGCGGGGTGTTCCCGGCTCTCACGCCGCGCCCGGTCGGCGAGTGGGCGCCGACGCGGGCCTCGCCGCCGCAGTGGCGGCAGATGACCATCGCGTCGAGGGTCTCGCCGCAGGAGTGCTGCCAGCGGACCGGAGGGTCGTCGGGATGCAGGTGGCGGTCGCCCCACCTCATGAGCGTGATCAGGACGTCGCACAGTTCGACGCCCGCGGGCGTGAGGTGGCACTCGAAGCGTACGGGGTGGTCGCTGTAGCGCTCCCGCCGCACGACAGCGATTCAGCTCGCGGCGTCGGTCAGGTGAAGCCGCCGGTGCGCGAGAACGGCGCAAGGGAAGGACGGACCTCGCCCGTAGATCCCACATGGGTTACCCAGGAAACCCGCGGAACACCAGCCTGGATAGGCTACGACCGCACGACCGGGCCGTTTTCTGTCGGGCCGCCGGACAGAGCGCCGGTGGTCGACAGCGATCAGGGAGGTCTGATGGCATACGACGTGGCAGCCGTACGGGCGCGTTTCCCCGCCCTCGACGAGGGCGCGGCGCACTTCGACGGGCCGGGTGGCTCACAGGTTCCCGAGCAGGTGGCGGACGCCGTGGCCGGCACCCTGCGGGCCGCCGTCGCCAACCGCGGTGCCGGAACCGTCGCCGAGCGCCGGGCCGACCGCATCGTGGTCGAGGCACGCCGGGCGATGGCCGACCTGCTCGGCGGCACGCCGACCGGCATCGTGTTCGGCCGGAGCATGACGCAGCTCACCTACGACATGGCCCGCACGCTCGCCAAGGGGTGGCGTCCCGGTGACGAGGTCGTGGTCACCAGACTGGACCATGACGCGAACATCCGGCCCTGGGTGCAGACCGCCGAGGCACACGGGGTCACCGTCCGCTGGGCCGACTTCGATCCGGAGCGCGGTGAGCTGGACGTCACCACGATCGCCGGCCTGCTCACCGAGCGCACCCGGCTGGTGGCCGTCACCGCCGCGTCGAACCTGCTGGGCACCCGCCCGGACATCCCGGCGATCGCCGAGCGGACGCACGCGGCCGGAGCGCTGCTCTACGTCGACGGCGTGCACCTGACCCCGCATGGCCCGGTCGACCTCGGAGGGCTCGGCGCCGACTTCTACGCCTGCTCACCGTACAAGTTCCTCGGCCCGCACCTGGGCGTGCTCGCCGCCGACCCCGCGCTGCTGGAGACCCTCCGCCCGGACAAGCTGCTCCCCTCCAGCGACGCGGTACCGGAACGCTTCGAGCTGGGCACCCTCCCCTACGAGCTGCTCGCCGGTACGACGGCGACGGTCGACTTCCTCGCCGGTCTCGTACCGGGCGAAGGCACCCGGCGCGAACGCCTGACCCGCTCGATGGCCGCGCTGGAACGGCACGAGGAGGCCATGCTCGGGCGGCTCGACGCGGGTCTGGCCGAGATCGGCGGAGTGACCTCGTACGGCGCGGCCTCACGCAGGCGGACCCCCACGACACTGTTCTCCATCGGCCGCGTCAGACCCGCCGACGCCTACCTGTCCCTGGCCGAACGCGGCGTCAACGCGCCCGCCGGCCACTTCTACGCGCTGGAGTGCTCCCGCCGCCTGGGCCTCGGCGACACCGGCGCGCTCCGCGCCGGAATCGCGCCCTACACCAACGAGTCCGACGTGGACCGGCTACTGAAGGGCGTCCACGAGCTGACCCGGCGAGCCTAGCCCCGCCGCGTGAAGCCCGCCCCGATCACCGACGGTCGGTCCTCAGCCGCAATTCGCGAAGATACGAAACCCAAGACTGATCTGCTGGTATTTCGCCAATTCGACCGCTCAGCCGGGATGGTGGAGCCGGTCCGCCACAGCCGAATCCCGGTCAGTCGCGCAGCACGGTGGGATCGAACTCACCGTCCTTCACCCCGCCGATGAAGGCCGGCCACTCACGCTCGTTGAAGGCCGGCTTCGGGCCGTCCGGGTTCTTGGAGTCGCGCACCAGATATAACTCGTCGGCATCGGTCTTGTGCGGGGCCAGCGCTACATCAGCCGGAACGATCGCCACTTCCACGCAGTCGGCGCCGCCGTTGCCGGTACGGCTGCTCTTACGCCAGGTGACGCCGGAGAGGTCCTCTGATGCCCCGATCACGCCCCCAAGCCGCAGGAAGGTTCGGCCCGGCAGTGAGGGACGAGCCATGGACGCGACTCGCCACGCCAGCTGCCGGGTAGGAGCCTCAGAGGCCGACCGTCTCGTCCGCTTCGGGGAAGGATTCCAGCATGTCAGTTGAGTTGAACCACACCATCGTGGCGGCCCGCGACAAGAAGGCGTCCGCCGAGTTCCTGGCAGGCGTCCTGGGCCTTGAGGTCGGGGCCCCCTACGGCCCCTTCATCCCGGTGGCGACCGGCAACGGCGTCACCCTGGACTTCGCCGACAGCCACGAGGACCGGATCGCCACCCAGCACTACGCCTTCCTGGTCTCCGAGAAGGAGTTCGACGTCATCTTCGGACGGATCCAGCAGGCCGGCATCACCTACTACGCCGACCCCTTCCACCGGCAGGTCGGGCAGATCAACCACCACGACGGCGGCCGCGGCCTCTACTTCGAGGACCCGAACCACCACAACCTGGAGATCATCACCCGCCCCTACGGCAGCGGCGGATGACGCGGGGAGCACCGACCTCTACCGATCCGGCGGAGCGCGTCGGAGATCAGGTGGGATGAGCACCATCGTGGAGATCTCCCCGGTGTGCCCGCCCGCCTCGGTGCCCTGCGCGACGACGATGTCCCGGCAGTGGCTGAGTCCCGGCGGTGGCTGAAAGCGAATATCGGGAGTTCGATCCCGAGCATGTCCGTGACACGTGTCCGCATGCGCCCACGGTACGACCCGCTCCCGGCAAATTGCAACGCGTTCTAGTACAGAACATTTAGTTGGTATTGTCGAGCAACTACAACAAGAACCTGTTTCACCGAGGCATCCGGCGCCAGATCGCGCGCGGCAGCACGCGCATCACCGCGAAGAACACCCGCAGCCTGCCGGGGACCCAGACGACCTCGGCGTCGACGCGCAACCCGGCGATCACCGCGTCGGCGACCCGGCCCGGAGTGGACGACATCGGTGCGGGAGACATGCCCTCGGTCATCCTGCCGATCACGAAACCAGGCCGGACCACCATCACCCGGGCACCCGATCCGTGCAGGGCGTCACCCAGCCCCTGCGCGAACCCGTCCAGGCCCGCCTTGGCCGAGCCGTACACGAAGTTGGCCCGGCGCACCCGCACCCCGGCCACCGAGGAGAGCACCACCAGCGTGCCGTGGCCCTGCTCGCGCAGCCGCCGCGCGGCGAAGAGCCCGGCGGACACGTGCCCGCCGTAGTTGACCGCGACCGCCTCGGCGGCGGCCACCGGGTCGGCGTCATAGACGTCCTGGCGGCCCAGCACGCCGAAGGCGGGGATGACCACGTCCAGGTCGCCGACCAGCTTCGCGGCGGCCTCGATCACCTCACCGTGCGTCTCGGGGCGGGAGGCGTCGAAGTCCAGCAGGTGCACCTCGGCGGCCCCGATCACCGGGGGCGGCCCGGCGGTGGCGGCACGGGCGGCGAGCACGACCCGGCGGGCACCGTCACGGACCAGCCGCTCGACGATCGCCAGCCCGATCTCGCTGCGCCCGCCCAGCAGCAGCACGGTGTCCACCGCGCCCAGCGCGTTCTTCATCGAACCGACCTCCTCATCGGCGTCCCGGAACCGGAACGTGTCCGCTCGCCCACCACGGGGGCCGAGTCGCACGGCACGTCACACGAACGCGGCTCAAAGGGAGAGTCTCCTGGCCAGGTCCGAGCAGAACACCCCGGCCGGATCCACCTCGTCGCGGACCTCCCGCCACTCTGCCAGCCGGGGATACATCGCGGCCATCGTCTCGGCCGACATCCGCGAGTCCTTGGCCAGGTAGATCCGCCCGCCCGCCCCGGCCACCCAGCCGTCGAACTCGCGCAGCAGCCCGGCCAGCCCCCGCCGGCCGGCGGGGATGTCCAGGGCGAGCGTCCAGCCGGGGACCGGGAAGGACAGCATCCCCGGCGTGCCCGGACCGAACCGCTTGAGCACGGTGAGAAAGGAGACCACCCCGTCGGCCGACAGCCGCGAGACGATCCGGCGCAGCGTCGCCTCCTCGCCGAAGGGCACCAGGAACTGGTACTGGACGAAACCGCGCGAGCCGTAGACCCGGTTCCAGCCGTTCACCGAGTCCAGCGGGTGGAAGAAGGGCGCGAGCCCCTGGATGAGACCGGTGCCGGGGCGCGACCTCCGGTACCAGGCCTCGTTGAAGGCCCGTACGGTCACCTGGTTGAGCAGGCCGTTCGGCGCCCAGCCGGGGGCCTTCACCGCGAAACCGGGAGCGAACGCCAGCGGGTCGGCACCGCGCGGCAGCTCGTCGCGGGTCGCGTGGTCTCCCCTGGTGAGCACGCTGCGGCCCATCCGGCCGCCGGAGGCGAGCAGGTCGATCCAGGCGACCGTGTAGCGGTAGCGGTGATCGGTGGCCGCCATCGTCTCCAGCGTGTGGTCCAGGTCCCGGGTGCGCTCGACGTCCACCCGCACCCGGGAGGTCTCGATCGGCAGGCACTGGAACACCGCCTCGGTGATCACACCGGTGAGCCCCATCCCGCCGACCGTGGCCCAGAACAGGTCGTCGCCCGGGGTCAGCGTACGGCCGGCGCCGTCGGCCGTGACGAGGGTCAGGGAGCGCAGGTGGGCGCCGAAGGAGGAGTCGGCGTGGTGGTTCTTGCCGTGCACGTCCGCCGCCACGGCCCCGCCGACCGTCACGTGCCTGGTGCCCGGGGTGACCGGGACGAACCAGCCCAGGGGCACCAGGGCGCCCATCAGGTCGTGCAGGCTCAGCCCGGCGGCGGCGACGACCAGGCCGGTTGTCTCGTCCAGGGACCACGAGGTCAGCGCGGTGCAGTCGAGGACCAGACCGCCGGAGTTCTGCGCGGCGTCGCCGTAGGAGCGGCCGAGTCCCCGGACCGCGACGCCCCGGCCCGGCGCCCGCCGCACCAGCTCGGCGACCTCCTCGGCGGAGCGGGGCCTGGCCAGGCGCGCGGGGGTCGGCGCGGTACGGCCCCAGCCGGTCAGGAAGGTCATCGAATCTCCTTGGGCATGGAGACCTCGGGCTTCGGCGCTGGAGAGGGGGTCAAGGCGGGTAGATCCCGAGGGCGAGCGAGACGAGCAGGAGCGCGACGAACACCTGGGTGGGCCGGTCGCGCAGGGCGAGCTCCTCCGGCTCCTCCCCCACTCCCCGGTCCACCAGCAGATTGTGCCGCAGCACGATGAGCAGGAAGGGCACGATGCTGATCCCGTAGAACGGTCCCGGGTGGTCGTTGAGCGCCCACAGGCAGTAGGTCACGATCATGGCGCCGGACGACATCATCCGGACACCGGCCAGGTAGCCGGGGGTGTAGGCGGCCAGGATGGCGCGGGTGGAGTTGCCGCCGGCGGAGGCGCGCAGCTCGGCCTCCCGTTTGCCCGCCACGAGCTGGAGCGAGCCGAGCGAGATCACCACAAGGAACCAGCTCGTCACCGGCACATCCACGGCGACCGCCCCGCCGAAGGCGCGGATCACGTGGCAGCCCGCGACCGCGACCAGGTCCACCACCACCTCGTGCTTGAGCCAGTAGGTGTAGGCGAAGGTCAGCGCCAGGTATCCGACGACGACGGCCGGCAGCCGCCAGTCACCCGACAGCGCGGCGAACGCCGGGGCGAGCACGATGAGCAGGACTCCGACGGTCCACGCGAGCCGTACCGAGACCAGGCCCGCCGCGACGGGGCGGTGGCGCTTGCGCGGGTGGCGGCGGTCGGCCTCGACGTCGGCGGCGTCGTTGAGCAGGTAGGTGCCGCCGGCGGCCAGGCAGAACGCCACGAAGGCGATCAGCGCGCCCAGCAGGCCCTGGGCGGTTCCCAGTACGCCGGCCGCCGCCGGGGCCGCGAACACCAGGGCGTTCTTCAGCCACTGGCGCGGGCGGCAGGCCCGGGCAAGGGCGACGGGCGAGAACCTCCGGGCGCCTGAGAGGGTGGGTTCCGGAGCGTCAGGGGAGGTGTGCCCGGCCACCGCTTTCTCGTTCACCGGAGCTCACCGCATTCCGATCGTCAGCCCCGGCCGGTCCGGCGGACCAGGAGGAATCCGGTGACCAGCAGGGCGAGCCCCAGCAGCACCAGGATCGCCGGGATCGTCACCTTGAGCAGGGTGATCTGGTTCTTGCCCTCGGTGGCGTTGCGCACCAGCTCGTCGACGGTCTGGGAGGTCATCTTGACCGTCGCCGCGAAGGCGACGATGCTGTGGGCGCCGTCCTGGGTCCTCAGGACGTCGTTGCGCTGCTGCTCCTGCTTGACCGGTGAGCCGGTCACCGGCTCGATCCAGTAGGTGTTCTTGCCCTCGTAGAACCGGTCCACCTGGACGTCGCCCTTCACGTCCTTGCCCTTCGCGTCCTTCACGCCCATGATCGAAGCGGGGATGCCATGGGTCTCGGTCTTCGTCTCCGGGGCCACCTGCTCGAACTTGTACGCCGGCAGGCCGTTGACGTCCTCCTCGCCGACGAAGGTGGCGTCGAAGGCCACGCCCGCGACGGAGTTGAAGACCTTGTAGGTCTTCTTCTCGACGTCGAAGGGGAACTTGTAGATCTGTCCCTCAAGCTTGCTGGGCTTCTTGTCGATGTTCACCGCGCAGCAGTTGATGCCCTCGCCGGTGTACTTGTTGAAAGCACTGCGCCGCTGGCCGAACGAGAAGCTCGGGTTATCGTTCGTCGGGTCGTTGACCACGGTGAACTCGTCCCAGACGACCCGGTCGCCCTGGAACTGGGACACGTCCCCGCGGGTGGTGACGGTGATGGTCAGGTCGCCGGTCATCACCTTGAGCTCCTTGGCGCTGAAGTACTGCGCCCCGGTGGCCTCCAGCTTGCTGATCCCGTATTGGGCGGCCGGAGCCGCGATCAGGTTGCCGCCGATCTGGAACCGCACCAGCGGCGCGAGCACAACGAGGAACGCCCCGACGGCTAACAGGGTCACTCCGACGACCCGACGCATCTACCCTCCTGGGGGATTACAGCATGGGGGGTTTAGGGGGAAATAAGTGGATTGACAAGACTACTGACCAGTATGTTAAGTGCAGCGACTGATCGACGCCACCGAGGGATGCGGAAAGTGACCGAAACAAGTTCTAGATCGGAACGGCTTTCTCCGCAGCCTCCCCCTAAAATATCCGGACATCTGGCCACTCTTGACGGTGTGCGGGCCATCGCCTCGTTCGCGGTGCTCGTCTTCCATGTCGCGAGCGAGTCCGGTGCCGCGCTGCGCGACGGCTTCGGCGGCGCGTTGCTCTCCCGCGGCGACGTGGCGGTGCCGATCTTCTTCGCGCTCTCCGGGCTGCTGCTCTACCGCCCCTACGCGGCCGCGCTACTGTGCGGGACCCCCGACGTCCACACCCGTTCCTACCTGTGGAAGCGGGCGGTGCGCATCCTGCCCGCCTACTGGCTGGTGGTCGTGGTGACCATGTTCATCTGGTCGCGCGACCACGTCTCCGACGCCTGGAGCTGGCTGACGCTCCTGACCCTCAACCAGAACTACGTCACCGAGCCCTGGTGGTTCGGCCTGGGGCCCAAGGGCCTGGCCCAGATGTGGAGCCTCTCGGTCGAGATGGCCTTCTACCTTCTGCTCCCGCTGCTCGCGGCGGGCCTGGCCGCCTTCGCCCGGCGCGGCGGGGCGGACGTGCACCGGCGGGCCCGGCGGCTGCTGATGGGCCTGGGCGTGCTGATCGCACTCTCCTTCGCCTGGACGCTGCTGACCTACTATCCGGAGTACCGGCCCTTCCTGAACAGCTGGCCGCCCCGGTCGATGATCTTCTTCGCCGTGGGGATGGCGCTGGCCGTGGTGCTGGCCTGGATCCGCGCCACCCCGGACACCGACTCCCCCGCCCGGCGTTTCGAACGGGCGGTGTGGGCCTCCCCCGGCTCGTGGTGGCTGGTCGCCGCCCTGGCGTACGCCGTCGCCGCCTCCCCCGTGACCGGAACCCGCTTCCTCGGCATCGACGGCGTCTGGTCGGGCCTGTTCGAGCTGGCCCTCTACGCGATCGTGGCCCTGTGCCTGCTCGTCCCGGCCACGCTGCCACCGCCGGGCGACTCACCGGTGAAGGCCCTGCTCGCCAACCCGGTGATGGGCTTCCTCGGCCGCATCTCCTACGGCGTCTTCCTCTGGCAGTTCGCGGCCATCTACCTGTGGTACGGCTTCACCGAGCAGCAGCAGTTCTCCGGCGACTTCCTGGCCAACCTGGTCCCCATCACCGTCATCACGCTCGTGATGGCCACCCTGACCTACCTGTTCGTGGAACAGCCCGCCCAGCGTCTCAACCGCCTCGTGCGCCCGCCCCTGCGCCCGGAGCCCGCGGAGGGATCGGACCTGCAACCCGTACGGCGGACCCCGGAGACCTCCAAGGGCTAGGAGGGCTGCTCACATGTACGACCCGACCCGGTACGGTGGCCGGACCCGAGAGACCTCCAAGAGGCTAGAAGGGCTGCTCGCCCTCGGCGACCGGCGCCCCGAGTGCGACGCCGGTCAGGCAGAGCGGGGCCGTCGGGTCGTCCATCACGATGTTCATCCCCTTGCCCACCCCCGTCACCGGGAAGTGGACGAGGCCGTCTGAGGTCTTCTTCAGGCTGAGCACGATCCGTTCCTCACCGACCTGCACGGTCACCGAGACCGGCCGGTCGGAGACGTAGGCCAGCGCGCCCGCCGTGGCCTTCCCGCCGAAGGAGACCGCGTCGGGGAAGAACGCGGTGCCGTCCAGGGTCCGCATGCACCGCTCGCCCTCGCCCCTGGTGGCCAGGAAGCCGAAGATGCTCATCCGCACCAGCCTGCCTTCCCGGTTGAAGACCTTGGCGTCCTCCGAGGGTTCCGGGTGCGCCATCCTGACCCGTACGGTCGGGCGGGCCAGCGGGGCGAGCAGGTGGCTGCTGAGCCGCCGTTCACCGTTGACCGGGAGCACGATGTCGTCGGGGAGTGTGGTCGGATAGATCACCACGTTGTCCGGCGCCGCGGCGAGCTGAGCGGCGGCCGTGTCGAGGTAGGAGCGGACGCGGTCGCCGGTGAGGGTGTCCCGATAGGCGCCGATCGAGATCGTCGACAGCATGAGGTAGGCACTCGAGGTCAGCCCCGCGGCTAGGACGAGCGCGGACGGCGCGGGCAGCGCGTGGCGGTAGGCGCCGCTCTCCCCCCTGACCGGCAGCAGGGCGAGCCCCAGGCAGATCATCAGGACGACCACCGCGTCCGCGACGTAACGGCTCTCCAGGCCCACCAGCGACGTGTAGTTGCCCCGGGCGATCACCGTGGGGATCGCGTCGGCGAGCAGCAGGTAGCCGCCCAGGACGAGCCACGCCCGCAGCGCGCGGCGCCGGTAGAGGACGGTGATCACCAGCAGGACCGCCAGGACCGCCCAGGAGACGGCGACGAGGACGTCGGAGGGGGCGGTCAGGCCGCCGGTCGGGGTCGGCGCCCAGTCGACAGGACCGCCGATCGCCCCGCTGGGGAACGTCCGGCCCAGCAGGAGCGAGAACAGGTCGGCGGCCACGCCGGGATCGGGCACCGAGGCGCCCTCCCCCGGCGCCGTTCCCATCCTGGCGAGATAGACGATCGTGTAGGTGGCGAGCGCCATCACGTGCACCGACCAGAGCCGCCAGTGCCGCCGTACCTCGCCGAGCATCGAGGAGATCCAGCCCGTCTCCCTCTCCCGCAGGAAGGCGGTGGTCAGGGCGAAGAGCAGGAAGGTGACGAAGACCCCCTTGGTGCTGAAGGCCATGCCGACCACGCACCACGCCAGCGCGTGCCGGCCGTACCGGGCGCCCTCGCCGTGAGCGAAACGGACCTGGCCGGTCAGCGCGAGTACCAGGGCGAGCTGGAGCGGCACCGCGTTGATGGCGGCCGCCCACCAGCCAAAGGCCGGGATCGTCAGCGGGGAGAACAGGAACAGGGCCAGCAGCGGCAGGATCGCCGGCCGGGTGCCGAACAGGATCCGCAGCAGCCTGAGCGCCAGCACGCTGAGCAGCGCCTGCGCGACGAACGTGACACCGGCCACCAGCAGCCAGTCGTAGGGCGCGATGCGCGAGAGCACCCAGGTCAGCGCGAGGGCGCCGGGCATGAAGTGCCCCTTGTGCACCCGGGTCACGAAGTCGAGGGTGAGGTCGCTCTGGTAGGCGTCGCCGACGAAGAGCAGGTCGTCCTCGACGAAGTAGGAGTCGCGCAGGATCAGCACCCGCAGCACGAGCGACACCACGATGAGCAGGGCGGCGCCGAGCAGCACCGGGCTGCGGAGGGCCGCCGGCCAGCCGGGCAGCACGATCCGCAGCGCCGACGGCTCCGGCCGCTCCGGGCGTTCCGTCTCCGCGGCCTCCACCGGCCCTCCCCCTTCTAGCTCCCCGTGTTCCGGCAAAACAGCCTACGAGTGTGAAAAGTTCGCTGGCAACGCGGTGTTATGCTCCGCTCCACCTGGTTCGTTCTACTCCGTGGAGGAGCAGCATTGGAGACCTCCCGGGCACCGTTCCGTGCTACCCTGGGCCGGTCCATCGCCCTGCTCGGCGGCTTCCGCAAGGAGCAGAGCGATCCGGACTTCTTCTACGGCATGCTGGCCCGGGACACGGTGGCCCAGCTCGCCTCCTACACCGAACTGGACGGCGCGCTCGTCGCCGACGTCGGTGGCGGCCCCGGCTACTTCACGGACGTGCTGCGGTCCGTGGGCGCCCGGCCGGTCTGCGTGGACTGCGACGCGGGCGAGATGACGGCCCGCCAGGGCGCCGCTCCGGAGGGCGCGGTGCTGGGCAGCGCGCTCGACCTGCCGCTGGCGACCGGCTCGGTGGATGTCTGCTTCTCCTCCAACGTGCTGGAGCACGTGCCGGAACCGTGGCGGATGGCCGACGAGATGGTCCGGGTGACCCGCCCCGGCGGTGTGATCTACCTGTCCTTCACCAACTGGCTCTCGCCCTGGGGCGGCCACGAGACCTCGCCCTGGCACTACCTCGGCGGCCACCGCGCCGCCGAACGCTACACCCGCAGGTACGGCAGACCGCCCAAGAACGTCTACGGCGCCGGCCTCTATCCCGTCTCGGTCGGCGCGGCGCTGCGCTGGGCCAGGCGGCAGCCGGACGCCACGGTCCTGGACGCCCTGCCCCGCTACCACCCGCGCTGGGCGACCCCGGTGATCCACGTTCCCGGGCTGCGCGAGATCGTGAGCTGGAACCTGCTGCTCATCCTGCGCCGCCACTGACCGCCTCCTCCGGTACCGCCATGCCGAGCACCACCGCGCGCAGGCAGACCCCGTCGTCCTGGACCGAGATCCGCCCTGGCCCCGATGCCGCCGCGGCCGGCAGGTAGACCCGGTCCCGGCCGGCCCTGAGCGGGACCTCGGCCCGCCGCCCGTCCCCGAGCACCGTCGCGCGCGTGTCCCTCGGCACCCGGTAGTCGATGTGGAAGATGTTCCCCTCGTACCCGGCGGGCAGGTCGGCGACGGCGGTGCGGTCGCTCAGCGGGAGGCAGCCGCCGTCCCAGGCCGCCACCTGGGCGCCGCTCATCCGTGCTCACGCTCCGGAGCGGCACCGACGGGCTCCGGAGCCCGGGGAGGTCTTCGAGGACGCAGGCCCCAGAAGACCAGCGCCAGACCGGCGGCGAGGAAGACCCCGGGCAGCAGATCGCGGACGACGAGGACCCAGCGGGTGAAGGCACGGACGTCGGAGACCCGGGCGGCGACGTCCTCATCGGACATCACCAGGTCGGCCCTGAGGCTCTTCTTGCGCTCGATGCCGTCGGGGGTGCGCAGGCCCTGGCGGTGCCGTTCCCTCACCTTCACGGTCAGGCCGCTCTCCGGCTCGACCCAGAGCGTGCGGGTCACCTGGGCGTAGCGGGAGACGCCGATGGCCCGCCAGCCGGGCAGGCCCAGCACCTTGCCGGGGAACTGCTCGGGGAAGTCCTCGATCTTCACTGGGCCGGCCGTGTAGGTGTAGCGGTAGGTCCGCAGACCGTTGATCTGCTCCTGGCGCTCGTAGCGGAGCGGGACGGCCAGCCGGAGCGTCGTGTCGTACATCGGGTACGAGCGCGGCTCGGCGCGGAACGGCAGGCGGAAGGCCAGGCCCGACTGCCGGGCGTCGGGGTCCTCGTCGACGTAGGTCTCGCAGCAGTCGACGACCATCCCGGTACGGCGGTCGAAGGCGGTCCGACGCTCGTGATAGTCGATCCTGTCCCCGGCGGAGGTCGTTAATGAGGTGAACTCCACCCACACCGCCGTGTCCGCGGTCCCGGCTCCGGCGTCCCCGCTCAACGTCGTGGTGGACACCAGCGGGACACCCGTGTGCGAGGTCAGCGTGCCCATGTCGAAGTAGTCGGCGTCCAGCGCGACCATCCGGTAGGTCCTGCCCTGCTCCAGTGGCAGGACCAGCACGCTCTCGTAGACGTAGAAGCGGAGCAGCGCGGCGAGCGTGAGAAGGAAGGCGCCCGCGCCCGTGAACACCGCCCGGGGGATCCTGGCCCGGGTCACCGGCCCACCACCGTCGATTCGGACTCGGGTGCCGGCCGCCGGGCCGACGCGCGGCGCGGCGGCGCGGGCGCCTCGGCCGGAGCGCGACCGGCCACCTCGGCCGGAGCGCGACCGGGAAGCGCGGCCGCCAGCCAGGCGAGCACCAGCAGGCAGAGCACCTGCGGCACGACACCGGTCAGCGGCCCGGTGAACACCTCGGTCGCGTCGAGGCCGCCGTACCGGGTGCCGGCGGCGAGCGCGAGACCTGCCAGGCCGATCGGCACGACGAGCGCCCAGGGGGTGGCCGCCGCGCCCGCCAGCCCGGGGAGCACGCCGAGACGGGCGTGCCTGGCCTGGGCCACCGCCTCCAGCCAGGCGAACAGGGCCGTCGCCCCGGTGATGATCGCCATCCCCGCGAAGCCTCCGGTCCACAGGCCGAGGAGCGGGACGAGCGGCCAGACCCAGGCCGCCCGGATCACGGCGGGCCTCGCCCCCCGCGACTTGGCCGGCCAGGCGGAACGGATGAGCGCCAACGCCGCCACCGGCAGCACCAGCGTCCAGCCGCCGACCAGCGCCATACGGTAGGCGGAGTCGGGCTCGTAGCGCATGGTCACGACGCCCTGGCCGGCAGGAAGTTCCCACGCCTGCCGCCAGCCGTCCAGCCTGACCGGTGTCAGCCGCCTGCCGCCGAGGGAGGCCTGCCAGCCGACGTTGTGGTTCTCGTTGACCACCAGGTAGGAGGGGCCCGTGGTGGAGACCCGCACCCGGCGCTCCTCCTGCCCCCATACCTGCGCGGTGGCGGGCGTGGCCGTGATCGCGCGCCGGGCATCGGCTGCGGACGTCCGCACGACCATCGACTCGATCCTGAAGGCGTCGCCGGGGGACGCGCTGATCCGCACCTCCCCTGCGCCCGGCTCGACCGGCTCGCAGGCCCGGTAGCCGAGCGGGCGGCCGTTGACCACGTCGTCCAGCGTGCCGCTGACGATCTGGGTGGCCACCGGGTTGCCGTTCACGGTGAGCGTGGGACCGTAGCCGCAGGGCAGCCTCAGCGGGAACGGCCTCAGCGAGCCGAACGGTTTCACTCTCGGGATGGTGATCTCCGAGACCTCGATCGGCCGGGACGCCGGGGCGGTGAAGCCGATCTCCAGGCGGTCCGTGCGGATCGGCGCGAAGGAGACGCGCCCGTTGGCGCCTACCCAGCCCTGCGCGGTACGGCCGCCGCCACGCACGCTCACCTTGATCGGCGGCTGCCCCACGAAGGAGTCGGGAAAGAGGACCATGATCTGCGAGATCGTGGTCTTCTTGCCGAGCTTGACGGTCAGCGTCGGGTGGCGGTCGAAGGTCTGGGCGTACCAGGCCGTGTCCAGATCGCCGTCCATGGCCGCGCGGCCGAGCACGGCCGGATGGTCGACCAGCGTGGAGGAGGCGCTCACCTGGGGGTAGGCGCCCGGGATGGTGGTGAGCAGCTGGGCGGAGGCGGGGTCGGTGAGCACGGTCCTGCCGGTGACGACGCGTTCCCCCGCGCTCTGGACCGTGAAGATGCGGTCGAAGCCGGAGCCGTCCTCGCCGGTGATCTCCAGGGACGGCGAGCAGGTCCAGGTCGCCGAGCCGTGCATGCACGGCGACGCGGTCCCCTGGCGGGTCAGCAGCACCGTGTCGGGATCCCGCTCACCGTCGGCGGGAACGACGATGCTGCGTGTCGCCCGCACACCGGGAATCGCGACCTCGGTGATGCCGACCCGGGTGCCGACCCGCGACGCGGGCTCTGAGACCAGCTTGGTGACCCGGATCCGCAGCCGGGAGGTCTTGCCGGCCGGCGGGTTCAGCAGCTGCGGTTCCGCCGAGTCCGCGACCGGTACCAGCCGCGTTCCCGCGTCGGTCTCCAGGGCGACCTCCGCCACGGCGGGCCCGAGCGTCCCCTGCTCGAACGCGACAGTGATCTTCGGCATGTCGACGGGCTCGGCGAGGCGCACCTCCAGCCACTCCCCGACGGCTCCGTTCCAGCCGTCGGAGCGCCATCCGGTGCGCGGGTCGGCGTCCAGCGCCGCGTACGGCTGCCGTCCCGGGTCGCGCCGGTCACCGGCCCCGATCTGTGACTCGGCGGAGGAGGCCCGCACGTCAAGGATGCCGGAGTAGCGGGCGGTCGCGGTGGCGGCGGTCCAGGCGGGGTCGGTGAGGTCGCTCTCCCCGTCGCGTTCCGGCGACTGCTCCTCGGTGAGCGTGGCGGTGCCGATGCGGCGCAGGTCGCCGAAGACGATCTCGCGGCGGCGCAGCGTGTCGGTCACCACGGTGTTCTCCGGAGACGTCGCGCCCGCTCCGGACTCGTCGCCGACCACCATCGGCCGGTCGTCGTCGAGCAGGCCCTCCTCCGCGAGGGCCAGCGCCGCCTCCGGTGCCCCGGTCACCCGGAGGACCCCCTCGCGGGGCACCGTGGCGACGAGCGGCGCGGGGTCGGGGACCGCGTAGACCTCCAGAGCCTGGTAGGGCTGCTCGAACCAGCCGGCGGCCGTCGTGCTGGCCCTGGTCCCGATCTCCGGGCCGAAGGCGGCGACCCGTTCCAGGCCGGTGGACTCGGCGATGGTCTCGTGGACCCGCGCCGGCCAGGCCGTGCCCAGGCTCTCCCTCGCCAGGTCGTTGCGGACGAGCAGGTAGGTGACCCCGATCCGGCGCAGCGCCGAGGTGAGACCCGGCGAGCCCCGGCCGGTGGCGAAGCGCTCGTCCACCGCCTGGATCAGGCGGGCCAGCCCCGGCGACCCCCAGGGCACGTTGGTGTGGGTGGCCCAGCGCACGGTCAGCAGCGACTGCATGGGCTCGTCCATCGGGCGGCCCCACAGGTATTCGCCCCGGCGCGATCCGGGCGCGGCCAGCACCATGCCGTCCCCGGTGTTCCGGTTCAGCCAGGTCGCGGCGTCCCGCCAGTAGGAGGGCACCTCGTCGAAAGCGCCGGCGGGGGTCGTTCCCGCGGTGGCGACGGGCAGCGCGCTGAGCGCGACGAGGACCGCGGACGCCGCGAGGACGGGTCTGCGCAGCCGCACGGGAGCGGCCAGTGGCAGGGCGGCCAGGCCGAGGGCGAGCGGTAGCCGCAGCAGCGCGTCGAATTTGTGCAGGTTGCGGAAGGCCGCGAGGGGACCGTCGAACAGCGCCCTCACCTGCTCGGTCCACGGGTGGGCGAGCACGTCGGTGTGCCCGGCGGAGACGATCACGACCCCGGCCAGCAGGCTGATCGTGAGGAACGCCCGCTCCGGGGTGGCGCGGGCGGCGATCCCGGCGAGGCCGAGCCCGGCGACCAGCGCGGTCAGCGCGATCAGCGCGGGAGATGTCGCCTGCTCGAACGCCGCGGGCAGGAACGCCTCCCCGTCGACGGGCAGGAACGAGAGCCAGCCCGAGGTGCCGCGCAGGACATTGATCAGCGAGGTGACGTACGTGGTGGCGGAGGCGGTCTCGATGAAGGGCAGGAAGGAGAAGATGTAGCGGCCCATCACCAGCAGGGGCAGCAGCCACCACATCGACACCGCGCCCACGCAGCCCAGCCACCACAGCAGCAGGTGCCTCATGCGGGGTCCGCGCTTCCGGGTCAGCAGGTACAGCAGCGGCACGACGAGCACGGCGAGCACGGCCACGGCGTTGATCCCGCCGGCGAACAGGAGGGCCAGCGCCGACAGGGCCGCCGCCCTGCGCGGGCTCGCCCGCTGCCTGGCGCCGTGCACGAGCGGCAGCAGGATCCAGGGCAGCACCGCGCTCGGCTGGAACTCCGAGGAGTTGATCCCGATCAGCGCGACGGCGTGCGGTGCCAGGGCGTAGGCGAGCCCGGCCAGGACGCGGGTGGCGGGGGTGCCGATGTCCATCGCGCGGGCCACCCGCTCGACGCCGACGAACGCGGCGCACAGCACCAGGGTCATCCACAGTCGCTGGATGTTCCAGGGGGGCATGTCCAGCGCCTCGAAGAGCGCGTAGAACGGGCCCATCGGGAACAGGTAGCCGTACGCCTGATTCTGCAGGTGGCCGAAGAACGCGCCGTCCCACAGGTGCATCGCCCGGGCGAGGAAGCCGAGGGGGTTGAGCGCCATGTCGAGCTTGGTCTCGGAGATGACCTGGCCGGGCGAGGTGTTGAACGCGATTGCCCCGAGCAGGAGGCAGCCGGCCAGCAGATGCAGCCGGTGCCGTAGCCGGGCGGGCCCGCCTTCCGTGCTGTCAGGGGTCAATGCGGTGCTCAAATGGGGTCGGTCTCACCCATGGCGAGATGGAGGTCGGAGGTCCGGACCGGCGAGCTCACGGCGCTCACAGGCTGCTGTCGACGGACTGCTGCGGGGAGCTCTGTGGCGATAAGTCTGGTCATAGTAGCGCCAGTTCTTCCCCAGGTGAACTCACCTGCCCAGGTCCGGCAGGCCTGCTGGATCGCCGTGCGCCGCACGGGGTCGGCCAGCTCCTCGATCGCCCGGTCCACCGCGTCCGCGAGCGTCTCACCGTCACGGACCAGCCAGCCGGTCACGCCGTCCTTGATCGAGTCACGTAGCCCGGCGACGTCGTAGGCGACCGTGGGCACGCCGAAGGCGGCCGCCTCGATCACGGTGAGACCCCAGCCCTCGAACTCCGAGGCGGTCACGTTCAGCAGGGCTGAGCCGAGCACGGCGTTCTTGCCCGATTCGCTGAGGAATCCGTGCAGATGCACGCGGTCGGCGACGCCCAGCTCGGCCGCCGTCGCCAGCAGGGCGTCGGTCTCCGGCCCGCGGCCCACCACGTGTACGCGCAGGTCCGGACGGCTCTCGGCCAGCTCGGCCGCCAGGCCGACGACGCGGTCGACCCGTTTGTGGCCGACCAACCGGCCCAGGTAGACCAAGGCGGGGTCGCCGGGCAGGGTGTGCCGCGCGGCCGAGCGGGCCACCGAGCTGCCGTTGGGGACGACCTGGATCGGGGCCAGCCAGCGCAGCCTGGTACGGAGGTCCGTCCTGGACGACTCGGAAACCGTGATCGTGGTGCGGCGGCGGTAGAGCAGCCGGGCCACGGGCCCCTCGATGAAGCAGCCGATCCTGGCCAGCCAGGAGGGCAGGAAGGCGTGGAACTGCCGGTCGTGCACGTGGTGCACCAGGCAGAGCACCGTGGTACGGCGCCGCACCACGAGGGGGGAGAAGAACGGGATGCCGTTCATCGAGTCGATGACCACGTCGAAGCGGCGGCGGTGCAGCAGCAGCCAGAGCGGTACGAGCAGGTAGACGAGGTAGCGGTTGCCCATCCTGCGCAGCTCGACACCGTTGCGCCGCTCGGCTCCGGCCTGGCCGGGCTCGCGGCCGGTCACGAAGTGGACCGAGGCCCCCTGCGCGATCAGGTGGCGGCTGACCTGCCAGGCGTATTCCTCGGCACCGCCGGCCGCCGACTGCTGTGGCTCGCGAAAGTTCAGCACCGCCACCCGGACTCCGCGCAGGGACGCCTCGGGGGTCTCGATGACCTCCACGCTCAGGTTGGGCCACGACGGGTCGAACAGACGGGATCCGGCGTTCACGTCCCCGCCGGAAAAGGCCACGGTGTCGGCCACATTGTCTCCTCGGTCCTCTGCGGCGGCACGCGCCCGACTCGGGGCATGGCAGAGCCACACCCCCTTGTCTCCCAATGACGTTCAGCCTGAGTGGCTGGGAAAAACCGTGTCCGAGGGGCCCTTACCCGGCCCCCCGGATCACCTGTCGCCGTAGTTGTACAGAGGCCTGTTGGGCGGCTCCGGCGTGGGCGCGGCCACGTTCACCATTGCCACGGAGGCACCTACCGCAAGCACCGCACCAACGGCCAGGGCTGCGATCACTCGTAACACTGAGCTCTCCCTCCAGAATTCGGACAGTGTGCCGAGAGTAGGACGCGATTCACCTCATAATCCATAGTTTTGGGAAAAATGTGACGGATAAGGTTACCGCCGGGTAGCGCGAAGAGTTGAGGGTATGCCCAGCTCAGGCGGGTGCTTCGAGGCGCAGGAGTCGGAGTTCGTGCCCCTGGAAGACAGTCGTCGAACCGTGGAACGGGTCACCGCCCCCTGGGATGTGAAATGAGTTGCCACCCCCATAAATAAGAACATAACGGATATTTAACCCTGCTAGCGCCACCATTCGCCCACCCGGCTCGGCGCCCAGCGCCGCCTCCACCGCGGCGGACGCCGGACTCTCCGCCCCGACCCGCAGCCTGCCACCTCCGGGCAGCCCCACCAGCAGCGCGTCGTTCCAGAGCACCCGGCGCCGGAACATCTTGGTCGCGGGATCGAGGATCACCCGATGGCCGTTCCAGCCGAACGCCCGGTGCGCCCCCCACGGCAGCGACAGCAGCGCCCCCGGCGCGGGGTCGGCGTTCACGATCGCCTGGACCTCCCGCCACTCGTCCGGGTAGTCCACCGCCGACAGCCTGCCGAACACGCCGAGGGCGAAGGTGGGCAGGACCAGGATCGGGACGGCCACCGCGACGGCTGCGACGGCGCGCGAGTTCCAGCGCGCGACGACCGCGGCCAGGCCCACCGCCTGCAGCAGGACGAACGGGGCAAGGTACAGCTGCCCGTCGCGGAGCGGCCCGAACCCGGGCCACCAGCCGATCAGGCCGCCCAGCGCGCCGGGCGCGAAGGCTCCCGCCAGCGCCACCGCCAACCCGGCCACCGCCGCCACCGCCAGCCCCGCCCGGTACGACTTCGCCGCCCCGGCACCGTGGGGCGCCGGCGAGCCGGAGAGGCGAAAGAACCCCCAGACGGCGACCGCGGCGAGCACCAGTCGTACGATCGCCGACCACCAGGTCTCCTGGCCCGGCAGGACGGCGTGGGCGTTCCAGATCCCGCCGAGCGAGAGCAGGCTGCCGACCGTACCCAGTGGACCGTCGGCCCGGGCCGCGAACGCCCAGGCCCCAGCCGGATCGGTCACGGCCCGGCTACTCAGCGCGGGCACCAGCCACGGCAGGCTCAGCACCGCCATGACCAGCGCGACCTCCACCACCCGCCGGACCCGCACCCTCCTGGCGGAGGTCGCGCCGGCCCCCGGCGCGGGCGTTCCCCCGGTCACCACCGACGCGGGCGTTCCCCCGGCCGCCACCGACGCGGTCGCCCCCGGCGCGGTCGCCGCCGTCGCGAGCAGGGCGGGCGCGGCGACCAACATCGCCTGGAACCCGCCCACCGCCGCCGGGAGCAGCGCGGCGACCAGCCGCGACCGCCCGCCGAGCGCCACCGCGCGCACCGCCCAGGGCAGCCCCGCGACCCCCAGCAACAGTGCCCACTGGCCGAGCAGGAGCCGCTGGGCGAGGTAGGCGTTCCAGGTGTAGAAGGCCGCCGCCGCCAGGCGGGGCCCCAGCTTCCCCGAGGGCACCAGCGTGGCCGCGCCGGACGCGGCCAGCACGAAGATTCCCAGCAGGACGACCTTCTGGACCACCTGCTCGGGGACGATCCAGGAAAGGAACGCGACCACCAGGTCACTGGGCACCGCCCGGGGAAACCCCTCCCCGGGAAGGACCGGCGGCGGATCGGGCACGAACACCATGTCGTACCTGAGCACGAATCCCGGCCCCAGCGCGGGACCGAGAGCGAGCAGCCCGAACAGCAGCCCGAGCAGGGCGGGCGCGAACCGCTTCGCTGTCTCGCCCCAGTCGCCGCCCATGCTGACCGACTTTATGTGCTTGCTCCGGATATACATGCATATATCCGGAGTCACGGACTACTTGCCCGGTTCCGGATCGCCGGGCAGCCGAGCATGCACTCACCGATGATGTTGAGCCGCGGACTACTTGCCCGGTTCCGGATCGCGGGGCAGGCCGAGCATGCGCTCACCGATGATGTTGAGCTGCACCTCCGTGGTACCGCCGTAGATCGTCATGGCGCGGGTGGCGAGCACGGCGCGGTTCCAGTAACCGGCGTCGCCGAGCTTCATGTCCGCGGCGACGACGGCCGAGGAGCCGAGCAGCGAGACCGCGCACTCCGAGACGTGCTGGGCGTGCGAGGTGGACAGCAGCTTGCGGACCGAGGCGTCGGCGCCGGGCTCGGCGCCGGTCAGCTGCTTCAGGGTCACCCGCAGGCCGAGGGCGGCGATCGAGTGCCCCTCGCAGACGACCCGCGCCAGCTCCTGTCGCTCGGCGGCGGTCAGTTCCCGGCCGAGACGTCCGACCAGGCCGAGCAGGTCGGGAACGGACGCGCCGGTGCCGCCCGAGCCACCCGAGAGCGAGACCCGCTCGTTGGACAGGGTGTTCCTCGCCACCTTCCAGCCCTGGCCCACCTCGCCGACGACCATCTCGTCCGGAACGAACACGTCGTCGAGGAAGACCTCGTTGAACAGGTTCTCACCGGTCATCTCGGTGAGCGGCCTGACCGTGACGCCGGCGGCCTTCATGTCGACGATGAAGTAGGTGATGCCCTCGTGCTTGGAACCCGCCGAGGAGTTGCGGGCGATGCAGATGCCCCACTCGGCGACGTGCGCCACGGAGGTCCAGATCTTCTGGCCGTTGAGCCGCCAGCCGCCCTCGACCTTCTCGGCCTTCATCTGCAGGGACGCGAGGTCGGAGCCGGCGCCGGGCTCGGAGAAGAGCTGGCACCAGATCATCTCGCCGCTCAGCGTGGGGAGCAGGAAGCTCTCCTGCTGCTCGGGGGTGCCGTACGCGACGATCGACGGCACCACCCAGGCACCGATGATCATCTGGGGTAGCTTGACCCCGGCGGCCTTGAGCTCCTGGAAGATGAGAACCTGCTCCAGCGGCTTGGCGTCGCGGCCCCACGGCCTGGCCAGGTGCGGCATGACGTAGCCGGCCTTGGCCAGCGCCCGCTTCTGCTCCTCGCCCTCCAGCGCGGCGAAGGCGGCGACCTCGGCCCGGATGCTCTCGCGCAGCTCGGCGGCCTCCTCCGGCAGCTCGATCTCCAGCTCCCTGCTCACACCGTTCAGCGCCAGCTCGGCGACCGACTCGGCCCACTCGCTGGAGGGGCCGAGCAGGGCGCGCAGGGTCAGCGCGCGGCGGTAGTACAGGTGGGCGTCGTGCTCGTAGGTGTAGCCGATGCCGCCGAAGATCTGCACGGCGTCCTTGGCGCAGAGCACCGCCGCGTCGGGGGCCATCACGCCCGCGATCGCGGTGGCGTAGGCCGGTTCGTCCGCCGAGACGCCGCCGTCCGCGGCGCGGGCGGCATCCCACACCGTCGCGCGGGCCTGCTCCAAGGCGACGAGCATCCGGGCGGCCTTGTGCTTGACACCCTGGAACTGCCCGATCGGGCGGCCGAACTGCACGCGGACCTTGGCGTACTCCGCGGCGGCGGTCACGCACCACGACGCGACGCCCGCGGCCTCGGCCCCGAGCAGGATCGCGGCCAGGTTGAGCACCTCGGGGCCCTGCAGCCCGTCGAGGACCCGCCCGGCCGGTACGGTGACCGCGTCCAGCTCGACCTTGGCCACGCCCCGGGTGATGTCGAGCGAGCCGACCGGCGTCACGGTCGCCGCGGAGGCGTCCACCGCGACCCACTCCTCGCCGCGGTCCGTGCTCACCGGGAGCACCAGGACGTCGGCCAGTGCGCCGCCCAGCACCAGATCGGCGGCGCCGCCGATCGTCAGGGCGCCGTCCTCGCCGTGGGTGCCGGTGATCGAGGCGGTCAGCGCGACCGCGCCGGTCAGCGTGCCGTCGGCGAGGCCGGGCAGGAGCTCGGCGTGGGCCTTGCCGTCGGAGGCGAGGATCGCGGCACTGGCGAGCACCGTGGGAACGTAGGGACCCGGGGCGACGCGCTCGCCGAGGGCCTCGACGGCGACGGCGGTCTCCAGCAGGCCGTAGCCGCTGCCGCCGTGCTCCTCGGGAATGTGCAGGCCGAGCAGGCCCTGGTCGGCCAGTCCCGACCAGAAGCCGGGGCGCTCCTCGCCCTCTGCCGCGATGATGGCGCGCACGACCTCGGACGGGATGTTGCGCTCCGCCCACCCGGTCACCGATTCCCGGAGCGCCTCGTGCTCCTCGCTCAATCCGATCGCCATTACAGCCTCCAGACGCGATTCAATGCCAGAACCATATTCTAGAAGGTGCTTCCATCACAACGCGTGAACCCTTACCACCGGGTACGCCGCCCCCTGCCGTCGCGGCCCACCGGCGACCACGGAGGGCCCGGCTCCCACGGAACGGGATGGCCGCACGCCACCGGTCTCCGGCCGGGGATCGGCGGTCCCCCATCGGTCCTTTGAAGAAGGGCGGCGCGTCAGAGAGCTCGGACGCTCGCCATCAGGGGTGCGATGTCGGCCCAGAGCCGCTTGCGCGTGTCGGGCACGGTCACGAAGAGCACCGAGGGCTTGCGTCGGCCGATGTCGATCACCGCGAGCGCCGCCCGGGAGGAACGCTCCTTACCCTTGACCTGGTAGTTCACCCGGTAGGCCAGCACCCACCCCTTGCCGGTGGCCAGGCGCTGCGAGGCGGTCCAGGTGACCCTTCCCCCCTCGGGGTGGTGGTTGCGGATCGTCCACTTCACCGCGCTCAACGCCGCCTTGCGGTAGTCGGCGTCGCTCTTGAGCGGCTTGGCCGGGGGGGCACCGGGCAGCGGCCCCGAGGCGATGACCGTGCGCGGCAGCCCGGCCGAGCCGACCTGCTGGCCGACGGAGAACGACGGCACGGCCTTGGCCGCCCACGGCTTGCCCAGGCTGGCATAGGTCACCGCGGATTTGGCATCGGTCACCGCGCCCAGCACCACGCTCGGTGTGCCCGGCAGCGCCTTCAGCGCCGTCGCGCCCGGCAGTGCGGGCAGCGTGATCGGAGACACGGTCGGCGAGGGCTGCGCCGTGGGCGCCACGCTCCGACCGCCCCCCGCCGGGTCCGAGGGCTCGTCGCCGGAGAAGAGTATGAAGATCAGGACCACGATGACGCCGGTGACGACGGCGGCGCCCAGGCTGTAGGCGACCCGGATCGGGATGTCGCCGATCCGCATCAGCAGGCCACCGGACTTCCGTCCCGCTCCGCTCGGCACACCGGGCCGGGCCCGCACACCTGATTGACTCTGCGTGCCCGGCTCGCCGAACACGCCGGGCCGCTGCGACGCGCCGGGCCACCCCGTCGCGACGCCCCCGTCCGCCCTGCCCCCCGCATCCGTCCGACCGGGCGCACCCATCCGACCGGACGCATCCGTCTGACCAGGCGCACCGGGCCTGTCGGGACGCCAGGGGCCGGCGGAGCCGCCTATCCGCCTGACCGGGATCGTCCCGAGCCCACCAGACTCGCGCACCTGGTCGGCGTCCGCCTCCGGCTCGTCCGCCCGGCCGCCGGAACTCTGCCCGGAACGGCCGGGATCGGGCGGCGGCGAGTGGGGGAACGATCCAGGCCGCTTTGGTCTGGAGACCAAAGCGGTCTCCTCACCGTCACCGATGGGGAATCTTCTGGGCACCCGAGGGCTGATGACCGAACCGTCTTCAGCGGGGATGGCGGGGATGGGAGCCGTGGGCGCGTCATATGAGGGGATGTATCTCTCGTTAGAGCGCCCGGAGGAGTTACCGCCGACGTCCGCCATACGCGTCAGGGTATGTCACCTGGAAAAGATTCGACGCATCGTCGTTTATTACGCTTCGGCCACGGGATGTACATCAGCCCAGGTAACAGTGTTTCCCCTGCCACGAACAAAATGTGGTTCTGTATGGCCGCGCTCATGAGGGGCTTCTACGAGATCGCGACGACCGACCCCAAGTGGGGCCGGCGCATCGTCGCACTGATCCGGCCCTCGGCGGAGAAGCCGTGCACTGATCCGGCCCTCGGCGGAGAAGCCGTGCACTGATCCGGCCCTCGGCGGAGAGGCCGTGCCCGGCGCGGACCTCACCGGCGAACCACTGGCCCACTGCGCGACCCGGCCGGCACGTCTCAAGCACCCCCGAGTGATCGAATATCACGACCGGCTGCCGCGCACCCCCACGGGCAAGCTCGGCCGCGGCGACCTTCGTGAGACGTATCTTCCTGCCTGAGCTGGGAAGATACCCATGCATGGGACGATCAAAGACAGGCGTCGCGCTGCTTGCGACCGCCGTCATGACGCTCGCGGGCTGCGGCCAGGGCATGAGTCTGCAACCACCCGGGACGGCCGGCTCCCCCAGCGCCTCGGTGAGCACCTCCGTCGGTGCCTCTGTCGGCGCCTCTCCGGGAGGCTCGCCCGGGACCACACCCGCTCCCGGAAACGGACTCGGTTCCCTGGAGACCGCCTACGAGCAGATCATCACCAAGGCACTGCCGTCCATCGTGCAGATCACCACGAGTGAGAGCCTCGGCTCGGGAGTCGTGTTCGACACCGCCGGGCACATCGTCACCAACGCCCACGTGGTCGGGAGCAGCAGGCGAGTCGA
Organism: Streptosporangium sp. NBC_01755; assembly: GCF_035917995.1. Lineage (NCBI taxonomy): Bacteria > Bacillati > Actinomycetota > Actinomycetes > Streptosporangiales > Streptosporangiaceae > Streptosporangium > Streptosporangium sp. NBC_01755. Next base: position 4,936,372 of record NZ_CP109131.1, on the reverse strand, counting down.
GGTCACGCTCGCCACGGGAGGCACCCCCCGGACGGCCAGACTGATCAGCTCGTTCAAGCTGGGCGACCTGGCCGTGATCAAGGTGGACGACCCGACCGGGCTGCAGCCCGCCGTCTTCGGCGACTCCACCAAGCTGCGGGTCGGCCAGATCGTGATGGCCATGGGAAACCCGCTGGGCCTGTCCGGCAGTGTCACCAACGGGATCATCTCCGCGCTCGGCCGCACCGTCACCGAGCCCTCGAACGACAACTCGCCCGGGGCGACGATCAGCGGGGCCATCCAGACCTCCGCGCCGATCAACCCGGGCAACAGCGGCGGCGCCCTGGTCGACATCGCGGGCGAGGTCATCGGCGTGCCGACCCTGACCGCCGTCAACCCCGAACTCGACAACGCCCAGGCCGCGGGCATCGGCTTCGCGATCCCCTCCAACACCGTCAAGGACATCGCCACGCAGATCATCAGGGACGGCAAGGTCACCAGCACCCACCGGGCCGCGCTCGGCGTCGTCGTACGAACCGTGATCGACATGAGCGGGCAGCCGGCGGGCGTCAGCGTCGTACGGGTGCTGAAGAACAGCGGCGCGCAGCGAGCGGGTCTCAAGGCCGGGGACCTGATCGTCTCGATCGACGGTACGCCCACCCCGTCGACCCAGGACCTGTCGACGCTCCTGTCGGGCCTCAAGCCCGGCGAGGACGCGAAGGTCGAGATCATACGCCCCGACGGCTCAAGGACCACCCTCTCCGTTCCCCTTGAGGAGCTCCACGGGGGCTGAGCCGGGGCGGGACCAGGATGCTCCTATGGATGTCAGGCGGCTGGATGTCAGGCGGCCGATTTAAGATCATTTGAGGACCCGAGGTCAGCCGGTAGTCGGGTCAGACCCCACCGGGAGGCACTCACCCACGTCATCACCGTCAGTAGGGCAGAACGCGATCGCTGAAGGACTTGGCCACGAAGGGCGCCTTGAACTTGGGGAAGGCGATCGTCTTCGCGTCGCCGTCAGAGGTGTAGCGCTCGTCGGCGTTCGCCTTCAACCAGTCGAGCCAGGCCACGGAGCAGAACTTGGCGCAGTCGCCCGTCTTGTCCATCGAGCGGATGCGCGGGATGCCGAGCGGGTCGAACTTCTTGTTGAACGGCGACAGCGCGGGGGTGTAACCGGCGAGGAACACGCCGCCGTAGTTGTAGGAGACGTCACCCGAGGAGCCCTTGAGACCCCACTCCTTGGTGTCGGGCTGGTTGCCGTACGGCAGCGCCAGCGTGACCGGGGGCGTCTTGATCAGCCCGGTGATGAGCCGGTGGCCCGCCGCCACCTCCTCGTTCACCGCCTTCTTCTCCTTACCGCGCAGGTTGAGGTGGTCGCGGGTGTGGTTGCCGATGTCGAAGCCCTTGTCGGTGAGCCAGAGGAGCATCTGTGCCCCCTCCTCGGGCGTCTCCTTGCCGAACATGTCGCGCGTGACATAGAACGTGCCGACCGGGCGGAAGCCGGGGTGGGCCTTGGCGACGCTCTGCAGGATCGCGACCGCGGTGTTCGGCCGGGGGAGGCCCGTCCCGTCCAGCTCGAACTGTGAGGGTGAGGAGTCGTCGAAGGTGAGGACGACGGGGTGCTTTCCCGCCGGGATGTCGATGCGCCCGGTGACGAACTCGGCCGCGGTGACGGGCACGTAGTTCTCCCTGGCCAGCCGCTCCAGCTCGGTGCGGAACTGTTTGGGAGTGCGGTCGTCCTGGGTCGTGGGCTTGTCGACCACCCGGTGGTACATGAGAACGGGGATCTGCCCGAGCTCGTTGGCCTTGACCTTGGCGGCAGCCGCCGCCCTGGTCTTGAGGAGGTTGGCCTGCGAGGCCGCCGCGGCGGCCGACGCCTTGGCCGCGGCGGCCAGCTTCGCCTTCTGCTCGTCGGCCCCGTCCTGTCCCGATCCGCACCCGGCCAGCACGACTCCTGCCGCGACGACCACCACACCGGCCCTGCCTATTCTGAGACGGCCCATCGAATCCTCCAAGCGCGCTGACGATACGCTTCTCATCCCCCTCTGACCTGCGGGTTGACCTCCGTCACTGGCAAAGGTTCCCGCCGGAGCCACTCTCGGCGACGTCGCGCGGACCCTGCCCTCTCCGCGTCGCACCGGCTCCGCCCAGGAGGGCGTCTCCCGCGTGAAACCCGGCCTGGAGCGGGATTCTCCCCCGGCGGAGATATCGCGGACGCCAGGCGTCATCTCGTACTTTGATGGCCTTACCGATGACTTATTTTGTTGACCATTATTCAACAATTCAGTCATGTTACCGTTGACCCCCCCTCCATTCCGCGCCTACCGTCCGGGCATCCGAGCGGCTCAGAACGGCATCGTGAGGAGGAGAGATGGCGGAGCGCCTGAAAAGCCGTGGGCTTCTCGGGGAGATGGCGGCCGAGTTCACCGGCACCATGATTTTGATCCTGTTCGGGGTGGCGGTGGTGGCCCAGGTCGTGGCGGCCGGGATCGGCGACCACGACAGCATCGCCTGGGCGTGGGGGCTCGGGGTGATGCTGGGCGTCTATGTCGCGGCGCGCACCAGTGGTGCCCACCTCAACCCCGCCGTCACCGTCGCGCTGGCCGCCTTCAAGGGCTTCTCCTGGCGCAAGGTCCTGCCGTACTGCCTGGCACAGACCGCAGGCGCGTTTGTGGCGGCGCTCATCGTCCGCTTCAACTACGGCGAGGTGCTGGAGAAGGCCGACCCCGGGCTCACGATCAAGACCCAGAGCGTCTTCTCGACCCTGCCGGGCAACGGGTCACTGCCCGTCGGCACCTGGGGCGCCTTCCGCGACCAGGTGATCGGCACCGCCATCCTGCTCCTGCTCATCCTCGCCCTCTCCGACGCGCGCAACACGGCGCCCATGGCCAACCTCGCCCCCTTCATGATCGGCCTGCTGGTCGTGGCCATCGGCATGGCCTGGGGTAGCAACGCGGGCTACGCCATCAACCCCGCCCGCGACTTCGGGCCGCGGCTCGCCTCGTTCCTGACCGGGTACGAGACGGCCTGGCAGGACCAGTACGGGCAGCTCTACTTCTGGGTGCCGATCGTGGCGCCCCTCATCGGGGGGCTGATCGGGGCGTTCCTCTACGAGATCCTGGTGGCCGGATTCCTTCCTTCCGAGGAGACCGGCCCCGAGGTGGGGCGGGTAACGCCCGAAGACCCGCGCCACCCCTGAACGGACGCGCGACAACCGCGGGTAAGAACAGCAGCAGATCCCCGGAGAGTCTCACCAAGGAGGCACCACGCAATGCCTGACTTCGTCGGAGCGGTCGACCAGGGCACGACGAGCACCCGTTTCATGATCTTCGATCACGGCGGCAACGAGATAGCCCGGCACCAGCTCGAACACGAGCAGATCCTGCCGCGGGCGGGGTGGGTCGAGCACAATCCCACGGAGATCTGGGAGCGCACCAGGGCGGTGATCGAGACGGCGCTGAACAGGGCGGGCCTGGTCGCCGCCGACCTCGCCGCGCTCGGCATCACCAACCAGCGCGAGACCACGGTGGTCTGGAACCGGACCACCGGACGCCCGTACCACAACGCGATCGTCTGGCAGGACACCCGCACCGACCGGATCGCCTCGGCCCTGGACCGCGACGGCAGGGGCGACGTCATCCGCCACCGGGCGGGCCTCCCCCCGGCGACGTACTTCTCCGGCGGCAAGATCCAGTGGATCCTGGAGAACGTCGACGGGGTACGCGAGGCGGCCGAGGCCGGAGAGGCGATCTTCGGCAACACCGACACCTGGCTGCTGTGGAATCTCACCGGCGGTACCGACGGCGGCGTGCACGTCACCGACCCCACCAACGCCAGCCGCACGATGCTGATGAACCTGGAGACCCTCGACTGGGACGACGAACTGCTGTCGTTCTTCGGTATCCCCCGCCGAATGCTGCCTGCCATCGCCCCCTCCTCCCATCCCGGCCTCTACGGCACCACCAGGAGAGGCGGCCCGCTACGTGGCGAGGTCCCGCTCTCCGGTGACCTCGGCGACCAGCAGGCCGCCACAGTCGGACAGGTCTGCTTCGAGGTGGGCGAGGCCAAGAACACCTACGGCACCGGCAACTTCCTGCTGCTCAACACCGGCACCGAGTTGGTCCGCTCCAAGCACGGCCTGCTCACCACCGTCTGCTACCGCTTCGGCGAGGAGCCGCCGGTGTACGCGCTGGAGGGTTCCATAGCCGTGACCGGTTCCGCCGTGCAGTGGCTCCGCGACCAGCTCGGCATCATCTCGGGGGCGGCGCAGAGCGAGTCACTCGCCCGGCAGGTCGAGGACAACGGCGGCGTCTACTTCGTGCCCGCCTTCTCCGGCCTCTTCGCGCCGTACTGGCGGTCGGACGCCCGGGGCGCCATCGTCGGCCTGTCGCGCTTCAACAACAACGCCCACCTCGCGCGGGCCACCCTGGAGGCGATCTGCTACCAGAGCCGCGACGTGGTCGAGGCGATGCGGCAGGACTCCGGCGTCACCCTCGACGTCCTGCGGGTCGACGGCGGCGTCACCGCCAACAACCTGTGCATGCAGATCCAGGCCGACCTGCTCGGCGTACCCGTCTCCAGACCCGTGGTGGCCGAGACGACCGCGCTGGGGGCCGCCTACGCGGCGGGGCTGGCCGTCGGCTTCTGGAAGTCGAAGGACGAGCTCAAACAGAACTGGCAGGAGGGCCGCCGCTGGGAGCCGCAGTGGTCCGAGGAACAGCGGGCCGCCGGCTACGCCGGCTGGAAGAAAGCGGTCGAACGCACCCTCAACTGGGTCGACGTGTCCTGAACGCAGCCGGATCACCACCGGCGAACCCGCCTCGCGCCGACGGCCGGGGCCCGCCCTGTCTCCCCCTGTCTCCCCCTGTTTCGCCCACCCCGCGCCGCACACCGCCCCTGACCGGTGGTCCCTCGAACACCGGTAACCCGCCGGCCCCCGGTCAGGCTCCGGTGAGCAGCTTGCCCAGCCGCTCCACCGTGGGCCGGGACTCCACGTGCAACCGGGAGACGTCCAGCCCCTCGTCGGCGAGCACGACGAGCAGCGCCTCCTGGCGGACGGCGTAGACGACGATGTATCCGCCGCGGCAGCGGGTCACCACCTCACGAAGCTCCCCCATGCCCACCTCGTAGCCCGTGCGTTTACCCAGCCCCAGCGTGGCGGCGGCCAGTGCGGCCAGCACCTCGGGCCGCGAGCCCTCGCTGTCGGCCGCGACGAGCAGTCCGTCCACCGACGCGACGGCCGTCTCCAGCACGCCGGTCACCTGCTCACGCAGGATCTTCAGCTCGGCGAGCACCGCCTGCTTGCTCATCAAATACCTCCAGCGTGAAAACCCCGGGACTCAGCCATGGGGTGCGAAAGCGGCGCGGTGCCACTCGATGTTCTCGGAAATCTGAGCAGGCGCAGCCTGTGCGGCGGCCGTTCACGGCCTGCCGCCACCCTGCCGCCGAGCGGGTCCATGATCTCATCCCCCCTCGGGGCCGGGGTCGCCCGTCTCCTGCGGGGGCAGGGACCTGAGGGCGAGAAGAGGCCGGGGCGGGGCCGGGCCTCCCCCTACGGGGGCCAGCACTTCGTTGATCCTGCTGGTACCCGGGCGGCGGCGGGGCAGCCGGGCAGCCGGGTCCTCGTCCTTTCCGCCGGGCTCGGGGACGAGCGCGGCTCCGCTCGGCGCGGCCCCGGAGCCGTCGAGGTCGAGCGCTCCTTCCTCGACCATCCTGGCGATCTCGCTCATCACCGCGAACAGGCCCTTGCCCAGCACGAAGGCGATGTCGCGCGGTGTCCTGCGGCCGTTCGCCCGTTCCAGGACGGCACGGCGGGTGCGGTCGGAACCGAGCATCGTGGGAACGGGGACGGCCGGGGGCACGGGCCTGACCCGCATGGACAGGTCGAGCCGGCGCCAGGCCGCCACGTGCTCCATCCGGCGGGCTGTCTCCCGCGCGAGCCGCTCGGGCCCGACGCCCGGCAGGACGGGCAGCAGCGGCAGGGGGCCGCCGGGCCCGGCCGGTTCGGCGACGCACGACTCGACGCCGTAGAGGGTCATCGCGAACACCGCGTCGAAGAGCGCGGCCATGCACACCGCCTCCAGGCCCGCCTCGCCGACGACGCCGCGCCCGGCGAGTTCCGCGGCCAGCCGGTCGGAGGGGGCACCGGCCGCGTACGCGTCGGTCCACTCCTTCTCCGACACCCGGCCCGACCTCAGCAGCAGCGACTCCGGGCCGGGTGCGGCCGGTGTCGCGGCGGCCACCACCAGGCCGTTCCTGATCCACAGGGTCCCTCCGGGGCCGCCCTCAACGCGGAGCACGCCGGAGAATTCCTCCCGGGAGAACCGGAGCAGAAACGTCCCGATCTCCCCCAGGACCTCCGGCTCCCCGGTGGTCACGCCGCCATCCCGCGCCGTGGCAGGGAACGGTCCACCGCCCCGCGGGGCGGATTCGGCTGAGTCACGGCCGATGACGGCACGAAGTCACCTCTGGTTCCGCTCGCGGCGGCCGAGCCGTTCACGTACGGAATGCGGGTCGGCCTTCACCACTGTGTTTCCTCCATCTACCCCTGGCGGGCGCGCCCAGCCGGGAAAAGATGCCGCCGCACACGCCCCTGGCGAGCCGGGAGGCGTCCGGGCACGGCGGACCTCCCACTCCGCGGACGGGACAGGTCATGCCCTCGGCCGTGGGATGGAGCTCCAGGTATCTCCCCGAATGAACCGGGCATCCGGCACTACACCCTACTGCATTTCACTAACAGTAGTAGGTAAGTGTACTTTACGTATCTACAGTCACAAATGACCTCGCCTGTATATGCGATACCTCCGTACTACGAGGCGTCAAGGCCCGTACCGGTCCCCCGGGGGGAAAGAAGCTCATGAACATCGAAACCGCCCTCAAGGAAGCCATGACGATCGACGGTTCGGTCGGTGCGGCACTGGTCGACTACGAAAGCGGCATGTGCCTCGGCACGATCGGAGGAAGTCGCGACCTGGACCTGGAGGTGGCGGCGGCGGGCAACACCGAGGTCGTCCGCGCCAAGGTCCGGACCATGGCTGCGCTGAACGTCAACGACTCGGTGGAGGACATCCTCATAACGCTGGCCAGGCAGTATCACATCATCAGGCTCCTGGCCGACAGCGGCGGCCACACCTTCCTCTACCTGGTGCTCGACCGGGACCGTGCCAATCTGGCCCTGGCCAGGCACCACCTCCGGCGCATCGAAAGCTCGCTCACCATCTAGGTGTACGAGGAGCGCGGCCACACGCCGAAGGGCGGCCGCTCCGGGCGGAGAGGTCCGGCGAGCCTCCTGCGACCGGCCGCGGCAGCGGATGACCCGCACGACACACCGGGGATCCACGCACACGAACGAAGGGCGGTCAGGACGGCGGTGGAGCCGACCTGACCGCCCTTCGGCGATCTGTCCCGCACGCCAGGCGTGCGGGACGGGGGTGGAGGTGGCGGGAATCGAACCCGCGTCCTTCAACTTCAAGACAGGGCTTCTCCGGGTGGAGCCTGCTGTGCTTTTCTCAGCCCCGGCAATCACGCAGGCAAGTCGCCGACGGGCTCAGCCACTGTAAGATTTCCCGATCTTCCCCGTGGCCGGGTCGATCGGTTGAGCCTCCTAGCGATGCCGGATCCGGGCCGGAGGCGCTCCCGGGCCGGCAGAAGTCACTCGCTGCTTAGGCGGCGAGTGCCAGGTTGCCCTGGCTGACTTCGGAGTGCGTCTTATTGGCACTTGTTGGTCGCGGTCACAGTGTTAACGAGGTTATGTCCGCAGTCCTCGACCCGCTTCACCTGGCTTGCAAAGCCAAAGTCGAAACCAGTCACCCCCTGTTGAATTTTCAACCCGTCCCCAAGGGGGCGAGCTATCCGAAGATACCCGTTACAACAGAGGTAACGCCAATCGAATTCCCGCCCGACGCGCCGGGCGAGGTGGCGAAGGCACCGTACGAGGCGGTGCGGGCTCAACGGGGTGGGGACTCGACAGGGCGCGGGCCCAGCGGGGCGCAGGCCCAGCGGGGCGCAGGCTCAACGAGGTGTGGGCTCAACGAGGTGTGGGCTCAACGGCCTGGGAACGCCGAAACCCCGGGGACGTCCGCGAATCGCGAGCGCCCCCGGGGTCGACCGGCAGGGTCGAGCCGGTCCTGACGGCAGGGCCTCCCCCGAGATGAGGCCCTGATCTCATCACAGCGACCGAGCCTGCAACCCCCCAAGCAGTGCTCGGTCACTTAGAAGGACGCAAACGAGGCACCCCATGGTTGCTCAGGGTGAAAAGAATATTCCGGGAGGTCACAGACCGGCGTGGAGCCCCTGGAAGAACCGTCCCGCGGCGGCCGCCCCCGCTGTGGGGTCGGGGCTCTGCATCAGCACGGCGACGGCCACGTCCCCCTGCCACCCGACGAACCAGGCGAGCGGCTTGCGGTTCTGCGAGGCGGCGGCCGTGATGCCGTGGACGGGATCGCCGGGGGCCGTGGCTGCGCGTGCCGAGCCCGCGGTCACGCCACTGCGCATGAAGGCGCGGAGGGTGCCGACGGTCTTGTCGTCCAGCTTGATCGGGTCGGGCGCTTTGTAGGGCTCGGTCTCCGTCGTGGCGTCGGCGGTCCGGGGGTCGGTGACCAGGACCGGCGGGCGCCAGGTGCCCGAGGCGGCGGCCCCGGCGACCAGTGCCATGGAGAGCGGGCTGACCAGCACGTTCTGCCCGGCGAGTGCCTTCGCCGTGGCCGCGTCGTTCTTGAGCGGCCTCATGGAACCGCTGAACCCCTTCAGCGGCAGGGCCCAGGGGGACCCGATGCCGAACTTCGCGGCGGCGGCCGCCAGTTCGGAGCCGTCGATCCTGCGGGCCAGTGCGGCGAGCGCGGTCACACAGCCGGTGGCGAAGTTGGCCTGGAGGGTCGGCGTCCCCCCGATGGGCGCGCCCTCCTGGTGGAACTCGGCACCGCCGACGGTCCTGTCCGCCGGGCAGGCCAGCTTCTGCCTGGGGCTGATCCGCGCCTTGAGCATGCCCTCGACGGACATGATGGAGAACGCGGTCCCCGCGGGGAACCTCCCGGCGAGGGCGTGCTTCTCCTGGTTGTACTCGTTGGTGCTGGACACCGCCAGGATGTCGCCGGTCGAGGCCTGAACCGCGACCAGCATGCCGGACCCGCCCAGCAGAGCGCTGTCGGCGGCCTTCTGGTGGGCGCGGTCGAGCGTGGTCTGGACCGGCGAGGTGGCACGGTCGGGCCGCCACTTCTTGAGCTCGGTCACCTTGAGCGTCTTGAGATCGACAGTGATCACGCGGGTGTCGGTCGAGCCGGTCAGGTGCTCCTGGTACGCCTTCTGCAGACCGGCCCTGCCGACCGTGTCCCCGGCCCGCTGCGGGCCGCCGAGCTGCTGCTCGGTCTCGGGGGTGACGGCGGTGACGGTGCCGACGATCTGGGTGGGCGAGGCGGGGGCGACCGCCTGCTCCTGCTCGGTGAGGATGATGCCGGGGATCGCCTCCAGCTGGGCGCGGAGCTGCCCGAACTTCGCACGGCCGAAGGTGACCAGCGGTACCTGGAGGTTGGGCTGGGCGGAACGGATCCGGCTCAGCAGGCGGTCATGCGGAAAGCCGGTGATCTTGGAGAGCCGCTGGCAGAGCCTGTCCGCCTCGTCGTTCTTCAGATTGGCCGGAATCACGCTCGCCACGTGCAGGACGGCCTTCTCCTGCAGCGGGTCGCGGTTGCGGTCGAGGATCGGCTGGCGCCCCTCGGGGGTGACCTTCACCGCGAACCGCTGACCTTCGCGCAACTGGGGGTGGAGAACGCTGGGCGACCAGCGCACCTTCCAGTGGCCGTCGACCAGGTGGAGCGGGAGCTTGCCCTCGTACTCCCACAGGGGGTTGTTCTCCCCCAGGTCGACCTCGGCGTCGAAGTCGGCCTCGACCTCGTCCGCGGCGCGCCGCATGCTCTTGACGTTGAAGCGGAACGAGGCCGCGTCGAGCTGGAGTTTGGCGTCTTGGAGTGCCCGGCTGACCACCTTCTCGTCGCCGTCCGTCCGCCTGGCCGCCGCGGCGTAGTCGCCCGTCTGCCAGCCGATCAGGAAGTCGCGCACCGCCTCGTGGGCCGAGGGCTCCTCGAAGCAGGCGGACAGCATGGGAGCCGTCACCGCCAGCGCGAGCGCCGCGGAGACGGCACGCCCGGCCTTCCCTCTCGTGGTCATCTGTTCCTGTGCCTGAGCGCGCGTGCCATCTCCCGCTTGGCCTGGTTCTCGGCCAGCGTCTGCCGCTTGTCCCAGTCCTTCTTTCCCTTGGCGAGGCCGATCTCGATCTTGGCCCTGCCGTCCTTGAAGTAGATGGCGAGCGGCACCAGGGTCAGGCCGCCCTCCTTGGTCTTGGCGACCAGCTTGTCGATCTCCTTGCGGTGCAGCAGGAGCTTGCGGGTACGGCGCGCGGCGTGGTTGGTCCAGGTGCCCATGGTGTATTCGGGGATGTGGACGTTGATCAGCCATGCCTCGCCGTCCTTGATGACGGCGTACCCGTCGAGGAGGGAGGCACGGCCGAGCCGCAGCGACTTGACCTCCGTGCCCTGGAGCACAAGACCAGCCTCGTAGGTGTCCTCGATGTGGTAGTCGTGCCAGGCACGCTTGTTCTGGGCTATTACCTTCCGCCCGGTCTCACGTGGCATGTGTTGAGCCTACCGGTCACCGGGGCCGCGAACCGCGCCCGAGAGCGCGGCCTCGGCCGCGCGCGGTGCGCGGGCGCCGGGCGCCCGCGCACCGCGCGACGGTCACGGAGGAGCGGGGGCGTCACACACGCAGGTAGCGGCGGAGCGTGACGAAGGAGGCCAGCACACAGATGAGCACGCCGAAGACCATGGTGACGCTGATCACCGAGGCGACCGTCTCCCAGGAGAGCTGACTGTTGGGAGAGAGGTAGAGCTGCACCCCGTCGAAGAGGAAGACCTTGCTGACGATCAGCAGCATCGCGGCCAGCACACCGCCGATCAGGCCGGCGATGACGCCCTCCATCACGAACGGGAGCTGGATGTAGAGGTTGGAGGCGCCCACCAGGCGCATGATGCCGGTCTCGCGCCTGCGGTTGTACGCCGAGAGCCTGACGGTGTTGCCGATCAGGAGCGTGGCCGCGAAGACCAGGATGATCGCCACCACCAGGGCCGCCCAGCGGAGCTTCTCCAGCAGCCCGAAGAACTTCTCCAGGAGCTCCTTCTGGTTGACCACGTTGGAGACCCCAGGCGCGCCCTTGAGCGCCTCGATCACCGGCCCGTAGGCCTCCGGGTCCTTGAGCTTGACCCGCAGCGACTCGGGCATGTCCTCGACCTGGATGGCGGAGAGCAGCACCGTGTTGTTGGCGTTCTGGTCCCGGAAGTTCTTGTAGGCCTCGGCTGCGTTCTCCACGGTGACCTGCTGGACCTGGGGCATGGCCTCGACTGTCGCCTTCAGCTCGGCCTGCTCCTGAGCGTTGACTCCGCCGCTGCCCTTGCACTGCGGGAAGGGGTCGTTCTTCTTGCACAGGAAGACCGAGACCTCGACCTTGTCCGCCCAGAAGTCCTTCATGCTGGAGATCTGGGAGTTGATCATCAGACCGACGCCCAGCAACGCCATGCCGATCGCCACGGTCACGATGACCGCGATGGTCATCGTGAGGTTGCGGCGGAGGCCGATCCAGACCTCGGAGAAGATGAAGTTTGCCCGCATGCTCTTCCTGTCGCTCTTTCCGGTCCTGGTGTCAGTACGCCTGGCCGTACACGCCCCGCGACTGGTCACGGACGATCTTGCCGTCCTCCAGTTCCACCACCCGCTTGCGCATGGAGTCGACGATGGCCGCGTCGTGCGTGGCCATGACGACAGTGGTGCCGGTCCGGTTGATCCGGTCGAGCACCTTCATGATGCCGATACTCGTCGCGGGGTCGATGTTTCCGGTCGGCTCGTCGGCCAGCAGGATCATCGGCCGGTTGACGAACGCCCGGGCCATCGCGACCCGCTGCTGCTCGCCACCGGACAACTCGTCGGGCATCCGGTGTGCCTTGCCCTCAAGGCCGACGAGCTCGACGACCTCGGGGACCACCTTACGGATGAAACGCCGGGGTTTACCGATGACCTCCAGAGCGAACGCGACATTCTCATACACGTTCTTGTTCGGGAGCAGCCGGAAGTCCTGGAAGACACAGCCGATCCGGCGGCGCAGGTGCGGGACCTTGAAGTTGGACAGTCGGGCGAGGTCCTTGCCGGCCACGTGGATCGCGCCCGAGTTGGGGCGCTCCTCCTTCAGGACCAGGCGGAGAAAGGTCGACTTCCCGGACCCCGAGGGGCCAACGAGGAATACGAACTCGCCCTTGTCGACATCGACGCTGACGTGGTCCAGCGCGGGCCGGTTCTGGTTCGCGTAGACCTTGGTGACATTATCAAAATGGATCACGGGCGCATCACGGCATGCCAGTCTAGGGGGTAGGACGGTCGCAGGAGTGGCAGAGGACCACTTCCACCTCTCGCCGATCGGGGGGCGCCGGTCATTTACGCTTGATCGACGTTCCGGTTGGCCGGTGCCCAGTCTAGGGGGAAGACCGGCATGGAACGTCCATAACGGAAACAAAACGATTCGGCGCCCGGTAACGAGCGGATAAAGTGGTTCTGACCTCGAAGAGGGAGGACGGCATGAGCTGTGAAGACCTGGTCTGCGCGGGGTGTGCTCACCCCGTGGCCGAGGGCCGCTGCCCTCGCTGCCGCGCGTACCGCGCTCAGCACCACCACGGCCTCGGCGGCATGACCCCCGCGTTCGTCGCGCTGGTGCTGATAGCGCTCTTCTTCCTCACCCTGGCCCTGAGACATCTCAGCGGGGCCTGAGCGGCGCCCCCCGGGGACACGCCTCACGGACGCCGGGCGTCCGTGAGCTGTGCCCATGAGGCGAGGGCGCGGGCTTCAGCCCTCGACACCCGCCTCCTGGCGGCGGGTCCAGCGGATCTCGGCCTCGATGAAGCCGTCCAGGTCACCGTCGAGCACCGCGCTCGGGTTGCCCGCCTCGGCGCCCGTCCGCAGGTCCTTGACGATCTGGTACGGGTGCAGCACGTAGTTGCGGATCTGGGTGCCCCACGACGTGGTCGACTCGCCACGGATCTCGTTCAGCGCCGCCGTCTCCTCCTGCCGCTTGCGCTCCAGCAGCTTGGACTGCAGGACCGCCATCGCGGTCGCCTTGTTCTGCAGCTGCGAGCGCTCGTTCTGGCAGGAGACCACGATGCCGGTGGGCAGGTGGGTCAGCCGGACCGCGGAGTCGGTCGTGTTGACGCCCTGGCCGCCGGGCCCCGAGGAGCGGTAGACGTCGACGCGCAGGTCGTCCTCGTTGATGTCGATGTGGTCCGTCGTCTCGACGACCGGCACCACGTCGACGCCCGCGAAGGAGGTCTGGCGGCGGCCCTGGTTGTCGAACGGGCTGATCCGGACCAGGCGGTGTGTGCCGTGCTCGCCACGGAGGGTGCCGTACGCGTACGGCGCCTTGACCGTGAAGGTCGTCGACTTGATCCCGGCCTCCTCCGCGTAGGAGGTCTCGTAGATGTCCGTCGGGTAGCCCTTGCGCTCGGCCCACCGCAGATACATCCGCTGAAGCATCTGGGCCCAGTCTGCGGCGTCCACCCCACCGGCCTGGGACTGGATGGTGACGACCGCCTCGCGGGCGTCGTACTCGCCGGACAGCAGGGTGCGGACCTCCAGCGCGCCGATGTCGCTCTTCAGGGACGCCAGCTCACGGTCGGCCTCGGCGAGGGTGTCCTCGTCGTCCTCGGAGGCGGCCAGCTCGTACAGGACGGAGAGGTCGTCCAGCCGCCGCCCCAGCGACTCGACCCTGTTGACCTCGCCCTGAAGGTAGGAGAGCCTGCTGGTGACCTTCTGTGCCCGTTCCTGGTCGTTCCACAGGTCCGGCGCGGCGGCCTGATCCTCCAGCTCCTCGATCTGCTTGCGTATCGCGCCGAGGTCGAGCACGTCCTGGATGCTGTTCAGCGTCCCGGTAAGCTCGTTGATCTGTTCTGCCGGATCGATGAGTGCCACGTCTGTAGAGGGTACGCGACCTTCACACCCGATCGTGTACAGCACTCTCCCCCAGCATGGCTAGCATGGCCCGCATCGGGGAACATCGGGAGGTGGACGTGCGCGGACACGGGCGATGGGGCGTGCTCGCGCTCGCGCTGGCGTTGACCACCGCGACCGCGGCGTGTTCCGATCCCCGTTCCGTTTCCGGGAACGCGCGGCCGAGCCCGCCGGGACCTCCGGCCGGTGACACGTCGGCCGCCCGCCCCACGACATCGCCGTCGCCGTCGCCGCTCCCGCCGCCCCCGGTCACGCTCGCCGGGGCGGCGAAGGCGCTGGCGGGCATCCTGGGCGCCGACGGGGTGCTGGGAGCGGCGACACCGCACCTGGACGCCGACCGCAGGATCATGCTGGCGCAGACCCGCGACGGGCAGGAGGCGCTCACGGCGGCGGCCTTCAACGGTTCCGCCGAGGCACTTCCCCCGTACACGTGGGGCACCCCCGAGCTGCTGGTCCCGCGCGGGCAGAACGGTCCCCTCTGGTTCGCCGCGATCGTGGACCGCAGGGAGCCCTCCGGCGGGGTCCGAACCGCCGTGCTGACCCTCATGCGGCCGCATGGGGAGGACTGGCGGCTCAGCTCGACCTCGCTGCTCGATGAGGGCACCCGGCCCCCTGAGATCGCCAAGGACGCCGACGGGTACGCGACGGCGCTGGGCGAGGAGGACACGAGCGTGGCGATCAGCCCGCGGCTCATGGCCCCGCTGCACGCGACCTCGGCCGAGGAGGGCGAGCGGGGGTTCGCGGCCGGGCTGATCGAGAAGGGCCCGCACACGACCGGCTTCGCCGACGAGATCACGAAGAGGCGCAGGGACGGGAAGAAGAAGTGCCTGGGCTATGACTCGATCTTCGCCGCGAGCAACTACCCGGTGCACGCGCTGCGCACCGCCGACGGCGGCGCGCTGGTCGTCTACGCGCTGATCAGGACGACGACCAGGAGCGCCAAGATCGATCCGTGCGCGTCGGACGCCCGTATCCCGTCGGACGCCAGGAAGCTGACGACCGAGCGCTTCATGCGTGAGGAAGTGCGCACCGTGGAGACGCAGCTGTACGTGAGCACGGTCCCGGCCAAGGAGAGCGGCCGGCCCGCCAGGGTCATCGGCTACCTGGGCGGCCTCACGAAGGTCAGCGTGAGCTGATCCGCTCCTCCTCCGGAGCCGCCATGCCACGCGCCGCCCAGGCCCCGCGAAGGAGCCCGGGTGGCGCGTGGCGTGGCGGCCGGACCCCGCGAGGAGCCCGGGTGGCGCGTGGCGTGGCGGCCGGACCCCGCGAGGAGCCCGGGTGGCGCGTGGCGTGGCGGCGGGCCCGTGAAGGAGCCCGGGCGTGCGGATCACGCGCCGCAGGCCCGGGTCCCCGCGAGGAACCCGGGCGGGCGGCTCACGCCTCGGCGTGCGGGAGGTTGACGGTGGCCGCCAGCGTGCGGACCGCGCGTAGCGCCACCGACAGGGTCGCGAGGTCGAAGTTGTCGCTCTCCCAGATCTCCGACAGGGTCTGTTTCGCCCGCGAGACCGCGGCCGAGTTGGCCTCGGCCCAGCGCGCCAGACGCTCCTCGGGCGACAGTCCCGGCGCGCTGTGCACCAGGACGTTGTGGGTGAGCGTCGCGTGCGCGGCGTAGAGGTCGTCGCGGAGCGCGGCCCGCGCCATGGAGTTCCAGCGACTGTCCCTGGGCAGCGCGATGACGCGCTCGCGTAGCCTGGAGAGCTGGAGCCGGTCGGCGAGGTCGAAGTAGACCTCGGCGACGTCGTGCACCGGCCTGTCGCTGCGTACGGCCACCTCGACCAGGTCGAACGTGGAGTAGGCGGGCACCATCGCGGCGACCCGCTCGGCCAGTTCGGCGGGGACGCCCCAGGAGACGAAGCCGTCGCGCCGCTCCTCGAACGCGACCAGGTCCGCCCCGGTCAGCAGCTTGGGCAGGTGTGGCAGCAGGCCGTTCATGCTCTTGGCGAAGAAGTCGACGGTGGAGGCCAGGTCCAGCGGCGGACGCCGGTTGCCCAGCAGCCACCGGGTGCCTCGCTCGACGAGCTTGCGCGCCTCCAGCTCCATGGCGATCTGGGCGGAGGTGTCGACCTTGTTGTCCAGTTCCTCGATCTGGCGCCAGAGGCTGGGCAGGTCGAAGACCTCGCGGGTGACCAGGTAGGCGCGGGCGATGTCGGGAGTGGACGCGCCGCTCTCCTCGCCGAGGCGGAACATGAAGGTGGTCCCGCTGGAGTTGACCAGGTCGTTCACCACACCGGTGGTGATGATCTCTCTCCGTAGCGGGTGGGTGTCCATGTAGGCACGGACCTCCCCGTCGCGCAGCGCCGAGGGGAAGTAGGACACCAGCCAGGACGCCAGGTAGGGATCGTCCGGCAGGTCGGAGGCGAGGATCTCGGCATCGGTCACCAGCTTGGTGTAGGCCAGCAGCACCGAGAACTCCGGCGCGGTGAGCCCGATCCCGGACTGGCGGCGCTCGGCGAGCGTCTTGTCCGACGGCAGGAACTCCAGCTCCCGGTCGAGCAGTCCGGCCCGTTCCAGCCTGCGTAGCTGGCGCGAGTGGATGTGCAGCATGTCGGCCGCCTGCTCGCGGGCGGCGGCCAGCACCACGTTCTGGTCGTAGTTGTCGCGCAGGACCAGCTGGGCCACCTCGCCGGTCATGTCAAGGAAGAGCTGGTTGCGCCGCTTGTCGGTGAGCTCCCCGTCGCGGATCGCCCTGTCCAGGAGGATCTTGATGTTGACCTCGTGGTCGGAGGTGTCCACACCGGCGGAGTTGTCTATGAAGTCGGTGTTGACCAGCCCGCCGTTGAGCGCGAACTCTATCCGGGCGAGCTGGGTGAAGCCCAGGTTGCCGCCCTCGCCGATCACCTTGCAGCGCAGCTCGCCGGCGGTGACCCGCAGGCCGTCGTTGGCCTTGTCGCCGACGTCGGCGTTGGCCTCGCTCGACGCCCTGACGTAGGTGCCGATGCCGCCGTTCCACAGCAGGTCGACCGGGGCCCGCAGGATGGCGCTGATCAGGTCGGCCGGGGCCAGCGACGTCACCTCGTCGTCGATGCCGAGCACGGCGCACATCTGCGCGGAGACGGGAATCGACTTGGCCGTACGGGGCCAGACGCCGCCTCCGGCGGAGATGAGCGAGGTGTCGTAGTCGGCCCACGAGCTGCGGGGCAGCGCGAACAGCCGGGCGCGCTCGGCGTGGCCTCGTGCGGCGTCCGGGTGGGGGTCGACGAAGACGTGACGGTGGTCGAACGCCGCGACCAGCCGGATGTGCTGGGAGAGCAGCATGCCGTTACCGAACACGTCACCGGACATGTCACCGATTCCGGCCACGGTGAAGTCGGTGCTCCGGATGTCGACGCCGATCGTGCGGAAGTGGTACTTGACCGACTCCCAGGCGCCCCGGGCGGTGATGCCCATGGCCTTGTGGTCGTAGCCGATCGATCCGCCGGAGGCGAAGGCGTCGCCCAGCCAGAAGCCGTACTCCTTGGACACGGCGTTGGCGATGTCGGAGAACGTCGCGGTGCCCTTGTCGGCTGCGACCACCAGGTAGGTGTCGTCCTCGTCGTGCCTGACCACGTCGGCGGGCGGGACCACCCGGCCGTCGGCGAGGTTGTCCGTGAGGTCGAGCAGGCCGGAGATGAACATCCGGTAGCAGGCGATGCCCTCGGCCAGGGTGTCCTCCCGCAACCCCGACTTCGGTAGATTTTTGACGACAAAACCACCTTTGGAGCCGGTGGGAACGATGACGGTGTTTTTCACCATCTGTGCCTTCACCAGCCCGAGCACTTCGGTCCGGAAGTCCTCCATCCGGTCCGACCAGCGCAGCCCACCCCGCGCGACCTTGCCGAAGCGCAGGTGCACACCCTCGACCCGGGGCGAGTAGACGAACACCTCGAACTTCGGCCGGGGCAGCGGCAGCACGCTGATCGACGGCGAGTCGAGCTTCAGGCTGACGTACGGCTTGCGCTCGCCGTCGATCCGCTGGAAGTAGTTGGTCCTGAGCGTGGCCCCGATCATCTCCAGGTAGGCCCGCAGGATCCGGTCCTCGTCCAGGGAGGCCACCTCGTCCAGGGCGGCGAGGATCTCCTCATGCAGCGCGTCGGCCAGGTCCGAGCGGACCTCCGCCGGGCGCCGGGGGTTGAGCCTGGCCTCGAACAGGCGCACCAGCAACCGCGCGAGCCGCACGTTGCCCATCAGCACCCGCTCGATGTACTCCTGGCTGAACGTGGTGCCCGCCTGGCGCAGGTACTTGGCGTAGACGCGCAGGATCTCGGCCTGCTCCCAGGTCAGCCCGGCGGTCAGGACCAGCCCGTTGAACCCGTCGCTCTCCACCCGCCCGGCCCACAGGGCGCCGAACGCGTCCTGGAAGAGCCGTTTGAACTCGTCCCTGTCGACCTCGGGCGAGGGCGTGTAGCGCAGGCCGAAGTCGTAGATCCAGGCATCCTTGGTCGCCGGGTCGTTGTCACGGTCGATCTCGTACGGCCGCTCGTCGACCACCTCCACGCCCATCCGCTGGAGCAGCGGCAGCACCCTCGACAGGGAGACGGGCGCGCCGAGGCGGTAGAGCTTGAAGCGGCGCTCTCCCTCCGAGGCGTCGTAGGGCTCGTAGAGGTTCATCCCGATCTCGTCGGAGGAGTTGGCCAGCGCCTCCAGCCGGCGCAGGTCGGCGACCGCCATCCGGGCGGGGAAGTCGGCCTTGTACCCCTCGGGGAACGCCGAGGCGTAGCGGCGGACGAGCCCGGGGGCCTCGTCCTCGGGGCTCAGCTCGGTGATCGCGGTGACCAGGTCGTCCTCCCAGGACCTGGTGGCGGCGGCCAGCCTCGCCTCCAGCTCCTCGACGTTCACCGCGTCCGCGTGCAGTGGCCTGCCGCGCTCGCCGCGCACGACCACGTGCAACCGGGCGAGGGCCGACTCGCCGACCATCGCGCTGTAGTCGAAGGAGGTGCCGCCGAGCGCTCTGAGCAGGATGTCCTGCATCTTGAGGCGGATCTTGGTGGTGTAGCGGTCGCGCGGAAGGTAGAGCAGGCACGAGATGTAGCGGCCGTAGTCGTCAGGGCGGAGGAAGACCTTGACCTGCTTGCGCTCGCGGAGCCTGAGCACACCGAGCGCGATCGGCAGCAGCTGCTCCACCGAGGTCTGGAAGAGCTCGTCCCTGGGGAAGGTCTCCAAAATCTCGATGAGGTCCTTGCCGTCGTGGCTGTCGGCGGTCAGGCCGGCGAGCACGATCACCTCGGCCAGCTTGCGCCGGAGCACCGGGACGCGCGAGATCGACTCACTGTAGGCCACGTGTGTGAAGAGGCCGAGGAAGCGCCGCTCACCGATGACCTCACCCGAGGCGTCGAAGAGCTTGACGCCCACGTAGTCGAGGTAGGCGGGTCGGTGGACCGTGGCGCGGGTGTTGGCCTTGGTGATGATCAGCATCTGTTGCTTCTCGCGGGCCTTGGCGCGCAGCTCGGGAG
This sequence comes from Streptosporangium sp. NBC_01755, assembly GCF_035917995.1. NCBI lineage: Bacteria > Bacillati > Actinomycetota > Actinomycetes > Streptosporangiales > Streptosporangiaceae > Streptosporangium > Streptosporangium sp. NBC_01755. The sequence goes on along the minus strand of NZ_CP109131.1, from coordinate 4,916,930 downwards.
GGAGCGCGGCGAAGCTGCCGGAGTCGGCGCTGTCGTTGCGGAGGATGCCCAGCCCCGTCCCCGGAATCGGGTGCAGCCTGTCGCCCTCCGCGCTCTCCTCCAGACGGTACTCACGGTAGCCCAGAAAGGTGAAGTGCCCGTCGGCCAGCCAGCGCATCAGCTCCAGGCTGTCCTCCACCCCGGCCGGATCGAGGGGCGGCGGGTTGACCGAGATGTCCTCGGCGGTCCGCAGGGTGAGCGCACGCATCTTGACGAAGTCCTCGACGGCGCCGCGCACGTCCTCCAGGACGCGCTGCAGGTCGGCCTCTATCGACCTGAGCACTGAGGGGTCGGTCTGCCTGTCGATCTCGAAGTGCATCCAGGACTCGGCGAGCGCCTGCCCGGTGACGTCCTCCTGGCGGTGCCCGAGCAGCTTGCCGGTCATGTCCCTGCGCACCTGCATCTGCGGGTGGATGACCAGGTGGGTGCCGATGTCATGGCGGTCGAGCTCCATCGTCACCGAGTCGACGAGGAAGGGCATGTCGTCGGTGACGATCTCCACGATGGAGAACCCGGGATCCCAGCCGTGCTCCTCCAGGCTCGGCGTGTAGGCCCGGACCAGAGCTCGGCCCTGGGGGCGCTCCCTGGCGAGATGCCTCTGCGCGATCGCCGGGCCGTACAGGTCGACCGGGTTCCGGCTCAGCAGGTCTTCCGGGGCGACATGCCGGTAGTAGAGCCGTAGGAAGGCGAGCGCCTCCTCCACGCTCACGTGGTCGCTGCCCGGTGTGTGCGCGCACGTCTCGGCGGCACTCCTCAGCAACTCGTCCTTGGCCTCGTCGAGCGGCATGTCGCTCTCACTCCTTTGTGAGGGATTTTGCATATTTTGGTGGGGGTCCATGTCAAAACTCATGGTTCCCGGCGGGGAGAAAGTGATGTCACCACGCACGCCCTCCGGGGTGCGGTGCCCTCTTGGGGCCACCCGCTCCCGGCCACGCCCCTCTTCCCCGGACCCGGGACCCGGGGCGTGGAACGCCCGCCACACAGTGGTTGCCTCGTCACGGGTGGGTGGGTTCCGGCCAGGTGCCACGGCTCATCATGTGAGCCGAGATCTCTCGCCGCTGCCCGCGGGGAACGGAAGGTCTCCGGGTCGGAGACGGCGGGCTCTCCCTGGGAGATGGCGGTAGGGCAATCATCCCACAGAGTCGCCTCGGTGAGGCTACGGCGCAGCCGGGCGAGTCTGGGCTCGCTCCCGGCACCTCGCCCGGCGGGCCGGGCCGTCCGGCCCGCGCTCCGCCCATCGGGCTTGGCCCGTGGCACGACACCTCCAGTGGCCCTTTGCCCCGATCCTCGTTGACCGGGACGCACCACCGTTACTGATATCACCCGAAAACCGACCAAACGTCAATGTGACACTCGACCGTCGTCCATGGAGGAGGATTTCCACCGCCTCGTTAATCGTACGGTCCCGTAGGTAGGTCTGCTCGACGACTTCGCGGTGTTCTGGGGACGGTTGCGGATGACCCACAGGGCCGTCGAGATGTGTCCCGCCCTCGCACCGCGCGTGGTGCAGGAGACCTGAAGCCGTCGAGACCCGTCGTACGAACGGTGACACAAATGTGACCAACCAGGCGGGCGGTGCGGTCGTCCTACCGGGTAGTCGACACGGCACCTCGGGGAGAACGCATGCGGACCGCTCCTGACAGGCGGGCATTTCTTCGTACCGGCGGCCTGGCCGCCCTGGCACTGAGTGCTCAGAGCCCCCCCGCCCTGGCACTGAGTGCTCAGAGCACCCCCGCCCTGGGCGCCACCGGCGTGACCGGCCGGAGTGCCACGGGCGCCGCGAGCGGGCCGCGGCCCGCCGACTGGCGGGCCCTGGCCGACGGGCTGGCCGGCAAGGTCATCCGGCCCGGCGACGCCTCCTACGACAGCGCCCGGCGGCTGTTCAACCCCACCTTCGACGCGGTGCGGCCCGCGGGCGTGGCCTACTGCGCCAACCCCTCCGACGTCGCCGAGTGCGTCGGCTTCGCGCGCCGGCTGAACGTGCCGCTGGCCGTACGGTCCGGCGGACACTCCTACGCGGGCTGGTCCACCGGGACCGGCCTGGTCCTGGACGTGTCCCGGATGAGCAAGGTGAGCCACTCCGCCGGGCGGGCGAGGGTCGGGGCGGGCGCCAAGCTGATCGACGTCTACGACAGACTCGCCGCGAGCGGGGTCAGCATCCCCGCCGGGACCTGCGCCACGGTCGGGGTGAGCGGGCTGGCCCTGGGCGGCGGGATCGGCGTGGTCTCCAGGAAGTACGGCCTGACCTGCGACGTGATGGAGTCCGTCCAGCTCGTCACGGCCGCAGGACAGCTGCTGACCTGCGACGCCAACCAGAACGCCGACCTGTACTGGGCCTCGCGGGGCGGCGGCGGAGGCAACCTCGGCGTGGCGGTCTCCTTCGAGTTCCGGACCCACCCGGCCCGCGAGGTCACCGTGTTCTTTCTGCACTGGCCGTGGTCGAAGGCGGTCCGGGCGCTGCGCGCCTGGGAGGCGTGGGGTCCCTCGGCCCCGGACGCCATGTGGTCGGGCATGCACCTCAGCCGCGACGGCGGGATGGACGTGCAGGTCGTCGGGCTCTACCTCGGCGGCAGGGCCGGCTGCGAGCGGCTGCTCGACCGGCTGGCCGACGCGGCCGGGTCTCCCTCGTCGAGTTACGTCAGACAGACCTCCTACCGCCAGGCCATGCTGACCATGGCGGGCTGCGGCTCGCTCTCGGTCACCCAGTGTCACCTGGGCGGGTCCCTGCCGGGGCAGACCAGGGGCGGGCGGCTGTCCAGAGACACCTTCACCGCCAAGTCGCACATGGCCTACCGCCCGCTCTCCGAGGCCGGGGCCAGGGCACTGATCGCCCAGGTCGCCCGCCCCGGGCAGCACACCGTGCTCCTGGACGCCCTCGGCGGCGCCGTCGCCCGGGTCCGCCCCGACGCCACGGCCTTCCCGCACCGGGCCGCCCGCTACAGCGTGCAGTACTACGCCCACCGTGCCGGAGCGGCCGGCTGGGCCAGGACCGCGCACGCGGCGATGCGACCCCACTTCGGCGACCACGCCTACGTCAACTACATAGACCCCGAACTCGGCGGCTGGCGCGCGGCCTACTACGGGGCGAACGCCACCAGGCTCGCCCAGATCAAGGCCGCTCGCGACCCGGGCCGCCTGTTCCGGGTCCCCCAGGGAATCTGACCTCGGGGACCGCCGGCGGGAGCCTCGCCGTCCGAGACGCCCGGTCCTTACCGGGCCGCCGGGTCTCCCGATCGGCGAACTCCGTCCCGAGACGTCGTCCCCGCGGGTCAGGACGGTCAGCGTCGCGCGGTGTCGGCCTCCGGGACGAAGTGGGAGAGGACCTCGGGGTTGGCCATGGCGTCGAGGTTGGCGGCCTTCTCCGGGGGGACGCCGAGGAGGATCTTGCGGATGGGAACCTCAAGCTTCTTGCCGCTGAGGGTACGGGGGATGCCGGGGACCTCGATGATCTCGTTCGGCACATGGCGCGGGGAGAGCATCTCCCTGAGCTCCCGGCGCAGGCGCATCACCAGGTCGTCGTCCAGGGGCACCCCCGGGGCCATGGTGACGTACAGCAGCAGGCGGCCCTCCTGCCCGAGCTGACCGGTGTCGATCACCAGGCTGTCGGCGATCTCCTCGAAACGTTCCACCACACGGTAGAACTCGCTGGTGCCCATCCGCACCCCGCCCCGGTTCAGTGTCGAGTCGGAGCGGCCGTAGATCACGGAGCCACCGTCGGGAAGAATCTTGATCCAGTCGCCGTGCCGCCAGACTCCGGGGTACTCGGAGAAGTAGCTGTCGCGGTAGCGCGACCCGTCCGCGTCGTTCCAGAACATCACCGGCATCGACGGCATCGGCAGGGTCACCACCAGCTCACCGACCTCGCCGATCACCGAGGCGCCCGACGGGTCGAGGGACTCGACCTTCGCCCCCAGGCAGCGGCACGGGATCACGCCCGCCCGGACCGGGAGCAGCGGGACGGCACCGACGAAGCCGGTGCACACGTCGGTGCCGCCGGAGAACGAGCCGAGCTGCACGTCCGGCAGCGTGTCGTGCACCCAGCCGAACCCCTCGGGCGGCAGCGGCGAGCCGGTGGAACCGAGCCCCCGCAGCCGGTCGAGACCCGACGGCTTGAGGCCGGCCTTCATGGACGCGATCACGTACGGAGCGCCCGTACCGAAGTAGGTGACCCCCTCCTCGGCGGCCAGCCGCCAGAGCTCGTCGGTCTGCGGGTAGGTCGCCGCCCCGTCGTAGAGCACCACCGTCGAGCCGACCAGCAGGCCGCCGATGAGGTAGTTCCACATCATCCAGCCGGTGGTGGTGTACCAGAAGAAGACGTCGTCCTCGCCCAGGTCCTGGTGGAAGGAGATCGCCTTGAGGTGTTCGAGCACCACACCGCCGTGGCCGTGCACGATCGGCTTGGGCAGCCCGGTGGTGCCCGAGGAGTAGACGATCCAGAGCGGGTGCCCGAACGGCACCGGCTCGAAGTCGAGCGGCCCCGCTACGGAGCGCAGCTTTGCCCAGCTCACCGTACGAACCGCTGATTCCGGCGCCGGAGCGTTCTCGGACGCGTCCTGCGCGTCCTGCGCGTCCTGCTGATCCTGAGCCGAGATCTGCACCCGCGCCACCAGGGTCGGCAACTTGGCGGCGATGTCCTGGACCACCGCGGCGCGGTCGAAGCTCCTGCCGTTGTAGTCGTAGCCGTCGACCGCGACGAGCACCTTCGGCTCGATCTGGGTGAAACGGTCGATCACACTGGAGGCCCCGAAGTCGGGCGAGCAGGAGGACCAGATGGCTCCCAGGGAGGCCGTCGCCAGGAAGGCGATCAGCGCCTCGGGGACGTTCGACACGTAGGCCGCGACCCGGTCGCCCCGCCCGACGCCCAGCGCGGCCAGGCCCGCACGGACCCGCGCCACCTCCTCGGCCAGCTCGCCCCGGGTGAACGTCCGCCGCCCACCCGCCTCGTCGCGGGCGACCACCGCGAGCCGCCCGGGGTCGGACGCGGCCCCGCGCAGCGCGTTGGCCGCATAGTTCACCGTCGACCCGGCGAACCACTCGGTGCCGGGCATCTCCCCCGACATGACGGGCCCGTCACCACGCTCCCCCACGACCCCGAAGTAGTCCCAGATCGACGTCCAGAACTCGGCGGGGGCGTCAACCGACCACTGCCACAGGGACTCGTAGTCACCGGCCCGGCCCAGCCGCTCCGCATAGCGGGTGACCTTCGCGTTCCTCACAACCTCCGGGGAGGGCTCCCAGAGCAGCGCACCTTCCTCAACCATGGCCCCATCCTCTCGGCGCCCCAACCGAATGTCATCCCCCGGGTTCACACATCGCCCCGGCAATCCATGTGGATCAGTCATATACGTCCTTGCCGCCGCACCCAGAAAGTACGTCACCACCAGCATCGATATCCATCCGGCCATCGATGCGGACAGGAGTCAGCGGCCGGCGGGGAAGTGACCGGCGCGGCGGGCCGGGGAGGTGAGGCCGGCCACGGCGGCCACCACCTCGGAGGGGTTGGAGAGGTCGGGCAGCACCAGGTCCGCCCCGGCCTCGTGCAGTTCGGCCGCCAGGGAGCGCCCGGAGGCGACGCCGATCATCGCGGCCCCGGCGATCCTGGCGGCCTGGACGTCCCTGGCCGAGTCGCCGATCAGCACCGTGTTGCTCCCGTCGAAGGTCGCCCCGTACTTCTGCTTGGCCCGGCCCTGCGCGACCTGCAGGAGGGTGGCCTTGGGATAGACCTCCTCGCCGTAACCGCCGATCTCGAAGTCGACGTACCGCTCAAGGCCGAACGCGGTCAGCTTGTGCCCGGCGTTGCTCTTGATCGTGCCGGTGAGCACCGACTGGACCACGCCGTCGAGCCTCGCCACGGCCTTCAGCGCGTCGCGGGCCCCGGGCATCATCCGGCCGTCCTTGGCCAGGCGCCTGCGCCGGGCTCCGAAGGAGGTGGCCAGCGTGTCGAGGAATCTGGGGAGGTGGTCGTCCTCGGCGACGATCCCGTTGATGGCGAGCATCTCGAAGACGATCTCAGAGTCCGGGCGCCCGTTGGGCTGGGTCAGCTTGACCAGGGGCCTGCCGGTGACAGCGAGGAAGGCCTCGGCGTATGCCTCGCGGGTGACGATGGACACGTCGACCAGGGTGAGGTCGATGTTCCAGAGAACGAGGCGGTTGATCGGAGCCTCCCGGAATGGGTGCGGATGCCCAGGGTACGGCCCGAGGCGCACAACGACCGCCTCCAATGCCGAAAACATTAGTTTTGGGTGGGGTTGCCCTGCACTGGTGCCCCATTTGCAGTGAACATCCCAATCAACGAAACTCCACCCCAATTCCCCGTCGTTCATATACCCGACTTGTAGCTATTTTTCGGATACGGTGACCTATCCAGATCCAAGGGACAGGGTCTAGGCGTGGTCGAGGGCGTTCGCGAGGGTGTCGACGACCGGGACGCCGCAGGCCATCAGGTCGGATCGGCTGGTCATGCCGCCGGTGTAGAGGACCGCGTGCGCGCCGACGTGCTGGGCGGCATGCGCGTCGTCCAGGCTGTCGCCGATCACGAGAACGTCGGCCGGGTCGATGCCGAGCGCGGCCAGGTGTGCCACCATCGACTCGGCCTTGTGCCCGCCGGACGCACTGCGCAGACCGTCGATCCGGGCGAAGTGGTGGTCGATGCCGAACTCCGCGATCTTGGGAAGCAGCCGGTCATGCGCCCACATGGACAGCAGCGACTGCCTGCCTCCCGCGTTCCCCCAGCTTTCCAGAGCGAGGAGCGCGTCGTCGGCCAGCCCGCACTCCAGCATCAGCCGGTGGTAGTTGTCGTGGAAGCCCAGGTCGAGCATCTCCCACTCGCCCTCGTGGAGGGCGCGGCCGAGCATGCGCTCGTAGGCGGCCCAGATCGGGCGCGTGTAGACGGCACGGAAACGGTTGACGTCGTAGGAGCCCAGACCGTACGGCTCGAACACCGCGTTCGTCGCACCGACGACGGCGTCGATGTCGTGGAACAGGGTGCCGTTCCAATCCCAAACAATGTGTCTCATATCGCCTTCCAGGATAGCGAAACCCCCCGCTGGAGCGGCGTAGCGACAAGGTAGTCGGCCCGCTCACCGGACGCTCACGACACGAAGCCCCCCGCCTCTCCCCCGGACCCCGAACAGGGGAAAGGGACGGCCGGCGGTGACCGGGAGGCGGGGTGAAGGTCAGCCGACCAGGTCGGGGATCTCCTGGGTGGCGTACCAGAGAAGCTCGTTGGCCTCGGCGCCGTCCACGGTGAACCGGGCGTCGTCGTCGCCCCGGTCGGCCGCGGGCAGCGCCGCGACGGCGGCCTCGACGTCCTTCACCGCCGACAGGTCGTCCACGTGAACGGCGGCGATCCGCGCCAGCGGGACCGCCGCGGCAAGCCGTACCCGGGCGCGCTCCTCCAGGTCGGCGCTCGCGCTCACGTCGCCCTCCGGTACGTCGACGGCGACGACCACCCGCCGCGCGACGACCTCCACCCCGTCGGCACGGTCGGCGGCCAGCATCCGCAGGGAATCCCTGGCCGCCTCGGTCAGTGCGACGTACTCCAGTTCCTCGGTGTCACCCGAGACGTACCACTCGATCAACGCGGGTGTCACCGCGTAGCCGGTCAGCGGGGCCGGGCCGAGCTCTCCGACGGTGGCCACGCGGGCCAGCGCCGGGAGCGTACACGGCAGGTAGACGCGCATCCATGCCTCGATCTATCTCTCCGACATCGGCTCCGGTTCGGCGCCGATTCACGCATCGAGTGTGCCAGTACCGGCGACCCGCGGTGGCACTGCCGGCGCGAAGTGACACGATCCGTTCCCGGCCGGGCGAGCGGGCGTCAGCGCAACGGGACCCGCAACAGGATCTCCAACTCGGCGATGGTCACCTCGGGGTCGCGGTGGTGCACGCCGACGATGCTGAACTGCCGGGCGGCCTCGATGTTGGCCTCGATGTCATCGACGAACACGCACTCCTCACCGGTCAGGCCGATCCTGCCGAGCGCGTGCTCGAAGATCCTCTGCTCGGGTTTGCGCATACCGATCTCTCCCGAGATGACGACCTCGTCGAAGACGTCGTCCCAGCCCTCGCGGGGATACTCGTTCGCCCAGGAGTTGGAGAGCAGGCAGGTGCGCAGCCCGGCGGCGCGGGCCACGCGGAGCATCTCGTACATCGGCTCGACCCGGTGGAAGCGGGAGAACATCCTGTCCAGCAGCCCCTCGGCGGCCGGCGGCACGCCGTCCGTCGTGATCAGCCGGGCGGCCAGGTCGCGTTCGAAGTCCAGCCCGGAGATCTCCCCTCGCTCCAGAGCGTGGATCACGTTCTCGCCGTTCTCCGAGCCCTCGTACGCGTGGATGACAAGCTCGCGCATCACCTGCCGGTAGTGGGCCGCGTCGAGCCTCTCGTCGACGATCCACTCCGCGACCGCCTCGGAAAGACCGACGGTGAGCACGCCACCCCAGTCGATCAGCACGCCCTTGAACATCTGTCCTCCTTAGTGGAACGGGTTCCAGGCTAAGTGTGGCCGGTGAGCAACCGGAGGAGGGGTGGTGCCAAACTTGCCGCCATGGACTTCGCGCTCAGCGACAAGGCTCAGAAATACCTCGCCAATCTGACCGATTTCATGGCAACTCACATATACCCGGCGGAGCCGGTCTACCGTGCATGGCGCCAGGCCAGGGGCTACGACAACCACGAATTACCACCGGTAGTGGAGGAGCTCAAGTCCGAGGCGCGCGCACGCGGTCTCTGGAACCTGTTCTTGCCCGACGAGTCGAACATGTCGGTGCTCGACTACGCCAGCCTGGCCGAGGTCACCGGCCGCTCCATCGACCTCGCGCCCGAGGCACTGAACTGCGCGGCCCCCGACACCGGGAACATGGAGGTCCTGCACATGTTCGGCTCGCCCGAGCAGCGGAACCGGTGGCTCAAGCCCCTGCTCTCCGGCGAGATCCGCTCGGCATTCGCGATGACCGAGCCCGCCGTGGCCTCAAGTGACGCGACCAACATCGCCACCTCCATCCGGCTCGACGGCTCCGAGTACGTGATCAACGGTCGCAAGTGGTTCATCACCGGAGTCGCCGACCCGCGCTGCGAGATCCTGATCGTGATGGGCAAGACCGATCCGGACGGCCCCCCGCACCGCCAGCAGTCGATGATCCTGGTCCCGATGGACACGCCGGGCGTGGAGGTCGTCCGCCACCTACCGCTCTTCGGCTACCAGGAGCAGCACGGCCACTCCGAGATCGTCTTCACGGACGTCCGGGTGCCCGCCTCGAACCTGATCGCGGAGGAGGGGGACGGCTTCCGCATCGCCCAGGCCCGTCTCGGCCCCGGCCGCATCCACCACTGCATGCGCGCCATCGGCATGGCCGAGCGTGCCCTGGAGCTGATGTGCACCCGTGCCGCCAACCGGGTGGCCTTCGGCCAGACGCTGGCCCAGCAGGGCGTGGTGCAGCAGCAGATCGCCGAATCACGGCTGGCCATCGAGCAGGCCAGACTGCTCACCCTGAAGGCCGCATGGATGATCGACACGGTCGGCGTGAAGGCGGCCGCCTCGGAGATCTCCGCGATCAAGGTCGTCGCTCCGAGAATGGCGTGTGATGTCATCGACCGCGCCATCCAGGTCCACGGTGGCATGGGGCTCGCCGACGACGTCCCGCTCGCCTCGATGTACGCCCAGGCTCGCGCGATGCGCATATTCGACGGCCCGGACGAGGTTCACATTCGCACCGTGGCCCGCCGCGAGCTCAAGCCGTACCTCTCCTAGAACGTTCCGGAACGAGGGGGCATACGGCCCGATGGAGCGGAGATTCCTCCCTCAATATCCGATTCACTGGCCAGTACAAGTTTCACGTCTCTAATTCGAGGAAGATTACGAGCATGGCACTCAGGCCATATAAACGCACGTAGAAGGCGTGATCGGCCTCCTGCGGGCTCCATTTGCACCTTCCCTCGGTTCCCATGAGGAGGGATCATGGCAGTAGCTCAGGCGAGCCGGTCACGCGCCCGTACGGCGCGGAAGCCGACCACACCCGCCGCGTCCACCGCGCACGCACCGTCAGTCCGGAAGCAGACCGGCCATTCGTTGAAGCTGGACCTTCCGATGATGACCGTGCAGTTTCGGCCGCCGCATGTTCACATGCCTCACGTCAGCCGGCAGGAGGCGGGCCAAGCCATCGACACCGCCAGATCCTTCCTTCCACCGCCTGAGCGCATCGCCTACTACGGAGGGCTCGGCGCCCTGGCTGTGGTGGGGTTGATCGAGTGGCCGGTGGCGGCCGCCATCGGGGTCGGGACGATGATCGCTCAGCGTGCCCGAGGGAAGGGCCGTTCCCCAATCTCCGTACCCCGGACTCCGGCACCCACCGCCCAGGCCGCGAAACCCGCAGCGCGAGCCGCAAGAACCACCACCCGGCCCGCAAGCACCACCGCACGAACCACCAAACCCGCAACACGGGCCACAGGCACCACCACACCGGCCGCCAAACCCGCAACGCGAGCCGCAAGCACCACCACACGGGCCGCGAAACCCGCAACACGGACCGCAAGCACCACCGCACGAACCGCGAAACCCGCAACACGGGCCACAGGCACCACCGCACGAACCACCAAACCCGCAACACGAGCCACCAGACCCGCATCCCGGGCCACAGCCACCGCGCGGACAGCCAAACCCACCACACGGGCCACAGGCACCACCGCACGAACCGCGAAACCCGCCTCCAGGGCCACCAAACCCAAGTCCCGGGCCACAGGCACCACCGCACGAACCACCAAACCCGCAACACGGGCCACCAGACCCACATCGCGAACCTCGGCGTCCGCCTCACGGACCACAACCAGATCCCGGACAGCAACCGGATCCCGGACCACGAAACCCGCCTCCAGGGCCACCAAACCCAAGTCCCGGGCCACAGGCACCACCGCACGAACCACCAAACCCGCAACACGGGCCACCAGACCCACATCGCGAACCTCGGCGTCCGCCTCTCGTACCGCGAACTCCGCCTCCAGGGCCACCAGGTCCGCCGCCCGCCCGAAGACCTCGACTCGCAGGAGCGTCTCCAAATGATCACAGTGATGGGGCCGATCGGGCCACGTGTAACCACGGCCTGATCGGCCTCGTCATCTCGTCTGCTGGAGATCCGGAATGTTCGTGCCCCGTCTGCTCTCGCTTCCCGCGGAAACTCTCTGGGGCGCCATGCCCGACGTGATCCGCAACGCCCTGCAGCAGTCCCGGGGGAGGCAGATCTGTCCCGGTGGGCTCCGTATCGACCTGTACGTGATCGGCGGTCCCGGCAGCGGGCGCACGGTGCGACGGCTGGAGAACGCGCTGCTGAAGGTGGAAGGAGTCGAGCGGGCGGAGGTCAACGGTGCCCTCGGGACCGTGTTCGTGGGGTGCGACCCCGGCTCGGTCGACCTGGAGAAGCTGGTGGCGGTCGTCGAGTCGTTCGACGACGGCGACAGCAACAGCAACGACGGCGAGCCGGGCGAGGACGAGGACGAGGAGTTTGATGACGACTCGCTGCCGGGCCCGGCGTTCCTCGTTTCCGAATACGCGGAGCACCGCATCGCCAACCCCGCCAGGAGCCACACGCGCATGGGCATCCGGCTCGGCGCGAGCCTGGTCGGGACGGGTATGGCGCTCGCCGGGCGGGTGACGCACGCGCTGCCGCTCCCTCCGATCATTCCCGCCCTGCTGAGCCTGGCCGAGTCCACCCCGAAGGTCCGCACCGAGCTGGACCGCCGCCTCGGCGTTCCGGCCACCACCTCCCTGCTCGAGACGGCGGACATCGTCACCTACACGCTGGCGCTGCGGCCGCTGGGAATGCTCGTCCAGTCGGCCACCGCCGTCGGCCGCTACCTTGAGGCACGCGACACGCGACGGGCCTGGGAGAGGCACGAGCACGAGCTGGGTTCACGGGAGGGCTCCTACCACCACATCCGCGCGGTCAGGAAACCACGCCCGACCCCCATGACCAGCAGCCCCGTGCGAAGGTTCGAGCACGTCGCGAGCCAGGTGGCGGTGGGCGCCACCGGGCTGACGTACCTCCTCGGCAACAACCGGGAACGGGCCATCGCCATGCTCACCGCGGCGACCCCCAACGCCGCGAAGCTGGGCCGCGAATCCTTCTCCTCCGCGATCGGGCGTGCCCTGGCAAGGCGCGGGGCTGTCGTTCTCAACAGCCGCGCCCTGCGCCACATGGACGGCATCGACACGGTCATCATCGACGCCGACGTGATCGACACGGGTGCCTGGGAGATCGACCGCGTCGTACCCCTCGGCGGTGACGACTCCGACGGGCTGCACGCGCGGCTCTACGCCCTGCTCGACCTCACCGACCCCGGCACGCGGCGGGAACGCGACGGCTGGAAGGCCGAGCCGGTGGCGGGCCCGGCCGGGCTCATCGCGGCGGAAGCCGAGGAGTGGGAGGCTCGGGGGCTCCGGGCCGTCCGCGTGACGAGGCAGGACGTTCCCGTCGCCCTGGTCGGTATGGCGCCACAGGTCGACCCGCTGGCCGACGCGATCGTCGCCGCGGCCAAGGGCACGGGCACCGTGATGCTGGCGGGAGGCGATCCGGGGCTCGGTCTGCGGCTCGGCGTCGACGAGTTCGTACTGGGCGACTCCCATCTGACCCGGTCGGTCCGCGCGCTCCAGGCGGACGGCCACGGCGTCGCCGTGGTGTCGGGACGCCGCATGACCGCGCTGGCCCACGCCGACCTGGGTGTCGGCGTGCTGTCCCGCTCGGGCCGGGTGCCCTGGGACGCGGACGTGATCGGCGAACTCGAGGAGATCCACCTGCTGCTGAGCTGCCTGGCACCGGCGAGGAAGACGAGCGAGCGATGCGCGTGGCTGGACGCCGCGGGAGCGACCACCGGAGGCGCGCTGACCGCCCTGGGGCCGCCGTCGCGGTCACTGGGCAGGGCGCAGCTCTCCAGTGACTGCACGGCGATGGCCGCCATCGTCACGGGCGTGTGGGCGGGCTGGCACGCCGGGCGGGAGACAGCGCCGGTCCGGGTGGACCGGACCCCCTGGCACGCCATGTCGACCAAGGACGTCCTGGCCCTGCTGGGCTCCTCGCCCAGTGGGATCACCGAGGCCGAGGCCACCCGGCGCAGGACCTCGGCGGGATCCACGGGACCTGAGGGTCCCGCCTCGCTGCTCCGCGTGTCCGCCGAGGAGCTGGCCAACCCGCTGACCCCGGTCCTGGCTGCCGGGGCGGGTCTGTCGGCCCTGGTCGGCTCGATCTCCGACTCGGTGATGATAGCCACGGTGGTGCTCGCCAACGCGCTCATCGGAGGGGGCCAACGGTTCACCGCCGATCGGGCGCTGCACCGCCTGACCGAGGAGGTCGCGATCCGCGTGCGGCTGCGCCGCCCCAACGAGGGCATGAGCGTGACGGTCGAGGACCTCGTACCGGGCGATGTGCTCGAACTACGCGCGGGCGACACCGTGCCGGCCGACTGCCGGGTGCTCAGAGCGTCGGGCCTGGAGATCGACGAGGCCGCGCTGACCGGCGAGTCCCAGCTCGTCGCCAAGTCACCCACACCCGTCAACGCGCCCGCCGTCGCCGACCGGAGCTCGATGGTCTACGAGGGTACGACCGTCGCGGCCGGCAGCGGGCTGGCCGTGGTGGTCGCGGCGGGCGAGGCGACCGAGGCGGCCAGGACCGCCAGGCTCGCCAAGGAGGGACCTCCGGCCTCGGGCGTGCAGTTGCGACTGCGGGAGCTGAGCCGCCGGGTCCTTCCAGTCGCGCTCGGCTCCGGCGTCGTCCTGCTGGTCACCGACCTGTTGCGCGGCAGGTCGGTGGTCGAGGCGCTCGCGCCCGCGGTGAGCCTCGCCGTCGCCGCCGTGCCCGAGGGGCTGCCGTTCGTCGCCTCGGTCGCGGAACTCGCCGCCGCCCGGCGGCTGTCGACCCGCAACACCCTGGTGCCCAACCCCTCCACGATCGAGGCCCTCGGCCGGGTGGACGTGCTCTGCTTCGACAAGACGGGGACGCTCACCGAGGGACGCATCAGCCTGCGGTGCGTCTCGGACGGGCAGGACGAACGTCTCGTTGAGGCGTTGACACCCGAGTTGAGGCGCATCGTGGCCGCGGGGCTGCGCGCGAGCCCGCGGCACGACGGGGGACGCCCCATTCCGCACCCCACCGACCGGGCCGTGGTGAACGGGGCCGAGCGGGTGGGCGTGGTACCCGAGGAGGGAGAGGGAGGCTGGGAAAGGGTCGACGAGCTTCCCTTCGAGCCGGGACGCGGTTATCACGCCGTACTCGGCACGAGCGGCTCGGGGCCGCTGCTGAGCGTCAAGGGCGCTCCGGAGGTCGTGGTCACCCGCTGCACGTCCGTACTCCGCGACGGCCTGGTGGTCTCCCTCACGGATTCCCTTGAGGCGGAGCTGGAGAAGGAGCTCGACCAGCTCGCCCGGCAGGGCTACCGGGTGCTCGCGGTCGCGGAGCGCCCCGCCTCCGACCGTCGCGATCTCGACGAGTCCCGCATCCAGGGCCTGTGCTTTCTGGGCTTCCTCGGCCTGGCCGACCCGGTAAGGCCCACGGCGGCCGAAAGCGTCGACCGGCTGACGCGGGCGGGCGTACGCATCGTCATGATCACGGGTGACCATCCGAGCACGGCGGAGGCGATCGGCGCCGAGTTGAACGTGCTGAACGGCGGGCAGATCATGACGGGGCCCGAACTGGACGAGATGGACGACGACATCCTGCTGGAGGCTCTGCCGGATGTGACGGTCTTCGCCAGGACCACCCCGGCCCACAAGGCCAGGATCGTCGGCTGCCTACGCCGGGCCGGCAAGGTCGTGGCGGTCACCGGAGACGGCGCCAACGACGCCCCCGCGATCCGGCTCGCGGACGTGGGGATCGCCCTCGGCTCCCGCGCGACCCCGGCGGCCAGGGCCGCGGCCGACATCGTGGTGACCGACGACCGCATCGAGACGATCGTCGATGCGATCATCGAGGGCAGGGCCATGTGGGGGTCGGTCCGCGACGCCCTGAGCATCCTGCTGGGCGGCAACATCGGCGAGATCGTCTTCACGGTCGGATCCAGCCTGCTCAGCGGCCGGAACGTGCTGAACGCCCGGCAGTTGCTGCTGGTCAACCTGCTCACCGACATGCTGCCCGCGATGGCGGTGGCCGCCAGGCCGCCGACCGCGACCAGTCCGGAGAAGCTGCTGGAGGAGGGTCCGGAGGCCTCGCTGGGAGCCTCCCTGACCCGTGACATCTACCTGCGGGCCGCCACCACGGCGAGCGCGGCGGGCGCGGCCTGGGCGATCGGCCGGATGACCGGCACGCGCAGGCGGGCGGACACGATCGGACTGGTCGCGCTGGTGTCGACGCAGCTGCTGCAGACCCTGGCCCTGGGCAGCCGGGACCGCACCGTGGTGCTGGCCTCGCTCCTGTCCCTCGGCGTTCTGGGCATGACCGTCTCGGTTCCCGGGCTCTGCCGGTTCTTCGACTGCCGCCCCCTCGGGCCCGTGGGGTGGATCATCGCGCTGGGCAGTGCCGCCGCCACCACGGCCGCCGGGGTCGCCTTCCAGGCATCCAACCGCAGGATGTCACCGAACGTTCACCAAACGGTAATCTGCCAGCCGGTGACTTAGTCATGTTTGGCGTGGATTATCGCATTAAGCGATCCTTCTCCCTGTGAGGTTGTTATGTCCGGATTCCTCTCCACGGTGCTCGCCAAGACGGCGGTCATGCTGATCGAAGCCCTTCTCATGCGCGTCATCCAGTCGCTCGTCATCTCGCTGGCCAGGACCGGCAGGCTCCAGGCCGCCTGACCCGGTCTCGCGGCACGGACCCGGCCGTGACCACAAGGAGACCGTGACCGGGAACACGACCGTGACCGGAAGCACGACCGTGACCGGAAGCACGACCGTGACCACGGCGACCGGGGCCCATGCCGCGGTCGCGACCGGAAGCTCGCTCAGCGGGCCCGCGCGTTGATGAGCCGGGCGACCTTGAGATGCCCGGCCGAGCGCAGTACCCGCTCGGCCCTGGCCACCTCGGCGACCGGTGCCCTCTCCAGCAGGCCGTGGGCGGCCTTCAGCTTCAGCAGGCGCCGGACGGACTGGTCGAGCCGCGCCTCCGAGATCTTCCCGGACTTCACGGCGGCCAGCAGCGCCCGATGGGCCTCGCGGTAGTCCGGCGGCATGAGCAGCAGGTCGACCCCGGCCTGGATCGCACGCACCGCCACCTCCCCGTCGCCGTACCTCTTGCGTACCCCCGCCATGTCCAGCGCGTCTGTCGAGACGACCCCGTCGAAGCCGAGCTTCTCCCGAAGCAGCCCGGTCAGGATCGGCCTGGAGAGGGTGGCGGGATCACCTGAGGGGTCGAGCTTCGGCATGACGACGTGCGCACTCATGATCGCGTCGACGTCCTTGCCGATGGCGGCTGCGAAAGGCGGGGCGTCCAGCCTTTTCCACTGGGACAGTGAGTGCCTGATCACCGGTAGACCGGTGTGGCTGTCGACGTTGGTGTCGCCGTGGCCGGGGAAGTGCTTGGCAGTGGCCGCGATCCCCGCGTCGTGGAAGCCCTGGACCGCGGCGGCGACCATCGGCACGACCTTCTTCGGGTCCGAGCCGTACGCGCGCGGGCCGATCACCGGGTTGCGCGGGTTGATGTTGACGTCGGCGACGGGGGCGAAGTCGAGGTTGATGCCCAGGGCGCGCAGCTCGGTGCCCGTCACCTCCGCGGCCCGGCGGGCCAGCGAGGGGTCGCCGGTCGAGCCGACGACGGAGGCTCCTGGAAGGTCGGTGACCAGCGGGGCGAGCCGGGAGACCCTGCCGTTCTCCTGGTCCGCGCCGATCAGCAGCGGGATCTCCGGCGACGCCTCCTGCAGCCCGTTGGTCAGCGCCACGACCTGCCTGACGTTCTTGACGTTGCCCGCCCAGGGGAACAGGATCACCCCGCCGGGACGGTAGCGGGCGACCATCTTCGCCGGGGTGTCCACGCCGAACCGCGCCTGGTTCTCCCCCGACACCGTGTCGGCCGCCTCGCCGTACAACACCGGCATGAAGAGCTGGCCGACCTTCTCCTCCAGGCTCATCGAGGCGAGGACGGTCTCCACGCCGGTCTGCTCTGCCGCCCCGGGCTCTGCCGCCCCGGGCTCTGCCGTCCCGGGCTTCGCCGTCCCGGAAGGCTCGGCCGCCGAGTTCGTGGGCTCCGCCGGGGCCGCGTTCGCGGACGCCTCACCGCCCCGGGCCGCACCGGACGCCTGTGAAGCGGTCCTTCCGGTGTCGGCACACCCGGCCGCCATCGTCGCGATCACTGCGATCCCCGTCACACGCATCCACCGAACCATGCCTCTTACGCTATCCGGGCGAACGCCCCGGTGCCCGCGCAGCAAACCGTCCGGCGCCCCCGGGGCACCTCCGCTCACGGCGCCGACGCGATGTCCGCCAACCGGTCGAGAAGCTCCTCGGCGCCCTCACCCTCTGCCCTGATCACCACCACCTCCCCCCTCCTGACATCGAGTGCGAGGACCGACAGGATGCTCTTGGCGTTCACCGGCAGGCCGGCCCCCTTGGCGATGGTGACGTCCAGGGACGCCTTAGTCGCCGTCTGCACGAACGTCGCGGCGGGCCGGGCGTGCAGGCCGACCTTCGACATGACGGTGACATGGCGCTCGGCCACGTGTTCCTCCTCAGAGTCGACCGTGCGGTCTAGACCGCACGGCGTATTTTTCTTCCACTGTGCCATCTGATGACCTCAACGACTTCCCCAGTGCCATCTGATGACCTCAACAACTTCCCCTATGCCCTCTGATGACCTCAACAACATTTCACATTCTTCGCCATTTTCCGGTTCCGCGGACCGTCAGGCCGGATCGCCCCACTCGAAGAGCCGGTCACCGGCGTCCACGACCCCCTCGGCGAGGCCGGTGACGGCGCTCGCGACGGCGTCCAGCGCCACGACCGGGCAGATCGGGCGGCGCCCACCCGCTTCGATCCCGGCCGGATCCCACGCCACCACCGGCTGCCCGGCGCTCACCCGGTCGCCCTCCGCGACCAGCGGTTCGAAACCCTCGCCCCTGAGCTGGACCGTGTCGATGCCCAGGTGGACGAGGACTCCCCTGTCGTCGTCGCCGACGACCACGAACGCGTGCGGGTGCAGCTTGACGATGGTGCCCGCGATGGGAGAGAACACCCGGCCGGGCGCCCTGTCCGGCTCGATCGCCATGCCGGGCCCGACCAGGCCCTCGGAGAAGACCGGGTCGGGTACCGAGTCGAGTCTCACGGCCACCCCCGTGACCGGCGCCAGAACCGTGGTCACCGCACTCCCCTCGGCATGCCTCCGTCCGCGAGAACACCTCCCTCAGCCGATGATGTCCTCGATGTCGCCGGCGATCATGTCGGCCTCGGGACCCACCACCACCTGCACGACGCAGCCCGCCACCATCACGCCGTGCGCGCCGGCCGCCCGCAGGGCCGCCTGGTCGACCTTGGAGGCGTCACGCACCTCGGTGCGGAGCCGGGTGATGCACGGTTCGATCTCGATGATGTTGTCCACACCACCGAGTCCAGCGATGATCGCGTCGGCGTCGGCCGCCATGTCGCCCTCCAGTTGTGATCACCCTGTCCCCAGGGCTATGGGCAGGCTAGGGGAGGTACCGCGATCAGTCGGTCTGAGTCACCTTGTTGAGACCGCGAGGGGCGTCCGGGTCGATCCCCAGCCTGCGCGCGAGCGCCTCGGTGAGCAGCTGACCGGGGACGATCAGGCCCAGCGGCGCGACCCATTCGGGGAGGTCGGGGCCGTTCAGCGCGGCGGTGGAGACCGAGGAGAGCGCGGTACCGCCGCCGACCGTGTAGGCCGAGGCGCCCGCGCCGGTCACCCGCTCGGCGAGCGCCACGGTGCCGGCCAAGGTCGGCCCCTCGCCCGCCGCGACCAGGATGGCCGGGGTGTCGGAGTCGACCACGGCGATCGGGCCGTGCAGCAGGTCCGCGTACGACAGGCCCATGGCGTGCAGGTAGCACGCCTCCTTGAGCTTGAGCGCCAGCTCCAGCGCGGTGGAGAAGGCCAGCCCCCGGCCGGAGACCACGACGCCCGGCTTGTCCGCCAGGCCCTCGACGATCGCCTCCATGTCGCCCGGGTCGTCGACCAGCTTCTCGACTGCGTCCGGGACCCGTCGCAGGTCGCCGGGGTCGACGTCCGCACCGAGGCCGAGGGCGAGCACGGCGAGGGCGGCGAGCTGGGTGGTGTAGGTCTTGGTGGCGGGGACGGCCTTCTCCTCGCCCGCGACCGTGCACAGGGCGAGGTCCGCGGCCTGGGCCAGGGGGCTCTGCTCGCCGCCGTTGGTGATGGCCACGGTCCTGGCACCACAGTCCTTCGCCCAGGCGAGGGTCTCGACGATCTCCTCGGTCCTGCCCGACTGGGAGAGGGCGACGGCCAGCACACCGTCGAGGTCCAGCCTGCGCCGGTAGGTGGTGGCGATCGAGGGAGCGGCGAGCGTGGAGAGCCTGCCCGTGTGCGCCTCGGCCAGGTAACGGCCGTAGACTGCGGCGTTGTCGGAGGTGCCACGGGCGATGAACAACAGCTGGCGGGTCTGCCCCGCGAGCCGCTCCACCTCCCCGACCCTGGGGAGGAGGGCGTCAAGCGTGGCTCGCAACGCGGCGGGCTGCTCGGCGATCTCGCTGCGCATCTTGGTCGTCATCTCGCGCTCATCCTTCGGCTCGGACGAACGAGATCGGGCCGTTATCGATCCGTCTCCGGTCCGTACGTTGACACCCTTTTCCGGCCTGTGGTCTAGTCCGGACTAGACCAGTACGAACCATAACTCATTTAGACATCCCAGATCGAGAGGGGAGGATCCCGTGGCCCAGATCGATCCGGACAGCCCGGTGCCCAAGTACTTCCAGCTACGGGAGATACTGCTCGATCTCATCGAGAACAACGAGCTGGCGATCGGTACGGCGATCCCGTCCGAGCGCGAGCTCTGCCAGCGCTTCGGACTGTCCCGCATGACCGTCCGGCAGGCCGTCGACCACCTGGTCTCCGAGGGCAGGCTCCAGCGGGTCGCGGGCAAGGGCACCTTCGTGGCCCGCCCCAAGATCGAGATGGCCCTGCGGCTGACCTCCTTCAGCGAGGAGATGCGCACCAGGGGCATGGAACCCGGCTCCCGTGACCTGGACCGCCGGGTGGTCAGGGCCAGCGCGCACCTGGCCAGGGAGCTCGGCATCCAGCCGGGCGACGAGGTCCACTTCATCGAACGGCTGCGGACCGCGGCGGGCGAGCCCATGTGCATCGAGCGGGCCCACATTCCCGTCTCCATCGCGCCCGACCTCGACACCCACGGCCTGACGGGCCGCTCCCTCTACGCCCTTCTGGAGACCCGTTACGGCCTGGTGCTCGATGCCGGCGAGCTCACCATCGACGGCGGCATCGCCGACCCCGGTGACGCCGACCTGCTGAAGCTGCCACGCGGCGGGGCCGTGCTGCTGCTACAGCGGCGCTCCTTCGCGGGAGGTGTCTGCGCCGAACTCGGGGTCTCCACCTATCGCGCCGACCGCTACCAGCTCCGTACGATCCTGGAGCTACCGACTCGCCGCGCCTGACCCCCTGCCCTTCGCCGCACTCCTCCCTTCCACCCCCTGGAGGAAAGCCCGATGAGTCCCCCCTCGGCGGACGCGGGCCTGCCCGCCGCCCACCGGTCCGGGTCCGCCGCGATGAGCGTGCTCCAGCGCCTGGGACGTTCTCTGATGCTGCCGATCGCGGTCCTGCCGGCCGCCGGCCTGCTGTTCAGGCTCGGACAGGACGACCTCCTCGGCCGGACCGACAGCGTCCTGCTCGACGATGTGGCCCGTGTCGTCGGCACCGCGGGCGGAGCGCTCTTCGACAACCTGCCCATCCTGTTCGCGATCGGTGTCGCCATCGGGTTCGCCCGCAAGGCCGACGGCTCCACCGCCCTGGCTGCGCTCGTCGGCTATCTGGTCTTCCACGCCGTCAGCATGAACATGTTCTTCATCCTCTTCGACGCCGACCTGAGGGAGTCCATCACCACGGAGGTGTTCGAGCGGGCCACCCCGGGCGTTCCCGACGTGGTGCTCGACCTCGGCGCGCAGAACCCGACCAGGGTGCTCGGCGGCATCGTCATGGGCCTGGTCTCGGCACTGCTCTGGCAGCGCTACCACCGCACCAAGCTGCCGACCTGGCTGGCCTTCTTCGGCGGGCGCCGCCTGGTGCCGATCCTCACCGCCTTCGCCGGGCTGGTGATCGGGGTGTTCCTTGGCCTCGTCTGGCCGGTGCTCGGCGGCTGGGTCCGCGCCTCCGGGACCTGGCTCGCCTCCAACAGCGAACTCGGCGCCGGGGTCTACGGCATGGTCAACCGCGCCCTGCTCCCGCTCGGTATGCACCACATCGTCAACAACGTGATCTGGACCCAGGTCCCCGAGTGCGTGGTCGACGGCAAGAAGCTCGCCGGGGACCTGATCTGCTTCAACAACGGCGCCGTCGGCTACGGCGGATTCGAGGCCGGTTTCTACCCGGTCCTCATGTTCGGCCTGCCGGCCGCCGCGATCGCCATCTGGCGGGCCGCACCGCCGCACCGGCGCACCGCGGTCGGCTCGATCATGATCTCCGCGGCGCTCACCGCCTTCCTCACCGGGATCACCGAGCCGATCGAGTTCGCCTTCATCTTCGTGGCTCCGGTGCTGTTCGTGATCCACATCGTGCTGACCGGCATCTCCATGGCCCTCGCCTCCGCCCTGGGTGCCAAGCTCGCCTTCGGCTTCTCCTCGGGGCTGATCGACCTCGGCCTGTACGGGACCGCACCCAACGCCCAGGGGATACCGATCATCATCGTGATGGGGCTGGTCTACGCGGTGATCTACTACTCCGTGTTCAGCTTCCTGATCAGGAGACTGAACATCATGACCCCCGGTCGCGAGCCCGAACCCGACGTCGACTCCGGCGAGTCGGCCGTACCTCCAGGCACGGCGCCGGGTGGTCCTGACGCCGGGCCGTCCGGCTCCTGAACGACCCGCCGAGTGGTTTCGGCCGTCCAGCGAAGATCACGACTCGGGCCGGAACCCGCTTCCCTCGGGAATGGACCACTCCAGCCCAAGGTCACCTTCTCCGCCCCAAGGGAGGAAACAACCCGGATTTTCAGAAAGTTGGCGGACCACGTATCTGGGCAGCGGGCCGGAAACTCCTTCATGCGTCAGTTTCCCCGCCCGTAAGCCGAGCACAATCGGAGTCCCCATGTCGCCCCCACGACGTCCGGCACCACTCCCCCGGATCGCGCCGTCACCCGCCGCCGAGCCACCCTACGACGATGACCGCCCCGCGACAGACACCCCGGCCATGCCTCCGTACGTGCAGGGAACCCTGGCCCTCACCCTCGAACCCGAGGTGCCGGCACCTCCGACCGGGAAGCCGCTGATCTGGGGCCCGCCGGGGGCGATCCCCGACGAGCGGCGGCTGCGGGCACTCGCGCAGGCCGTCGCCGAGATCCTGTCCGGCAGGCGGCCCCCGGCGAGCGTCTCCTGTCACATGACCGGCAGGGCCCAGGCCGAGCTGGCCAGGAGCGGGAAGATCATCAACAGCGCGCGCCCGCCCCGGGCGGGCAGAGCCCATGTCTCCCAGCCCGAGGACGGGGTGGTGGAGATGTGCGCCGTGGTCGACTGCGGTGACCGCTCGCGCGTCCTGGCGCTGAGGCTGGAGCGCAGGGGCGTGCGGTGGCTGTGCACCGAGTTCGAGACGACGCCCTGACACGCCGCAGGGCCCGCACCACGTGTGCGGGCCCCGCAGGCGGCGATCAGGTCTCGACGTGCCTGGGGTCGCCGTGGCAGCGCTTGTACTTCTTGCCGGAACCGCAGGGGCACGGGGCGTTGCGCTCGACGTTGCCGTACGCGTCACGCTCGGCCTTGCTGCTGATCCGGGTGTGCTCCACCTCACCGCTCTCGCCCGGAGCCGTGTACTCCAGCTCGGTGGGACGCTGCGGGCCGCGCAGGCCGCGGGCGATGATCGAGCGGGTCTCCGCGACCGCCGCGTCCTCGGCGGGGTCGGCCTCCTCGACGATCGGGTTGCTCTGCACCTCGACCTCAAGGTTGAACAGGTAACCGACCGATTCCTCCTTGATGCCCTCAAGCATCTGGGAGAACATCTCGAAGCCCTCGCGCTGGTATTCGATCAGCGGGTCGCGCTGGGCCATCGCGCGCAGGCCGATGCCCTCCTGAAGGTAGTCCATCTCGTAGAGGTGCTCGCGCCACTTGCGGTCGAGAACCGACAGGATGACGCGGCGCTCCAGCACCCGCATGCCGTCCGGGCTCATGGCCTGCGCGTTGATCTCCTCCTCGCGACGGTCGTAGGCGGCCATCGCGTCGGCCTTCACCCGCTCGGTGAGGATCTGGGCGGTGAGCTCCTCGCGGCCTCCCACCTCCTCGATGAGCTCATCCGCGGTGATGCCGATCGGGTAGAGCTGGCCGAGTGCCTTCCACAGCTTGTCGAGGTCCCACTCCTCGGCGAAGCCCTCCGCGGTGGCACCCGCGATGTACTCGTCGATCACGTCGTTGACGAAGCCGCGAATCTGCTCGTGCAGGTCCGCGCCCTCCAGCACCCGGTGGCGCTCGGCGTAGATCACCTTGCGCTGCCGGTTCATGACCTCGTCGTACTTCAGAACGTTCTTGCGGATCTCGAAGTTCTGCTGCTCGACCTGATGCTGGGCGGAGGCGATGGCCTTGGAGACGATGCCCGACTCGATCGGGACGTCGTCCGGGATGTTGAGGCGCGTCATGATCATCTCGACCCTGGCCGAGTTGAACAGGCGCATGAGGTCGTCCTCGAGCGAGAGGTAGAAGCGCGACTCGCCCGGGTCGCCCTGGCGGCCCGAACGGCCGCGGAGCTGGTTGTCGATGCGCCGCGACTCGTGCCGTTCGGTGCCCAGGACGTAGAGGCCACCGAGTTCGGTGACCTCGTCGTGCTCGGCCTTCACGGCCTCCTTGGCCTTCTCCAGCGCCTCGCCCCAGGCCTTCTCGTACTCCTCCGGGGTCTCGACCGGGTCGAGGCCGCGGCTGCGCAGCTCCAGGTCGGCGCGGAAGTCGGGGTTGCCGCCGAGCATGATGTCGGTGCCTCGACCGGCCATGTTGGTGGCCACCGTGACGGCGTGCTTGCGGCCCGCCTCGGCGATGATCGCGGCCTCACGGGCGTGGTTCTTGGCGTTGAGGACCTCGTGCTTGACGCCCTTGCGCTTGAGCTCCTTGGCCAGGCGCTCGGACTTGGCGACGCTCGTGGTGCCGACCAGGACCGGCTGGCCCCTCTCGTAGCGCTCCTTGATGTCCTCGACGCTGGCCAGGAACTTGGCGTCCTCGGTCTTGTAGACCACGTCGGCCTGGTCCTTGCGGATCATCGGCCGGTTCGTCGGGATCGGGACGACACCGAGCTTGTAGGTCTGGTGGAACTCGTTGGCCTCGGTCGCCGCGGTGCCGGTCATGCCGGAGAGCGTCTCGTAGAGGCGGAAGTAGTTCTGCAGCGTGATCGTGGCGAGAGTCTGGTTCTCGTCCTTGATCTTGACGCCTTCCTTCGCCTCGATGGCCTGGTGCATGCCCTCGTTGTAGCGGCGGCCGTGCAGGACGCGACCGGTGAACTCGTCGACGATCAGGACCTCGCCGTCGACGACGATGTAGTCCTTGTCCTTCTTGTAGAGTTCCTTGGCCTTCAGCGCGTTGTTGAGGAAGCCGACCAGGTGGGTGTGCTCGGGCTTGTAGAGGTTCTCGATGCCGAGCCAGTCCTCGACCTTCTCCACACCGGACTCGAAGATGCCGACCGTGCGCTTCTTCTCGTCGACGGCGTAGTCGCCGGTGTTCTCCTCGCCGTCCTTGCCCTCGGTGCCCCTGCGAAGCCGGGGGACGATCTTGGCGAACTCGGAGTACCACTTGCCGGACTGCTCGCCGGGCCCTGAGATGATCAGCGGCGTCCTGGCCTCGTCGATGAGGATCGAGTCGACCTCGTCGACCACGGCGAAGTGGTGACCGCGCTGCACGCACTCTTCCAGCGACCACGCCATGTTGTCACGCAGGTAGTCGAAGCCGAACTCGTTGTTCGTGCCATACGTGATGTCGGCGTTGTACTGCCTGCGGCGCTCGTCGGCGGGCATGTTGGCCAGGATCACGCCGACCTCGAGACCGAGGAAACGGTGGATGCGGCCCATCTCGTCGCCGTCCCGCTTGGCCAGGTAGTCGTTGACCGTGATGACGTGGACGCCCTTGCCCGAGATGGCGTTGAGGTAGGTGGGCAGCGTGCAGGTGAGGGTCTTGCCCTCACCGGTGCGCATCTCCGCGATGTTGCCCATGTGCAGGTTGGCCCCGCCCATGATCTGCACATCGAAGTGGCGCTTGCCCAGCACGCGCCGGGAGGCCTCACGAACGGTGGCGAAAGCCTCGGGGAGCAGGTCGTCGAGGGACTCGCCGTCGACGTAGCGCTGCTTGTAGTCGGCGGTCAGCGCGCGAAGCTCGGCATCGGTCAGGCTCGTGAAGTCGTCTTCAATGGAGTTGACCTGGTCGGCGATCCGCTTGAGCTTACGCAGAAGCTTGCCTTCGCCGGCGCGAAGAATCTTATCGAGAAAGGCTGGCACTTTAGGTAAAGCTCCTCGCAGGTCTTCCGCGGCCGGACCGGCCCGGCTGAGGACGAGACATGGTTCTCCGCTGCCATCGTAGGCGGTTCCGCCACCAGACACAGCCACCCTGAAAGACGCTCTTGCGGCCTGTGGAGTTCCTTGCCCGCTTCTTTGAGAGAGTACGACCGAGCTCCAAAGGGTATGTCGTCTTTTGCCCTGTCCGCAGCTGGTAGTCGTGTGAAGACGGCACCACCCCGGGGATGTTCAGGGATGTTCAGACACCGGCATAGCATTTTTGTCGGTGTCAGGCGCTAGCCTCAGCCGCACACCGTGTTGTCTTCCCCCGGGGCGGTCAATGAAGCTCTCCCTCTCCTCAGACGAGGCCCGCCGCGTCATCCTGCGCGCCCAGGGGTTCCTCGGCGCGCAGTCCCGGCGCGGCGGCGCGGGCGCGGCCCTGCGCCGCCTGGGGGCCGTCCAGCTCGACACGATCTCCGTGCTGGCCCGCTCCCACGAACTGGTCGCGTACGCACGCCTCGGCGCGGTCGGCAGGGCGGAGGTCGAGCGGGCCTACTGGGACGAGCCCGCCAGGGCCTTCGAGTACTGGTGTCATGCCGCCTGTGTCCTGCCGATCGACGACTGGCCGCTGTACGCCTTCAGGCGGAGGTATTTCCGGGCCAGGAAGTTCCGCTGGCACGAGGTGCCCGACAGTGTCGAGGCGGTGCTGCGGCGGGTCCGCGAGAACGGCCCGATCACCACCGCCGACATCGGCGGCGCCAAGAAGGGCGGCCCGTGGTGGGACTGGTCCGACTCCAAGATCGCCATTGAGTGGCTGCTCGACACCGGCGAGGTCGTCTGCACGCGCAGGGTGGGCTGGCGCCGCGTCTACGACCTGGCCGAGCGCACGGTTCCCGCACACCTGCTGGCCGAGGAGCTTTCCGACACCGAGTGCGTCACCCGGCTCGCCGGGATCGCCGGGCGCGCGCTCGGTGTGGCCACCCGCGCCGACCTCGTCGACTTCCTGCGTCTGAAGGCGCCCGCGGCGCTGCTGCTCGACGGCTGCCTGCGCGACGGGTCCGCCGGGCTGGTCCCCGTCCGCGTCCCCGAATGGCCCGAGCGTGCCGCCGACGCCTGGGCCGATCCCGTCGCGCTGGAGACCGGGCCCAGGGGCCGTCACCGTACGACCCCGCTCTCCCCGTTCGACTCCCTTGTCTGGGATCGCGCGCGCACCGCCCGCGTGTTCGGTTTCAACCACCGGCTTGAGGCGTACGTTCCCAGGGAGAGGCGTGTCCACGGTTACTTCACGATGCCGGTCCTGGCCGGAGGCCGGCTGATCGGGCGCGTCGACCCCGCCCGCGAGGGTGCCACGCTGGTGGCCCGCCAGGTGAGCCTTGAACCCGGCGTCACGCCCGGCAGGGGCGCGACCTGGATGGCCGAGGCGCTCTGGGAGGCGGCGAGCTGGGTCGGCTGCGACGCCGTCCGGGTCGAGCGGGTGGATCCTCTGCTGGCCGGCCCCCTTCAGGACGCCCTGGGCCGGGCGCGCTGAGCCATCGGTCCAGTGGGCCGCCGAGGCACCGGGAGGCACCGGCCGCCGCGCCCGCTCGGCGGCACGGGTGCGGTGACCGTCCTGCGGTCACCGCACCGGGGCGGATCAGGTGATCTCAAGCATCCGCTCACGGACCGCGTAGACCACCGCCTCCATCCGGGAGTGGAGCTGGAGCTTGTCCAGGATGTTCCTGACGTGGTTCTTCACTGTGTTCTCGGAGATGAACAGCTGCTTGGCGATCTCGCGGTTGTTCATCCCCTTCGCGACCAGACGGAGCACCTCCATCTCCCGCTCGGTCAGGCGCGGGACGGGGAGCTGCGGGGGCCGCTCGGCCTCCTTGCGGCTCATGTTGGCGAACTCACTGATGAGTTTGGCGGCCATCGCCGGATTGATCAGCGACTGCCCTTCGTGGACGCCGCGTACGGCCTCCGGCACCTCGTCGAGCTGGACGTTCTTCAACAGGTAGCCGGTGGCACCCGCCTTGATCGCCTCGAAGAGATCCTCTTCCTCGTCACTCACGGTCAACATGATGATCCGCGTACTCGGTACCGAGGCCTTGATCTCACGAGTGGCCTCGATACCGCTCCTGCGTGGCATCCGGACGTCCATGAGCATGACATCCGGAGTGAGGCGGTCGGCGAGTTCGACCGCTTCCTGCCCGTCGCTCGCCTCGCCGACAACCTCGATGTCCGTCTCCGCGGCCAGCGCCATCTCCAGACTGCGACGGATCAGCGCGTGATCGTCAACGATCAGCACGCGGATCGGTTCGCCGTGCCCGGTCGGGCTGGTTGCGTCGTCGGGTTCCGTCACGCCTCCTCCTCGGGGGGCCAGAGCCGGTGGACCGCCATGATTACACGGGTTTCATGGTCCTCGGTTGGTCGGAGAGGATCTTTGAGCGCGTTCGTCAGGGCTCGACGAGCCGCAGCACGCCGTAGTTGTACCCCTGACGCAGGTATACGACGCTCGGCTGCCCGCTCTCCTTGTCACGGAATAGGTAGAAGTCGTGTCCCACCAACTCCATCTCGAGAAGTGCCTGGTCGATCGTGATGGGATCGGCCTTGTGGAACTTCTCCCTGACCATCAGCGGCCCATCCCCGTCCATCTGGATCGGGATGATGTCCTTGTCCTCGGGAGGTTCGGCTTCGGCCTGCTCGGTGAACGACCGGGCCGGGGCGCTTTCGAACGTCTCCGCGAGCGCGGTGGCCGTCAGTTCGGCGACCGAAGGAGGGCAGTGGTTGCCGTGGTGGATCTTCCTGCGGTCGGCGAGGCGCCGCAGCCGTCCTTCGAGCTTGCCGAGTGCGATGTCAAGGGCGGCGAAACGGTCGTCGGCCGAGGCCTCCGCCCGGACCGCTGGACCACGTGAATGGATGGTGAGCTCAACACGCTCTCGCTGATCGACGATACGGGGATTACGTTCTTTGGACACCTCCACGTCAACGCGAATGAGCTTGTGATCCAAACGCTCGATCCTGGCCAGCTTGGTGTTCACGTGGTCACGGAATCGGTCACTCACTCCGGTGTGCCGACCCTTGACGATGATCTCCATGCACAGCCCCCTTCGAATCTCGACGGTGGTATTTCGGCACCCGCTCGGCCGACCTGGTCTTCGTCCCCACATCCGCCTGCTGAGGGTTTCGCAGCTCTTTGCCACTACATGCCCTTCTCTTCTGGCGAGGAACATCTGGCTCCCCGGGAAGGCAGGACTTACCTCTAAGCCGCACCGTGATCGATCGACGAAAAGTCGTCTTACGTGGACCGTTTGGCCTGCGGCTGGCATCGGCTAGCCGGGCCGGCCTCCTGTCGGAGGTCGGTCCGGCGCAACCACGGACCCGAGCGGGTGCCATGGCTCAGACGCTATCCGCATCCCGGCCGAATGTCAGCTTGGTGGTCGGGCCGAAAATCACTTTGTGTGGTTCACGGCCGGGCTGCCGATCTTCAAAGACCCCTGCCCCACGCGCGGGCACCGCCGGGTGTGAGGGCTTCTCACATCCGTTGAGCAGCTCAGAAGGCACGATCGAGACAGTGATGTGTGGCGCCGGAGTGAGACGGGGCGTCAAATCGCCCCTTACTCTCCGTCATGGTTGTGAGTTCGGACTCTCCGGCGTGTAGCGGCGACCGTGGCGGCGAGGGAAGGCGTCACGCCCACCTCGCGCATCGCCCTCGCCGCCTCCGCGAGCGTCGCCCCGGTGGTGACGATGTCGTCGACCAGCACAATCACCTCTGTGCCACCCCAGGATCGCGGCACAGGCGCGTTGCGGCCGAGCGTGACAGAGAAGGCCGCGGACAGGTTCTCGGCCCGCTGGAGGGAACTCAGCCCCGCCTGGTCGGCGACACGGCGACGCTGGGCGAGAACCCTCGCCACCGTCGCGGGCCAGCCGGCCTGGCGGAGGCAACCGGCCGCCAGCTCCGCGAGCCGGGCCACCGGGTCGTGCCCGCGTCGCCTCAAGGCCGGGCGGGCGCTGGGCACCGGCACGAGCAGCACCGGCCGCTCACCGGCCGCCGTGGCGACGGCCAGGGCCAGCGCCCCGGCCAGGGGAGAGGCGAGGGCCGTGCGGCCGCGCTCCTTGTAGGCGATGACCGCCCGCCGCACGGCGGGGGTGTACTCGGCCGCCGACCAGCACTCCGGCAGGCCCGGCGGGGCGGGGTCGGGCATCCGGCGCGCGGGCCTGCCGTGCAGCTCGGCCGCGCAGCGGGGACAGACGAGGGAGCCCGGCGCGTCGCATCCGGCGCAGCGGGGCGGCAGGATCAGGTCGAGCATGGCGGTCGTCACCCGTCCAAGATGTCATGTCACACCGACAAAAAGCCCAGCCCAGGGCACCGGCGGGGATCCCCGCCCCGCTGCGAGAGGCCGGAGGCGGCCCGCGGCGAAGGCGGTTCAGCCCAGGGGGAAGGCCGGCGAGGACGGGCCGTTCTCCGTGAAGTCCGTCGAACCGGTCTCGTTCTTGACCAGCGGTTCCCACTTGGTGGAGTTCCAGTACAGGACCTGCCGGTTGTCCTGGTCGTCCTTGGCTCCGGCCAGCAGGATGCCGTCCAGCGCGGTGATGCTCTCTATCCCTATCCGCGAGTCGAAGGCCAGGGGCTTCGGCTCGGCGGTGACCGACGCCTCCAGCAGCTCCGACTTACCGGTGAGCGCGTAGAGGGTCTTGCCGTCCTTCCAGGCGATGTCCTCGATCGTCCGCTTGTTCTCACTGTCCACCACGACCTGAAGGTTGGTGATGCGCGTGTTCTCCCGCTCACCGATGACGGTGCCGACGTGGACCTGCTCGCCCAGCCCGTCCTTGACGACCACCGCGACGTGCACGCCGTCCCGCGCGACCTTCAGCGACTTGACGTAGACCGTCTCCAGGTCGGGGGCCGACACCCGGTAGCGGTGCTTGTTGTCGCCGTCGTGCCGGGTCACGATCGAGGCGTGGTCGTTGGGCCGGTCGACGGTCCAGAGCGTGTGGTGGCGGTCCCAGGACGGCGGGATGAGGGATTCGCCGGTGGTCCACACCCGCCACTCGCCGCCCGCGGCGAGCGGCGCGACGGAGACGCTCCTGCCGTCCCGGGAGAGCGCCGCCACCTGCTGCACCGACTGGCCGCTGATCGCCGGGCGGGTGAGCCCGCTCTCCTTCTGGCCGGCCCTGCCCGGCACGGGTCGCCCGACGTTCTCCTTGTCCAGCAGCCAGAGCGCGCCGTCGGCGAGATAGAACGAGGCGGCGGTGTCGGGGCTCGTCCACGGGTCGAAGTTCGACTGCTCCTGGGCGTCGATCTGCAGAGGCGTGTCGGCGTAGTACGACTCGCCGTTCACCTTGACCTCGAAGCCCCAGCCGCCCTGGGTGAGCGCGGTGAGCGTCGCGGCCAGCTGGGCCGACATCGGGTCGATCAGGCCGGGGTCCACCCGCTCGGTGAGGTCGACGACGACCCGGTTGTTCTCGGTGGTGACGTCGATGAGCTCGGTGCCGGCGAAGGCGGAGCGCACCGCGCCCTTGAGGGAGCTGCTCGGCCCCCGAAGCAGCCGCTCCACGGTCGTCTTGGCGAAGTTGGCGCCCGGGTCGATCGGTACCCGCACCTGATCGACCACCAGCCCCTTCCACTGGGAGTCGAGAAAGTAGAGATCCACGGGGAGGTAGCCGCGGGCGACGTCGGCCTCGGAGAGCAGGAGACCGTCGGGGGCCGCGCTGATGCGCCACTCCCCGCCCGCGTCCTTGGCGAGCGTGAAGGGCTGATTCAGGAGACCGCCGCTCGGACGGTAGCGACCGTCCTGATCGATGACGGCGGTTTTGGTGCCCTTGAGCGTGACCTGGGCATGCTTGTCCTCATCCCGCAGCGGCGCGAACCTCTCGTAGTCGCCCTGCCGGTAGACCGTGACACCGCTGTGCGGGTTCCACTTGTCCGCGAAGTCGTCGGTGAGGTATTCGCGGGCGACCCGGAAGTCGGGGTCGTCGGGGCTCGCCATCGCGGCGCGGAAGCCGGTGACGACCTCCTGGGGCGACCACGCGGCCTTCGGCGGCATGGCGATGACCCGCGCGTATGGGTTGTCCAGCGGGTTGCCCTTGCGCTCGTTGTCGACCGCGACGACGGACTTGCCCCCGGTGGGGATGACCGAGCAGGCGGTCACCCCGAAGACCAGGGCGACGGCCAGGGCGACGGCCAGGGTCGCCGTCCCCGCCTTCCGCATGCTCTCAGCCGGCATCGCGTCCCCCGTCGGCCACCGCCGGCGACAGCACCGGCGTCATGTGTCCCCGCCACGTGCGGCGCATCTCCACCTCCGGCGGGACCAGCGGCAGCGGCGAGCCCCGAAGCACCGCCCCCGCCACCCTGGGCAGCGAGAGCCGGAACTGCGCCCCCTCCCCGTGCGAGCCCCAGGCCTGCAGCCAGCCGCCGTGCAGGATGGCGTCCTCCCTGGAGATGGCCAGCCCAAGGCCCGTACCGCCGATTGTGCGCGCCCGAGACGGGTCGGCCCGCCAGAACCGGTCGAAGACCAGGTTCTCCTCGCCGGGTTTCAACCCCACCCCGTGGTCGCGTACCGCCACCGCCACCGCGTCCCTGTCGGCGGCGACCGAGACGACGATGTCCCGGCCCTCGCCGTGCTCTATCGCGTTGAACAGCAGGTTGCGCAGGATGCGCTCGACCCTGCGGCTGTCCATCTCCGCCATGCAGGGCTCACCGGGCAGGCGCAGGTCGAAGCGGGTGGCGTGGCGCTCGGCCAGCGCCTCGGAGTCGGCGACGGCGCGGAGCACCACGTCCCTGACGTCCACGGGGTCGACGTCGAGGTCGGCCGCGCCCGCGTCGTAGCGGCTGATCTCCAGGAGATCGGCGAGCATCGCCTCGAACCGGTTGAGCTGGTTCTGCATCAGCTCGGCCGAGCGCGCGGCCATCGGGTCGAAGTCCTCACGGGCGTCGTAGAGCAGGTCGGCGGCCATCCGCACGGTGGTCAGCGGGGTGCGCAGCTCGTGCGAGACGTCCGAGACGAACTGCCGCTGTACCTGGGAGAGCTCCTCCAGCTGGTGGATCTTCAGTGCCAGGTTGGCGGCCATCTCGTTGAAGGAGGTGGCCAGGCGGGCCAGGTCGTCCTCGCCGCGGACCTTCAGACGCTCGTCCAGGCGCCCGGCGGCCAGCCGCTCGGCGGCCTGCCTGGCCAGCCGCACCGGCGTGACGACCTGGCGGGTGACCAGGGAGGAGATCGCGGCCAGCAGCAGCACCAGGCCGGCGCCGACAAGGATGAGCATCTGCTGGACGTAGGCGAGCGTCTGCTCCTCCTTGTCCAGCGGGACGAGGTGGTAGATCTCGTACGACGAGTCGAGCCTGGTCCCCCAGGTGTCCAGGCGGGTGCCGATGATCATCCCGGGCACCGGATCGGGCTGCCCCTTGTAGTACAGCGGGGTGTACCAGGTGCTGTCCTTGCCCGCCTCCTTCTTGAACAGCTCGTCGCGCTGCCTGGGCGGGATGCTGACGGGGTCGATGTTCGTGGTGCCGTAGAACTCCCCCGGTAGCCCCTCGTTACGGATGATCACCGAGTAGCGGCTGGCGGACCCGGCCCGCCGCGCGAGCGCCTCGGTGGCCTGGCTGAGCGGGCCGCTCCCCCCCGGCTGGAGCACCTGGCCCGGCTCGACGGGCTGCTTGGCGGCCTCGGCCGGCTGGTTGAGGTAGCCGAGCACCGCGTTCCTGTCGGCCTGGGCCTCGCTCTTCGCCGCGCTCTCCCTGGTCTCCAGGGTGGCCCTGACGATCTGCTGCATGAGGAAGACGCCGAGCACGACGACGACCACGATGGAGATGACCATCGTGCTGGTGACCACGCGCAGCTGGAGCGAGCGCCAGAAGACACGGCGCACCCGCCCGGCCGCCCGCCGGGTACGACGCCGGACACCCCGCAGCAGCTGGCGCGGGGTGCGGCGGCGTTTCTTCGGTGCGGGAGGCATCTCGGGATCCGGGGGGAGTCTCGACTAGGCCGGGCCGGCCTTGTAACCGACTCCCCGGACCGTCACGACGATCTCGGGATGCTCGGGGTCCTTCTCGATCTTCGCTCGCAGCCGCTGGACGTGCACGTTGACCAGGCGGGTGTCGGCCGCGTGACGGTAGCCCCAGACCTGCTCCAGCAGAACCTCGCGGGTGAAGACCTGGCGCGGCTTGCGGGCGAGGGCGACCAGCAGGTCGAACTCCAGCGGGGTGAGGTTTATCGTCTCGTCCTCCCGCTTGACCGAGTGCCCGGCGACGTCGATGGTGATGTCGCCGATCTGCAGGATCTCCGGCGTCGGCTCGTCGGTGCGGCGCAGCCTGGCTCGCACCCTGGCGACGAGTTCCTTGGGCTTGAAGGGCTTGACGATGTAGTCGTCGGCCCCGGACTCCAGCCCGAGCACCACGTCGATGGTGTCGCTCTTGGCCGTCAGCATGACGATCGGCACCCCGGACTCGGCCCGGATCCGGCGGCAGACGTCGATCCCGTCGGCGCCGGGCAGCATCAGGTCGAGCAGGACAAGATCCGGCCGAGTATCACGGAACGCGTCAAGCGCCTTGTCACCATCGGAGACGAAGGAAGGTTCGAAACCCTCCCCGCGCAGCACGATACCGAGCATCTCAGCGAGAGCGGCGTCGTCGTCGACGACCAGCACGCGTCCTTTCATGGCCCCTCATTCGGTTTACGCAGTTCGGGAGTTATTGGGATAAACCGCTCGGTCGTCGAAGATTACCCTTGTCCGTCAAGTAGATGACACCAGCTGACCACCAGGCATCCAAACGACGAACTTCAGGCGCACACAACGTGAAACGCACAGTAGTGCCCCCCGTACGGCCGCCACCGGCCCCGGCGACTGCGAACGCCGGGCGGCGATGACCACGGTCCCAGTCTGCGGTAAACGACGGCGTCTCGGCCATCCCTCCGGCATCTCCACCGCTCTGCGGGAGACGAAACATCCGCGTGATCGCCCGATCACCACAAACAGTGTGGCCACATGCCAGGATTGGGATATGTCAGAAGGTCACGGCTCCGCTCCCGGTACGCCTCCGGGCTGGGCGTCCAACCAACCTCCGCCGTACGGCGATGCCCCGGGGTCACCGTGGACCGCACCCGGCTCGGTGCCCGACTCCCAGGCGGGCCCACCGCCGCCTTCCGGGCCGTTCCCCGGCCGGCCCCAGGATCGGCCTCAGGATCGGCCCCACGGCCAGGCACCGCACGATCGAGGCCCCTACGGCCAGGCACCTTACGGCCCGCCGCCTTACGGCGTGCGCCAGGAGCCCCCCGCGATGCGCCCCGGGATCATCCCGCTGCGCCCGCTCGGCCTGGGCGACATCCTCGACGGCGCGATCAAGCTGATGCGCTCCAACCCCAAGAGCGTCCTGGGCCTGTCCGCGATCGCCGCGGCGCTGAGCGCGATCCCCGTGGCGATCGGGCAGGCGCTCATGCTGAGCTCCACCGCCTCGTTCCTGGAGAACCCCACCGAGACGGCGAACCTCCCGGAGGCGAGCTTCCTCTCCCAGTACGGCGGCACCCTGCTCTCCTACGCGCTGCAGCTCGTGGCGGTGACGCTGCTGACCGGCGTGCTGACGCGCATCCTGGGCCGCGCCGTGTTCGGCGGCAAGATGACGGCGGGCGAGGCCTGGACGCTGACCAGGAGCCGGGTACCCACGCTGTTCGGGCTGGTGATCGTCAGCACGGTGGCCCTGCTCGCCCCGATGCTCCTGATCGTCGGGCTGTTCGCCACGCTTGACGCGGCCGGTGCCGGACCCGCCATGGTGGTGATCGCGGGCGTGTCTGCGCTGCCGGCCTTCGTGGCGTACGCCCTGTTCATCACCACCCGGCTGGCGCTCGCCCCCGCGGCCGCGGTACTGGAGCGGCGCGGCGTCGTCGACTCCCTGCGCAGGTCATGGAACCTGGTCTCCGGCGGCTTCTGGCGGACGCTCGGCATCCTGCTGCTCACCCAGATCATCGCCGCCCTGGTCGGCACGCTGCTCTCCCTCCCGTTCACCCTCGGCGGGAGCCTCCTCGCCTTCCTGGGCGGGGGCTCCACCGGTGCGCAGATCGCCACGGCGGTCATCATCGCCGTGGGCGTCACCGTCGGCTCGATGATCACCTATCCCTTCCAGGCGGCGGTCAACGGCCTGCTCTACGCCGACCGGCGGATGCGCACCGAGGCGTTCGACCTGGTGCTCCAGACCGCGGCGATCGAGCAGCGGCGGCAGGGCTGGGTCCACGCCTCGGCCGACGACCTGTGGGACCCCGCCGTCACGCCCACCGGCCCCGCGCGGCACGGGTTCCCCGATCAGGGAGCTCCGTGGTCCCAGTCCTGACGCCCCCACTCCCGACGTCCCCGTTCCCGACGTCCCCGATCGACATCGGGCGTGAGGAGGCGCGGCGCCAGGCGATCCAGGAGCTGCTCAGACCCGAGTACGCCAAGGAGTCCCTGGTCGACCGCCTCTGGCGGGGAGTGAACCAGTTCCTCGGCGACCTGCTCGACCAGGAGTCCGCGGGCGTCGTCGGCAGCCTGGCGGCGCGAGCCGTCCTCATCGTGATCGTGATCGGGATCATCGTCGCGGTGTTCCTGGTCGCCCGCAGGACCGCCAGGGGCGCCACCGCGCGCACGGAGGGGCTCTTCGGCGACCGTCGCCTCACCGCCACCGAGCACCGCGAGGCCGCCGAGCGGCTGGCCGCGGAGGCACGGTGGTCCGAGGCGGTCCGCGAGCGGCTCCGGGCCGTCGCCCGCGACCTGGAGGACCGCGTGATCATCGACTTCACCCCCGGCCGCACCGCCGGGGAGCTGGCCACGGAGGCCGGGCGCGCGCTG
The DNA here is from genome assembly GCF_035917995.1 of Streptosporangium sp. NBC_01755. Lineage (NCBI taxonomy): Bacteria > Bacillati > Actinomycetota > Actinomycetes > Streptosporangiales > Streptosporangiaceae > Streptosporangium > Streptosporangium sp. NBC_01755. Next base: position 4,880,546 of record NZ_CP109131.1, on the reverse strand, counting down.
CCCGCGCTCGCCGCCGAACTGGCCGCGGCGGCCCGGGTGTTCGACGACGTGACCTACGGCGAGGTCCCCGGCACGCCCCAGGCGTACGAGATGATGTGCGCTCTCGACGAGCACCTGCGCACCACCCGCCCGGCGCCGGTCGTACGGATGGAGGCGCCATGAGCCTGGCCGCGCCCGAGCGTGCCGGGTCGACCTCCACCTCGCCGACCGCCCGCGGCCTCTGGCTCGGCGGCAGGGGCGTTTTCCTGGTGGCGCTCCTCGTGGTCGCCGTCGCCGTCACCGGCGTGCTGCTCGGCGGCTCCGGCCAGGAGGGGAGGCCCCTCGATCCCGCCGACACCTCGCTGTCGGGCGGCAAGGGCCTGGCCCGGCTGCTACAGACGCGGGACGTGCGGGTCGCCCGGGTCACCTCGGTCGCCGAGGCCGAGTCCCAGGCCAGGCAGGCCGGTTCCGCGGGCAGCACCCTGCTGGTGAGCGACACCTCCCCGCTCGACGAGGCGGAGGCGGAGCGGCTCGCCGCGACACCGTCGGACCTGCTGCTGGTGGGCGTACGGTCACATCTGGAGCGGCTCGCGCCGGGGGTGAGCCCGGCGCGGGAGGTGCGGGCGCGCTCCCGCGAGCCCCGATGCGCGCTGCCGGCCGCGACGAGAGCAGGCAGCGCCCACATCGGCGGCATGGCCTTCACCCCGCCCGCCGGGGCGACCGGCTGCTACCCCGCCGACGGACGGCCCACCCTGGTCTCCCAGACCACTGGGGACCGGCAGGTCACCGTCATGGGCGACGGGCAGTTCATGACCAACCTGAGGCTCGCCGAGGACGGCAACGCCGCGCTGGCGATGAACCTCGCCGGCGGGCGGCCCACCCTGATCTGGCTGACGGCCCCCGAGACCGCCCCTCGGGCGGACGGCACGGCCGGTTTCTACGATCTGATCCCCGAAGGGGTCAGGTGGGCCGTGGTGCAGGTGCTCGTCGCGGTGCTGCTGCTGGCGCTCTGGCGGGGCCGCAGGCTCGGCCCCGTGGTGGCCGAGCGGCTGCCCGTCGTCGTCAGGGCGGCCGAGACCGTCGAGGGACGTGCCAGGCTCTACCGTGCGAGGCGTGCCCGCGACCGGGCCGCCGCGGCCCTGCGCACGAGCTTCATCGACCGGGTGACCCCCCGGCTCGGGCTGCCCTCACGAGCGGGAGCCGACGCGCTGGTGAACGCGATCGCCGAGCGGACCGGCCAGGCGGCGCCACATGTGGGCGCCGCCCTGTACGGGCCCCCGCCGGTCGACGAGGCGGGGCTGGTAGCCCTGGCCGAATACATGGACATCGTGGAAAGGCAGGTCGGAAAGTCGTGACCACACCACCGGGGAACGGCGATCTCGCCGAGGCGACCTCCGTCGTCAGGACCGCGCCCGGCGCACCCGCCGCGCAGAGCGCGGACGGCGCCAGGGAGGCGCTGGGAGCCCTGCGCGCCGAGGTCTCCAAGGCGGTCGTCGGCCAGGACGCCGTGGTCACCGGGCTGGTGATCGCACTGCTCTGCCGGGGCCACGTGCTACTCGAAGGCGTGCCTGGCGTCGCCAAGACCCTGCTGGTGCGGACCCTGGCGGCGGCGCTCTCCCTCGATTTCAAGCGGGTGCAGTTCACCCCCGACCTCATGCCGGGCGACATCACCGGTTCGCTGATCTACGACGCGAGGACATCGGAGTTCGAGTTCCGTGAGGGGCCGGTCTTCACCAACCTCCTGCTCGCCGACGAGATCAACCGCACACCCCCGAAGACTCAGGCCGCGCTGCTGGAGGCGATGGAGGAGCGCCAGGTCAGCGTGGAGGGGGCGGCGCGCGGGCTGCCGGACCCGTTCATCGTGGCCGCCACCCAGAACCCCGTCGAGTACGAGGGCACCTACCAGCTGCCCGAGGCGCAGCTAGACCGGTTCCTGCTCAAGCTGACCGTCCCGCTGCCGCCCCGCGACCAGGAGATCGCGGTGCTGGAGCGGCACGCGCTCGGCTTCGACCCGCGCGACCTGTCGCACGTCAGGGCCGTGGCCACCGTCGCCGACCTCGCCGCGGGACGCGCGGCCGTCAGCCAGGTGCACGTGGGTCCCGAGGTGCTCGGCTACATCGTGGACATCGCCAGGGCCACCCGTCAGTCACCCTCGCTCCAGCTCGGCGTCTCGCCGCGTGGCGCGACCGCGCTGCTGGCCGGAGCACGAGCCTGGGCATGGCTGTCGGGCCGCGCCTACGTGACGCCCGACGACGTCAAGGCACTGGCCAGGCCCGCACTGCGGCACCGGATCCAGCTACGCCCCGAGGCCGAACTGGAGGGCGCGACCGCCGACGGCCTCATCGACGCCATCCTCGCCTCCGTCCCCGTCCCCCGCTGACCCATGGCGTTGACAGGACGGGCCGCGCTGCTGGCCCTGCTGGGCACCCTGGTCGTGCTGTTCGCCCCCCGCCCGGGGCTTGCCGTGGCCGGGGTGGCGCTGCTGATCGCGGTGCTGGCCGTGATCGACCTGCTGCTGGCCGGGAGCGTGCGCCCGCTGCGCCTCACTCGCTCGGGCGAGCGGCTGGTACGGCTCGGCGAGTCGGTCGCGGTCGAGCTGATCGTGGAGAACCCCGGCTCCCGAAGGGTGCGCGGCGTGCTCAGGGACGCCTGGCCTCCGTCCGCCGGGGCCACGCCCCGGCACCTGCCGCTGAACGTGCCCGCCGGCGAGCGCCGCCGCCTGGTCACGACGCTCACCCCCACCCGCAGGGGGGACCGCGAGGCGGTCACGGTGACGGTGCGGGCGCTGGGACCGCTGGGCATCGCGGCCCGCCAGGGCTCGCACCGGGTGCCCTGGTCGGTCCGGGTGCTACCGCCCTTCCTCAGCCGCAAGCACCTGCCCGCCAAGCTGTCCAGACTCAGGGAGCTGGAGGGCCGGCACCCGTCGATGGTCAGGGGACAGGGCACCGAGTTCGACTCGCTGCGGGAGTACGTGGTCGGCGACGACGTCCGCTCGATCGACTGGCGGGCCACCGCGCGCCGCAACGACGTCGTGGTCCGCACCTGGCGGCCGGAGCGCGACCGGCGGGTGCTGATCGTGCTCGACACCGGCCGCACCTCGGCCGGGCGGGTGGGCACCGCCCCGATCCCGCTGGCCGGCGAGGTACCAAGGGGCGGCCGGGGCGAAATGCCGAAGATCGTGCCCGGCTGGCCCCGCCTCGACTGGTCGATGGACGCGGCACTGCTCCTGGCCGCGCTGGCCTCCCGCGCGGGCGACCGGGTCGACCTCCTGGCCCACGACCGCGCGGTGCGCGCCTGGGTGTCCGGCACCGGCCGTACGGAACTGCTGTCCTCGCTGGTCAACACCATGGCTCCGATCGAGGCCGAACTGGTCGAGGCCGACTCGGCCGGGATGGTCGCGGCGGTCATGTCACGAGCCAGGCGGCGCTGCCTGGTCGTCGTGCTGACCGACCTCAACCCGGCGGCGCTGGAGGAGGGCCTGCTGCCGGTGCTGCCCCGGCTCTCCGCGCGGCATCTGGTGCTCCTGGCCGCCGTCTCCGACCCTCAGGTGGCCGAGATGGCCGCCGGGCGCGGCACCTCCGAGCTGGTCTACGCCGCGGCCGCGGCCGAGCAGCTGAGCGCGGGGCGGCGGCGGATCACCGCCCTGCTGCGCCGCCAGGGCGTGGAGGTGGTGGACGCCGCCCCCGAGCAACTCGCCCCCGCCCTGGCCGACGCCTACCTGGCGCTGAAGGCGTCCGGGCGGCTCTGACGGTCGTCCGATCGGTCTGACAGTCGTCCGGGCGGCTCCGACCGTCGTCCGATCGGCTCCGACCGTCGTCCGATCGGCTCCGACCGTCGTCCGATCGGTCTGACAGTCGTCCGGGCGCTCAGCCGACGCTCGGGGCGAGGTCGGGGGCGCGCTCCACGTCGCCGGTCTCGCCCGCGGCCACGGCCCGGCGGCCAAAGAAGATCACGTAGGCCAGGAAGGCGACCTCCGCGACCACCCCGATGCCGATCCGCGCCCAGGTGGGCAGCCCCGAGGGGGTGACCAGCCCCTCGATCAGCCCGGAGATCAGCAGCACCACGACCAGGCCGAGGGCCACGCTCATCACGGCCCTGCCCTGCTCGGCCAGGACCTCGACGCGCCTGCGCGGGCCGGGGTCGACGACCGTCCAGCCGAGGCGCATGCCGACGGCGGCGGCGAGGAACACCGCGGTCAGTTCCAGCAGGCCGTGCGGGGTGATCAGGCCGAAGAAGATGTCGAGCTTGCCGCGCGAGGCCATCAACCCCGCGGAGACGGCCACGTTGACCGCGTTCTCCCACAGGACGTACGGGATCGGCAGGCCGAGCAGGATGGACATGATGATGACCTGCATCGAGACCCAGGCGTTGTTCACCCAGACCTGGCCGGCGAAGGAGGTCGCCGGGTTCTCCGAGTAGTAGTCGGCGAAGTCGTGGTCGACGAGCTGGGTGATCTGTTCCGGGGTGGCGATCGCCGCCTGGACGCCGGGGTTTTCCGCCACCCAGACGGCGACGACCGTGGAGACCAGCAGGAACGCGGCGGTGGTGGCCATCCACCACCAGCGGGCCCGGTAGGCGACCACCGGGAAGGAGACCGTGAAGAAGCGGATGAACTCCCGCCAGGCCGGGGTGTGCGCCCCGGTCACCGCCGAGCGGGCGCGGGCGACGAGTGCCGACAGGCGGCCCACCAGGATCGGGTCCGCCGAGGCCGAGCGGACCAGGGACAGGTGCGTGGCCACCCGCTGGTAGAGGTCGACGAGCTCGTCGACCTCGGCGCCGTCCAGCGAGCCGCGCCGCCGGACCAGATCCTCAAGGCGGTCCCAGACGGGCCGGTGCGCGGTGACGAAGGCGTCGATGTCCACGCGGGCAGCCTATCCGTTGACCTCTTCCCGCAGCGCGAGACCATTTCGGATCCGTACCGCCCCGGGGGACGATGTCCGAGCCGTTCGAAAATCCAGGTCGAAGGTAAGGTCTGAGTGTGTCCGATGTCGTAACCGGCGAGGCCGTGGTCGTCGAGGTCCGCGTCGCCCAGCTCCCGAGCAGGGCCGCGGCGCTGCTGATCGACATGACCGTCCAGGTCCTGACGCTGCTGGGCGTCTCCCTGCTGGTCGGCAGCCTGGCCCTGCTGAGCGACCCGGCGCTGACGACGATGGTCTACATCGTGCTCACCGTGCTCGTGATCGTGGGATACCCGGTGGCGTTCGAGACGCTCACGCGCGGGCGCAGTCTGGGCAAGCTCGCCCTCGGACTCCGGGTCGTCAGCGACGACGGCGGTCCCGAACGGTTCCGGCAGGCCCTGTTCCGCGGGCTGGCCGGGGTCCTGGAGCTCTGGATGCTCAGCGGCGCCCCCGCGCTGATCAGCTCGCTGATCTCGGAGAAGGGCAAGCGGCTCGGCGACGTCTTCTCCGGCACCATCGTGATCTCCGAGCGCGCTCCGCGGCAGTACGGGCCACCGCTGGACATGCCGCCGCAGCTCGCCCCCTGGGCGGCGACGCTGGAGCTGTCACGGCTACCCGAGCAGGTCGCGGCCACCGCGAGGCAGTACCTCATGCGCTGGCACGACCTGGCCCCCGCCGTGCAGCACGGTATGGGAGTGCGCATCGCCACCGAGATGTCGGCCTTCGTCTCCCCGCCCGCCCCACCCGGCGTGCCGCCGTTCGCCTACCTGACCGCAGTCCTGGCCGAGCGCCGGCGCCGCGAGCAGGCTCGTCTGGCGCAGCAGATCGGCACGGGGTGGGCCGCCCAGCAGTGGCCCGGCCATGCCTCGCCCCAGTCCCACCCGCCCGTGCCACCACCCCAGCCGGGCCCGGGCACCCAGCCCTACCCGCCCGTGCCACCACCCCAGCCGGGCCCGGGCACCCAGCCCTACCCGCCTCCCGGAGGCGGAGGCCGGCCGTACGCACCTCCCGGGTCCGCTCCCGAGCCCTACGTTCAGCCCGCCTACCGGCCCGCACAGCCGCAGATCCCGCTCCCGCCCCCGGCCGGGTCGCCATACCCGGCACCCCCGCCGCCCGCAGCCCGGCACGCCGAGCAGGCGCCCGGCCCCACACCGGGTGGTTTCGTCCCTCCCGCCTGACCTTCCCGCCCGGCACGCGGTGCCACGGGTGCCCGGCAGCCGAGGAGGGATGGCGGGAGACCCGCCATCCCTCCTGTCACGAGACCCGCGAACTCGCCACCGGTCTCTCACCGTCGACCGGCCTCAGGGCGCGGTCAGTGCCCTCCCCGGTAGGAGGCCTGGGTCTGCACGTTCAGCCGGTCCAGGTGAACGTTCCTGGCCGGGTCGGTACGGCGGTCGTCGATCTTGATGACCTCCAGGCCCCGGTAGAAGTCGCTGGCGTAGACATAGCCGTTGTAGTAGTACGCCGACCAGATGCCGCCGCCTCCGCCGCTCGGCTCGGGGCCGCGCTCGAAGAAGCCGAACTCCTGCGGGCGGGCCGAGTCGGTGAAGTCCACGAAGGAGACGCCGCCCTGGTACCAGGCCTGGACCAGGATGTCCTTGCCCTTGACCGGGATCAGCGAGCCGTTGTGCGCGACACAGTTCTCCGTGTCGGCCTGGTAGCGGCCGATCTTGAAGTAGCTCCTGAAGACCAGCTTGCCGCGGACGATGTCATAGATGGCGTCGGCGCCGCGGTTCGGGCCGACCGCCTCGTTGCAGGTGGCCGCGCCACCGCCGCCGAGCTCGTCGGTGAAGATGACCTTGGTGCCCTTGTTGTTGAACGTCGCCGAGTGCCAGAACGCGAAGTTCGGGTCGGTGGTCCGCGCGGTGACCACCGGGTTCTCCCGGTCGGAGATGTCGAACAGGACGCCGTCCCCCATGCAGGCTCCGGCCGCGATGTCCTTCTCCGCGTAGACGGTGATGTCGTGGCAGCCACTGGTCGGGCGCAGCAGGCCGGGCTGCGTCTCGTTGCCGCCGTCGGGGAAGACGACCGGCGTGCTGACCACGGCCGCGTCGGTCGGCTTGCGCAGCGGCACCTTGATGATCGAGATCTTGTCGTGCGGCGGCCGGCAGTCCGGGAACGACTCGCTCGGGGCGTAGGAGGAGACGTAGAGATAGACGTTCTTCTTGTCCCTGCCCCTGCCGGGAACCAGCGTCAGGGTGTGCGAGCCACAGGCGGTTTCCACCGCCTTGATGTACTTGGGGTTCTTCTTGTCACTGACGTCGAAGATCCGAACCCCTTCCCACGACTCCTTGATGTCGGCGCCCTGACCGACGCTGTTGCACGAGTCGTCGCTGCGGGAGTTGTCGACCGCGCTGAACAACAGGTCGCCGTAGACGGAGACGTCCATCTGGGAACCGGGGCACAGCACGCCGCTGACCAGCTTGGCCCGCTTCGGGTTCCTGATGTCGTAGATCGAGAAACCACCGTAGTTGCCGACGTAGGCGTAGTCGCCTTGGAAGGCGATGTCGCTGTTGACGGTGGCCTCAAGGCCGGGGAGCTTGGGCAGGGTGGCCACATGCGTCACGTTTGGGCTGGTGACGACCTCACCGGGCGGGGGAATGTCGGCGGCCTGCGCGGAGATCGTGGTCATCAGCATCGCGGCGGCCGTCGCCGCCATGACCAATGCCCTGACGGTCCTTCGTGGAGTGAACACTCGGGTGCCTCCTTGGAACGGACATAAGGCATGCATAAATTAGCAAACCATCCGCACTGACACCCAGGCCAACAAAGCATGACTTTGTCACAATAAAATGTGATTCAAACCCTTTACTGAGGACCCAGAAAAGTTTACGGTCTACCTCCTTCTTTCGATTCGCCCCGGCACTCCACCCCGTCACGGGTGATGGTCACCGGGCGCCCGTCGGGCGCCCGGTGACCATCACATCAAAGGTCAGTGATCGCGGCCGTTGTCGCGGTCATCGTCATCGTCATCGTCGTCGCGGTCGTCGTCGTGGTCGTCGTGGTCGTGGCCGCGGCCACCCTCGTGGTAGGAGGCCTGGGTCTGTGCGTTCAGGTCGCCGAACTTGACCTTGTCGGCCTTGCCCGTGCGCCGGTCATTGATCTTCAGAACGTCAAGACCAAGGTTGAAGTCGCTGCCGTAGATGTGGCCGTCGTAGTAGTACGCCGACCAGAAGCCACCGCTGAGCCTGTGGGCGCTGTCGGGGCCACGCTCGAAGAAGGCGATCTCCTTGGCGTTGGCCGAGTCGGTGAAGTCCACGACCGAGATGCCACCCTGGTACCAGGCCTGGACCATGAGGTCCTTGCCCTTGACCGGGATCAGCGAGCCGTTGTGCGCGACACAGTTCTCGGTGTCGTCCTGGTGGCGGGAAATCTTGAAGTAACCCTTGAAGGCGAACTGGCCGTCCTCGATGTCGTAGTAGGCGTTGGCGCCGCGGTTCGGGCCGATCGCCTCGTTGCAGGTGGCCGCACTGCCGCCGCCGAGCTCGTCGGTGAAGATGACCTTGGTGCCCTCGTTGTTGAAGGTCGCCGAGTGCCAGAACGCGAAGTTCTCGTCGTCACGGACCGTGGCGGTGACCTTCGGGTCGACCGGGTTGGAGATGTCCATCAGGACGCCCTCGCCCATGCAGGCGCCGGCCGCGACGTTCTTCTCCGGGTAGGCGGTGATGTCGTGGCAGCCGCTCGTCGCCGAGGTGCGGTAGGGGTACGGCTGGCTCTCGCCGGGGTTACCACCGTCCGGGAACAGGACCGGCGTGGCGACGACCGCGGCGGACGCCGGGTTCTTCACCGGTACCTTGATGATCGAGATCTTGTCGTGCGGCGGCTGGCAGTCCGGGAACGACGCGCTCGGGCTGTAGGAGGAGACGTAGACGTAGACGTTCTTCTTGTCCCTGCCCTTGCCCGGAACCAGCGTCAGGGTGTGCGAGCCACAGTTGGTCTCGACCGCCTTGACGTACTTGGGGTTCTTCTTGTCGCTGACGTCGAAGATCCGGACGCCCTCCCACGAGTCCTTGTTCGCGGCACTCTGGCCGACGCTGCTGCAGGAGTCGTTGTTGCGGGAGGAGTCGACCGCGGCGAAGAGCAGGTTGCCGTAGACCGACAGGTCCATCTGGCCGCCGGGGCAGACGACCGAGCTGACCACCAAGGTCTTGCTCGGCTTCTTGATGTCGTAGATCGAGAAGCCGCTGTAGTTACCGACGAAGGCGTAGTTGCCCTGGAACGCCATGTCGGTGTTGATGTCCGTCAGGGGGGCGGGCTTGGGCACGTTGAGGACGTGCTCGATGTTCGCGCTCTTGGCGATCTCGCCCGGCGCCGGAATGTCGGCGGCCTGCGCGGGTACCGCGGCCAGCACCGTGGCGACGGCGACTCCGGCCACGAACAGGAAACGGCCGGTCAGGCCCTTCCCAGAGGGGGTGAACACTCGCTGAACCTCCTAGCTACCTGCACCAATAAAGGGTGCATAAATGCCTAAATCGTTCATCCTGTGTGGTCGGTCAGGCAAGCCATCACTGTGTCAGCAACTGTTTTCGATATGCCGCCTTTACGGACCGCCCCGACAGGGGTTACGGTCTTGCGGCACTGGACATACAGACCGAAATACCCTGCAATTTCGGTGCGGGGCCCCTCTAGTCGTATCAGCCCGACCCATTAAGGTTGGGGTGTTCCGCGACAGCCACGTTGGACATGGCATTCAAAAACGAGGTAGGACGTGCCGTGTCCAGGCGAGGAGGCTTCGGGCGTGCCCGACCTGTGAACCGGCAGGTCGGGGGCTTAAAAACCCCAGGCTCTCAAGCCGTTGAAGGACGTCAATGGACATTCACCAAGGAGGCCGGGTGCGCGTCGCGCTCATCGCCGTGATCGCCGCGCTGTCTCTCAGCGCGTGCACCTCGGAGCCGGAACCGGCCGCGGCCCCCCAGGCCGGCGCCCAGTCCCAGGCCTCGGCCTCGGCGCCGGTGATCGCCCCGGGCAGGCCGGGTGAGGTCGCCAGGACCGTCGACCCGAGCGAGGCCGCCACGCTCGTGCCCCTGCCCACCGCCAACGCGGCCGACGTGAAGTACGTCCAGGACATGATCGTTCATCACCGTCAGGCTCTCGACATGTCCTCCCTGGCCCCGACCCGGTCCGAGCACACCAAGCTGAAGGGCCTGGCCTCCCGGATCAAGGACGCGCAGGGGCCGGAGATCCAGTACATGACCTCTTGGCTCCAGCAGCAGGGGCAGCGGGTTCCCGAACACCACGCCGGGCACGGCGACATGCCCGGCATGGCCACGCCGGAGCAGATGGAGGCGCTCAAGGCCGCCTCGGGCAAGGATTTCGACCGGCTCTTCCTCCAGCTCATGACCGCGCACCACCAGGGCGCCATCACGATGTCCGAGCAGGTCCTGACCTCCGGCTCACACGTGCGGATCGAGGAGCTGGCCAACGACGTCTCGGTCACCCAGAGCGCCGAGATCCGCAGGATGCGGGAGATGCAGGCCGGGCGCTGAACCGCTTCCCTTCGGGAACGACTCCGCCGGCTCGGGAACGACTCCGCCGGCCGATGCGGGGCACCCAGGTCGCGAGGAGGGCGACAGAGTCATGCACGAGGAGACTCCTCCCCTGTGCGGCCTGCTCGCCCGTTCAGGTCGACGCGTGGATCGCGGGCGTGACTACGAGCCGAGCCGCCACGAATGGAGATACTCCTCCTGCTCGGGGGTGAGCTCGTCCACCTCGATCCCGGCCGCGGCCAGCTTGAGCCGCGCCACCTCCACGTCGACCTCCCCCGGCACGTCGTAGACCCCCGGCTCCAGCCGCGCCCGCTCGCGGGCCAGCCACGCCACCGAGAGCGCCTGCGCGGAGAAGGACATGTCCATGACCGCGGCGGGATGCCCCTCCGCGGCCGTCAGGTTCACCAGACGGCCCTCGGCGAGCAGCAGGATCCTGCGACCGTCCGCGAGAACGTACTCATCGGTGTTGGGACGTACCCCCCGGTGGACCGCCTGTGCCAGGTCGTCCAGGGCACGGACGTCGATCTCGACGTCGAAGTGTCCGGCGTTGGCCAGGATCGCGCCGTCCTTCATCTCCACCAGGTGCTCGCCCCTGATCACGTCGCGGTTGCCCGTGACCGTGACGAACACGTCTCCGGCGCGGGCGGCCGCCGCCATCGACCGCACGTCGTAGCCCTGCAGCAGGGCGTCCAACGCCTTGACGGGGTCGATCTCGGTCACCACCACCCGCGCGCCCAGGCCCCTGGCCCGTTCGGCGACGCCCCGGCCGCAGTAGCCGAAGCCGGCGACCACCACGGTCTTACCCGCGAGCAGGGTGTTCGTGGCGCGCATGATGCCGTCCATGGTCGACTGGCCGGTGCCGTACCGGTTGTCGAACATCCGCTTCGTCCGCGTGTCGTTGACCGCCACCACGGGGAACCTCAGGGCCTTCTCCGCGGCCATCTGGCGGAGCCGGATGATGCCGGTGGTGGTCTCCTCGCACCCCCCGGACACCGTCTCCAGCAGTTCGGTCCGCTCGGTGTGCAGGATGTTGACCAGGTCGCAGCCGTCGTCCAGGACGATGTCGGGGACGATGTCGAGCGCCTGGTGGATGTGGCGGTAGTAGACGTCCCTGGTAACCCCCGCCCGCGCGTGCACGACGACGCCGTAGTCACGGAGCGCCTCGGCGACGTCGTCCTGGGTGGACAGGGGGTTCGACGCGGCCAGGGCGATCTCGGCCCCGCCCGCCCTGAGCGTGCCCATGAGCACGGCGGTCTCGGCGGTGACGTGCAGGCACGCGGCGATCCGCAACCCTTCCAGCGGCCGCTCGGCGGCGAACCGCTCGCCGAGGGCGGTGAGCACCGGCATCGCCCGCGCCGCCCACCCGATCCTCCGCTCACCCGCGGCCACCAGAGCGCCGTCCACGTCCCTCCCCACATTGCCCGCCAGATCGCCCGCCAGATCGCCCGAAGGCCCCCGCGAAGCCGCGGGGGCCCGATGAACCTCAGCCGCAGGTATCAGTAACGGTAGTGCTCGGGCTTGTAGGGACCCTCGACGTCCACGCCGATGTATTCGGCCTGGGCCTTGGTGAGCTTGGTGAGCTTCACCCCCAGGGCGTCGAGGTGGAGGCGGGCGACCTTCTCGTCCAGGTGCTTGGGCAGCACGTAGACGCCGATCGGGTATTCGTCGGTCTTGGTGAACAGCTCGATCTGCGCGATCACCTGGTTGGTGAAGGAGTTGGACATGACGAACGAGGGGTGGCCGGTGGCGCAGCCCAGGTTCATCAGGCGTCCCTCGGCGAGCACGATGATCTGCTTGCCGTCGGGGAAGCGCCAGGTGTGGACCTGTGGCTTGATCTCGGTCTTCTCGATGCCGGGAATCCTGGCCAGGCCGGCCATGTCGATCTCGTTGTCGAAGTGACCGATGTTGGACACGATCGCGTTGTGCTTCATCTGGGCCATGTGGTCGGCCGTGATGATGTTGAAGTTGCCGGTCGTGGTGACGAAGATGTCGGCGAGGCCGACGACCTCGTCCAGCGTGGTGACCTGGAAACCATCCATGGCGGCCTGAAGCGCGCAGATCGGGTCGATCTCGGTGACGATGACCCGGGCCCCCTGGCCCTTGAGCGCCTCGGCGCAGCCCTTGCCGACGTCACCGTAGCCGGCGATGACCGCCACCTTGCCGCCGATCAGCACGTCGGCTGCACGGTTGAGGCCGTCGAGCACCGAGTGCCGGCAGCCGTACTTGTTGTCGAACTTGGACTTGGTCACCGAGTCGTTGACGTTGATCGCCGGGAAGAGCAGCGTGCCGGCCTTGAACATCTCGTACAGGCGGTGCACACCGGTGGTGGTCTCCTCGGTGACACCCTTGATGCGCGAGGCGACCTGGGTCCAGTGGCCCTCGTCGGTGACCGTGCGGCGGAGCAGGTCGAGGATGATGCCCCACTCCTCCGGGTCGTCCTCTCCCGCGCTGGGCACGGCGCCGGCCTTCTCGTACTCGGCACCCTTGTGGACGAGCAGGGTGGCGTCGCCGCCGTCGTCGAGGATCATGTTGGGGCCGTCACCGCCGGGCCATGCCAAGGCCTGCTCGGTGCACCACCAGTACTCCTCGAGGGTCTCGCCCTTCCAGGCGAAGACCGGGACACCCTTGGGGTCCTCGGGGGTGCCTTCGGGGCCGACGACCACGGCGGCGGCGGCGTGGTCCTGGGTGGAGAAGATGTTGCAGCTGACCCAGCGAACCTCCGCACCGAGCGCGACCAGGGTCTCGATGAGCACGGCGGTCTGGATGGTCATGTGCAGCGAGCCCATGATCTTCGCACCGGCCAGCGGCCGGGCCTGGGCGTACTCCTCGCGGACGGTCATCAGACCCGGCATCTCGTGCTCGGCGAGCTGGATCTCCTTGCGCCCGAAGGCCGCAAGGGAAAGGTCGGCGACCTTGAAGTCCATGTGTGGTTACCCCTCTGGTTGATGGGCGGCCGCTGCCTCACACCCTCGCCGATCGCGCTCGTCTCGCGACCGTGCTTCGCTCTCGGGCCGGGCTCACCGCTCCACCGGAAAAGTCGACGATTGCGAGTTTAGGCGGCTGGAGAGACTCCGCGCACCCACTGAGCGGGTAACCTGACACAAGAATGTAAGATTTCCCGGAAATCCTCAGAGAGGGGCGGCGATGCGGATCACCGAGGCCGCCAGGAGACTGGGCATGTCCCCCCGGATGCTCCGCTACCGCGAGGCGCTCGGCCTGCTCCCGGAGATCAGGGGCCAGGGCGCGCACCGGCGGTTCGGCCCCGAGGAGCTCTCCGCCGTCGCTCAGGGCGTCGAGCTGGAGAAACGGTTCGACATCTCCCCCGCCGAGCTGGCCTTCGCGCTGCGAACGCTGAGCGAGCCCGCGGTCGCCCAGGCCGTACGGGACCTGGGGCTGCGGATCGGCCGGCTCCAGGCACCCCGCAGGGCCCTGGACTTCGAGAAGGAGAAGGCGCTGCGACTGCTCCAGCACCGCACCCAGCGGTGACGCCGCGCATCCCATTCCCTCCAAGGGGCACGAAGCACGGCTCGTTGTCCCCGCCGAGCCCTATCCTCGACCGTATGCGTTGGCGAGAGGTCGAAGCCCTTCCAGAGCTCAACGGTGGCGTCGCGGCGATCCTCGCGTCGGCCGACGCTCTGAAGGGCGCCTGGAAGGACTGGCTGAAGCATGCCCCGGAAGAGGAGTTCCGTCAGGCTCGACGCCGCAGCCTGCGCAGGCACGCCATCGAGACCGGCATCATCGAGCGTCTCTACGACGTCGACTGGGGTGTGACACTCGCTCTGGTCGCAGAAGGGCTGACGCAGGAGGTGGCCGCCAGAGAGGGCGGCATCAGCGATGACACGCTCGCGGTCATCCGCTCGCAGTACGACGCCCTGGAATTCCTCGCCGACGCCGCCAGGGGAGGCAGGGACCTGAGCGTGCACTTCGTGAGAGAGTTGCACCAGGCCATCGCCCGAAGGCAGAACGTCTACGGCGCCACCGACACATTGGGCCGTACATTCGACGCTCCCCTTCGGCACGGAGAGTGGAAGAAGCACCCCAACCACGTCATGCGTCCAGACGGCACGTTGTTGGAGTACACCCCGCCGGAGCACGTGCAGGCCCAGATGGACCATCTGATCACGCTCTACCGGACAATGGAGCGGGTCCACCCCATCGTCAAGGCCGCGTGGCTGCATCACCGCTTCATCTGCGTTCATCCTTTCGAGGACGGCAACGGCAGGGTCGCCCGAGCTCTGACCCTGCTGGTTCTCCTGCGGGACGACTACGCCCCCCTTGTCGTGGATCGATCCCAGCGGGCCAGATACATCGACGCGCTGGACCAGGCGAACGATGGCGACCTGGCGCCTTTGGTCCGGCTCTTCGCCCGGCTGGAGATCAGCGCGCTTCGGTTCGAGTTGGAGGCTCCCGCCGTGCTCCGGGAGGCCGCGAGCGGGGCGGCGGAGGTGGCACGCGCGCACGTCGACCGGCTCCGGGCGAATCTTTCCAAGGACGTCACGAACCGCGCGGTTCCCGCCGTCCACCTGGCCGACTCACTTCAGACCAAAATCATCCATTACCTGCGAAAGCAGGGGGACGCCCTGCGTGACGCCTTCTCGGCCATCGCCCCGGAGACACTCGTTCTCGTCGAGCAGGCTCAGCCACCGAATCAGCGCTCTCTCCTCAGGAGAGACCACTTTCGGAGCATGGCGAGCGGTGCGGGATTCCGGCCCAACCTGACCGAAGGCGTCTGGTGGGGACAGCTCTATATCGAGATCATGGAATACGTGCTGCATTTCGACACCGCCATCATCAAGGCCGGGGCTGCGGAGACGGGAGCCCTCGTCTTCACCGTCTCGGCCGCCGTGTCACCACCCGGGGAGCCCGAGAGGACGGAGCCCCCGGGACCGGTCTGGGTCTGCCATCCGACGCCGGACGACAGCGTGACACTGGTCTTCAGCGACACACCCGACGCGCGCTGGTCCGAGATCACCGAGGTCATCGACCAGGTGCTGACCGCGGCCGTCGATCAGTTGGGTCAGCAGCTCGGCTGATCCTCCCGGGAGGTGGTCCGGAGCCTGTCACAGCCCCGGACCACCCGGTGAGGCTCAGACTGAGCCGTTGACGCCGGCTCTGTCCAGGTCGGGCTCCAGGTAGATGACCCGGGCCTCGGGGACGGCGTCGCGGATGCGCTGCTCGGCCTCGTCGATGCCCCTGGCCACATCCGCGGCCGTGTCGTCGTGCGCCACCGCGATCTTGGCGGCGACCAGGATCTCCTCCGGGCCCAGGTGGAGCGTGCGCATATGGATGACCCGGGTCACCTCGGGAGCGCTCTCCAGGGCCTGCGCGATGCGCACCTCGACCTCGGGGCCCGCGCCCTCGCCGATCAGCAGCGACTTGGTCTCGATCGCCAGCACGACCGCGATGACGGCGAGCAGGACACCGATCATCAGGGTGCCGATGCCGTCCCAGACGGGGTCGCCGGTCACCACGGCCATCGTCACGCCGAAGAGCGCGAAGATCAGGCCGAGCAGCGCGCCCAGGTCCTCAAGCACGATCACCGGCAGCTCGGGCGACTTGGAGCGGCGGATGAACTGCACCCACGACTGGTCTCCCCGGACGTGGTTGGACTCGATGATCGCCGTCCTGAACGAGAACGACTCGGCGATGATCGCGAAGATCAGCACGCCGAAGGCCCAGATCGGGGACTTGAGCTCCTCAGGAGCGGAGATCTTGTGCCAGCCCTCGTAGAGCGAGAACACCGCGCCGATGGTGAACAGCACGACCGCGACCACGAACGCGTAGAAGTAGCGTTCCCGGCCGTACCCGAACGGGTGCTGCGGCGTGCGCGCGCGCTGCGCGCGCTTCCCGCCTAGCAGCAGCAACGCCTGATTACCCGAGTCGGCCACCGAGTGGACCCCCTCGGCCAGCATGGATGACGACCCCGTGAAGAAGGCCGCCACGAATTTGGCCACCGCGATCGCCAGGTTGGCGGCCAATGCCGCGATGATTGCCTTGGTACCGCCGCCCGCGCTCACGGCAGCCTCCGCTCAGCTCATTTGCTCCGGTAAAGACGAGACATGATCCTATTGCGAAATCCTCGCCTTGACTTCTGTGATCGCCGACACAGGGGTCGGATCGATCCCGTACCCGAGAGCGAGGTACGTACTTGCGAAGTCTCCGAGTGCGATCAGCGCGGCGAGCCGCTCCAGCGGGTGCTCCCCCTCGGCGACGATCTGTGTGACCGGAACACCGCGGCTCTCCGCCAGGCGCACCGACGCCTCCCGGTGCCGTACGACCCGGGGGTGCTCCTCCACGTCGCGCAGCACGAACAGCCGGAGCGACCTGCCGCTCTCGTCGGCGAAGATGTCGCGGTGGGCGAGCGGGCCGTCGAGGGCGACCACCTGGTTGTGGTCGACCTCGGGGAGTTCTCCCCACATCGCCGGATATTTACCGTTCGTATTGAGCTGACAGGCCCACCAGTGGGCCGCGACGGCCGCCACCGGGGAGGACCCCCAGATCATCGGCACGGTCTCGGCGATCTCCATCGCGAGCGACTTGCCCGGATTGATGAACGACTCGCTCGTCGGACGGCAGCGGTGTGCGAGGTCCTCAAGGCGCTTGGCCACCCCCTCGAACACCTGCTCATCCGCCTCCTCGACCAGGCCGAGCTCGGCGGCGGCGACGACCAGCGGAACCGATAGCGCCCACACCTCGGCACGCGGCCGGCCGCCGTCCGTGACGGGCACGAACGGCGCCCCCGCCTGCCTGGCGATCGCGTGGAGCGGCGAATCGGGTGCGCCGACGGCGAGCAGGCGGCAACCGCGGCGGACGGCCTCGGCGGCCACCGTGAGCGTCTCCTCGGTCCTGCCCGAGCGCGACACCGCGATCACCAGGTCGGTCGCGCCGATCCAGCCGGGCAGCCGGTAGGACCTGACCGTCACGATCGGCAGCGGGGCACCGTGACCGCACACCACGTTGAGAATGTCACCGGCGATGCCCGAAGCGCCCACACCGGCGACCACGACCGCCCGGGGCCGGCCGTCCCTCGCGAGCGAGGACAGGCCGGACTCCATGGCAGCCCGGTGAGAGGTACGGACCTGCGCGGCCGAGTCGGCCACCGCCCGCAGCATGTCCGACGGGTCATACTCGGCCAGCCGTTTCCGATCGTCGAGCAGATCGGGCTCCCAATTCACGACTTCCGGGCCTCGTCGACCAGCAGGACCGGGATGTCGTCCCGGACCGGGTAGACCAGGCCACAGGAGACGGAGGTGCAGAACAGCTCGTCCACCTCGGGCTCGGCTCGCAGGGGAGACTTGCACTTGGGGCAGGCCAGGATCTCCAGCAACCAGTCGTCGATCTTCACTCGTTCAGCTCCTCACGACAGCAAGGACCTCGTCCCTGATCGCTGCCATCTGCATCTCGTCTGCCGCCTCGGCGTTCAGCCTGAGCAGCGGCTCGGTGTTGGACGGACGGAGGTTGAACCACCATCCTGAGCCGGAGACGGTCAGGCCGTCCAGCTCGTCGAAGGTAACGCCGTCGCGGGCCGCGAACGTCTCGCGAACCCGCTCCGTCGCCGCTGCCTGGTCGGCGACCGTACTGTTGATCTCTCCGGAGGCCGCATAGCGGGTGTATTCGGTCAGGATCTCCGAGAGCGGCTTCTCCTGCTCGCCCAGCGCGGCCAGCACGTGCAGCGCGGCCAGCATGCCGGAGTCGGCGAACCAGAAGTCCCCGAAGTAGTAGTGGGCGGAGTGCTCGCCGCCGAAGACCGCGCCGGTCTCGGCCATCTCGGCCTTGATGAACGAGTGACCCACCCGGGTACGGACCGGCCGGCCACCGTGCTCGGCGACGATCTCCGGAACGCCCATGGAGGTGATCAGGTTATGGATGATCACAGCGCCGGGGTGCTTACCCAGTTCGCGGGCGGCGACCAGCGCGGTGATCGTGGACGGGGAGACCGATTCGCCTCGCTCGTCGACGACCCAGCAGCGGTCGGCGTCGCCGTCGAAGGCCAGCCCGATGTCGGCGCCCACATCGAGCACCGCCTTCTGCAGGTCGCGCAGGTTGTCCGGCTCGATGGGGTTGGCCTCGTGGTTGGGGAAGGTGCCGTCGAGCTCGAAGTAGAGGGCGGTCAGCTCGATGGGCAGCCCCTCGAACACGGTCGGGACCGTGTACCCGCCCATCCCGTTCCCGGCGTCGACCACGACCCGCAGCGGCCGGATGCCGGAAAGATCGACCAGGCCGCGCAGGTGGTCGGCGTAGCCGCGCAGCAGGTCGCGCTCGGAGAGCGTCCCGCCCCCCTCGCCGCCGAGAGCGCCCGACGCCAGGATCGCGGTGGCCCGGTCACGGATCTCGACGAGTCCGGTGTCGCCGCCGACCGGCACCGCGCCGGCCCTGCACATCTTCATGCCGTTGTAGCGGGCCGGGTTGTGGCTGGCCGTGAACATCACCCCGGGCAGGCCGAGACTGCCGCTCGCGTAGTAGAGCAGGTCCGTGGACCCCAGCCCCGCGCAGATCACGTCGGCCCCCCGCGAGGTGGCCCCCCTGGTGAAGGCCGCCGCCAGGGGCGCCGACGACTCGCGCATGTCATGTGCCACCACGACGGTCCCGGCCCCGGTCACTTCCACGAAGGCCGCGCCGACCGCCTCGGCGGTCTCCTCGTCGAGCTCGTCCGGCACGACGCCACGAACGTCGTACGCTTTGAAGATCTTGACAAGGTCGCCCACTTCAGCTCCGCCCTTTGCGTCGTGTCCGCTGCCTCCAGCCTAGGCCCTGTCCCCTGGATCTTTTGCCCACAGCGGCCGGTCAAACGGCGCCTCACCGCGCCAAGGACCCACTGGGCAGTGCCCGGCAGGGTCAGCGGTCGCGCTGGGGCTGAGCGGAGCGAAGCACCCGCAGATGACCTCGGCGTCCGACCTCGACGCCCTGGCCGACCGGCTCGGTACCGCCGCTGGGGGCGGGTCTGGCGGCCTCGCGGACCGCGTTGGCGAGGGCCTCCAGGTCGTCCGTACTCGGTGTGGCGCCGTCGGTCGGCAGGCGGACCACCTCCCAGCCGCGGGGGGCGGTGAGCCGCTCGGCGTGCTCGGCACACAGGTCGTAGCAGTGCGGCTCGGCGTACGTAGCCAAGGGCCCGAGAACAGCGGTCGAATCGGCGTAGACGTACGTGAGCGTGAAAACGGCAGGCTGACTGCACGCGGTGCGGGAACAGCGGCGGACGGGGCTCACGGTGGGACCGTATCCGGTAAGCGTCCGGGGCGCCACTATCTGAGCGCTCTTAACGAGCGTGTCGCCACAATTCGGACACGTGTCCCGGCTTCCACCCGCCTGTATGGCTACGCCCCTCCTCCGCACTCCCGCCGTGCGACCTATCTCGCTCGCATACCCGGTACGCCACCTTCCGTCCTCCGCACCCCCGCCGTGCGACCTATCTCGCCCACGTAACCGGTACGCCACCTTCCGTCATCGGCACTCCCGCCCCCGCTCGGGTCACGTCTAAGCTGGGGCCGTGAGCCCGGCACCCGGCAGACCTCGTTCTCCTCGCAGACGCGACAGGCACGGCCGCGGCCTGCGCGGTCCGCTCGCGCCCTCGCACGTGCCGATCGCCAAGTCCCGCAGCGAGCGGTTCGACGATCTCGTCCTGGACGCCGTCGACCGGCTCAAGCCCCGCTGGGCCAAGCAGCTGGCGGCCGTGGAGTTCGCGGTCGAGGAGGTCCCTCCGGTCAGCGAGCTGGGCGACGGCCCCGGGCTGCTGACCGGCGAGCCGATCCCGTTCGGGCGGGCCGAGCCCGCCGACGGGAGTCACCCGGCCGTTGTGATCATTTACCGTCGCCCCCTGGAGAGCCGGTCCCGCGACCGTGACCACCTGGGCGCGATGGTGCACGAGGCGGTGGTCGAGCAGGTCGCGGGTCTTCTCGGGCTCTCTCCTGAATCGATCGACCCCGGCTTCGACGACCACGACTGATCCACCGTCCCAGCGCCCCCGGCCACCCGTCTCACCGGTCGCGACCTGCCTGCCACGATCTGCCTGCCGCGACCCGCAACGCCACGCCTCGGAGCGGGGTCTCAGGGCAGGACCGTCGCGGCGGACTCGGCGATCGGCGGGATCAGCGCCCACATCCGGGCGGCGGCCAGTGGCTGCACGGTCAGCGCCGGCCCGCCCTTCCGCCGCTCGTCCATGACGCGCCCGCCGTAGACCGGCCCCGAGCCGGGCAGCGGCTGCACGACCACCGCGAAGACCCCGTCCACCTTGGGCAGCTTGACCTGCTTGGTACGCGAGGCGGAGATGTCCACCTGGAACGGCTCGTGCGGCTCGCCCTTGCGCGGAACCACCTGCACGCTCACCTTGCCCGCCGTGTCCGGCGCGGTCAGCAGCAGCCGGGAGGTCGCCTTGCCTCCCGTCCGGTTGTCGGCGACGACGCTTCCCAGATCGACGGGATCCGCCCCGGCGGTGAAGGCCACGTCGACCTTCGCGCCGGTACCCGTGGCGACGAGCCCCGCGACGATCGGGGTTTCCGAGGTGAGCACCAGCGCGGACGGCTGGCCGCCGACCCCGGTGGACACATCGAGGGTGGCGACGGAACCGGCGGGCACCTCGACGAACTCGCTGCCCTTGAGCGCGTACGTCCCGTCGGGGGTGAGTGCCCTGACCTCGACCAGCGTGTCGGCCTCGGCGTCGGAGGCGACGAGCAGCTCACGTTTCCCGCCGCCGCCGGGGATGCCCGGCACGACGACGCGGGTGGCGGGGGCCGTGGAGGCCGGCAACCAGTCGACGCCGCGCCCGCCGTTCATGATCGCCCTGGCCGCGGCGGTGACCCGCCCGGAGCTGGTGCGCACCTGGATCGCCAGGACGAGTGCCGAGGGCGCGAGATCCACGACCTTGACCGCACGGCTCGCACCGGGTTTCAGGGTGAGCACTCCGCCGCTGTCGGCCACCACGGGCCCCTCGCCCGAGTAGACCATGATCTCCGCGATGGCTGGGGCGAGGTCGGCGTTGGTCAGGTAGAGCGTGACGTCGGCCGCGGCCGGCCCCGGGCCGACCAGCCAGGTGCTCGCCACCGGCTCGGTGCAGCGCACCCCGGCCAGCCCCCGCTGCCTGCCCGACTTCTCCCCGCGGGTCTGCGCCACCTCCAGCCCCGCCGCCATGCTCCCGGTGGCCGTGATGACAAGGGGCGGTGACGAGGCGGGGACCTTCTCGTGCCAGAGACGGCCGGGGGTGTCGAGGGTGGCGAGGGTCTTGTCGCCGGTGACGAGGGCCGCGACCCCCTGCTCCCGGCTGCCCGGCGGGGCCACCACGCCGACCGAGGTGTCGCCCGGCGACGGGCAGACCGTCGTCACCGAGGCGACCGGGACCTTCTGAACCTGTGGCGCGGGGGTGGCGACCGCCTGCGGCTGGGTGGCGGAGGCCACCCCGTACAGGGCGAGCAGGGCCACCAGGACCAGCACCAGCAGGCTGAACCGATTCTCGATCAGGGATTTCACCGGCCGGCCAGCTCTCTACGGGAATCGGGCAGGTCCTGTGGTGCGGCGGGCTGGTCGGGCTCGGTACGCGAGCCGGGCGCTGCCAGGACCGAGACGACCAGCACCAGCGCGGCCTGGATCCAGAGCCAGCGGCTGTGCCAGGGGTCGCCGGGCGGGGTGACGGGAACGGCGATCGGCTGGGTCAGCCGCCACACGCCGACCGAGCGGGACAGGCTCATCCTCGCCAGCGAGGGCTGTGAGTCGAGGGCGGCGCTGACCTCCGCGTCGACGGGCGCGGTCACCACGACGAACCGGACGCCGTGGGCCGCCAGCACCCGGGCGTCGTCACCGCCCCTGCCGGACACCAGCCCGGCCGCGGCGATGCGGACCCGCTCCCTGGGACCCTCGGGCGTGGGGATGTCGGCCTCGCCGATCACCGGGGTGCGCCCGCGCAGCACCGTGAAGAGCAGGCCGTTCGGCGAGGTGCGCAGCAGCAGGGTCCGCTCGCCACCGGCGGAGTTGTCCGCCGCGAGGGCGGGCATGACATCGCGTACGGTTCCGCGGATCGGGCCGTCCACGCCCTCGACGATCCACATGCCCGCGGCGAGCAGCGGCGTGGAGAACGCGACCAGCACGACCCCGAGCGCGGCGAGCCTGCGCAGCCCGCCGGCCGCCCGGAACTCCACGACCCGGTCGGAGGTGAGCGCGGCCACCACGAGCATGCCGGTGGCCGCGAAGGCCAGTGGCACGCCCGGCCACGCGGGGGCCTCGACGTCGCCGTTGACCGAGGTGACGGGGGTCCTGCTGACCAGGATGGCCACCAGCACCCCGAAGAGGGCGACGCCCCAGCCGACCGCGATGACCATCCGGTTGCGGCGCATCAGCAGCGCGAACAGGCAGGCGGCGATGAGGCCACCGGTCACCCAGAGTGGCGGCATGCCGGGGCCGCCCGGGCTGAGCAGCAGCAACGACAGCGCGGGCAGTCCGGGGTCGACCAGCGCGGGCTGGTGCAGCCCGGCCTCCAGTAGCAGCCGCCTGGGATCCGCGACCATCTGGGCCAGCCAGGGGAACAGCAGGACCACGGGCACGGTGAACGCCACGAGCATCGAGACGGCGACGCCCCTGCGCGGGAAGGCCAGTGCCGCCAGCGCGCCGAGGATCGCGGTCAGCGGGTAGACCAGCGGGGCGAAGGCGGTGCCGACGGCCAGCAGGAGCCCCAGCCCCCAGGCTGCGCGGCGGGCACGGCGCCGTTCCCCGGTGAGCACCGTGGTGGCGAGCGCCGCGTAGACGGGAAGCAGCACGAAGACCACCGCGGTGCCGAGCCGGCCTGCGGCGACCGCGCCGGTGGCCACCGGCAGGAGGGCGTAGGAGGAGGCCAGCCAGACCCGGGTCCAGTGGCCCGGGATCATCGACCGGGTGGCCGCGTACGCGGAGATCCCCGCCAGCGGCACGCAGCCGAGCAGCAGCAGCGAGACCGCGAGCCACGTCTTGCCAAACAGCACAGTGGAGAGCACGGCCAGCACCGCCACGTACGGCGGAGCCCACGCGTCGGTGCCCAGGCCCGTCTGGTGGCGGCTCTCGAGGTAGAGATCCCACAGGTCGGAGGCCCCGCCGATCACCGGGACGAGCGCGCCGCCGCCCAGCCTGGCGCCGCCGGTCAGGGCGCGCTCGGCGACCAGCGTGACCGCCGCGAGCGCCAGGAAGAGCAGGACACCCGGGTTACCGAAGAGGCGCTGCGTCATGCCGGCGTCGGTGAGCAGCTCCTCGCCGTCCTCCTGCGAGTGCGGCGAGGCGGCCATCGCGTGGTGGCGCCCCGCGGACTCCACGAACCCGCCCCCGGCCAGGTAGTTCTGGGCCCGGTCGACGAGCCGCCGATAGCCGGCACCGGGCGGGGTGAGCAACCGGCTGATCGCCGCGTACCCCTGCCTGCGCCCCTTGGCCCGTGCCCGCCGAGCCTTGACCATCCGAATGGGATGGCCGAACACCGAGCCGAACGCGAGAAACTCGTCCAGCGCGTTGGCGGGCTGCTTGGCCACGAGGAACAGCAGCGTGCGGAAGATCGACCCGAACGCGTTACGTACCAGCGCCCACAGCAGCGGCCTCAGCGGCAGGTTCGCCATGACGACGAAGAGGGCGTTACGCCGGTCCAGGCGGCGGGGGTGGTCACCGCTGGCGGTGATGCGGCGACGCCGTCTGGCGGCGGCCTCGGCGTGCCAGGCGACCGCCCGGGTGACGTTCTGCACGCGGTATCCGGCGGCCCTGACCCGCCAGCACAGGTCGAGGTCGTCACGGAAGAGCGGCAGAGCGGGGTCGAGGCCGCCGACCTCGTCCCAGACGTCCCTGCGGATCAGCATGCCCGCGGTGGAGACCGAGAGCACGTCCCTGATCCCGTCGTACTGCCCCTGGTCGAACTCGCGGGCCTCCAGCTCGGTGTTCCTGCGGCCGGTGCGGTCGACGGTGACGCCGACCTCCAACAGGATCCGCCGGTCCAGCCAGTCCCGCAGCATGGGGCCGAGCACCACCGCCTTGGGATCCGCCTCGGCGGCCTCCAGCAGGATCCGCAGGGCGTGGACGTCCGGCGCGCAGTCGTCGTGCAGCAGCCAGATCCACTCCTGCCCCCCACCGGGACCGAGCCTGTCGAGCACCTCGGCGACGGCCTCACCGAAACCGGTCGAGCGCGGCAGGGTGAGTACGGCCCTGGAGCCGAGAGCTCCGGTCAGCAGCGCGGCGCTGCCGTCCCTGCTGCCGTTGTCGACCCCGACGACCCGGTCCGCGGGACGGGTCTGCCGGAGCAGGGCTTCCAGGGTCTCCCCCAGCCAGCGGGAGCCGTCGTGGGAGACGACGATCGCGGTGACCGTGTGGTGGGGACGGTGGGGGCGCTGGGAGTCGGTGATGGACATACGTCCCGTGTTCAGGAGGTGGTAGTGATCGGCGCGACAACGATACGACACCCTGTGTTGGACTATGTCTTATACCTGGTCGCGCAACCGAAAAAGGGTCACGTGACCGATGGTCACGTGACCCCGTGGACATATTCGTCAAGCGCCCCCGAGAGGGCGTCACGTACTTGCTGTCAGATCATTCGAACTTCTTCAGTGCTTCTTCGGCGGCCGGATTTCCAGACCGCCCGGACCTCGAAGCGCCCAAGCCTTCCAGCCATCCGTTTCCCGGACGACTCAGACCGCCTCACGCTTGATCCGCCGTCGTTCCCGTTCCGACAGTCCACCCCAGATTCCAAACCGCTCGTCGTGTTCCAGCGCGTACTCAAGACACTCGGCACGCACCTCGCAGGAGCGGCAAACCTTCTTGGCCTCGCGGGTGGAGCCTCCCTTCTCCGGGAAGAACGCCTCCGGGTCGGTCTGCGCGCACAAGGCGCGCTCCTGCCAGCCAAGCTGCTCTTCAGCGATGCTCTCCTGTGCGATGACCAGGTCGGCCACTGCACACCTCCCTGCCGCACGCCCGCAAATGGAGCCCCCCTATGAACGCCTCCCCCTTACCCACCCAGAGAAAGGCGTAACAACACGTGTGTAATTACACGCGCGTGCCCGGTGTGGCGTCAAGCGGCATGCTGGTATCCGGGGAAAGACCTGCTCTCCCCGGTTGTGGGTCGTGTGCCTGCCACGACGGCAATTGCACCAGGTGATCGCCTCGATCGCCAGGGGCTCAGTGCTCTCGGCGGTCGGAACCGTACCAGGACATGTTCTGATCCTGACCGGGGCCCACCCTCTCTCTATCCGGGCTTTCCTCATCCATGCCCTGACCTGGGCGTTGTTCGGGCTTGTAGATCGCCGTGGGGTCTATCGGCTGCGAGTCCCACGTCCTGACGGGGAGCGCGGGGTCGCTCAGCGGGTCTCCGGAGTAGGCACTCGGGTCGAACCTGAGCGTCGCCTCCGACCGCGGGTCCCACTGGTGCCCGCCGCCCTGCGGCTGGTACGGGGCCTGCGGGGCCTGGAGGTTCTGTGGAGCCTGGAGGTTCTGTGGAGCCTGGAGGTTCTGCGGAGCGGGGACCTGGGGTGCCTGCTGCGGATGCCCGAACGGGCCGTCGTAGCCGGAGGAGCCGTACTCGGGGACGCGAATCTGCGGCTCGGTGCCCTGGGCCTGCTGCTGGTAGCTCTCCGCCTGCTGGTAGGCCTGAGCCATCTGCTGTGACCTGAGGTCCACCGGGTCGGGCGCGGGATACTGCGGGTCCGGCTCGGCCGACCGGCCGAACTCCGCGCCGGGGTAACCGCTGAACGGCTGACCGTAGTTCTCCGGAGGCTGCGGGAAGGACTGCGGCGGCTGGCCGTCGAACGCCGGGCTCTGCCGGCCGTCGGCCGGCGGGTAGGGCACGGGGGCCTGCTGCTCGGACTGGTGACCGTAACCGGGCGGCTGCGAGTCCTGCTGCCCGAAGCCCTGTGGCTCAGGCCGCTGGTAACTCAGCGGCTCGGACTGCTGGTAGCCCGGCGGCTCAGACTGCTGGTAACTCAGCGGCTCAGACTGCTGGTAGCCCGGCGGCTCAGACTGCTGGTAGCCCGGCGGCTCAGACTGCTGGTAGCCCGGCATCTGCGGCTCCGAGTGCCAGCCCGAGTTCGCCGGCTGCGGCTCCTGACCGTATGCCGGAGAGTCGGCCTGCCGGCCGAAATCATGCGGCTCGGACTGCCCGTACGCGGGAAGATCGGCCTGTCCGTAGTCCGGCTGCCGCTGCTCCGAGCGGAGGCCGTACGCCGAGGAGTCGGGCTGCCGGCCGAAGCCCTGCGGCTCGGGCTGCCCGTACGCCGGAGAGTCGGGGAACTGCGGATAGCTCGGCAGCCTCGGGCTGGAGTGCCGCCCGGAACTCGCCGGCTGCGACTCCTGACCGTACGCCGGAGAGTCGGCCTCCCGGCCGAAGCCCTGCGGCTCCTGACCGTACGCCGGGGAATCGGGCTGCCGGCCGAAGCCCTGCGGCTCGGGCTGCCCGTACGCCGGAGAGTCGGGGAACTGCGGATAGCTCGGCAGTCGGGATTCCGTCTGGGGCTGCTGCTCCACGTGAGCGGCGTAGACCGGCGGGTCATAGGCAGCGGCCGGTGGGTCGTAGGCGACGTCCGGCGGCTCGTACGGCTTGGCCGGGACCGGGGGCTGGACATCGGCCGCGACGTACGGGCTCGGGGTGTAGCCCCCGGGCTGCGCGGCGGTCGGGGAGGCGGGCTGCGGTGCCTGCGGCACGGGCTGCGCGTAACCCTGCCCCTGCGGCTCCGGCTGCTGAGGTGACGGCGCGTAGGCGCCGGGCGGGGGAGCGTAGGGCTGGCTCTCGGCGGGCGGCGTGTAGGGCGGCGCCTGGGGGTGCCCGTCGCCCGCCTGCGGCGTGGGCGGCGCGTAGGAGGCCGCCTGCTGCCCGTACCCCTCGGGGACTCCGGCGGAGCCGTGCGCGGGCGCGGGCGGAAGCGCGGGGAGGTTGTGCCGGGGCTGCGGGTTCTGGACGGGCGGCGCCTCCTGCGGGTAGCCGTGGCCGCCCTGCGAAGCCTGGTCCTGCGGGTGGTGAACGCCCTGCTGCGCCATCTGGCCCTGCGGGTAGCCGTGGCCGCCCCGCAGAGCCTGATCCTGCGGGTGGTGAACGCCCTGCTGCGCCATCTGGCCCTGCGGGTAGCCGTGGCCGCCCCGCAGAGCCTGATCCTGCGGGTGGTGAACGCCCTGCTGCGCCATCTGGCCCTGGGGGTACGCGCCCTGCCCCTGCGGATGCTCCTGGAAGGAAACCGGCCCCTGTCCGGGGACGGGCGGCTGGTAGGCGTACCCCTGCTCCCTGGAAGGCTCAGGGGAGCGGCCGAAGCCGTCCTCGGCGCGGAGGGACCCGGCGCGCGAACCGGCGGGGACCGCCTTCGGCAGCACGTAGAGCAGTGCGACCGCGGTCAGCGCGAGGGCGGGCAGGTGGACGAGGAGGAGTTCGATCTTCTCTCGGAGGTCCGTCGCACCACCGAACAGCGCGGTGAGCAGGCCGATCACGCCGAAGAGCACGGAGAGCACGAGCGTGCCGGCCGCCACGAGGGCCATCGGCTTCAGCCGCTCGATCACCGGACCGAGGTGGGTGGCCAGCAGCACGGCGCCGACGAGCAGCGCGGCGGCGACCGGCGAGGTGAGCTGACCCAGGTAGCCCGCCGCGCGCGCGGCGAAGGACGATCCACCGAACAGCAGGCGTTCGATGCCGACGAGAACGCTCGCGGAGGCAACGGCTACCATGAGCCACGCCGCCGGTTCTCGGAGCCGGCCCGCCTCGACATTGATCACAACTACCCCCATAGGGTCTTTAGGTAAACCCGGGTCAGTTTTGCACATGGCTGACTTTGAGGTTGGTAGTCCCAGGAAGCCCACCAACCTCATAAGTGCTCCATTGCACCTTATACATCCATAATTCGGACATCGGGTTAGGCGATTCCGCCAGCGCGGACGACCATCATAACGATCATGAAAAGACTGCGCCGCCTCTTTCCCGGCACCCCGCCGACATCCGTGATGACCTAGTGGAACACTGAACGGCATGCGCATCGTGTCCCTCGCCGGCGGAATCGGTGGCGCCCGCTTCCTGCGGGGTCTCCTCACCGCTGCCCCCGACTCCGAGATCACCGTCATCGGCAACACCGGTGACGACATCAGTCTCTACGGCCTGCGGGTCTGCCCCGACCTCGACACCGTGATGTACACCCTGGGCGGCGGTATCGACGAGGAACAGGGCTGGGGGCGGCGGCAGGAATCGCACGTCGTCAAGGAGGAGCTGGCCGCCTACGGCGTCGAGCCGCAGTGGTTCGGCCTCGGCGACCGCGACTTCGCCACCCACATCGTACGTACCCAGATGCTCGACGCCGGATATCCGCTGTCGGCGGTCACCGAGGCACTGTGCGAGCGCTGGCAGCCGGGCGTGCGCCTGATCCCGATGAGCGACGACCGGACCGAGACCCACGTGGTCGTCACCGACGAGCGGGGCCGCCGCGCCGTCCACTTCCAGGAGTGGTGGGTGCGGCTGCGCGCCTCGGTTCCCGCCGAGCAGATCATCCTGGTCGGCGCGGACGACGCCACCCCGGCGCCCGGCGTGCTTGAGGCCATCGCCGCCGCCGACGCGGTCATCCTCCCGCCGTCCAACCCGGTCGTCAGCATCGGCACGATTCTGCAGATCAAGGGCATCCGCGAGGCCCTTGAGCGCAAGACGGTCGTCGGTGTCTCCCCCATCGTCGGCGGCGCCCCCGTCCACGGCATGGCCGACGCCTGCCTGGCCGCGATCGGCGTGCAGACCACCGCGCAGGCGGTCCTGGAGCTGTACGGGTCGCCACTGGTGAACGGCTGGCTGGTCGCGGAGGAGGATGCCGGGGTGACCCTCGCCGACGTCGACGTCGAGGCCCGCCCGCTGATCATGCACGACGTCGAGGCCGCCGCCGCCATCGCCCGCGCCGCCCTGGACATGGCCGCGCGGCTCGCGTCCTCCTCCGCACACGGGGAGGGTTCGCGATGAGCCGCGTCGGGCGCGGACGGCGGAATTCCGCCGACGTCAAGGTGGAGATCTTCGCCGTTCCAGGCATACCCGAGGTCCGCGAGGGCGACGACGTCGGGGAGCTGATCGCAGCGGCCCTGCCCGACCTGCGTGACGGCGACATCCTCGTGGTCACCTCCAAGATCTCAAGCAAGGCCGAGGGCCGGGTCCTGCACGGCGTGCCCCGCGCCGAGGCCGTCGGCGCGGAGACGAGGCGGGTGGTCGCCCGCAGGGGCGACACCGTGATCGCCGAGACGGCGCACGGGTTCGTCATGGCCGCCGCCGGGGTCGACGCCTCCAACACCAGGCCGGACACGGTGGTCCTGCTACCCGTCGACCCGGACGCCTCCGCCTCGGCCGTCAGAGCGCGTATCGCGGAACTGCTCGGCGTCTCGGTCGGGGTGGTCCTCTCCGACACCTTCGGCCGCCCCTGGCGCAACGGCCAGACCGACATGGCCGTCGGCCTCGCCGGGGTGACCCCCGCGCTCGACTACCGGGGCATGTCCGACGACTACGGCAACGCGCTCGAGGTCACCCTGACCGCCGTCGCCGACGAGTTCGCCGCTGCCGGAGACCTGGTCAAGGGGAAGGTCGCGCAGACCCCGGTGGCGGTGATCAGGGGCCTGGCCGAGTACACCACCGCGGATGACGGGCCGGGCATCCGCGAACTGGTCCGCCCGTCCGCCGACGACATGTTCCGGTACGGCTCGCGCGACGTGGTCTTCGCCCGCAGAACCATCCGCGAGTTCTCCGCCGAACCCGTGGACGGCGCCAAGGTCCGCAGGGCCGTCGACGCCGCGATCGCCGCGCCCGCCCCGCACCACACGACTCCGTGGCGGTTCGTCCTGCTGGAGTCCGCCGGCGCCCGGGAGAAGCTACTCGACGCCATGCGCGAGGCCTGGATCAACGACCTGCGCGGCGACGGCTTCTCCGAGGAGTCGGTGGCCAGGCGGGTCAGGCGGGGCGACGTGCTGCGCGCTGCCCCGTACCTGGCGGTGCCCTGCCTGGTCATGGACGGCTCGCACACCTACCGCGACGACCGGCGCAACGCCGCCGAGCGGGAGATGTTCGTGGTCGCGACCGGCGCGGGGGTGCAGAACTTCCTCATCCAGCTCGCGGTGGAGGGTCTGGGCTCCGCATGGGTGTCCTCCACCATGTTCTGCCGCGACGTGGTCCGCGAGGTCCTCGACCTGCCCGCCGGCTGGGACCCGATGGGGGCCGTCGCCATCGGCCACCCCGCCGCCCCACCCCGCGACCGCGCCCCCCGGCAGGCGTCCGACTTCGTCGTCGTCCGCTAGGGTCCGCGGCGGATCCTCCGCTCACCCGGCCGAGGTCGCGTGACATCGCGGTGGTACCGCGAGTACCACCGCGATGTCACGCGTCCAGGCCCCGACGACCCGCCCCGGCGCATCCGCGTTGTCGGCCTCACCCTGCGGCCCCGGCCTCACTTCCCCTTCGGGGGAGCCTCGATCGTCACCGGCGGCTCCCAGAACAGGCCTTCCTCCTCGGGAAGGTCCTCGGCATCGACGACCCGGTCCTCGGGCGGCGGCTCGATCGTCACCTTGGTGCCCCAGCCGGTGAAGCGCAGGTCGGAACGGATACCCAGCTCGTAGTTGTCGTTCGTCTGCTGAGAGGTCGTGGTGGTCAGGCGGGTGACCCTGCCCTTGGCGTCGAACCAGAGCGCCCAGGCGACCTTCTCCCCGCGTCCAAACCACCCGCCGAGGGGCCGGCCGGGGATCTTGGAGGCATAGATGGTGCCCTTGGCCGCGCGCGGGCCGACGGAGGAGGCGGTGGCGAGCAGCGCCCGCAGCGTACCGGGTTCGAAGAGATCGACCGTGACATCCATGGGACTGGACTCGGGCCATCGGCTGCGCACCCACTGCTTGCCCAGCGGCAACGTGCCGATCAGATCACCACCCGAGGTGTAGTACGCGCCGTCGACTTTGATGAGCAGCACCGGGAAGAGGACGGAAGAGTCCAATTCCGGGGTCTCAGAGCGGATCGGCGAGGAGAGTGTGCTGATGTCGTCCGTTTCCACCAGCCCCCCCTTACGGAATCCGGCGACCCGCGTGGTCCGGCTGGTGAACAGGTGCTTGCCGTCGGCCAACATGCGGGTGACCGCGGAGACGGTGACGCCCCTGCCCGGTACGACCTGGGCGCGGAGCGCCTTGATCGGATCGGGCGCGTCGGCACGGGCGGGCAGCGGCGTGAGCAGGAGGAGGCTCACGACAAGACCGGTGGTGATCCGTCTCATTCGATTTCCTTTGGCGCCCGGAGGGAAAGAGGATCCTTCCAGGCAAAGATCACGTCGCCGTCTCAAATCTTCCCGATACGTTCGAGCGATACGGAAATGCGGAACCTTCTCAACCGGCCGCTACGCGGGCAGGTCCCAGCTCGGGCCGTCCGGGTCGCCCAGCCAGACGTACTGGCGATCATGGGTGACGGTGAGCCCGAACCCGGACTGATGCGGACGCCCGGCCTCCTCCCAGACCAGGAGTGCCTTCTCCGCCTCGTCCCACAGCTTGATCGGCCCGTGCTGATGCACCGTCCACCCGCCTGCGGGATCTGGCGTGGTGTCAGCCCACGAACCGGTGCTGACATCCAGCAGGATCGTTTTGTCCTCACCCCAGGAGCACTGAACCTGCGGGGCTGCGAGTTGGGCGACCCACAGGGCCGTATCGTCGTCCCTGAGAATCGACGGGTCAATCCTGCTCCTGCGGGCATCTCCGAAACCGGTCGTCACCGGCGGCCGTGGCGGTGGCAGGTGGGAACGGGCGGTCATGAAGTACAGATCGTCCTTGAGGAAACGACCGCTGGCACTGCCGTCGTCAGCCAAGGTCAGATGGGCAAAGGCAACCCCGCCCATCCAACCCCACATGGGGGCGGTGATGGTTCCCCCTTCGCGGACCTGCCACATCCACGCCCACGGAATGGTCCGCACCGAGCACGTGGCGATCAGCCGGTCGTATTCGGCGTCCTCGCCATACCCGAGCAGTCCATCCCCTACCACGAGGGTCGGCGCGTACCCGGCCTCGGTGATCGCCTTCCTGGCCCGAGCGGCGACCTCCTGGTCGTACTCGATCGAGGTGACGGCCTCCTCGCCGAGTCGCTGACACATCAACGACGTTGAGTAACCGGTGCCCGTACCGATTTCCAGCACCGTGTCGCCCTCGCTGATCTGGGCGGCCTCCAGCATCCGTACGACCAGGCTCGGGAAGGTGGAGGACGAACTGGGTTGTCCCACCATGACGCCGGTCGCGTCCCCGGCCATCACTCCGTCGATCTGCGTCACCCATGTGGCGTCGGTGTAGGCCAAGGAGAGCCACTCGTCCGCACCCACCTCCGCGCGCCGGACGGGAATCCACCGATCACCACGGCTCTCATCTGCCCGGTAAACGGCATCGCCCAGGAACAACTCTCGCGGCACCGCTTCCAGCGCCTGACGCCAGCCGGGAGAACCCACATGATCCGCCAGTGCGAGGCGAAGTTTTGCGGCCGTATCGCTCACGGCCACCATCCTTCCAGCAGTACATCGGCGAAGGCGTCCGCCATCGCATCGGAATCAGGCAGCCAGCCCCACTGCCCGTTGGGGTTGCATTCTTCGATACCACCGTCGGGGGCACCCGCAGCCCCAGCCTGGTACTGAGGCGATCATAAATATTGAGATTTTCCGGAGGTCCAGGTGGTCCGCCTGCCACTCCAGCAGGGCCGACGCGCCTTCCGATCTTCTCAAAAGTCCCAGAACTTGTAGGGTCGGGGGCTGGCGCGGTGGCTTCTCCTGGCGGGAGGGCCTGGGGCCTTCCTTCCGTCGGTTTCCCGGACGGGTGTGCCACCCCAGTGGCCGTGACCAGGTTCTTCGCTCCGTTTCCAACCCCCGCCACCTCGATCCGTGCATGCGGTTCTCCCGCACACGGCTCACCGACGTCGTTCACCGCCGGCATTCGGCCTTTCCCGCCAGGGCTTGCCCGCCCTGGGCGCGACGACGATTCCATACAGGCTGATCAAGCCGAGATCGCTGAGCGAGCGTTTCAGCACGCCCCGGCCGTAGCTCCGGCTGCGCCGGTGTTTTCGGCTGAGGAACAGCGCCAGGCGCATCCAGGCGAACTCTCTGATCTTGCTAAAGCGCCGGGCAGAATGCCCGTACCGGAAATAGCCAGCCCATCCCCGCAGGAACAGGTTGACCTCCTTGGTGATCGCTTCGGTGCGAAGCAGCAGCCTGCGGCCGTCCGTGAGGTCACGGATCCGGTCGCGGGCGTGTTGCATCGCCCTGTCTGAGGGCCAGCGAGCGAGGAAAACGAACGGCCGTTTCCCGTTGAACCCGCGTGAGCGCACCAGCCGGTGGTGAAAGCCCAGGAAGTCCAGGCCTTCCCCACCGACCTCCAGGTGCACGATGCGGGTCTTGGCGGCCTTCGGCTCCAAACCGAGTGCCGCCAGCAGCTCCGTCAGGCGGGCCAGGGCCCGCTCGGCTTGACCGCGGGACCAGCACATCACGATCGCGTCGTCGGCATAGCGGGCCAGCACGCCGTCCGCCTCGTCCCACGCCCGATCCAATCGGTGCAGGTAGACGTTACAGAGGACGGGTGAAACCACGCCGCCTTGTGGCGTGCCGGTGACCTCTCGCCGGATCTGTCCGTCCTCCATCACCCCGGCGCGCAGAATCACCCGCAGGAGCTTCAGGAGCGACTGATCGCAGACGCGTTCCTCGATCGCACGCATCAACTCATCGTGCGGAATCGCCGAAAAGCAGTTGGCGATGTCCGTCTCGACCACCCACCGGCGGCCCCGCGCCTGCTCCTCAATGAGCACTTGCAGAGCATCGTGTGCTGAGCGCTTCGGGCGAAACCCGAATGAGCAATCAGCCATGTCCGCCTCGAAGACCGGTTCGAACACGATCTTCACAGCGGCCTGCACGATCCGATCCCGAACAGCGGGAATCGACAACGGCCGGTACTCGTCCTTCAGCCCAGGCTTGGGGATCATCACCCGGCGCGCGGGCAATGGCCGATACCGGCCCTGCCGAAGTTCCGCGGCCAACTCCTCAAGAAGCCGGACGATCCCGTACTCCTCGATGTCGGCCAGCGTGGTCGCGTCGATGCCCGGTGCGCCGTTGTTGCTGCGCACCATGACCCACCCGCGCTCCAGAACGTCTCTGCGATAGACCTTGTCCATGAGCGCGTGGAACCGACGTCCGGGATCGGCCTTGGCCGCCCGGTAGAGCACATGCTGCAAGGCGCGGACCGGATCACGCGGAACACGCGGCCCCACGGCGGCGGGAATAGCCAAAACGGCACTCACCGAGCCCCTCCTCCACCTCAATATGCATCGACGAAGTAGCGGCCCTTCCCTCACCGCCGGTTATGTTGTCCGGTCGGCTCAAGCAGTACTACGGCCGCCTCCGACGCCCACCCGGCCAGCAATCCACTTCCCGGCGTTGACCGGTTATAGGACGCCACGCTCCGGTAACACCTTCCGCAGGTCACCGGGCCGGGGAGGGCCTCCCCAGTTCCCGCCGTCACTATCGATACGTTCCGCGCCCCATACGCCGGGGAGTTCTTCGCGGCTGCAATTTCCAGGCTCTTCGCCGCTTCCATGGCCTTCACCCCGATCACGAGGGGCTCGGCTCTCCCTTGTCCCGTCCGAAGACGGCTGAGTAACGACGCCGCAGGCTTCGCGTCATGCTACGGACCGCATCGTCGCTCCCCCTTAAGGGCTTTTGACGCTGGGCTTCGACCCCGCCCGTTTCCAGACGAAGCCGCCAGCCTGCTACCGGGCCTCCTGGCAGCTACCCGGACCGGACTTTCACCGGCAAGCGACGACGAGCTTACGAACATGCAGATCAGCCGCTATGTCACGGCTTCACCTCCAGTTCTACTGGGCGCACATGATCGGCTCAGTAGCCACCTGTAGCTGCGTGACTTTGAAATCAGCCCTTCCGATATTGGCGGGATGGTTGACGTAGCGACAGTTCGGCAGGCTCGCCAGCAGCCCGCCCAGCCCATGTCTGGCCTCCGTCACGGCGAAATCCCGAGCCGGCTTTTCCAGGCTCTCGAAACGCCAAGAGCTGGGGCGGCGGTAATACACCGCCCCGACGTCCTCCAGCGCGATGTCACGACTCGGCGAACGGAGCCGACCGATCCACTCCGGGCGATGGCTATTGATGTAGGCGCTGAACATCAGCTCGGGGCCGACATCGGCGGGATCGACGCGGGCGACGTACGCTTGGCGCTCGTTCAGCGCTTCGATGACCAGATTGGCGGTGACGTCCTCCGCCGACGTGATGACCAGTACGATCTGCGGCAAGTTCCGTTCGACATGTCATGCGCTCCTTCGTCAGGCGGCGCATGGGGCGCCGGCGAACAGATCTCCGTGTGGGGAACGGATCTCCACCGACGCTAGGGGCGAGCAGTGGGGCATGCCAGGTGTCGGCCGTGTCTGTCGTACGACAGACACGGCTGTGTGATCCAAAACGAAGACCCCCGGCCGCACAGCCGGGGGTCTTCTCAGCTTGGGGAGGCTTAGAAGTCGAATTCGCCCTTCTTGGCACCGTCAACGAACGCCGCCCAGACCTCGCCCCGCACCACATAGGGGGCCTGGCCAGGAGCTTCCGTGTCACGGATGGCGACGCGGCCCTGGGACAGCGGAGCGACCTCGATGCAGTCGCCACCGTTACCGGTCGAGCGCCTTGCCTTGCGCCAGGCCGCCGTCTCTAGTTCAGCCGTGAGGTCCACTTCTCCACCATCTTCCCGATGAACTCGACCGACGCGCTGTGAGGGAGGGATTCCGCCCTGATGATGTCCATCTTTATGGTAACCGCATTGACTACCTCGGGATTGCTGGTCACGACGGGCTCCGCAGCAGTTTCCAGGTAGACCGTGTGACGGTGACCCTTGGGAGCTTGCGCGATGACGATACCGCCGCTCAGACCGGGGTTGGCGCCCAGTGGCGTGATCTGGATGGTGATGTGTGGGAGATCAACGACTTCCAGGAGTCGTTTTAGCTGCTCACACATGACCTTCGGCCCTCCAATGGGGCGACTCAGGACACCCTCGTCGAGCAGCACGAGGTAGCGGGGCGGGTTGGTACGGGTGAAGATCTTCTGTCGGGCCAGTCGGGCCGCAACGAGGGCTTCGATCTGATCATCACTGTAGCGACACTCGCACTTCAGCAATGCATGTGCGTAGGCCGCAGTCTGGAGGAGTCCCGGGACGACCAGTGGTTGACATGTCGTGATCGACAGCGCCTCCGCTTCCTCCTCCAGCCAGGGTCGGAACCATTTGGGCGCTTCGTCCCTGTGTTTTGAGAGATCGGCCCACACTTCCCGCAGCCCCGGCCCGAAGCCCACCTCGCACCCCGCAATGAACGGCTCCGTGGGAGCGCGCTTCCCGACTTCGACGGAACCGACCTGGCTCGTCGAATATCCGATCCGGTTCCCCAGTTCTTCCTGGGTCAGGCCCGCCCCTAAACGCAAGCGCCGCAGTTCAACGCCGAATGCCGCGTTTCTCCCCGCCTTTGGGTCCAGCTCGCGTGGTGCAGGCATAGCTACCTCCCGGTGGGGTATCCGGCGACATCCAACACATCCGTCAGACATCTAAAGCACAGCTTGCAGGGCGATTGCCCTTTCGAGTTTTCCCACAAAGTACTCCCCAAGCAGCAAGCTATGAAGGGGAAGCGAGAAATCGGCGGACGCCATAAGTCTCGTCCCACACCGAAATCTACTGCCGATGCGGCACCTGTAAGCCGTTTATCGGACATAGAGGACAGGTGCGGCGATGCGCTTATTCAGAATCAAAGCCGACTGAGGCCGGCGTTCTGAAACCCCGCGACGACGTCGCAATTCACCGGCTCAATGTGGAGGACAGAAAGGGCAGGGAAAGTGACCACCAGACAGGAAAGAGCAATGGTCCCCGCAAGGGGAACGGATCAAAAAACCGCCGTGACCGACGCGACGGCGGAGAACCACGACAGGGCACTGGCTGTCGTGCAGAAGCTGCTGAAGGCGAAGGGAGTTCATTCCTACGCCGTGCACACGATCGGCTTGAAGCTGTCCGAGGGCGGGAAGCCATGGCCCTTGGGACAGCGCACCCGGTATGCCCCCGAGTTGGTGGCCTGCGATGAGGGTGGGCGAGCGGTCGCGTCGGTGACCATAGGGCCGCGTCCCGGCGGCTATCTGGTGTCCCTTCCCAACGTTCCCGGTCTCCGGAACATCAGGAGGGAGCGGCCCGAGAAGGTGGCGCAGCTGATCCTGTCGGCCCATCCCGAAGGAAGGCCATGACCGGTGCGACCGGCCCTCACGAGCAGGTCCGGGGAAAGAGCGGGCCGGGCGAGGCAGCCTCTGACGGCTCGCCTGGAGGAAAGAACGAGGTGACGACGCGGCTTCGCGTCCCGTACGTCATCGCACATGCCGACGAGGCGCTGCCACACCCCCTGCTGTTCGTACGCAGGCCGTTCACCACTCCACGACTCACCTACGTCACCCCACGCCCTGGAGACCGGGCCGACAACGGGGTGCTGCGCGCTCGCATTCTGGACAACCGTCAGGGTGCACCGCTGTGGCGGATGCTCAACACCGCCCGCCAGTGGCGATGCATGGAACGCGCCCTCTGCCAGCTCTGCGGCCAGGAGGCGACCGACCCGGAGACCGGGCGTATCCCCTGGATCATCACCGCCACCGCATTCCGCGCGATCCGAGGGGTTGAGGGCAGCGGCTACACCAGCGCCCCCGCGACCTGCCGGGACTGCATTCCCGAGGCGCTCGCCACCTGCCCGCAACTCCGCAAGTCCTCCGCCGTCGCCACGGTGGCCCGCAGCGAGCCCGCCGCAATCCTGGCCGACGTCTTCCGTCCCGGCCCCGACAGAACGGCGATTCACACAGAACGGCACAACGTCTTCGTCGGCCTGGACGAGACCGCCCTGCTGCGCAGGGTCCTCGCCACCCAGTTGATCGTCCGTCTTCACGACCTCCAGCCCGCGCCGCGCCTGGCGAGCAAGACCGGTTGAGACCCCCTCGGTAGGGCTCCTTCCCACAGGACGGTCACACCCGATCGACCACGCCCTACCGAGGGCTCCACTTCTCCCCGCTCACAGGCGCATTCCCGCGACACCGATCCCCCATGCCGCGCAGCGCGAAGAGGGGGAGCGATCAGGGGCCTTGTCGGTGCGACCAGGCGCCCGGCCATCACAGGAGCCGACACCGGTTCCGGTCACCGCAAGGCTCCGGGGCCCAACCTGGGATTCGGCGGCTCAGCCGTAGCGGATCACGTTCACGGCCGCCGCGAGCACGATCAGTGCTATCAGGCCAACCCCGATCATGCGGCGGACCGCCTTCCAGGCCGCCGACTTGGCGTCAGGGATCTTCGATGCGGCCTCGGCGGCCGCTTTGATCGCGTTGCCCCATCCCGCCCAGGTGTCCATCGTCCGCTGGAAAAGCCGTCCGACGGCGAACACGATCGCGGCCACTACGACAAGGGTCAGGATCCGGCCGTTCGAGCTGTCCACGTCGCACTCCTACCGGGGGGAAGCAGGGTCCTCATCACTGCCGGCATACGGGGGCTGTCAGAGCTGTGAGACGGCGAACACGATCATTGCGATCACGATGAGCGCCATGATCCGACCGTCGGCACTTTCCATCAGATACCTCCAGCGTGGATACCCCCGCCTTCAGGCGGGGGAGGAAACGCGGCACGGTGCCGCGCTTCCGGATGGGTGGTGTAGCCGTAGCCATCGGCTCGTTGGAGCAGGCGGACGTGGCGGTGGCCGATGCCCTGCACGGTGCCGTGCCGGGTGGTGATGTTGAAGCTTCCGGTGGTGCGGACCGCGACCCGTCCGGTGTGGACTCCGGCCTTCTTGCCGGTCGGGACGGTCGCGCGGACCAGGTCGCCGGTGGAGTCGGCGGCCACGCGGTCGCGCAGCCGGATGACGAACGGGGTGTGGCGGACCACCACCGCCCTACCGGCCGCCAGCAGACGGCGGGCGCGGGCGGGGTGGCAGGGGTCGAGCGGGTGGCCGCGGGCGTCCAGGACGAACACGACCGGGTGAACCTCACGGTTCGCTCCCTCGGACACCGCAGTGTCTTCAGGGTGACGCCGCGGCAGACGGGTGCCGTCTGCCGTGGTCTCCCCTCGCCCAGGTTCCACGCCGGTTACCGCGCTGAAGCGGTGTCCGCGTCCCGTTTCGTGCCCACCCTCGGGCGTGTCTGCTGACGCGGATTCCAGAGCAGCCCGCTGAGGAAGCACGGACTGGTGGGTCTGCTGACCTACGTGAAACGTAGTCAATCGAATGCACCTCCTTCAAGACGATCGACTTGGGCTGGTCAACGCGGGGCTATCAGTGCGCGGTGTGGCACCTCAAGCCCTGGCCTTTGGGCCAGGGTCGTTGACCGATGTACTCCTACCTGAAGAGAAGCAGGATTTCGTCACCAAGAGTAAGTCAATGACTACCGAAACTCCAGGCACCCTCTCCGATCTCCTCGCCGGAACGATCCAGACCTCCGGCCGGAGCAACCGTCCGCCACCCGGCGACAGCTGGTTACGGGGCCTTGGCACAGGTGGGGTGACAGAGGCGGCGGGCCAGGGCGGAGAGGAAGACGTCGATGATCTCCTCTGGGCGCCGGGCTCCTTCGGGTCGGCGCGCAGGGTCTGGGTCAGCTCCTCCAGGCGGCTGCGCCGGATGACCTGGCCGCCGTCGGGTTCGGTGATCGGGCCGAGGCGCACCGGGTCGCGGGTCGAGCACGAACCCCCCGCCTGGTCGAGCACCAGGACGGCGCCTCCCGCCGGGGCGACCGCCATCGCGACCACCGCCGGCGACAGACGCAGCAGAACCTGACGCCGACGCCGCTCAGCGCCGACGGCCACACGGTGTCGACCGGAGGAGGGCACGCGGAGACCTCTCGCTAGAGGAGAAAGACGACTGTGTCAACGAACCCCTCACGGAAGGCAAGCAACTATAGAACTCGTTACATTTTTGTCGACGCCTCCAGCGGGAGCAGTGGAAGGGCGTTGAGGCGGACGCTCCGGCAGACCCCGTCGCTCGCCCTGGCCGCGGCCAGCCGTCCGGCGTCCGGTACGCCGTAGGAGGTGGTCCGCTGCCGGACCGGCCGCCCGGTCGGGGCGACCATGGCCTCGATCTCGCTGATCGTCTTGAAGGAGCCGTTCTCCGACCCGGCCATCCTGCTGATCGTCTCCTCCATCAGCGTGCCGCCGAGGTCGTTGACCCCGCCCAGGAGCACCTCACGGCAGAGACCGTCCTGGAGCTTCACCCAGGAGCACTGGATGTTGGCGATCGCGCCGTGCAGCAGGA
Organism: Streptosporangium sp. NBC_01755; assembly: GCF_035917995.1. Lineage (NCBI taxonomy): Bacteria > Bacillati > Actinomycetota > Actinomycetes > Streptosporangiales > Streptosporangiaceae > Streptosporangium > Streptosporangium sp. NBC_01755. Next base: position 4,839,981 of record NZ_CP109131.1, on the reverse strand, counting down.
CCCGGGCCAGCGCGTGCACCGCCCGGTTCTCCCGCGCCGTCGGCCCCGGGCGGGCGATCCCCGCCAGGTAGATGGGCGCGCTGTGGTGGACGAACGGCAGCAGCACGAACTCGGAGAACCCACCGGTCTCCTCCTGGATGCGGCGGATCAGCCGGATGTGCTGCACCCAGTGCGCGTGGTTGTCCACGTGGCCGTACATCATCGTGGAGGTCGTCGGGATGCCGACCCGGTGCGCGGTGGAGATGACCTCGACCCACTCGGCGGTGGGCAGCTTGCCCTTGGTCAGCACCCAGCGGACGTCGTCGTCGAGGATCTCGGCCGCGGTGCCCGGCAGCGAGTCGACACCCGCCTCCCTGGCGGCGACCAGCCAGTCCTTGATGGACAGGTTGGTGCGGCTGGCCCCGTTGATGACCTCCATCGGCGAGAACGCGTGGACGTGCATCTCGGGCACCCTGGCCTTGACCGCCCTGGCGATGTCGAAGTACGCGGTGCCGGGCAGGTCGGGGTGGATGCCGCCCTGCATGCACACCTCGGTCGCCCCTGCCTGCCAACCCTCCCCGGCGCGGTCGGCGACCTGCTCCAGCGAGAGGGTGTAGGCGTCGGCGTCGGTGCGGCGCTGCGCGAAGGCGCAGAAGCGGCAGCCCGTGTAGCAGACGTTCGTGAAGTTGATGTTCCTGTTCACCACGTAGGTGACGTCGTCACCGGCCGCCTCCCTGCGCAGGCCGTCGGCGATCCGGCAGAGCTCGTCCAGCGCGGCGTCGTCGGCGCCCGCGCCCGACGGGTCTCCGGCGAGGTCGAGGAGGACGAGCGCCTGTGCGTCGCTCAGCCCCGCCGGGTCGCTTTCGGCCTGCCGCAGTGCCTCCCGCACATCGCCCCTGACGGCGCCGCCGCCCACGGCTGCGGGCAGGCGCTCCTTCAGCGCCTCCCAGTCTCCGTAGACGTGGTCGAAGTCGTCACGGCGGTCGGCGGTACGGCCCTCCGTGTCGACCGCCGTGTGCAGGTCGACGCGGCCCAGGGAGACGAAGCCCCCGTCGGGCTCCTGCCAGGGACGGCCGGTCACGACCGCGTCCTCGCGGGCGAGGCCGGTGTCGGGGTCCGCCAGGGCGGCCACGTGCGCGTTGAGCCTGGGGTCGAGCCAGGGCTCCCCCGCCAGCACGAACTCGGGATAGATGGTCAGCCGCTCGCGCAGCGTGAACCCGGCGGCGGCGGTGCGGGCGGCGAGGTCGTCGATCTGCGGCCAGGGACGCTCGGGGTTGACGTGGTCGGGCGTCAGCGGCGAGACACCGCCCCAGTCGTCGATGCCCGCCCTGATCATCAGCTCGTACTCGGAGTCGACCAGGTTCGGCGGGGCCTGCACCCTCATCTTCGGCCCCAGCACCAGCCGGGTCACCGCGATGGTGGCGGCCAGCTCCTGCAGGTCGGCGTCGGGCATGCCGCGCATCGCGGTGTCCGGCTTGGCGCGGAAGTTCTGGACGATGATCTCCTGGATGCCACCGTACTCGCGCGCCACCCTGCGCAGCGCGAACAGCGACTCGGCGCGGTCGGCGACCGTCTCCCCGATGCCGATGAGGATGCCGCTGGTGAACGGCACGTTCGTCCGCCCGGCGTCCTCCAGCACGCGCAGCCGCACGGCGGGGTCCTTGTCGGGCGAGCCGTAGTGCGGCTGCCCCTTCTCCTCGAAGAGCCGCCGCGAGGTCGTCTCCAGCATCATGCCCATGGAGGGCGCGACCGGCTTGAGGCGCTGCAGGTCCTGCCAGGTCATGGCGCCCGGATTCAGGTGCGGCAGCAGCCCTGTCTCCTCAAGCACCCGCACGGCCATCGCACGGACGTAGGAGAGCGTGTCGTCGTAGCCGTGCGCGTCCAGCCACTCGCGGGCCTGGTGCCAGCGGTCCTCCGGCCGGTCCCCCAGGGTGAACAGGGCCTCCTTGCACCCGATGGCCGCGCCCTGCCTGGCGATCTCCAGCACCTCGTCGGGGCTCAGGAACATGCTCTCCAGCTTGTGCGGGGCGGTGGCGAACGTGCAGTATCCGCAGCGGTCCCGGCAGAGCCTCGTCAGGGGGATGAAGACCTTGCGGCTGTAGGTGATGATCCCTTGCCGCCCGACCGCCTCCAGGCCCGCGTCCCTGACCCTCCCGGCGTGATCGAGGAGGGTCTGTAGATGCGTGTCCCGGGCGTGCAACAGGGTTGTGACCTCGGCGACATCGAGAGCTTTGCCGTCGCGGGCCCTAGCCAGAGCCCGGCGCATCGCGTTGTCGGTGGGGTTGGCGCTCATGACGGCACAGTACGGCGCGGCGGCGGCGCACGGAGCAGCGGGTGCCCTGCCGTGGCCCAACGATTCAGATCTGCTAAACAGTTCGGTCAAGCAGATCTCGATGGACATAAATGCTTGCATATACATAAATTGGATGCATCAGCCGGAACCCCCGCATCCGCAGGAGCCCCCGGCCTCTCTCCGGGGCACCCCGCCTCGGATCCCACCCTCAGGAGCCGAAAATGATCTGGTTTCTTCTCGCCCTCGTCGCCGTCGCCATCCTCGCCCCGCTGGTGGGCGCCGACACACGCGACAGCCTCGACTGGCATCACCGGGAACCCTCCCCCGACGAGGGGATGCTCGACACGACCGCCGGCCACGCGCGGGTGCCCGCGGCCCGCGAGCGGGTGGCCGCACACCGCCCGACCCCGGCAGCCGGCTGACCCGGCCCCGGCGAAGAGCGAGCACGACGAAGAGCGAGCACTGCGAAGAGCGAGCACGACGAAGAGCGAGCACTGCGAAGAGCGAGCACGACGAAGAGCGAGCACTGCGAAGAGCGAGCACGACGAAGAACGAGCACTGCGAAGAGCGAGCACGTCAACCCACCGGGTGCGAATCCGTGTCAGAACGCGACCGGCCCGCCGTACACCGCACGGCGGGTGCGGCGGAAGGAGCCGGCCGTGCCGCGGTGAGGTCAGATGTCGCTGGAGAAGCGGATCGCGGACTCGGGGAGCACGACACCGGGCCAGACCCGGCTGCCCGCGAGCAGTTCGTTTCCGGGGCCGACCACGGCGCCGTCGCCGACGACCACGTCTCGCAGGACCGCTCCACAATCGACGCGCGCGCCGATGCCGACCACCGAGTCGACCACGACCGCCCCCGAGTGCACGATGCAGTCGTCTCCGAGCACGCTGCCGGTGACCTGCGCCCCCGACTCCACGATCGCGCGGGCGCCGATCACGGAACCTCCGGAGACCTCGGCCTCGGGCGAGATCATGGCACCGGGCAGGGCGAGGAAGTCGCCGGTGGGACCTGGCAGCGCGGGTGAGACGAGCCGGCCGAGGACCAGGTCGCGGGAGCCCTTCACGAAGGCGGCGGGCGTGCCCACGTCGAGCCAGTAGGACGCGTCGGCGTAGCCGAGCACCAGGGCGCCGTCCTCGATCAGGCCGGGGAAGGTCTCGCGCTCGACCGAGACGACCTGCCCCTCCGGGATCGTGTCGATCACCGAACGGGTGAAGACGTAGCATCCGGCGTTGATCCGGTTGGTGACCGGGTTCGGGGTCTTCTCCAGGAAGGCGGTCACCCTCCCGTCGTCGTCGGTCGGCACGCAGCCGAATCGCGAGGGGTCGTCCACCTCGGTCAGGTGCAGGGTGAGGGCCGCCCCCCGCGAGACGTGCGTCGCGATCTGGTCGCCGATGTCGTGACCGGACAGGATGTCGCCGTTGAGCACCAGCACCGGATCGTCCGGGCCGCAGGTCAGCGCCTTGGCGGCATTGCGGATGGCCCCGCCGGTGCCGAGCGGGACCTCCTCCGTCATGTATTCGAGTTCGAGGCCGAACGCCTCACCGTTCCCGAACGCCTCGGAGAACATCTCCGCGCGGTAGGAGGTGGCGAACACGATGCGCCGCACGCCGAAGGCCCTGGCGCGGGCGAGTTGGTGGGAGAGGAAGGGGACTCCCGCCGTGGGCAGCAACGGTTTCGGGGTGTCGAGCGTCATCGGACGCAGGCGCGTCCCTCGTCCACCGACAAGGAGAATCGCCTCCAGATCCGGCAAAGGGGTCTCCATCATTCCGCGAGGTTAACTCACTACTCGGCCGCACGTTGGTAAGAGAGCATGTGCGCCTCGGCCGAGGCGTCCCAGGTGAACTCCTTGGCACGGGCGATGCCCGCCGCGGACAGCAGGTCCCTGCGCTCGGGTGAGGAGAGCAGCGTGCGCAGCGCCGCGGCGATGCTGTCGGCGTCCGGCTCAGTGTAGGCGACCGCGTCGCCACCCACCTCCGGCAGCGAGGTGCGGTGCGTGGTGAGCACCGGCGCGCCGCAGGCCATGGCCTCAAGCACCGGAAGCCCGAAGCCCTCACCCCGCGAGGGAAAGGCCGCGACCACCGCTCCTCCGAGGAAACCGCACAGGTCGGCGAAGGAGAGGAAGCCGGGACGGAGCACCCGTACCATCGAGGGGACCTGCTCCACCGCGGCGTCCACCTCGACGTCGCGGACGCCCCCGGCGAGCACCAGGGCGGGCGGGGAGGAGGCGTCCTCGACGGCGCGCACGAAGCCACGGATCAGGTTCGGCACGTTCTTGCGGGGCTCCAACGGGCCGAGGAAGGCCACGTAGGGGGTGCCGTGCAGGCCGAGCCGGTCGGAGGCGTGCTTGACCTCGCGCTCGGACGGCGGATGGAACAGCGCCGGGTCGACACCGTGATAGGCGACGTCGATGCGGGTCGGGTCGGCCGAGAGCAGCCTGATCAGCTCGTCCCTGGTCGCCTTGGAGGGCACGATCACCCGGCTGGCGTGCCGGACCGCCGTGCGGGTCGCCGCGCGGAAGAACGCCGCCTTGACCGCGTCGTGCTGCAGGGGCTCGGTGAAGCAGGTGAGGTCGTGCACCGTCGCCACGGTCGGCAGGCCCGAGTTCAGCGGGATCGAGTAGTAGGGGGCGTGAATGACCTGGGCGGCGACCTTCCTGGCGAGGAACGGCAGCCCCGTCTGCTCCCACGTCAGGCGGGCGGCCCTGTTGGTGATCTCATGAGGCCCCGGCACGATCCGCGCGGAGGGCGCCAGTCCGGCATATCGGGCGGCGTCGGCGCGCTGGCAGACGATCACGAGATCAGCGCCCGCCCTGTCCAACGCGGCGACGAGCCCATCGACGTACCTGATCAGCGCACCGCGATCGGCCGGAACCGCGGCCGCGTCGACGAGCACTCTCGGCGTCAAGAAGGATCGCTCCCCTCATGATTCACATGGGACGGCCGTCCCCTTCTTCCGTTCACTCTATTGCCAGAGTCTCCGAAATCATGGAGGAAATCACACGGCTTTTCCCGAAGCGTGGTCCTTCTTGGAAACCGTGGCGCGGCGCGCGGCCAGACCCGCGAAACCCGCGCAGACGAGATCGCCAAAAATGATCACGATCCGGGAGCAGAGCGCCGCCGCTATGGCCGATCCCTGATCCAGGACCGGCGCCAGGACGGCCACCATGGCCACCTCCCGCACACCCGCCCCTGCGGGGACGACGAACGTCATGATCCCCAGGCACCACGACAGGGCGAACGCGCCGACGGAGAACAGGACCGCGGAGAACCCGGAGGGTCCGAGGTCGTGGACGATCGCCGCCAGGTGCAGCCCGTACGCGATCCAGCCACCCAGTGCCCAGCCCAGCGCGGTGAGCATGCCACGGCGGCTGAGGGGGCGCTCCAGCGGCTCGCGCCCCAGCTTGCGAAGCCCGAACCCGAGGACCGCGTTGACCACCCTCGGCTCGAAGGCCACCGCGAGCACGGGGATCAGCAGGAAGACCCACGCGTACGGCGCGGCCGCCCCCGGCCGGGCCGCCAGCAGCGTCACCCCCGAGACCACCAGCCCGCTGCCGAGCTGCACCGGCAGCGTCAGGAAGAACGCCGCCGCGCTGCGCGACCGGGGAACGCCCAGCTCCCGCCCCATCTCCATCTGAGCGATCACCGGCCAGAGCGAACCGGGGATGTACTTGCCCAGCTGGCCCACGAAGAAGACCCGCGCCCCCGCGCGCAGCGGCAGCGGCGAGCCCAGATCGGCCAGCAGCGCCCGCCACGTCATCATCCCGCCGCACAGCGCGGCGAGCACCGCGACCAGTGACAGCATGAGCGACACTCCGGACAGCCGGGCGAACCCCGCGCGGATGTCGTCCCACTGGCCCACCACCACCCACGCGCCGAACCCGAGGGCGAGGAGCAGGAAGGCGACGCGCGCCAGCCGCCTCACGGAGGACGTGCGGGTGGCGCCACCCACCGGGGACGTGCCTTCTCCGGCCTCCGTCGCGTCGTCCTCGGTCACGGAAGACTCACCTCGGGCTCCAGCGGGCTCACAGAGGACGTACCGGCTCGGGCGGCTGCGGCAGCGACCGCCCGGCCGGGCGGCGGTCGCCCCCGGTCGCCACCCACAGGTAGGTGGGCACCACGGGCAGCAGGGCACGCAGCACCGGGCGGGGCAGCCGCGACAGCACGCCACCGGCCACCCGCCCCGCCACGCCGCCGAAGAGCTCGTCGCCCGCGAACGCCGCCGGGGTGGCGAGCACGGGGAAGGTGTAGTCCCACACCCGTAGGCCGCGCACCATCCTGCGCAGGCCGCGGCGGGTGCGGTAACGCTCGTAGTAGTTGTCCGCCCGGCCGAAGAGCCGCACATAGCGGTCGGCCGCCGCGGGCGGCAGATATGACAGGAACGGCAGCTTGTAGTGCGGCTCCATCACGCCGAGCCTGTTGCCCAGCCCCAGATAGAGGACACCGTCGTCGGAGAGCACCCGGCGCATCTCGGCCATGATCGCGTCCGGGTCGACCACGTGCTCGTAGATGTGGTTGAAGACCAGCACGTCGATCGAGCCGTCGGGGAAGGGCAGCGCGGTGCCGTCCGCGCACACGAACTCGACCCGCTCGCCGAACCGCTGAGCCGCCCTGCGCAGGCCCGGCACGTCGATGTCGACGCCGAACGTCCGGCTCGCCCCCGCCGCGGCCAGCTCGTCGGCGATGAACCCCGCCGAGCAGCCGATGTCGGCGACCGTCAGACCGGCGAGGACGCCTTCGTCCCTGCCGAGGAAGTGCCCGAGCACCGCGACGATCTTCGCGGCCTTCCTGCGGCGCTTCTCCTCGTCCAGCATCGCCGCCTGGAACTCGGAGTACTCAAGCTGCGCGACCCGCTCGGCGCTCATCACTCGCTCACCGCTCCTCTTCCCTTTCGCGTGATACCGGGACTTCCCTTCCGGAGGGTCATGTATCTCCCTTCCGGATGGTGCCGGACGACGTGCCGCTCCCGGCTGCGCGCGACGCCCTCGGGCGCTCCACCACGCCGCCCAAGAGTACCGGTGACCCGTGCCCCTACCGTCGAGTAAGGAGAGCGTCGTACCCTGGGCGGATGCTCAGCCGACTGCGGTCAAGCCGCCTCCTCCGCGTGCTGCTCGCGCTGGTCGCGGTGGGTTTCCTGGGCTACGGACTGCTCAGGAACGGCGAGGAGACGGCGGCCGCGATCTCCCGGCTGTCATGGTGGTCGCTCGCCGGTTCCTACCTGTCGGTGATGGCCGGGATCTGTCTCATGATGCTGGCCTGGCGGGCGCTGCTGGCCGGAATGGGCTCCCCGCTGCCCCCCGGGATCACCGCGCGGATCTTCTTCATCGGCCAGCTCGGCAAGTACGTGCCGGGCAGCGTCTGGGCGTACGCCGCGATGATCGAACTCGGCCGCGACCACCGCGTCCCGCCCCGGCGCATGTTCGGCGCCATCACCCTCTCGGTGCTGGTCTCCCTGGGCTGCGCCCTTGTCGTGGCCGCGGTGACCCTGCGCGAGACCATGCCCCAGGCGTGGTACCTGCTGGCGCTGATCCCCGTCATCGCCGTCTGCCTGCACCCCGGAGTGCTCACCTTCGGACTCAACCTGGCCATGCGGATCGCCCGCCAGGAACCGCTCGGGCCGGGCCGGTTGCTCAGCGGCCGCGCCGTGCTCACCGCGGTCGCCCTCACCGTGGCAGGCTGGCTGACCTACGGCCCCCACCTGCTGCTCCCCATGGCCGACCTGGGCGCCTTTGGCGACTCCCGCTACCTGGTGGCGACAGGCGCGTACGCGCTGGCCTGGGCGACGGGCATCCTCACGGTGGTCGTCCCCGCCGGGATCGGCGTCCGCGAGGGGGCGATGGTGCTCGCCCTGGCACCGGTGCTCGACTCCCCCAGCGCTCTGGTGGCCGCGGTGGTGTCCAGGGTGATGTTCACCCTCGCCGACGTGAGCTGGGCCGGGATCGGCTTCCTGTGGGGCAGGGTCTCCGGCCCCCCAGGGGAGCCCATCCGGAAAATACAGGAATCCGTCCGGGAAGCAGGGGGGTCCGTCCGGGAAACACGGGAATCCGTCCGGGAAACACGGGAATCCGTCCGGGAAACACGGGAATCCGTCCGGGAAACACGGGAATCCGTCCGGGAAACACGGGAATCCGTCCGGGAAACACGGGAATCCGTCCGGGAAGCAGGGGGGTCCGTCCGGGAAACACGGGAATCCGTCCGGGAAACAGGCCCCGAGCCCGTGACGGCACGAGAGGGCAACGCCTGAGACCCCCCGCACGGGTCCCGGCTCAGCGCGAGACCAGTGCTTCCACGTAGGAGGTCCAGTACGGCTCGGGGTCGACCGCCTTGACCCCGGCGCGGAGCCGCTCGGGCTCGCCGGGGCGGTAGAACGCGGCCAGCGCCGCGCGCAACTCCTCCGCCGAACCCGGCTCGACCAGCAGCCCGTCCACCCCGTCGGTGACGTGGTCGCCGAGCGTGCCCGCCCGGCTGGCGATCACCGGCACCCCGTGCTCGTGGCCGAGCCACACCTGCTGGCTGGCCGTCCCGCTCCGGTAGGGCAGGACCAGCGCGTCCACGTCCGCGAACAACCCCGGCACGTCCGCCGCCGCCACGTAGCCTGGCCGCAGCTCCACCCGTCCGGCCAGTCCCAGCTCGGCGACCAGTGCCCTCGTCGTCTCCTCCAGGCCGCCCCAGAACTCCCCCGCCACCCGCAGTGACACGCCCTCGGGCAGCGCGTGCAGCAGCAGGTCAAGCCCCTTGTACGGGCGGACGAGGCCGAAGAACAGCAGCCGGTCGTGCACGCCCTCGGCCGGGCTCCCCGTCGAGGACGGCAGGTGCGGGGCCATCTCGGCCACTCGCACGGGTGCGGCGGCCAGCTCACGTGCCTTCTCCGCCTGCCGCTCGGAGTGCACGAGCACCGCGTCCACCCTGCGCAGCAGCGCCTTCATCAGCGGCGTGTCGTACGGCTTGCGCTCGTGCGGCAGGACGTTGTGGCAGAGCGCCACGACCCTGGTTCTGCGGCCCAGGCCGGAAAGGATGCCCAGGTAGGGCGGGACCTGCACCGGGCTGAGGACGGCGAGAACCACCAGGTCGGCGTCGCGCAGCCGCCTCCCCGCGCGGACCCAGCCGTCCGGGCGGCGCCAGTCGAGGTCGTGCCGGACGTGCGGGAACGGCTCGCCGTCGGGGGTGTCGACGGTCTGCTGTCCCGGATACAGGAAGGAGGGGTACTGCGCCCGCCACGACTCGATCACCACGTCGTGCCCGGCCGCTTTCAGCCGGTGGGCCAGCTCTGTGGTGTGCGCGGCGCCGCCGCCCTTGTATGGGTACGTCGGCCCGACGACGGCGATCCGCATCTACTCGCTCCTGGAACGCACGATGAGGTCGGCCAGCAGCGCCAGCGAGCCGATGAGCAGACCGGAGATGAAGATCACGATGGTGTTGCTGGTCAGGTAGAACCCGTAGCGGACGATGTCGACGACGCCCTTGACCAGGCCGATACCGATCAGCCAGAGCGCGGGCGGCATGAGAACCTTGAGCGGGTTGAAGTACATGACCATCCGCAGCACCTGCAGGATGTAGCGGTAGGCGTCGGAGACGAAGCTGAACTTCGACTTGCCGGCCCGCTTGCTGTAGCCGATCGGCAGGTAGTAGACGTCGTGCTGATTCGACAGGAACGACAGCGTGATCGTGGTGACGCAGGAGAAACCGGGCGGCAGCAGCCGCAGGTAGGGCTTGGCCACCGACTTGCGGAACGCCCGCAGCCCGCTGTTGAGATCGGGGATCTTCTGCCCGGCCAGCCGTTCGGCCACCTTGCGGATGAACCACTTGGCCGGGACCCGCAGTAACTTGTGGGAGCCCTCCTCGCTGGTCCGCGCGCCCACGACCTGGTCGATCGTCGTGTCCTTCTCCAGGATCTGGACGAGCTCGGGGATGCGCTCGTTCGGGTAGGTCATGTCGGCGTCGGTCCACACGACGATCTCGCCGCGCGCCTCCTGGGTGCCGATCCTGCGCACCGTGCCGGAGCCGCCGTTGCGGTGGAAGGCCCTGATCCGCATGTTCGGAAACCTCGGCGCGGCCTCTTCGAGCCTGGCCAGGGTCTCGTCCGTGGAGAAGTCGTCGACCGCCACGAGCTCGTAGGTGTATCCGCTGTGGTCCATCGCCTCACAGATGCGCTCGACCTCGGCGATGACGTGGTCCTGCTCGTTGTAACAGGGCAGGACGATGGTCACGTACGGTGTTGCGTCCACAGCTGATCCACTCTCGGGCTCTCGGGCTCTTGGTCTCTCGGGCATGCTCTCGACGGGCGAGGATACTCTGCCCGGCCGGGAACCGAGCGCACATCACGTTCTCAGGACAGCTCCCCGGAGCATTCCTGGGTGAATCCCAGCCAGGAACAGCCTCCGTCCAGGCGCCTGACGGATCCGACGCCCGACATCCCCTCGACCGCGTCGATGACCGCAGGCACACTCGCCGGATCCATGAGCTTGACGTGGTAATTCTCCGAGATGAGGACAATACGGAGAGTGCTAGAGGTGAGCTTGCCCATCAGGAGATGCTCGAAGACCCGGCGAGCATGGGTGGCGTCTTCGAAGTAGACACGCTCGATCCCTTCGAGCTCTGCGAGCCTGGCCTCGATGGCCTTCTTCTCTTCCTCCGTGGCCGCGCCTCGGCCCACACAGGGATCGGAAGCCTCTTCCGTCTCCTTGGTTTCTGAGTTCTCGGCTTCACACAACCCGATGGAGAGGTCCGCCTTATCCTCCCAGAAGTTATTGCCGAGGACGTATCCGTAGGAGACACCCGGCGCGTTCTCCACGGTGGCTGCGAACAGCTGGAAGTCGGCCCGGCGGTGGAGTCTGCCCTTGAACGATGTCGGCAGGTCCTCAGGCTGAATGGTCGAGGTCAGAACCCAGTTGTCGGCTTCTCGTCCACGAAGTTCGCCCACACCGTCTCCTGGGATCTAAATGTCACCTCCGCGACCTCAGGCGTCGCACGCAGCCTCTCCTCAAGTGCCCGCTTCTGCTCTGGAGTGATCACCCGCTTGCGACACCTCCCGGAGGGGTCGTCATCCCTGCAGAGGGAGATGGTGAACGTCGCCCCCTCGGGCCAGGGGCCATCCGGTGGCGGGAGCACCCGGCCGGGGTTCTCGTACCCACCGCTTCCGGCCACCCCGAGCACCAGGGCGACGACCGCCACACCGGCCAGCAGGACGCGGCGGGCTCCGGCCCGTCTCCAGGTGCGCGCTCCCCGCTCCGAATCCCCGGAAGACAGTTCTTCGACGTCGGCCCCATCGTTTCGGCCGTCCGAGCCAACCACCGGATCCATCGCATTCAACGCATCACCCACCGCAACAATCCGGCATTTGCCCCAATATCCTGACACAGATACTCAGGATTTGATCACCGAAAATAGAGCGGGTCTCTCCCTTGGAACACATGGACTCCGGTATCGGTGGGCATCCCGTCGGGCAGGAAACCTTCCCCGCCGTTCCGGCAACGACTGCCCGAATGGCTCGGGAATGGAAGACGGTGAGGAAGGCGGTTGGCGTGGGCGAGACGGCGGGCGGGCAGGTGGTCGTTGAGGTCCTGGGGCCGAAGAATGCCAAAAGACTCTGCGGCACCGGCTGGCCTGGCAAAAGCGTCTGGTTCGCCCTCCCGGTGAAGCATGCACCGAATTGACTCCGAGGTTCGGGTCATACGGAAATCAGAGCGGGCCGGATCAGTGACCGGGCCGCGTCGAGAAGTATCGCGATGTCACCCGGGTCCGAGATGAGGGGGCGCGTCCACGGACGTGGTGTACGAGCATCCGAATCCGGTAAGCCGGTCACGGTGGAAAAGCGCGGCGTCGTCCGTGGGGAAAAGCACGCCGAGGGTGGTGGAGCGGTTCAGGGCCGCTCGCTGATGTCGCGTCGTACGGGGTCGAAGGTCAAAAGCGCGCCGAGGGCGGTGGAGTGGCCCAAGGCCGCCCATCGGTACGGGTCCGCCGCGGTGTGGAAGGGTTCGGGGCCGCTCCTCGCCGCTCCTCACCGCCGCCTCGTGCGGGGCTCTCGCCGTGCGGGGTACGAAGGTCCGCGGGATGTCCGGTCAGGGGTCTCCCTCGGCCGGGCGCGGGGACGAATCGGGCCTTCCACCACGAAAAGCGGCCCACCCGAGGGGGCGGGAGTGGCGCCTTCCTTGATCTGGGTGAATCCGCACGCCCCCAGCGTGCCAACTCACCCAGATCATGGAAAATCCCCGATCGTCACCACCACGGCCCCGCCTCCACGCCCGCCATGACCCGCTTTGCCCCCTCCCGGAGCTCCACCGGCCCGCCCCCGGTCACCCACACCCGCCCAACGCCCGCCACCACCCCGCACGATGCGACACCGGTGAGCGGCCCCCAACCACTCCACCGCCCTCGCCGCGCTTTTGACCTTCCACCCCGCACGACGCGACACCGGTGAGCGGCCCCCAACCACTCCACCGCCCTCGCCGCGCTTTTCCCCACGGACTACGCCGCGCTTTTCAACGGCGATCAGCCAGGCGCGACGCAGGTACCGATCTCAAACACTCGTACACCACCTGCGCGGACGCGACCAGATGAGGATGCTCGCTGGGCCTCGGATCGTCATGGCCCTGGGTGGGCACCGGGACGGGCACGAGTTCTCAGGTTTTCGGATCCGCGCGGGGAACGGTCATCCAGACATCGGCGGCCAGGGACCAGGTGCCGTTGGGGGGGTCGACGAGGGAGCGCTCGTCCTGGCGGGTGCGGAGGTTCATGATGTGGACGGGGGTGCCGTACCGGGCGACCTGGCGGGCCTCGGCGGCCAGCAGGACCGGGACGCGGCCGGCGGCGCGGATGCGGGCGGCCAGGCGGGTGACGTCGCTCGCCCTGGGAACGTTGGTGCGATAGAGGGGGAGCCTGGCGGCGGGCAGGCCGCAGGTGCTCCGGACGAGCTGGGTGAAGCGGGCGGCGGTGACGCGCTCGACGACGAGCACCGAGGCACGCGCGGGAAGGGCCGCGCACAGTGCCTCGACCGCGGCGCGCTCGCCGCGCTCGATCGGGGTGAAGGCCGTCCCCGCCGAGACGAACGCCGCCGGGACGAGGAGAAGGACCGCGCCGGCGGTGGCGAGGCCCCTTCGGGCGGCCGGGCCGTACCCGGATCTGCGTGCTCTGTCGCGCACCCGGTCCAGGCCCCAGACGGCCAGCAGGATCAGGCCGGGGATGACGACGGGGACCAGCCGCCGGGCGGCCCACGGCTGGTCGGGGGTGATACCGGGGCGGTAGAGCGTGGTGACCGTGGTCCAGGCGATGACGGCCAGCGGCAGTAGCCACTCCGGAGCCGTCCCCCTGACGAGCCTGCGTGCGAGCAGCGCCGCGGCGAGGGCGGCCAGCAGCGCCGCGGGGAGCCCGATATACCAGATCACCCAGTACGCCGAGTTCTCGTAGTAGAGCCGGGAACCGTTGATCGGCAGGCCGTTGACCCGCTGGACCCCCTCGACGAAGCCCGCGGTCAGCCGGTCCTCCGCCGTGACGGGTGGCCGGATCACGGTCTCCAGCCAGGGCCGGGCCGCAAAGGCGGCCGCGACCGCCGCGACCAGGCCCCCGGCGATCTCGGGCAGCCTCCGAACCCGGGCGGCACGCCGCAGCGGCGCCGCGAGCCGGGGGGCGAGCGCCGCCACCGCGACGGTGAGCACCACGACCACGCCGCAGATGGCCAGCAGCGGGACGAGCGAGCCCGACAGGTATTTCAGGTAAGGCCGGGAGAGCAGGTAGGCCGCGGCGAAACCCAGCCCGGCCCCCACCGCCAGCCCGCCGAGCAGCGGCACGCCCAACCGGCCCCCGTCGCGGTTCCCGGCCCGGCGCACGGCGATGAGCAGTCCGGCGTAGACGAGCACGGGAAGCACGTCGCGCAGCCCGTCGATCCTGACCATGACGGCCAGCCCGAACACCAGCCCCGCCAGGGCGGCACCGGTCCGCGCGGAGCGGATCACCGCAGGATCGGTGCCGGGGGGCACGGGCGGCGGATGACCGACACCGGCGGCGCCGTAACGGACCGCTGTCGGGTCGATGCCCGAGTGCACGAGTGGCGGATCGCCGACACCGGCGGCACCGGAACGGACCGATACCGGGTCAATGCCCGAGAGCACGGGCGGCGGGGACCCGATGGCACCGAAGCGGAGCCTGGCCTCGGCGTCGTACAGCAGGGCGAGGCCGCCGAAGAGCAGGATCAGGGACGGGATCTCGCTGAAGGTGGTCCGCGAGGTGTAGAGGATCGGGAGGCTGACGGCGAAGAGCAGCGCGGCGAGCGGCGCCCAGCGGGCCCCGACGAGCCTGGCGACGACCCCCGCGAGGACGAGCACGGCCGCCGCCCCCAGCACCGGCGGCACCAGCAGCAGCCCGGCGACGTCACCTAGCCAGGCGCCCACCGCGTGGAGCATCGGCGCCCCAGGCATGAACTGTGGCACGACCGCGCCGTCGAAGCCGTAGAAACCCATGCTGTCGAAATGGAGCGCCGGATCGGCGCCGCCGAAGGCACCCTCCTGGAAGGGGACCGGCAGCGAGCCGTTCCTGGCCAGCCAGATGCCGTACTGCGCGTAGGTGGCGGGGTCGCGGCGGACGATCAGTTGCTCGCTGCGGAACAGGCCGTTGAAGACTCCCGAGGCCAGTGCGACCGCGATCACCCCGGTGACCTGCCAGGCGGTCGCCGGAGTGGTCTCCGGCAGGCGTCGCAGGCCGTACCGGCAGAGCAGCGCGGCGGCCGTCAACCCCAGCGGGACCGCGGCGAGCGGCCGGAACCAGCCGAGCAGCAGCAGCGGCAGCCCGGCCAGCAGCCAGCCCGCCAGGACGAGCGCGGGCACGGCCGAGACCACGGCGAGCACCCTGCCCGCCGAAGGCCTGCGCGTACGATCCAGCCAGCCGATGGTCATGACTCGAACCGAGCCTAGTGGCATCCCCGGCAGGTGGCGGCGGACGCGCGGAGAGCTTCCGGGCATGGACGAGAGGTCCGGAAGAACGGACGCGAAGTCCATGTCAGAGGACGCGAGGGCGAGACACCGGACTGGGCGGGAGCCGGTAGCGTACGCGCAGCACGCGAGGACGGGGGACGAGTGGTCGAGTGGGCACGGCGGCGGCATCGCCGGCTCTTTGAGCATCACAGGCTCTTTGAACATCACAGGCTCTTTGAGCATCGCAGGCTCTTTGAACATCACAGGCTCTTTGAGCATCACAGGCTCTTTGAGCATCGGTGGTTCTTGGGCGTGCTGGGCGCGGGGGCCGCGCTGCGGGTGATCGCCATGCTCGGCTACCGGCCCGCGCTCTGGTTCCCCGACTCCTACACCTACGTCGTCACCGCGCTGAAACCCCGGCCCGACCTGGTCCGCCCGGCCGGATACCCGATGTTCCTGCGACTGCTCGAACCGTTCCACGACTTCGCCCTCGTCGTGCTGGCCCAGCACCTGCTGGGGCTGCTGGTCGGCGTGCTGGTCTACCTCACCGCGCGGCGGCTGGGGGCACCCGCCTGGGCCGCGACGCTCGCGTCCGTCCCCTCCCTGCTGGACGCCTACCAGATCGAGCTGGAACACCTGCTGGTCTCCGACACCCTGTTCACGGTCCTGGTCATGTCGGCGGCCTGCCTGGCCGTGCGCCGATCCGTCGGATGGCGTACCGCGTGCGGGATCGGGCTGCTGCTCGCGGCGGCCACGTTGACCAGGACCGTCGGGCTGCCGCTGGTCGCGCTCTTCGCGGGCTGGCTGATCTTCAAGCAGCGGGGCCGGGTGGCCGTGGCGGGGGTGATGATCGCCGCCGCGACGGTGCCGATCCTCGGGTACGGGGCCTGGTTTTACGCGACGTACCACCGGATCGGCATCGTGGGTGCGAACGGGGTCTTCCTCTACGCCAAGACGATGACCTTCGCCGACTGCGACGTGATGCGCCCGCCGCCGGACCTGGCGGTGCTCTGCGACCCCCGCCCGCCCGCCCTGCGCCCGCCCGCGCAGGAGTACGTCTGGGCACAGGACTCACCGCTGGTCAAACTGCCCGGCATCACCTTCAGCCGCCGCAACGACGCGCTGGCCGGGCGGTTCGCGTCGCTGGCGATCCGGAGCCAGCCGCTGGACTACCTGGGCTCGTTCGCCTCGGAGCTGGCCCGCTCGTTCACCGTGGGCCGCCCGGTCTACCCGGATCAGGAGATCTACGACTACTACCTGTTCCCCGCGGCGCCGCCCGCGCCGCCCGGGCGCTACCCGGCGACGGCGGGTGCCCAGGCCGCGGAGCACTACCAGCGGGGTCCGATCACCACCCGGATCGTCGAACCGTACGCGGGCTGGATCCGTACCTATCAGGGAATCGCCGGACTGCCCGGCGCGGCGGTGCTGGTGATCCTGCTGCTGCCGCCCGCGGCGGCGTGCGTCCGGCGGTTCCGCCCGGACACCACGGCGTGGGTGCTGCCCTGGTCGGTGGCGGTGGTGCTGCTGGCGATGCCCCCGGCGGTGGCGGAGTTCGACTACCGGTACGTCCTGCCGGCCGTGCCCGCCGCCTGCCTCGCGGCGGCACTGGCCGTGCGTAAACCTAATTTCAGTAACATTCCATTAAATGTCCGGATTTGAGTATGCTAGCCGCCGGATCATCACGGCGGCGGCAGGGGGCGGTCTTGGCCAAGTTCGCATCATCACGGCTCCTGGTGCGCACCTCGTGATCTACTCTCTGGGCGCGATGATCGAGCTGCGCGAGAACCGGACGATGCCGCCGAGCAGGGGAATCGTATGAGCGACCACCGGCAGGCCGCCGTCAGAGACCGTCGGCCCGAACCCGCCTCCCACGGCCGCAGGGGAGCTCGGCGCGCAGGCGGAGATGGTCCTCCGCCACAGAACCCGGAGCCAGATCTTCCGCCACGGCCACAACCGAAGGAGACTTCGCCGAGAGGCAGGGGCCGCAAGCAGAAACGGCTCAGCATCGGCGCCTGGGCGGGCATCGCGGCGACCGGCCTGCTGGTGCTCGGCACCCTGGGCGGCTACAAGGTCTACCGGGACACACTCGGCGAATTCCGGACCGTCGACCTCGCCGGCAAGCTCGGCAAGAACCGTCCGGTGAACGCCACGGGCGCGCTCAACGTGCTGATCGTGGGCTCCGACACCCGTGAGGGCGACAACCTGAAGTACGGCCAGAAGATGGCCAACGACGGCAAGCGCACCGACACGATCATCCTCATGCACATCGCGCCCGACCGCGACAAGGCGACGTTCGTCAGCTTCCCCCGTGACTCGGTGGTCGCCATGCCCGCCTGCACGTCCGAGACCGGCGCGCAGGTCGCGGCCCGCACCGAGATGATCAACGCCGCCTACAACGAGGGTGGCATCACCTGCACGATCGCCACCGTCGAGTCGCTCACCGACATCCGGATCGACCACTTCGTCGAGGTCGACTTCACCGGTTTCAAGAACATCGTGAACGCCCTCGGCGGTGTCAGGATCTGCCTGACCAAGCCGGTCGACGACAAGAAGGCCAAGCTCACCCTCCCGGCCGGCTGGCACCTCCTGGCGGGCGAGAAGGCGCTGGGCTACGTCCGGCTGCGCAACTACGGCGACGGCAGCGACATCGGCCGGATCAAGCGCCAGCAGGTCTTCCTCAGCCAGGTGGTGAAGAAGGCCACCAGCAGCGAGCTGCTGACCGACCCCGGCAAGATGCTGAACTTCATCCAGACCGCCGCCAAGTCCGTCCGAATGGACAAGGCTCTGGCGCAGGACACCGCCACCCTGCTCCAGATCGGGCAGAGCGCCCAGAAGCTGACCGCGAGCGGCGTCAAGCTGATCACCGTCCCGTGGGCCCCGCACCCGGACGACCCGAACCGGGTCGCCTGGACGCAGCCGTACGCGGACCAGCTGTTCGCCGCGATCAAGAGCGACACCGAGGTCACCCCGCCCCCCGACACCACGGTCAAGACCGTCAAGCGCGAGCAGGTCAGGCTCCAGGTGTTCAACGGCACGGACACGCCGGGCCGGGCCAAGCAGGTGGCCGACGAACTGGCCGAGCAGGGCTTCGTGGTCACCCACGTCGGCAACGCCCGCCCGGCGGCCGGCAACGTGCCCACCACCACGGTGCGCTACGCCAAGAAGGACACCGCGGACGGCCCCTCCTACGGCGACGCGGTGGCCGCCAGGCTCTCCGGTGACAAGCGCACCCCGGTCGTGGGCAAGGTCAGGCCGGTCACCACCGACAAGTACACGCCTGCCGTGGCCCCCACGCCCACCCCGGGCGCCACCGCCCCGACCGGACCGGTCATCCAGCTGATCATCGGCGCCGACTGGCCTGGCGTCCGAGTCCTTCCCAAGATCCCCGACGCCCTCACGGACAAGGTCGTCGACAGCAAGACCAACCCCTGCACCTGACCCCCTCGCCCGGCGAGTGGCCGGGCGAGGCGCCCGGGCCGAGCGCCACGGCCGGGCCGAGCGCCACGGCCGGCCGGGCGACAAGCTCGGGCCAAGCGGAAAGCCCGGGCCAAGCGACAAAGCCGGGCCGAGCAGCGAGGCCACGGCGTCCGGACGGCCGGGCGCCACGACAAAACCGGGCGAACCGAACACCCGCCCCCGGGCAACGGAGCGCCACCACCGGGAAAGAGCGCGAGCACCGGCCGTTCCCGGGTTTTGGACAGTCACGATTACCCGAGAACCTCCCGAATCAGAGTGCGTGAGTGCGACAGCGGGCTCACAGTCGGTTTAGGGTGGTCAAGGCGAAGAGGCGAACGCTTGCCCGGCCCTCCCCCTGGCCCGCCCCGGGCGCCTCCGCCAGTCTGCCCGACTACTCCCCGGTCTCCGACAGATAGCTGAGCCTTCCCCTCGTGAGCGACATCCGACCCTTCCAGGTGCCGGCCCCCCAGGACGACGGCGATTCCGACGGCCCCGGCAGGTCCGCCGGCGGACAGGGCCGGAAACCCGCCCCGTGGCCGACGCCCGGCCAGACGCAGCCGCCCGGCGGGCATCAGCCCACCTGGCCGGAGCCACCCGGCGGCTCGGCCGCCCCCGGCAGTCCGTCCCGGTACGAAACCTGGGCCCCCCGGGAAGAGGAGAACCCCGGCGAGGTCACCGAGTGGGGCGGCTACCCGGCATATCGGGAGCCCCACCCCAACGATCCACTCGACCTGTCCAAGCCCCTGGAGCCCGAACCGGTGCCGCAGGAGTCCATGTGGGCCCGTGAGAAGCCCTCGTCGTGGACTCAGGACGGCCCGGCCTGGGCACAGGAGAACACCGCATGGGCACAGGAGCCGTCGCGGGCACAGGAGAACACCGCATGGGCACAGGAGCCGTCGCGGGCACAGGAGAACACCGCATGGGCACAGGAGCCGTCGTGGGCGAGGGAGGCCCCTGCCCCGCAGGGGGCTCCCCAGGTGCCCCTCCCCCGTCCTGACTGGGCCCCACCGCCCGTTTCGCAGCCGCAGACGGGCACGCACCCCTACGCCGCCCCCCAGCCCCAGGCACCCGGCCCCGGACAGCCCCTGGCTCCCGGACAGCCCCTGGCTCCCGGACAGCCCCTGGCTCCCGGACAGCCCCTGGCTCCCGGACAGTCCCCGGCTCCCGGACAGCCCGCGAGTCCCGGGATGTTCCCGGGCGCCGGGCCCCCGCAGACCGTCGCACCCCCCCGGCAGGCGCCGCCCGCGGGCGGAGAGCGCCCCTTCTCCTACTGGGAGAACAACCACCGGGAGAGCGAGCCCTCGTTCTGGAACCAGGGCCCGCAGGCCGAGCAGGAGCTGCGGGCGGAGCTGGAGCGCGAGTCGCGCGTCGAGGAGGAGCCCCCCGCTTCCCCCGCCAAGAAGAAGCGCGAGCCGTATCTCGACAATGTGAAGTTCGTCCTGATCGCCCTGGTGGTGGTGGGCCACTCGCTGGTTCCCACCCTGAAGGCGGACTCGGCGAGCGCGGCATACCTGTTCGTCTACATGTTCCACATGCCGGCGTTCGTGCTGATCAGCGGCTACCTGGGCCGCAACTTCTGGCACTCCAACGCGAAGATCAACAAGCTGGTCGACACACTGCTGATCCCGTACGTGGTCGTGGAGATCGGCTACGCGCTGCTCCGCTACGGGCTTGGCCAGAAGTGGACGCTGACGATAATTGATCCGGCCTGGCTGAACTGGTATCTGGTGGCCCTGGTCCTCTGGCGGATCTCCACGCCCATCTGGACCCGGATGCGGCAACCGCTGCTGGTCGCGGTGGTCATCTACATGGCGGCGGGCTTCTCCGAGATCTCCGGGGACTTCAGCATCGACCGATTCTTCGGCCTGCTGCCGTTCTACGTGTTCGGCCTGCTGCTCAAGCCCGAGCACTTCGACCTGCTCAAGCCCACCTGGGTCAAGATCACCTCAGCTGTCGTCCTCGTCGGAGCCGCCGGGGTGGCGATCCTCATCGCTCCCCACGTCCCGCGCGACCCGATCTACTTCCGCTACAGCTTCAAGGCCATGGACATGTCCTGGTGGACGGGCTTCGGCGTGCGCGCCGCCGTGCTGGTCGCGGCGCTGATCATGACGGCCGCGGTGCTCGCGCTGGTGCCCCGCCGCGAAACCTGGTTCTCCGACCTCGGCACCCGCACCCTGTACGCCTACCTGCTCCACGGCGTCGTGGTGGTCATCGCCAAGGACCAGGGCTGGCTGAGCTTCCCCTGGCTGTACGGCCCGCTGGGCGTGGCGGCGATCGCGTCGAGTTCGCTGGCCCTGGCCATCGTGCTCTGCCTGCCGGAGACCCGCAAACTCTTCAAGTGGCTGCTCGAACCCAGGCTGGTATGGCTCTACCGGCGGCCGTCCCCGGCACACGCCGCCAAGGCCGTGCCCACCACCGAGGCCGCACCCGCCGCCAAGGAGAGTTCAGCGGCAGTTCCCCGGTAATTAACGCAACACCTCCGGTGATGACGGAACAGACGCCCAGCATCGGCATATGCGGGTATGCGTCGCGACAATCGTTCATCATCCAGAAGACGCCCGGATCATGCATCGGCAGGTCCGGGCGCTTCTCGACGCCGGGCACGACATCACCTACGTCGCTCCCTTCACCGACTGCAACGTAACCCCGGATCCGCGGATCCGCGCGATCGACGTGCCCAGGGCGATCGGCAACCATCGCGGGCGCGCGCTGAAGGCCGCCAGAGGAGCTCTCAGGCGCGGGGTCGAGGGCGCCGACCTGCTGGTCGTGTACGACACGGAGCTGCTCTCCCGCCTGCCCAGGCACCGCCCCACCACCGTCTGGGACGTACGCGGTGAAGCCGGCGCCACACCTGCGCGCCGGGGCCTGCCCGCGCTGGTACGCCGGACCGAGGCCCGCGCGGAACACCGCCTGCACCTGATCCTGGCCGACGACTCCTACCGGGACCGGTTCTCCCTTCCCCACCCGGTCGTCCCCAACACCGCCTGCGTACCCGAGAGCCCGCCTGCGCGGCCCGGCCGCGACCGGGTGGTCCACATCGGTCACCTCTCCGAAGCAGGTGGCGTGGCCGAGCTGGTCGAGACGGCCAGGCGGCTGCTCCCCCACGGGATCAGGCTCGACCTGATCGGCGCCGCCGACGCCGGGGTCAGGCCGCTGCTCCGGGACGCGCAGCGGGAGGGCCTGCTCGACTGGTACGGCTACGTGCCCAACCGGCACGCGCTGCGGATGGCCGAGAGGGCGATCGCCGGGCTGTCGTTCCCGCACGAGGTGCCCGACGATCGATCCGTGCCGGCCAAGATCATCGACTACATGTCCCGGGGCGTCCCCGTGGTCACCGTACCCCTGCCCGCCGCCGCCTCCCTGGTCGAGCGGACCGGCTGCGGGGTCGTCGTCCCCTTCGGGGACGTCGGGGCGGCGGTACGCGCGGTGCTGGCGCTGCGGGACGATCCCACCGGGGCGGTGGAGATGGGCGGGCGCGGCCACGCCGAGGCCCTGGCCCATCACAACTGGCCGGACCACGCGGGTGCGTTCGTCGAGCAACTGGAGGAATGGGCGGCCGGACCGGTGACGTCCGGCCTGGAGGTTGGTGTACTGGAGGCATGGCACGCCATCTGATTCAGGGACGCGAGATCACCATGCCGGTCCGCGTCCGAGACGCCATGGTTTGCGGCGCTTCCTACCTGGTCCGGGCGGACGCCGCACGGGCCGTGATCGCCTACTCCCACCTCGACGTCGCCGAGGTGCTGCCCGGCAAGGCCCTGTGCACGCTGATGTTCGCCGACTACCTCGACGGTGATCTGGACCCCTACCACGAGTTCGGCATCGCCTTCCTGGCCCGGCCACCCGGCGCGGACCACGCCCCCGGCGGGGGCCTGCGCGCGAACCTGTCCGAGCTACGCAGGACCGGCGCCGGGGCGTTCATCCACTGGCTCCCGGTCGACCAGGGCTTCACCCTGGAGGCAGGCCGCACGATCTGGGGTTTTCCCAAGGAACTGGCCGACATCGACCTGCGCACGTCCTCCCCCTACAAGCGGTGCATCCTGCGCCAGGACGGGCGGCTGGTGCTGGACCTGTTGATCAAACCCGGCCTGCCGGTGCCGGGCACCGGCATGATGACCGCCCTCGACGCCTACAGCCACCTGGACGGCGTCACCCGCCGCATCCCCTGGTCGATGTCCCCCCGCGGCATCCGCACCCGCCCCGGCGGCGCCCTGATCCGGCTGGGCAACCACCCGATCGCCAGGGAACTGAGCGAACTCGGCCTGCCCAGACGAGCCCTGGCCACGGCCACGGTCTCCCACATGGCCATGACCTTCAACGAGGCCAAGGAACCCTGACCGCCCACTGTCAGGCCCGATCGCCGGGCCCCGGCGGAGATGGTCCGCGGTTCTTCAATGATCAGAACCGGGTGTACGCCAGTTCGGTCACCGTGCAGTCGGCGTCGATGACCGGGATGACCCGCCACTTGTCGAACGTCGTGCACGGGTGGGAGATGCCGAATGCGATCAGGTCACCCACCGCGAGCGGCCGGTCCGCCAGTATGGCGAGATACGCGTGCTGGTCGTTGACGGCGGTCACCTGTACCTCGCCGTTGAGCCGGGTGGTCCGGCCGGTGCGGTCGCGCACCATGCGGGGCACCGGCAGTCCGTCGTCGGCGGAGGCGTCCCGTCGGCCCAGCCCGGCGAGCGCCAGCGTCGGCTCGGGGCGTGACAGCACCGGCGCCCAGATCCGCAGCGCTTCGCGGAGCCGGTACGGGGCGCGTGGCCGGGCGCCGAACGGCGAGATCGCGTCGTAGCCACCGGCGTCATGGGTGACGTAGCACCCGCTGCGCAGGACGGTCCGGTACGGCGTGCCGGCAAGGGCCGTCGGCAGTCGCCGTACCACCCGGTCGAAGTAGGCGCTGCCGCCCACCGTGACGATCGGTGGTGGTCCCGCGCCGAGTAGCCCGTCCGCGTACGCGGTGCGCGCCACGCCGGACAACCGGTCGAGGAGCCGGTCGACCAACGCCAGGGTGCCGGCCAGGTCGGCCCCGTGCAGGATGCCCTCGAAAGCGGAGAATCCGGCCAGCCCCATCGGGCCGCCCGCGGTCCTGGCCGCCAGGGCGAGCACGTCGCGGTCGTCGCGCAGACCGGTCCGTCCGCCGGTCACCCCGAGCTCGACGAGAACCCCCACCCGGCCGCGCAGGCTCGCGTCGATGCCGGTTTCCAGAGCGCGCAGCGCGGTCGGCGAATCGGCGTAGCAGTAGAGTTCGAGGTCGTCGTAGCCGGCCAGCACGCCGTTGAGGAGCCGGAGCGAGCCGGGGTCGACGACGGGGTTGGCCAGCAACAGGCGGCGCACGCCCATGTCGGCTACCGTCCGGGCCTGCCACGCCGTCGCCACGCTGATCGCCCACGCCCCGGCGGCGAGTTGCCGTTCGATGATCTGCGGGCACATCGTCGTCTTGCCGTGCGGGGCCAGCAGCACGTCGTGGGCCGCGCAGTAGGCGGCCATCGTGGCGACGTTGTGCTCTAGTTCGTCCCGGAGCAGTACGGCGGTGGGCAGCGGGAACGTGCCGTCGAAGAGCCGGGCTCCGCGCGGGTCGGCGACGTCGGGCAGCCCTTTCGCCGGCCTGACCGTCGGCTCACCCGGCATGGCGCAGCACCTTTCCCGGGCGGGCGGTGCGGAGCACGCCGTCCCGTACGACGATCTGCCCGCCGACCACGGTCAGCGCGATCCCGACCGGCGCCTGCCGGGGCCGTTCGAAGGTGGCCCGATCAGCGACCACGGCCGGGTCGAAGGCGACCAGGTCGGCGACGAACCCCGGGCGGATCTGCCCGCGATCGCGCAGGCCGAGCCGGGCCGCCGGGGCGGCGGACATCTTGTGTACCGCGTCGGGCAGGGCCAGCACGCCGAGTTCGCGGACGTAGCGCCCCAGTACCCGGGCATTTGTGCCGTAGGCGCGCGGGTGCGGCTGATCGGCGCCGGCGTGCAACGGCAGCGCGTTGCCGTCCGAGCCCACGATCGAAAGGGGGTGGGCGAGGAACGCGGTCATGTCGGTCTCGGTGCGGTAGTGCAGCACCACCTGAGCCGCGCTGCCCAACTCGACGCACAGGTCGAGTAAGACCTCCTCGGGCGGCCGCCTCCGACGCCGGGCGATCTCGGCGATCGAGCTGCCGGGCAGGTCGTCGTGCGGCCCGGCGGCGGTGATCACAACCCGGTCCCAGTGCCAGGGAATCCCGCCGAAGAAGCCAGTGCGAATGTCGCAAAGCGCGCGCTGCCGCCATGCGACGTCGCCGGAGCGCCGGCGCAGTCCCGCACTGCCGTCCCGCTGTACCCACTCGGGAAGGTACTGCACCAGCGCCGAGGACGAGGCGTCGTAGGGGTAGACGTCGAAGGCCACGTCGAGGCCCTGTGCCTCGGCGGCGTCGAAGCGGGCGAGCGCATCGGCGGCACGGCCCCAGTAGGCGGGATCGTTCAGCGCGAGGTGAGAGAACTGCAGTCGCCCCCCGGTGCGCCTGGCGGTGTCGACGGCCTCGTCGACGGCCTCCAGCTCCCGGCCCGCCGAGGCCCGGGCGTGGGTGGCGTAGACGGCGTCGTGCCTGGCGCAGATCTCGACCAGCGCGGCCACCTCGCCGGGGTCGCCGAGCGAGGACGGCGTGTGGGTGAGCCCGGTGGACAGACCGAACGCGCCGGCCGCGAGCGCCTCGTCGAGCAGGTGCCGCATGCGCGCGACGTCGTCGGCGGTGGCCGTCCCGTACGGGTCGTCCATCGCGGCGATCCGCAGCGCGCCGTGCCCGGCGAGGGCGGCGACGTTGATGGCCGGTCGCACGTCGGCCAGGGCCTCGGCGTACCCGTCGAAGTCGGTCCAGGTGACCTGGGCGGGGCCGTCACCCAGGCGGGCGAGGTGGTCGGTCAGCAGGTGGTGACGGGCCGGACGCACCGGGAACGCCGAGTACCCGCAGTTGCCGACCACCTCGGTGGTCACGCCCTGCAGGGCCTTGCTCTCGCCGCGCGGGTCGAGCAGCAGGCTGACGTCCGAATGGGTGTGGATGTCGATGAAACCGGGAGCGAGGGTGAGCCCGGTCAGGTCGACCGTCTCGACTGCCGTCGTGCCGTTCGCCGCGGAGGCTTCCGGTGCCTCCAGGTAAGTGATCTGGTCCGAGGTCACCCCAATGTCGAGCCGGCGCGCCGGCGCGCCGGCGCCGTCCAGCACGGTGGCCCCGTGCAGCCACAGGTCGAAAGCCATCGGGACTCCCCTTCCAGGGATCACGTGAGCGCGTTGCCGAGCTCCACACATACGTCGGCCAGGCGCTGCCCCACCGCGGCCAGGGTCTCGCCGGTCATCCGCGAGGTGGGCGCGGAGACGCTTATCGCGGCGACCGGCCGGCCCTCGCCGTCCAGGATGGACGCGGCCACACAGCGGGAGCCCACCTCGTTCTCCTCGTCGTCGACGGCGTAGCCGAGCCGGCGGAAGGCCGCGAGGCTCTCCAGCAACTCGTCGGCCGAACCGGCGGCGTTGGAGGTGAGCTGCGACCAGTCGGCCTCGGCGAGCTGCTCGCGGGCCTCCTCTTCGGGGAGCGCGGCGAGGACCGCCTTGCCCAGCGCGGTGGTGTGCACCCTGTCGCGCAGCGCGATCTGCACCGTCGTGCGCAGCCGCTGCACGCTCTCCACCGCGTCGAGGTAGACGACCTGGCCGTGACTGACCACACCGAGGTTGACGGTCTCGCCGAACTCCTCGTTGAGCGACTGCATGGCCGGGCGGATCAGCCGGACCAGGTCGGTGGAGTTCCGCGCCGCCCGGCTCAGGCCGTAGAGCGCGGGGCCGAGCGAGTACTCCCGGCGCACCTCGTCGCGCACCACGTATCCGCGCTGATCGAGGGTTTTGAGTATCCGGTACGCCGCGGGCTTGGTGATCCCGGTGTGCTGGCAGAGATGTGCCACGGTGCAGGGTGCGCTGGTCGCCATCCGGTCGAGGATGTCGAGTGCCTTGACGAGGACTCCCACCTCGTCGGACCGCCGTTCGCTACTCACCGGTACCTACTCGCTCCTTCCGGGCAGCCGCCCGCTCATTGATAAGTACGTTATACGGAATTAGATTTCGCTTATCGTACATCAGGGTGATCGGAAGGGCAAAGTGATGACGGTGCGGATCGGGCTGGGCGGAATCTGGCAGGAGACGAACACCTTCGCGGTCGAGCCCACCACACTGGCGGACTTCCGCCGGTACCAGTTCTTCGAGGGGCCGGAGCTGGTGGCCTCGCTGCGCGGTACGGGCACCGAGCCGGGTGGGGCCATCGACGCCGCCCGGCAGCGGTCGGCGTACCCGGTGGGGCTGTTCTTCGGCGCCGCTCTGCCCTCCGGCACGGTGCGGTCGCAGGCGTTCGAGTCGATGCTGCGCCGGCTGGTCGCCATCACCCGGGCGCGGCTTCCACTCGACGGTCTGGTGCTGTCGCTGCACGGCGCGATGGTGGTCGACGGCCATCCGGACCCCGAGGCGGAGATCGTCACGGCGCTGCGTGCCGTCGTCGGCGACATCCCGATCGGCGCCACGCTGGACTACCACGCCAACGTCGGCGCGACCCTGCCCGAGGTCACCGACATCCTGGTCGGCTACCGCACCTATCCGCACGTCGACATGGCCGAACGCGGCGCGGAGGCGATGGAGGCGGTGCTGCGCCTGCTGCGCGCGTCGCGGACGGGACGCCGCCCGGCCCGGCACCTGGAGAGGCTTCCGCTGCTCACCGTGCCCCCGGCCCAGGAGGATGTGGCCGAACCGATGCGGTCCATCCTCGCCGCGGCCGAGCAGTTACGCGCCGAGCCCGGTGTCTGGGCCGCCAGCGCGCTTCCCGGGTTCGCCTACGCCGAGAGCGGCCGGCTCGGGTTCGCGGTGTATCTCGCGGCGGAGACGCACGCGGTGCCGCGCGCCCGGGAACTGGCCGCCCACGTGTGGCGGGAGCGCGACGCGTTCTCCGCTCCGCTGGTCGGCCCGGCCGACGCGGTGGCCGCGGTGGCCGGCGTCCGGGGGCCCACCGTACTCGTCGACGTGGCGGACAACGTGGGCGGCGGCTCACCGGGCGACGGTACGGCGCTGCTCCACGCGTTGACCCGGGCCGGGGTGTCGGGCGTCGTCGCGGTCATCTGGGATCCGGTCTCGGTCTCCGCCGCACACGCGGGGTCCGCCGACCGGATGGAGCTGTGGGTGGGCGGCCACAGCGACCCGGCGATGGGACCGCCGTTCCGCGCGTCCGGGCCGGTCCGCCGCTTCGGCTCCGTGTCGTACCTGCGCACCGGCTCGTACATGCGCGGCCAGCGGGTGGAGATGGGCCGGGTGGCGGTGATCGAGGCGCCGATCGGCGCGATCGTCCTGACCGAGAACCGGGTGGTCCCGTTCGATGACGATCATCTGCGCGCGCTGGACCTCGCACCGCGCAGCGCCCGCGTGATCGTCGCCAAGGGGGCCATCGCCTGGAAGGCCGCGTTCGCCGGTTACGCCGCGCAGACCGTCTACGTCCGCACTCCGGGCTACTGCCCGGCCGCGCTCGACCAGCTCGACTACCGGTCACGCCCGGCGCCGCTCTACCCGCTGGAACGTGACCCGGCCTGGGAGTCCGCGGTGGCCGCCGGGCTGACCTCGGGGAGCCTTCCGTAACCTGCCCGGTCACAACTCGATACCAGTCGGAGATCACGATCCGTTGAGTGATTGACACAGAGTTGCGACATTCCTAGCTTGGTCCGCATAGCAGAAAGACAGTCCGCATAGCGGACTAACCCTAAGAGGTGGCAATGCCTGACGCATCGAAGGGCCCAGGGCAGTTCAACCGGCGCGATCTACTGCGCCTCAGCGTCATTACCGGAGCCGGGCTCACTGTCGGTGCGCCGCTGCTCAGCGCGTGTTCGGTCGACAGCGGGTCGGGCTCCGGCTCGAAGCAGAGCGCTGGGTCGGGTGCCACCCAGAAGGCGATCGGCAACGGCATCACCGAGAAGAAGAAGCTGGCGCCCTTCCAGTTCGGCGCTCCGGCGGGAGAGAAACCCTCGATCCCGAAGCGGATCGCTTGGGCCAACACCTCCGATGCCGAGTTCTTCCTGCAGATCACCCGATCCATCGAGCTGGCCGCCACGGCGCGCGGGCTGGAGTTCGTGACGGCGATCGCCAACGACGACTCGGCCAAGAACGTCGAGCAGATCGAGACCTTCCTGCAGCGCGGCATCGGCGCGCTGTGCATCCAGCCACTGGACGCCAACGCCCAGGCTCCGCTGATGAGGCGCGCGATCGAGGCGGGCGCCGCCGTGATGTCGCTGGTGACTCCGCCGAGCACCTCACAGGCCGTCGCCGACCAGTACAAGGTCGGAAACACCCAGGGGCTGGCAGCCGCCAAATACATCACCGAGAAGCTGGGCGGCAAGGCCAATGCCGTCTACTTCAACATCGACACCATCGAAGTGCTCAAGGCCCGGCACCAGGGCGTGCTGGACGGTCTGAAGACCGCCGGACCGGGCGTGAAGATCATCGCCGACGTCCAGCCGCCGGCTCTCACGCAGGATGGTGGCTTCAAGGCGATGAACACCATCCTGCAGGCCCACCCCGACGTCAACGTCATCCTGGGCGGCGACACGTTCTGCCTGGGCGCGCTGTCGGCGCTGCAGGCCGCGGGCAAGGACCGGCCGGAGATGTACCTGTCCGGGATCGACGGCGACGAGCAGGCACTGGCCGAGGTCCGCAAGAGCGGAGCGTACAAGGCCAGCTTCGCCTTCGCTTACCCGCTGATGGGCTACGCCTGGGGACAGTTCGCGGCGGACTGGCTGGAGGGTAAGCCGATCCCCCAGGTCATGCAGTTCAACGCCATCGAGCTCAACTCGGCCGAGACCATCGACAAGTACCGGGCCGACATGAAAGCGGTGGCCGAGACCTGGCAGAACGCCGGCACCTACTTCACCCTGCTGGGCTCCATCCGCTACCAGGAACGTGACCAGTTCATCAACTACGCCGCCTGAACCGCCGCCTGAGGGGTTGCTGTGTCGATCAGTTCCGTGCTGGTGAACCGCCGTTACCTGGTTCCCGGCGAGCCCAGCCGGCGTACCGGGCTGGCCCTGCTCTGCGTCGTCCTGGTGGCCTACTTCGGGTTCGCCTACGACAACTTCTTCACGGTCTCCAACGGTCTCGCCATTCTGATGAACATCTCGGCGATCGCGATCGCGGCGGTCGGCGCGATGTTCCTGGTCGTCTCAGGGAATGTCGACCTGTCGATCGGCGGCCAGTACGCGCTCATCTCGGTGATCATCGCGTACTTCGCCCAGGACCAGGGCAGCGTCTGGGTCGCGGTGCTCGCCGGGTTGGTCGCCGGGCTGATTCTCGGCCTGACCAACGGGATCCTCGTGAAGTACATGAAGATCTCACCGCTCATCGTCACGCTGGGCACCATGGCGGTCTTCAAGGGCCTGGCCTACCTGGTCAGTGAGGGCAAGTCGGTGTTCGGCTTCTCCGACGCCTTCATCTTCCTCGGCCGTGCCCGGATCGACAACGTGCCACTGCCGGTCATCATCGCCACGGTCGTCTTCGTGGCCGGCGGCTTCTGGCTGCTGCGCGCGGCCACCGGTCTGCGGCTGTTCGCCATCGGCGGCAACCAGCAGGCGGCCAGGCTGACCGGGATCGACGTCGACTGGGTGATCGTCCGGCTGTACGTGCTCAACGGCCTGTTGATGGGCGTGGTCGCGCTGCTGACCACCGCCCGGCTGGGCAGCGGCACCCCGCAGATCGGCACCGCCTTCGAGCTGGACGTGCTCACCGCCGTCATCCTCGGCGGAGTCGGGTTCGCCGGCGGCAGCGGGCACCCGGCCGGCGTTTTCGTCGGCGTCGCCACCATCGGCATCCTCAGTTCCGGTCTGATCTTCGCAGGGCTGGCGGACTGGTGGCAGCAGATCAGCAAGGGTCTGGTGCTGCTGCTGGCCCTCGGCGCCGACCAGATCGCCGAGCACCGGCGGGCGCGATCGGCGCGCGACGACGCGCCCCCCGAGGCGGGCGAACCGGTGGCGGCAGGCGTGTCGCCACCCACCGACTCCGACGACGAGTACGGCCTGGGTGTGCAACGAACCCGCGAGCCGGGCGACGTGGTGCTCACCGCGACCGGCCTGTCCCGCCGGTTCGGACCGGTCTTCGCACTGCGCGACGGCACGTTCTCGGTGCGCGGCGGCGAGGTCGTCTGCGTCGTCGGTGACAACGGCGCCGGCAAGTCGACGCTGATCAAACTGATCTCGGGCGTCTACAAGCCGGACGCCGGCCGCATCGAACTGGACGGCCGGCCGGTCGAGTTCGGCGGCCCGATCGACGCCCGGCGGGCCGGCATCGAGACGGTGCACCAGGATCTGGCGGTCTGCCCGAATCTCGGGGTGGCCCACAACCTGATCCTGGGCGACGAACCACGGCGCCGGATGTTCGGGCTGATCCCGGTACGCGACGACGCCGCCGCCGTCGCCCGCACGAGGACGCGGCTGGCATCGCTGGGCATCACGCTGACCGACATGAACCGGTCGGTGGGGCGGCTGTCCGGCGGCCAGCGCCAGTCGGTCGCGATCGCCCGTGCCATGAAGGAAGACGTCAAGCTGGTCATCCTCGACGAGCCCACCGCGGCGCTGGGTGTCGCGCAGACCCGCAACGTGCTGCGCATCACCCGGCAGGCCGCGGAGAACGGCGCCGGTGTGATCCTGATCAGCCACGACATCCGCACCGTCTTCGCCGTCGCGGACCGGGTGGTGGTGCTGCGGCTGGGCCGGGTGGTGTACGACGACTCGGTCCACCGGATAACCCACACCAGGCTGCTGCACCTGATGGCCGGCCTGGAGGACGTCGACGATTCCACCAGCAGGATGGGGAAGTGACATGGACGACTTCGACCTGACCGGCCGCCGGGTACTGGTCACCGGTGGCGGGGACGGGCTCGGCCGGCAGATGACCGAGGCGTTCGTGGACGCGGGTGCCGACGTGGTCATCTGCGGGCGCCGCCTGGAACCGCTGGAGCGGACCGCCGCCGAGCTGGCCGAGCGCGGTGACGTCCGGCCGGTCCGGGCCGACGTGACGGTCCCCGCCGACGTGGACGCGCTGGTCGCCGCGGCCGGCGAGATCGACGTGCTGGTCAACAACGCCGGACTGGCACACCGGACCCCCTGGCAGGAGGTCGACTCCGCGGAGTGGCGACGGATCATGACACTCAATGTGGAGGCGCCGTTCTGGCTCTGTCAGCGTTTCGTACCCGGCATGATCGAGCGCGGCTGGGGCCGGGTGATCAACGTCGCCTCGGTGTACGGGCTGGTCGCCGGCGATGCCGGCCGCTATCCGGGCCTCGGCCTGGACATCGCGTCCTACTTCGCCAGCAAGCACGCCGTCATCGGGATGACCAGGTTCCTCGCCGCCCAGGTCGGGCCGACCGGGGTGACGGTCAACGCGCTGTGCCCCGGCATGTTCCCCAGCCCGGCCAACGACGACGCGTTACGACCCGAGGTGATCGCGGCGTTGTCCGACGGCACCCCGATGCGCCGGCTGGGGACCGACCGGGAACTGCGTTCGGCCGTCCTGTTCCTCGCGGCGCCCTCCTCCTCGTTCGTCACCGGGCAGAGCCTGGTGGTCGACGGCGGATGGACGATCTGGTGAAGGAGAGCGACTGATGGAATTCGACGTGTCACGCGCACAGATCGAACACGCCTCGGCGGTGGTCGCGGGTGGGGTGAACAGCGCCTTCCGGCTCGGAATACGCCCCCATCCGCTGGTCTTCGCGTCGGCGGACGGCCCGATCCTGACCGATGTCGACGGCAACCAGTTGATCGACTACTTCCTCGGCATGGGACCGATGCTGCTCGGCCACCGGCCACCGGCCGTCGTCGAGGCCGCGCGGGCGCAGCTCGACCGCAGCATCCTCGTCGCCGGGCAGACCGAACTGGAGTACGCCGCCGCGCGGTTGCTGGTCGAACTGGTGCCCTCCGCGGAGCTGGTTCGCTTCTCCGTCTCCGGCAGCGAGGCGGTACAGGTCGC
This sequence comes from Streptosporangium sp. NBC_01755, assembly GCF_035917995.1. Classification (NCBI taxonomy): domain Bacteria; kingdom Bacillati; phylum Actinomycetota; class Actinomycetes; order Streptosporangiales; family Streptosporangiaceae; genus Streptosporangium; species Streptosporangium sp. NBC_01755. The sequence goes on along the minus strand of NZ_CP109131.1, from coordinate 4,807,353 downwards.
GCTGCGGGTGGCGCGGGCGGCCACCGGGCGGTCGACGGTGGTCAAGTTCGAGGGCCACTATCACGGCTGGTTCGACAACGTCCTGTGGAGCGTGGCGCCGGACCTCTCCGAGGCCGGCCCGCGCGAGGCACCGGTGCCGCTCCCCGGCTCTGCGGGCCAGATACCCGACCGGAACATATCCGTACTGCCCTGGAACGACACCGAGGCCCTACGCGACCGGCTCGGCTCAGGCGACGTGGCCGCCGTCATCATGGAGCCGGTCATGTTCAACAGCGCCGGTATCGTTCCGGCGCCGGGATATCTCGAAGCGGTCCGCGAGGCCTGTGACGCCGCCGGGACCGTGCTCGTCTTCGACGAGGTGATCACCGGTTTCCGGGTCGCCCCGGGCGGCGCGCAGCAGCGGTTCGGCGTGCTGCCCGACCTGACCGTCCTCGGTAAGGCGCTGGCCAGCGGGTTCCCGGTGGCCGCGCTGGTGGGCCGGCGGCGGTACATGAACCTGGTCGCCGACCGGCAGGTGCTGCACGGCGGCACCTACAACACCCAGTCCATCGCGATGGCCGCCACGCTCGCCACCCTGACCCAGATCCGGGACGGCGCCCCCTACCGGCGGATCGACCAGGTCGGCACCCGGTTGATGGCGGGGCTGCGCGAGGAGTTCGCGGCAGCGGGGGTGGACGCCCGGATCGTCGGCTATCCGGCCGTGTTCCACGTGCGGTTCGGCACGGTGCACCCGCGCGACTACCGCGAGGCGCAGCAGGCCGACACCGCGCGGTACGCCGACTTCGCGGCGGCGCTGCTGCGCCACGGGGTGCGGGTGCTGCCCCGAGGCACCTGGTTCGTGTCCGCCGCGCACGAGGACAGCCATGTCGACGCCACCCTTGCCGCGGTTCGCGCGGTACTCGCCGGCGCCCGACCAGAAGGGAACGTCTCTTGAAGATCGTTGACATTCGTGCGACCCCGGTGACGGTGCCGCTGCGCCGGCCGCTGCGCTGGTCCTTTGGTGTAGAGGTGTCCACCACCCGTACCATCGTCGAACTGATCACCGACGAGGGACTGATCGGCGTCGGCGAGACCCGGGGTGGCGATGAGATCGTGCGCGCCCTCATGCTGCACCGCGACCTCTACATCGGAGTCGATCCGATGGAGGTGTGGCGGATCACCCGCCGCTTCAGCGTCTTCCGGATGACCAGCGAGCAGTTGGCGCTGGTCGGCGCCGCGAAGCTGGCCGGTGCCGCCGTGGAGATGGCCTGCTGGGACCTGGTCGGCAAGGCGCTGGGCAAGCGCTGCGGGGATCTGTGGGGCGGCATCGAAACCGAACAGGTGGAGTTCGCCGCATATGTCTTCTACCGCTACGCCTCCGCGGGCGAGATCGGTAACGGCGACCGTCCCGAGGACGCCGCCGACCATGCCGAAGAGCTGTTCGACACATACGGTTTCTCCGACATCAAGTTCAAGAACGGGGTCCTGCCGCCGGAGCAGGAGATCGCGTCGGTCCGGATGATGCGGGAGCGGCTCGGTTCGCGGCTGCGGTACCTGCGGATCGATCCCAACGCGGTGTGGTCGGTGGAGACCAGCATCCGGGTGCTCAACGAACTGGCCGACTACGGCCTGGAGTTCTGCGAGGATCCGACCTGGGGGATCGAGGGAATGTCGCTGGTCCGGGAGCGCACCCCGGTGCCGTTGGCCACCAACATGTGCTGCGTCACGTTCGAGCAGATCCCGCTGTCGGTACGGCTGCGCGCGGTCGACGTGATCCTCGGCGACGTCCACTTCTGGGGCGGCCCCAGCTCGGTGCTGCAACTGGCGAAGGTGTGCGAGACGTTCAACCTCGGGCTGAGCATGCACAGCGACCGCGAGCTGGGCATCTCCACCGCGGCGGTGCTGCATGTGGCGGCCGCGGAGACGATGGTCAGTCACGCCGTCGACTCCCACCTGCCGGAGCAGGCCGACGACATCATCACCGCGCCGTTCACCTTCCGGAACGGGCGGATCCAGGTGCCGACCGGACCCGGGCTCGGCGTCGAGATCGACCAGGACAAGCTGCGGTTCTACGCGGACTACCACCGCAGGAACGGTGAGGGCAGCGAGTTCGCCGACGCCGCGCAGCCCGGGTTCCGCGCGAAGTTCCCGAGGTTCTGATGTCGGCACGGCCATTGGCCGGCCGGGTGGCCGTGGTGACCGGGGCGGCGGGCGGCATTGGGCAGCGGATCGCGCAGCGGCTGGCGGCCGACGGCGCGGCGGTCGCGGTGAACTACCACCCGGCAGCCGGCGAGGAGGCCACCGCCGAGGCGCTGGTCCGGCAGATCGGTACCGATCGGGCCACCGCGATTCCCGCCGACGTGTCCGACCCGGACCAGGTCGCGGAACTGATGAGCACGGCACGCGACCGGTTCGGGCCGGTATCGGCGCTGGTGTGCAACGCGGCGACGTCGGTGGCCGCGCAGGGCGACTGGCGACGGCTCACCGCCGAGGACTGGTCGCGGGTGCTCGCGGTCAATGTCACCGGCGCCTTCCTCTGCGTCCAGGCGGCCTATCCCGACCTGGTCGCCGGCGGCCACGGTGCGGTGGTGGTGATGTCGTCGGTCACGCCGTTGCTCGGCCGGACCGGGAACCTGCACTACGTGACCTCGAAGGCCGCTCTGGTCGGGCTGACCCGGGCGCTGGCCCGGGAGGCCGGTCCGGACGGCGTGCGGTTCAACGCCATCGCGCCTGGTGCGATCCGTACCCCGGCGGAGTCGGTGTACGGCGATGAGACCGAGCTCGCCGCGGCCATGTCGGCGGTACAGTCGCTGAGCCGGCGCGGCGAACCCGCGGACGTGGCGGCGGCGGCGAGCTTCCTGCTGAGCGACGACGCGTCGTTCGTGACCGGGCAACTGCTGGTCGTCGACGGTGGCTGGGTGATGCACTGATGCCGGCCCGGATCGCCGTCGCGAGTCTCATCCAGGAGACCAACACCTTCTCCCCGCAACCGTCCGCCATGGACGACTTCCGGGCGCAGGGGCTCTGGCTCGGTGCCGAGGCCAAGGCCCGGTCCGCCGGCACCAACACGGAGTTCGCCGGTGCGGTCGAGCGGATCGAGGAGGCAGGAGCACGGCCAGTGCCGATCATGCGTGCCTGGGCGATGTCCGGCGGCGTCCTCGACAGCCGCGCCTTCGCCACCCTGCGGGGCCTGCTGTCCGACGGCCTGGTCGCCGCCGGACCGGTCGACGCGCTGGTGCTCTGCCTGCACGGCGCGCTGGTCGCCGACGGCGCGGCCGACGCCGACGCCGTGCTGGTCGAAGCCGCGCGCGCGGTGCTCGCTCCCGGCGTGCCACTGATCGTGACACACGACCTGCACGCCAACGTGACGCGGCGGATCGTGCGCACCGCCACCGCGCTGATCGGCTTCCACACCTACCCGCACGTGGACCAGGGCGACACCGGGCGGCGCGCCGCCGACCTCGCGCTGCGCGCGGCGGCCGACGGGCCGCGGCCGGGTACGGTGGTGGCCAAGCGGCCCATGCTGGTGCCGGCCGAGTCGCAGGCCCTGGCCGACCCGCCGATGGCACGGCTGCGCGCGCTCGCCGACGCGGCGACCGGCGGGCCGATCCTCGATGTGTCGCTGTTCCCGGTGCAGCCCTGGCTGGACGTGCCGGAGCTGGGGTTCGGCGTAACGGTCACACACAACGGAGCGCCGGGCGCCGATTCCGCGGCCGAAGCGGTCGCCGAGCGGATCGCCGGCGAGGCGTGGGACGGCAGGGCCGGGTTCGCGGTCGAGCCGGTACCGGTCACCGAGGCCATCCGCCGGATCCGCCCGGGTACCGGACTCGGGCCGGTGCTGCTGGTCCAGTCCGCCGACTCGCCCACGGCGGGGGCCACCGCCGACAGCGCCGCCGTGATCGCCGCACTGCGGGAGCACGGCCGGGGCCTGCGGGCGTACGCGACGGTGGTGGACGCGCCGGCGGTGGCCGCGTGTTTCGCCGCAGGCCCCTGGGCCACGGTCGACACCGTGGTCGGCGCGACCCTGGACCCGCGGTGGTCCGCGCCGGCGCCGCTGACCGGAACCGTACGGCGGCTGGGCGCGGAACCGGTCATCCTGACCGGTGACTCGATGACCGGCCAGCCTGTCTCCATGGGCCGCTGGGCGACCGTGGACACCGGCGAGGGCTTGGTGGTGCTGGTGACCGAGCGACCGGCACCGACCTTCGATCCCGCCGGATACCGGCATGCCGGGCTCGAACCCGCCGACGCGGACACCGTCGTGGTCCGCTCGGCCACCATGTATCGGGCCGGGTTCCGCGGCATCCACGCCGGCGCGATCCTGCTCGACCTGCCCGGCGCCAGCACGCCCCGGCTCGACTACCTCGAGTTCCGGCACGCGCCGCGACCGCTTTATCCCCTCGACGATCCGCCCCCGGCGGGAGGCAGCCGATGAACGCCACACCAGCCCCGCTGCGACTGGCGGACAACCGGATACCGGTCTACTACTCAGGCGGCGAGCGGATCACCGAGTTCCGGGGCGGCGGTGCCGGCCCGACCGGCCCGGAGGACTGGGTCGGGTCGCTGACCGCCCTGCCCGCCGCCATCCTGCCGCCCGGGTACCCGTCGGACACAGGGGTCTCGCGCACCGACCGCGGCTCGCTGCGCGACCTGGTGGCAGCCGACCCGCAGGCCTGGCTGGGGCAGGAGCTCGCCGCCGCCTACGGCACGGAAAGCGGGCTGCTGGTCAAGCTGCTCGACGCGGGCGAACGGCTGCCGGTGCACTGCCACCCGACGCGCGACTTCGCCCGTGCCCACCTGGGCAGCCGGTTCGGCAAGACCGAGGGCTGGATCGTGCTGGCCGCCGCGCCCGGCGCCCGGGTCTGGCTCGGCATGCGTGACCGGGTCGGCACCGAGGAACTGCGGCGCTGGATCGCCGCCCAGGACAGCACCGCCATGCTCGCCGCGATGAACGAGATCCCGGTGACCGGCGGCCAGGTGTTCTACGTACCCGCCGGGCTGCCGCACGCGATCGGCGCCGGGGTAATGGTGACCGAGCTGCAGGAGCCGACATCGTTCTCGGTGCTCGCCGAGCACGACGCGTTCGGGCTGGGACCGGCGGCGGCGACGCTCGGACTGGGCTGGGATCTCGCGCTGACCTGCTTCGACCTGAATGGCTATGCAGACCGGCTCGGCGAGCTGACACCGGCGCCCCGTGACCTCCGGTCGTCCTCCGGCGGCCGGCTGCGCAGCCTCTTCCCCGCCGACGCGGACGCCTACTTCCGCGCATGGCAGGCGGAGTGCACCGAGGAACAGGCACTGCCGGTCGCCGGCTTCGCCGTCCTCGTCGTCACCGACGGCGCAGGCACACTGGTCTGGAACGGCGGAAAAACCCCCATCGCGCGCGGACAGACGCTGGTGGTGCCCGCCGCGGCCGGACCGCTGCGCCTGCGGGGCACGGTCCGGGTGATCGCCTGCCTGCCGCCGGAGTGCCGATGAACCTCGGCCGCCTGCCCCGCCTCCCCGCGCGCACCGTACAGGTCGTCGACAGCCGGTGTGCGCTGGCGGAGAGTCCGCTGTGGATGCCCGACACCGCGGAACTACGCTGGGTCGACGCGGTACGCGGCGAGCTGCACACGCTGCGTCCGGGCGGGCACGAACACCGGCCCGTCGCGGCCGGGGTGGTCAGCGCGGTCGCCGCCGAGACCGGCGGCGGTCTGGTACTCACCGTCGACCGGCAGGTTCTTCGCCGTGCGGACGGGCCGGGCGGACCGGCCACCGTACTGGCGCGGATCCCCGACCGGCCCGCCGGGATACGGTTCAACGACGCGAAGGCGGGCCCGGACGGCCGACTCTGGGCCGGCACGGTCTGTCCGGGGCAGCCGGGCGCCGCCGCACTGTGGTCGATCGACCCGACCGGCGAGACAGTCCGGCACTGGACCGGGATCAGCCACGGCAACGGCATCGCCTGGAGCCCGTCCGGCGACACGATGTTCTTCGTCGACAGCGGCGAAGGAACCGTGTCCCGCGCCGCGTTCTCCCACAGCGGCGGGGTCGGGGCGCGCGAGGTCATCGCTCGGATCTCCAATGGCATCCCCGACGGCCTGACCGTGGACGCGCAGGCCGACCTGTGGCTCGCTGTCTGGGGTGCCGGCTGTCTGGTACGGCTGCGCGCCGACGGCACGCCGGTCGGGCGGGTCGACCTGCCCGACCGGAACGTCACCTCGTGCGCCTTCGCCGGCCGCGACCTCGACCTGCTCGCGGTGACCACCGCCGCGGACGACGTCGACCCGGCCGGCGGCGGGGGGTCGGTCTACCTGCTCGACGTCGGCCGGTGCGGCATCGCCGGTTATCTGTTCGGCACGACCGCGGGAAGGAGCGGTGACCATTGAGCATGCGACAGGTGTGGATCAACGGGCCTGAACTGGTCGAGGTGCGCGAAGTGCCGATCCCCCGGCCAGAGGCGGGCGAGGTTCTGGTACGCATGGCCTACGCCGGTATCTGCGGCTCGGACCTGCACACGCTGCGGCGCGGGCATCCATGGCTGCCCTACCCGATCGCGCCGGGCCACGAGGCGTCCGGCGTGGTGGCCGAGGCCGGCCCCGGCACGGCCGGGCTCGCGGTGGGCGACGCCGTCTACCTGCGCCCGAGCCTGCACTGCGGACAATGCTTCTACTGCCGGCGCGGCCGGGAGAACCTGTGTGCCAACCTGGTCGGGATCGGCTCGCACCGGCCCGGCGCGTTCGCCGACTACTTCGCGGTGCCGTACGCCGCGCTCGCACCGGTCCCCACCGGCGTCTCCCTGCGTGCGGCGGCGATGACCGAGCCGCTGGCCACCGCGGTGCACGCGGTCGGCCTGGCGGCCGGGCGCGGCGGGCGGCTCGACGGGTGCACGGTCGCCGTGCTCGGCGGCGGCACGATCGGGCAGTGCGTGCTGCTCGCGGCGCTCGACGCGGGGGCCGGTGCGGTGGCGGTCACCGATCCGGTCGCGGGCAAGCGGGCGCTGGCCACCCGGCTGGGCGCGGTGGCGGCCCTGGACGCGGCCGACCCGGCGCTCGAAGCCGGCCTCGCCGGCGTTCTCGGCGGCCGGCCGGACGTGGTCTTCGACTGCGTGGCGACCGCGGGCTCGCTGGGTGTCGCGATCTCGCTGTCGTCACGCGGCGGCAGCGTGATCGTCGTTGGCGTCGGCCACGGTCCGCTGGAGGTCGCCATCGAGGCCATCCAGGACCAGGAGATCCGTATCGCCGGCTCGGCCATGTACGTACCGGACGACTTCACCGCCGCAGAACGGCTCATCGCCGCCGGAGCGCCGGTCGACCGGCTCGTCACCTCGGTATGTCTGGTCGGCGACGCGCCGGACGCGCTGCGCACGGCGGCCACCGGTACCGAAGTGAA